>NZ_KQ969392.1:698222-699958 GCF_001578865.1 Streptococcus sp. DD11
CCTTCTCTTCAGTCTTTTTTCAGTTAACAAAAACACCTGGAAAGGCTATGATAGCAGCCTTTCCAGGTGTTTTCTTATTTACCGTCATTTAGTTTATCTGTTATTACTTTTTTAGCTCGTACTGCGTCTTGCAATCAAACGATAGAAATAGATGAAATTAGGTACAGTTGTCCCAGCTCCGGATTGCAGATAAGGCAAGCAAAGCTTGCATCAGCCGCAAAGCCAGTACAGCTGACATTACCTTGCGTAAGTTCCATTCGCTGCCCTATTTATACAGAGGCTGTGACAAAAGTCCTTCAGTTTCGCTTTGTTTTGGTAAAAAATTCTTGACGCGGTAGCTGATTGCTCAAAGCAGTCTGCTAGATTGTTTGAGCTAGCAGATAAAGAAAACGAAGCTTTCGTCAGCTCTCTGAGAGGCGCACAAAAAGACTTTTTTTAGCAATGAGGCGGCGAAGTCGATGGCTGTGGACCGAACACATTAAATGAATTGTTAAAAATAGAGTAGTTTTTCGGACAATCCTGATATTTTCTCCCTCAAATGACTGAAAAATTGCCTGAACTGACCTAAAATGGCAGATGAGGGGCAGAAGAGGATTGAAAACAGTCTTTTGAGAGACAGACCTCCATTCAGACAGATCTTTTCGTTATACTGTTCTTAACAATTAATTGAGGAGGCCCTATGGACTTTAAAGAAACCTATGATAAAGTTAAGTGGATTGTCTGGAAATGCCAAAAAAACTATTATGTGCATCTATGGGAGAAGAGCGACTGGGAGCAGGAAGGCATGTTGGTACTATATGAATTGCTGCAGCAGGAAGCTGGGATTGAAGAAGATGAGAGCAAACTCTACCGTTACTTTAAAACCAAATTCCGAAACCATATCCATGATATCATCCGCAAACAGGAAAGCCAGAAACGCAGACTGGACCGGCAGCCCTATGAGGAAGTGAGCGACATCAGTCATCGGCTCCAGTCTAAAGAGCTTTTTCTGGATGAATTAGTAGCATTCCGAGAAGCTATCGGTCATTATAAAGAAACACTGGATGCTCAAGGGCAGGAAAACTATCAGCGGCTGCTGGGGAATGAGCGTTTTAAAGGCCGCAGAGCCATGCTTCGAGATTTAGAAGAGCACCTGCAGGACTTTCGGAACAGCACAATCCTATAAGAGCTGAGGCTGAGAAAAAAGTCCTTCAGTCTCGCTTTGTTTTGATAAAAAACTCTTGACGCGGCAGCCGATTGCTCAAAAGCTCCAGTGGAGCTTTTGAGGTTATAGATAGAGCTTCTGGGAGGAAGCAGCAAAAGCATTGCTTTGAGGTTATGGATGAAACATCCGTTAGGATGTGTCAAGACTGTTCGTCTTTTAGACTCCAAAAAATTCCTGCATTGAGGAAAACTCTGTTTTCCTTATCCCCAACCTCTCCCAGTCCCCCGGACTGTGAGAGCCTCGCGGGCTGGGAGTGAAAAGGTCTGGGAGACCTTTTCAGCCTGAGCTTAGAAACAAAAGAGTGAAGGGAACTAAATTTTTAAAAATTTTATACAGTATCTTCTAAAAGATCCATCCCTCTGTGGATGAGGGCGCAGCCATCATGGGAGTCTATCCCACCGCCTTTTTGGCGCTTTCCATCGGTCTTTTACCTTTCATCTAAAAGTAGAGCTTTCAATACCTCTCTGCCTAGCACGGGTTCTCATGGGCTAAGCAGCTTCCTATATAAAAAATTTAAAAATACATAACCCAA
>NZ_KQ969393.1:0-3874 GCF_001578865.1 Streptococcus sp. DD11
TTTTTTCCGCCATAGCTCAGTTGGTAGTAGCGCATGACTGTTAATCATGATGTCGTAGGTTCGAGTCCTACTGGCGGAGTATTAAAAAAGAGGTTATAGTTACCTCTTTTTTCTTGTTCTAAAGTTTTTGGCGTTTGATACTCATCAAAAATCAAAAAGCAGTCACGGAATTCCTTCGGGGAATGAGCTCTGTTACTGATGCCTTAATATACTGTTTTCAGACTAAATGACTATAAATGTTTTTTATCAGATCCAGAGCAAGGCGATACAGAAACCCGTTTATTCAGTTTTTCCAAAAGAGACATCTCTCTGTACGTAAAGACGCAGTCATCATGGGAGTCTGTTTCACTCTCAATGGCCCGGGCTAGACTAAGAAGAAAACCTTGTCTTCTTAGTCCAGCTTCTAACAATCCGAATGAAGCGACAAAGTCGGTTGTTTACAGCCTCATTAGCCAGCTAAGGCAATCTTGACTCAAAACAGAATTTTTGAACCAGCTTCGTCCGTTATTTTTCTGTTTTTTGTTCAAAAAAGGCACGGTAAAGGGCTCGGATAGCTGCTTTTTCCTGTTCTTTATTGACAACGAACATAATAGAGACTTCGCTTGAACCTTGTGACATCATCTGAATGTTGATCTTGTTTTCTGACAGGGCCTTGGTTGCAGTTGCTGTAACCCCGATACGGCTTTTCATTTTTTCGCCGACAATCATGATAATAGAAAGGTCATGCTCGATTTCGGCGTGGTCAACCTCAGCTTTCTGGAGCAGCTGGCGAAGGATCTCTTCTTCTTTGATTGGTGTCAGTTCCCGTTCGCGCAGGATAATGGAAAGGTCGTCAATTCCTGTCGGCATATGCTCCCAGCCGATATTGAGTTCCTCAAGAATTTGCAGAACTTTTCTACCAAAGCCGATTTCCCGGTTCATCAGATATTTGGACATATTGATGCTGACAAAGCCGGCATCTCCGGCAATTCCAACAACAGGGAGATGTTCACTGCTGTGCTGATGGACGATTCTTGTTCCTGGATGGTCGGGATTGTTGGTGTTTTTGATAACCAGAGGGATTTTGCCGCGATAGGCTGGAAGCAAGGCTTCATCGTGCAAAACGGTAAAGCCGGCATAGGCCAATTCCCGCATCTCCCGATAGGTCAGCTCGGAAATAGAGTGGGGTTTATGGACAATTCCCGGGTGGGCAGCAAAGATGCCGTCAACATCAGTGAAGTTTTCGTATATATCTGCTTTGACACCTGCTGCAATAATGGAACCGGTGATGTCGGATCCGCCTCGTGAGAAGGTGCAGATTTGCCCATCTCGGGTAACGCCAAAGAAGCCTGGGATAACTAGAACTTCCTCAGAATTGTTTAATTCTTCGATTTTATCATAACTGGATGGCAGGATGCGCGCATTGCCGGGTTCGCTGGAAACGAGAAGACCAGCTTCCTTTGGATGGATATAGCGGGCAGGAAGGCCGTTTTGGCTGAAAAAGGCTGCAATCAGTCGGGCGTTATTGTCTTCACCGGCAGCTAGAAAGCTGTCATAGAGAAATTCATTGTCATCAATAGGGAGGCTGGCCAGCGAGAGGATGTTTTTTGAAATTCTCTCAAGAACGGAGGCTTTGAGTCCCAGCTCTGTGACGATATCTGAATAGCGCTGGATGATCCACTGCTGATGTGGAGCCAGATCGTTTCCGGCCAGATAATCGCGGTAATACCGTATCAGGGCATCGGTCACTTTCATATCGCTGCCATCCCGCTTTCCTGGAGCAGAGACAACGACAAAGCGGCGTTCTTTATCCGACTTGACGATATTTAGGACTTTTTGTAACTGGGTTGCAGAAGCAAGCGAACTTCCGCCGAATTTTACGACTTTCATAGTGGCTCCTCATTCTTATTTAGAAAATTATAACAAAATTCTGAAAATTTTTCAAACGGGATTCTACTTCATTTTTTTGAACGATTTCAGAGATTTTTTAAGCAAAATCCGAATATAATTTCATTTTTTATGATTTTTATTTTCTTTGTCTTCAATTTTATGATACAATAAGTCATGAGTTATAATTTGATTATCAAATTATTTAATCATAAAACAAAAACGGCTGCTGTGGTTCGGCCGGGAATGGAGTTCGAATGGCTTTTAAGGGTATTCTCTACAATGTGACTGACGAGGTAGCAACGATTACTTTCAATCGTCCGGAAGTTTCCAATGGTTTTAATATCCCCATGTGCGAGGAAATACTGGAAGCGATAGAGCTGGCGGATAAGGACGAGTCGGTAAAATTTTTAGTCATCAATGCCAATGGCAAGGTCTTCTCTGTCGGCGGTGACTTAGCAGAGATGCAGCGGGCAGTCGGTGAGGATGATGTCCAATCACTGGTAAAAATAGCTGAGCTGGTTAATGATATTTCATTTGCGATGAAACGCCTGCTGAAACCAGTGATTATGAGTGTGGATGGTCCAGTCGCCGGAGCGGCGGCCAATATGGTTGTGGCTGCTGATTTCTGTATTGCTACGGAGAAATCCCGCTTTATTCAGGCCTTTGTCGGTGTCGGTCTGGCTCCTGATGCGGGGGGGCTCTATCTGCTGACCCGTGCTATCGGTGTGACCCGGGCGACCCATCTGGTCATGACCGGCGAGGCTCTGACAGCAGAGAAGGCGCTTGATTACGGCTTGCTCTACAAGGTCTGCGAAGCTGAAAAGCTGACCAAAACGACAGAGCAGCTCCTCAAGAAGCTGAAGCGCGGTTCGGCCAATTCTTACAGTGCTATGAAGAAAATGGTCTGGAAGAGCCTTTTCAGCGGCTGGCAGGAATATGCCGAGCTGGAGCTGGAACTGCAGAAATCTCTGGCATTCACAGAAGATTTTAAGGAGGGTGTTCGGGCTTATTCTGAAAAGCGCCGGCCCAATTTTACTGGTAAATAGTGTTCAATGACGTGTTCTTTTAATATTTGTGCAAAAGCAATAGAAAATTATTTGAAAATCAAAATATTTTTCAAAAAGACTTGCAAAATGCTGTCCTATCTGATAAAATTTGATTGTCAAAGTATTTTTCAAGGAGGTGTAGAGTTTGGATTTCCAATTAGTAAACGATTATTTAACTTCGATTTTTAATAACGTCTTGGTTATTGAAGAATCGAGCCTCCGAAGCAGCCGTTTCAATGATGTTTCTATCAAAGAAATGCATACCATTGATGTGATCGGCTCAACCCCCAATGCAACTCCCAGTGATATTTCAAGGGAACTGATGGTGACCCTGGGGACTGTCACGACCAGCTTGAACAATCTGGAGCGCAAGGGCTATATTGAACGTCGCCGTTCAGAGGTTGACCGCCGTGTAGTGCATCTGAGTTTGACAAAGAATGGGCGGCTTTTGTATCGTCTTCATAAGCGCTTCCACAATCGCATGGTGATGCAGGTGATTGACGGGATGAGCTCTGAGGAGAGACAGGTGATGCAAAAGGGCCTGCAAAATTTATATAGTTTCCTAGAGGATTTGAAATAATGAACTATGCTAAAATTAGCCAAGTGGCTCATTATGCTCCCAGTCAGGTCATCACCAATGACGATTTGGCCAAAGTGATGGATACCAGCGATGAGTGGATTTCAAGCCGTACAGGGATTAAGAAACGCCACCTGTCCCGCAATGAGTCAACCAGCGATTTAGCGGCCAAAGTTGCGCAGCAGCTGTTGGATAAGACTGGTCTGACTGCGGATGCCATTGATTTTATCATTGTTGCGACGGTTACTCCGGATTCGATGATGCCTTCCGTGGCGGCCCGAGTACAGGCCAAGGTAGGAGCAGTCAATGCTTTCGCCTTCGATCTGACGGCGGCCTGCAGCGGCTTTGTCTTTGCCCTATCAACGGCTGAAAAGCTAATCGC
>NZ_KQ969393.1:4330-17795 GCF_001578865.1 Streptococcus sp. DD11
CCGGAGGGGTTCTGCTGGAGAGGGCCGACAGTCAGCATTTTTGGGCTGAGAGTCAGTTTACGGATGGTTCCCGCGGAGAAAAACTCCAGTCAGGTGTGGTCGGTCTGTCTTCACCATTTTCTGATAAGACAGCCAGCCAGCAGTATCTGACCATGGAGGGTCGGGCAATCTTTGACTTTACCATCCGTGATGTTGCCCAGTCTATCAAGCAGACGATTGAGGACAGCCCAGTCACAGCAGAAGAGATTGATTTTTTGCTGCTGCATCAGGCAAATATCCGTATCTTGGATAAGATGGCCAAGAAGCTTGGGGTGGCAAGGGAGAAATTTCCGGCCAATATGATGGAGTATGGAAATACCAGTGCGGCCAGTATCCCGATTTTATTATCTGAGTGTGTGGAGCAAGGACTGATCAAACTGAACGGAAATCAGACAATTTTGATGTCAGGTTTCGGTGGAGGTTTGACATGGGGCACGCTTATTGTTACAATTTAGTTAATCATGTGGAAACACAATGATAAAAAATATTTTATTTTTAAAGGAGTCTATCCATGGCAGTATTTGAAAAAGTACAAGAAATTATCGTTGAAGAACTCGGTAAAGAACCATCAGAAGTGACACTTGAGTCTACTTTCGATGATCTTGAAGCAGATTCACTGGATTTGTTCCAAGTGATTTCAGAAATCGAAGATGCGTTTGACATCCAAATCGAAACTGAAGAAGGTTTGAACACAGTTGGTGACTTGGTTGCTTACGTAGAAGAAAAAACTAAATAAACAAGGCACTGAGAGTATCGAGAGATATTCTCTCTTGTTTAGGTAATAGTTTGACTGTCAAAGTATAGAAAATACATCTAGCATGTAGTAGTTTGGAATCAAGCTATTACTTAAGCAATGGTAAAAGGAAGGTATTATGCAAACACGTATTACAGAACTATTGAATATTCATTATCCTATTTTTCAAGGCGGGATGGCCTGGGTCGCTGACGGTGACTTGGCCGGTGCTGTCTCTAAGGCCGGCGGTCTGGGAATTATCGGCGGCGGCAACGCTCCTAAGGATGTGGTCAAGGCCAATATTGATAAAATCAAATCCCTGACTGACCGTCCTTTCGGTGTCAATATCATGCTCCTGTCTCCCTTTGTGGAAGACATTGTGGATTTGGTCATTGAAGAAGGTGTTAAGGTCGTGACCACTGGGGCCGGCAATCCAAGCAAGTATATGACCCGTTTCCATGAAGCCGGCATCACGGTGATTCCGGTTGTGCCAAGTGTGGCTCTGGCCAAGCGGATGGAAAAGATTGGTGCGGATGCGGTTATTGCTGAGGGAATGGAAGCCGGCGGCCATATCGGGAAGCTGACCACGATGTCTCTGGTCCGTCAGGTTGTCGAGGCTGTCTCTATCCCGGTCATTGCGGCCGGCGGTATCGCTGACGGCTGCGGTGCAGCAGCTGGCTTCATGCTGGGTGCAGAAGCTGTGCAGGTAGGGACTCGCTTTGTCGTTGCCAAGGAATCCAACGCCCACCAAAATTATAAGGACATGATTCTCAAGGCTCGTGATATTGATACCACCATCTCTGCCCAGCATTTCGGCCATGCAGTCCGGGCTCTTAGAAACAAACTGACCCGTGATTTTGAAAAGGCGGAAAAAGAAGCCTTCAAGCAGGAAAATCCAGACCTGACTGTCTTTGATAATCTGGGTGCCGGTGCTCTGGCCAATGCGGTTGTCCGCGGCGATGTGGAAAACGGATCGGTCATGTCGGGACAAATCGCCGGTCTGGTCAGCAAGGAAGAAACAGTCGAAGAAATTCTGAAGGATATTTACTATGGTGCAGCTGAGAAAATTCAGCAGGAAGCAAAACGTTGGGCAGGAGTAAGCAGAAATGACTAAAACAGCTTTCCTATTTGCCGGTCAGGGAGCACAGTACTTAGGGATGGGGCACGACCTCTGCGAGCAGTATGAAGCAGTCCGCTCCACCTTTGATGAAGCCAGTCAGGTGCTGGGGTATGATGTCCGGGCTTTGATTGATGAGGATGAAGAAAAACTCAACCAAACCCGTTATACCCAGCCGGCTATTCTGACAACTTCGGTGGCAATCTATCGGCTCTTGGCTGAAAACGGCCTCCACCCTGATATGGTGGCCGGTCTCTCGCTGGGAGAGTACTCTGCCTTGGTGGCAGCGGGAGCGCTGGATTTTAAAACAGCGGTCGCTCTGATTGCCAAACGCGGCGCCTTCATGGAAGAGGCAGCTCCGGCTGGTTCTGGTAAGATGGTGGCAGTTCTCAATGCTGACCCGGCTCAGATCGAAGCGGCCTGTCAGGAAGCCAGCTCCTTGGGGGTGGTTTCTCCGGCTAACTACAATACCCCCAGTCAGATTGTCATCGGCGGGGATATTGCAGCGGTAGATCAGGCTGTGGAGCTTTTGAAAGCTGCCGGCGTCAAGCGCCTAATCCCGCTCAATGTATCAGGCCCTTTCCATACAGCTCTTCTCAAGCCTGCCAGTGACAGACTGGCTCAGGCCTTGGAAGCCGTTGAATTTTCTGATTTTGCGCTGCCCTTAGTCGGCAATACAGAAGCAGACATCATGGAAAAGGATAGAATCAAGGAACTCTTGACCCGGCAGGTCATGGAGCCGGTACGCTTTTATGACAGCATTGCAAGGATGCAGGCAGCCGGTGTGACGGATTTTATCGAAATCGGTCCGGGCAAGGTCCTGTCAGGTTTTGTCAAGAAAATTGATAAAACGGCCTCTGTCTGCCAAGTTGAAGATGTTGAAAGTTTCTTAGCACTTCTAGAAAAATAATGAGGATCATCATGGAACTACAAAATAAGAATGTGTTTATTACTGGCTCCGCCCGCGGAATCGGTCTGGCAGTTGCTCATAAATTTGCCAGTGTCGGCGCCAACATCGTTTTGAATGGACTAAGAGAGATTTCCGATCAGGTGCTAGCCGAATTTGCCGGCTATCCCGGCAAGGTTGTGGCAATCAGCGGAGATGTTTCCCAGTCTGAGGACGCAAAACGGATGACAGAAGAAGCCATTGCAGCTTTGGGTTCCGTAGATGTTCTGGTCAATAACGCCGGTATTACGCGGGACAAGCTGATGCTGAAAATGACCGAAGAAGATTTTGAGCAGGTGCTCAAGGTCAATCTGACAGGAACATTCAATATGACACAATCCGTCTTGAAACCGATGACAAAAGCCCGTCAGGGTGCTATCATTAACCTATCTAGTGTCGTCGGTCTGACCGGCAATATCGGTCAGGCCAACTACTCGGCTTCTAAAGCGGGACTGATTGGTTTTTCCAAATCAGTTGCCCGCGAAGTCGCTGCTCGCAATATCCGCGTTAACTGCATTGCCCCCGGCTTTATAGAATCAGATATGACAGATGTCCTGCCTGAAAAGATTAAGGAGGCATCGCTGGCGCAAATTCCTATGAAGCGCTTTGGGAGTCCGGAAGAAGTAGCTGATGTTGCTATTTTCCTAGCCAGTCAGGAATATCTGACGGGTCAGGTCATCACCATTGACGGCGGATTTACCATGCAGTAAGGTTAAAGAGAAAACAGACTGAAGACATTCAATCATCTAAATAAAGGAGCTCAAAATGAAATTAAATCGAGTTGTTGTAACAGGGTACGGTTTAACCTCGCCTATCGGAAATACTCCAGAAGATTTTTGGAATAACTTGAAAGAAGGAAATATCGGCATCCGTCCCATTAGCAAGTTTGATCACAGTGCATTTGATGTTCACAATGCCGCAGAAATTCAGGATTTTCCTTTTGATAAGTATTTTGTCAAAAAAGATACCAACCGCTATGATAACTACACGCTTTATGCGCTCTACGCTGCTCAGGAAGCAGTCAATAACGCTCACTTAGATGTTGAAGCGCTGGACAAGGACCGCTTTGGTGTGATTGTTGCTTCCGGTATCGGGGGAATCAAGGAAATTGAAGATCAGGTAGTGCGCCTGCACGAAAAGGGACCTAAGCGCATCAAACCTCTGACGCTGCCCAAAGCTCTGCCAAATATGGGAGCCGGCAATGTAGCGATGCGCTTCGGTGCAAATGGTATCTGCAAATCGGTCAATACAGCCTGTGCTTCTGCTAACGATGCAATCGGTGAAGCTTTCCGTTCCATCAAGTTTGGCTATCAGGATGTCATGCTGGTAGGCGGTTCAGAAGCTTCTATCACACCGTTTGCAATCGCTGGCTTCCAAGCTCTGACGGCCCTGTCTACGACAGAAGACCCAGAGCGCGCTTCTATTCCTTTTGACAAGGACCGCAATGGCTTTGTCATGGGAGAAGGAGCTGGTATTTTGGTGCTGGAAAGTCTGGAGCATGCTGAAAAACGCGGTGCAGCTATCTTGGCTGAGGTAGTAGGCTACGGCCATACTTGCGATGCCTACCATATGACCTCTCCGCATCCAGAAGGTTTGGGAGCGATCAAAGCGATTAAACAAGCCATTGAAGAGGCAGAGATTGAGCCTAAGGAAGTGGCCTATGTCAATGCCCATGGTACCTCAACACCGGCAAATGAAAAAGGAGAGAGCGGCGCCATTGTTTCCGTTTTGGGCAAAGATGTGGCGGTCTCCTCCACAAAGTCCTTTACAGGCCACTTGCTTGGTGCAGCCGGTGCTGTAGAGGCTATTGCAACAATTGAGGCCATGCGCCACAGTTTTGTGCCTAAAACAGCCGGAACCAAAGAACTGCCGGACTATATTGAAGCCAATGTCATCTATGGCCAAGGAAAAGAGCAGGAAATTCCATACGCTGTTTCCAATACTTTCGGCTTCGGCGGCCATAATGCCGTACTCGCCTTTAAACGCTGGGAGGCTTAATAGTCTATGAATATCAATGAAATTAAAGATTTGATGGCGCAGTTTGACCAATCAAGTCTGCGTGAATTTTCTTATAAGAATCAGAGCGATGAGCTGACTTTCAGTAAGAACGAAGGACAGGCCGTTGCTTCTGCTGTCAGCGCAGTGCCGCAAGCCGCACCGATTCAGGCTCCGGCAGCTCCTGCTGTCCCAGCAGCTTCCGCAGAAATTGCTGGGCCGCTTCCGGCAGAGGAAGCCGCTTCGGCAGACAGCCCAGCTGCAGCAGCCGAAGGTGAGGTCGTTGAAAGCCCTCTGGTTGGGGTTGCTTACTTGGCAGCCGGCCCAGACAAGCCGCCGTTTGTAGCTGTCGGGGATCAGGTCAAGAAAGGCCAGACCCTGATGATTATTGAAGCCATGAAAGTGATGAATGAGGTACCGGCACCGAAAGACGGCCTCGTCACAGAAATTTTGGTCCAAAATGAAGAAATGGTTGAATTTGGGAAAGGGCTGGTACGTATCAAATGATTGATATCAATGCAATAAAAGAAGCACTTCCGCATCGCTATCCCATGCTCTTGGTTGACCGGGTTTTGGAAGTCAGTGAAGATGAGATTGTAGCTCTGAAAAACGTCACGGTCAATGAGCCTTTCTTTAATGGGCATTTCCCTCAGTATCCGGTCATGCCGGGTGTGCTGATTATGGAGGCCTTGGCTCAGACAGCCGGTGTGCTGGAGCTGTCGAAGGAAGAAAATAAGGGCAAGCTGGTTTTCTATGCCGGTATGGACAAGGTTAAGTTCAAGAAGCAGGTCGTTCCCGGCGATCAGCTCATCATGACGGCTAAGTTTGTCAAGCGCCGCGGCACTATCGCAGTGGTGGAAGCTAAAGCAGAGGTGGATGGCAAATTAGCAGCCAGCGGCACCCTGACTTTTGCAATCGGCCAGTAGAGAAGAGGAGATTTCACCATGTTTCGTAAAATTTTAATTGCCAACCGTGGGGAAATTGCGGTCAGAATTATCCGTGCAGCCCGCGAGCTGGGAATTGATACAGTAGCCGTTTATTCAACGGCTGATAAGGAGGCTCTCCATACTTTCTTGGCTGATGAAGCGGTCTGTATCGGACCAGCCAAGTCCACTGATTCTTATCTCAATATGAATGCAGTTCTGTCGGCAGCTGTTTTAACAGGTGCAGAAGCCATTCACCCTGGCTTTGGCTTTTTGAGCGAAAACTCCAAGTTTGCGACCATGTGCGAGGAAGTCGGCATTAAGTTTATCGGACCGTCTGGTGCTGTTATGGACCTAATGGGGGATAAAATCAATGCCCGGACGCAGATGATTGAGGCCAAGGTTCCGGTTATCCCAGGCTCTGACGGGGAAGTTCATACTTCTGAAGAAGCCCTGCAAGTAGCTGAAAAGATTGGCTATCCTGTCATGCTCAAGGCTTCTGCCGGCGGGGGCGGCAAGGGGATTCGCAAGGTCGAAAAGGCTGAGGATTTGACAGCGGCTTTTGAGTCTGCTTCCAGTGAAGCCAAAGCGGCCTTTGGCAATGGTGCCATGTATATGGAGCGGGTCATCTATCCAGCTCGGCACATTGAGGTGCAGATTTTGGCCGATCAGCAGGGTCATGTCGTGCATCTGGGGGAGCGTGACTGTTCGCTGCAGCGCAACAACCAGAAAGTCTTGGAAGAAGCACCGTCTGTGGCTATCGGCAAGACTCTCCGCCAGCAAATCGGGGCGGCTGCCGTTCGGGCGGCTCAATCAGTCGGCTATGAAAACGCCGGCACGATTGAGTTTCTGCTGGACGAGGACAAGGGTGAATTTTACTTTATGGAAATGAACACCCGCGTTCAGGTGGAACATCCGGTGACAGAATTTGTCACTGGCGTGGATATTGTCAAGGAGCAGATCCGAATCGCAGATGGTCAGGAGCTGTCCTTTTGTCAGGACGGCATTGAAATCAAGGGCCATGCTATTGAATGCCGAATCAACGCTGAAAATCCTGCCTTTAACTTTGCGCCCAGCCCGGGGAAGATTTCCAATCTTTACCTGCCGAGCGGAGGAGTGGGCCTGCGTGTAGACTCAGCGGTCTATCCCGGCTATACTATTCCCCCTTACTATGACAGTATGATTGCTAAGATTATTGTCCACGGGGAAAATCGCTTTGATGCCCTGATGAAGATGCAGCGGGCCCTCTACGAACTGGAAATTGACGGTGTCGTGACCAACAGCGGTTTTCAGCTGGATCTGATTTCCGATTCCAATGTTATTGCCGGCGACTATGATACCGCCTTTTTGATGGAAAAATTCCTGCCGGCTTATCAGGAAAAACAATAAAGAACTTCAAGTGACAGGGTCTTTTCTGATTTCTGCCTATTCGCTGATTTGTCGGTTTCATACTCTTCCAACTATGTCAGCTCCTGCCGAGTGTGCTGATGATTTTCATTGAGTATAGGTTGCCGGCTTTTACCAATCAAAGACAAGACGCTGGCGTGAAATGAAAAGGCCAGGCTCAAACGATGGGAGTCGTCTGAGCCTCCAAACTTGAAAAGGAGAAAAGGTAAACGATGGCTTTGTTTTCAAAAAAGGATAAATATATCCGAATCAATCCCAACCGGGCGAGTCGTGAGAAACCTCAAGCGAAGCCTGAGGTTCCTGATGAACTCTTTTCAAAATGTCCCGGCTGTAAGCACACCATTTATCAAAAGGACTTGGGGGACGATCATGTCTGCCCTAACTGCGGTTATACTTTCCGTATCTCTGCCTTTGAGCGGCTGCATCTGACAGTGGATGAGGGCAGTTTTGAGGAATTGTTTACAGGGATTGAAACCAAGGATCCCTTAAATTTTCCTAATTATCGTGATAAATTGGCTGCGACCCGCCAAAAGACCGGCTTGGATGAGGCTGTTCTGACTGGAACAGCGGTAATTAAGGGGCAAAAAACTGCTCTGGGAATCATGGATTCAAACTTTATCATGGCGTCCATGGGGACAGTTGTCGGAGAAAAGATCACCCGTCTTTTTGAGTATGCGCTGGAAGAGGAGCTGCCAGTGACGCTGTTCACGGCTTCCGGCGGTGCCCGCATGCAGGAAGGGATTATGAGCCTGATGCAGATGGCCAAGATTTCGGCTGCAGTGCAGAAACACTCTCAGGCCGGTCTTTTCTATCTGACCGTTTTGACGGATCCGACGACTGGCGGCGTGACGGCTTCTTTTGCCATGGAAGGCGATATTATTCTGGCGGAAACACAGGCCTTGGTTGGTTTTGCAGGCCGTCGGGTGATTGAGTCTACTGTGCGGGAGAAACTGCCGGATGATTTTCAAAAGGCAGAATTTCTGCTGGAACACGGCTTTGTTGATGCGATTGTCAAACGCGGTGATTTGCGGGCGACGATTGGCAGTCTCTTGGCATTTCATGGAGGAGAAGTATGACAAGAATTACTCGGATTATCAAAGAGGCACGTGATCAGGGGCGGATGACTGCACTGGACTATGCGCAGGGAATCTTGGATGGCTTCATCGAGCTGCACGGAGATCGCTCTTTTCGGGATGACGGTGCAGTGATTGGCGGTATTGGAAGCTTAAAGGGCCGTCCGGTGACGGTAGTCGGTATTCAGAAAGGCCGCAATCTGCAGGACAATCTCCGCCGCAATTTCGGTCAGCCGCATCCGGAAGGCTATCGCAAGGCTCTCCGGCTCATGAAGCAGGCTGAGAAATTCGGCCGTCCGGTTGTGACCTTTATCAACACTGCGGGAGCTTACCCCGGTGTCGGTGCAGAGGAGCGCGGTCAGGGAGAGGCTATTGCCCGCAACCTCATGGAAATGAGCAATCTCAAGGTACCAATTATTGCCATTATCATCGGTGAGGGCGGCTCTGGCGGAGCTTTGGCTTTGGCGGTTGCTGATAAGGTCTGGATGCTGGAAAATTCCATGTATGCTGTGCTCAGTCCGGAAGGCTTTGCTTCTATTCTTTGGAAGGACGGCAGCCGGGCCATGGAGGCTGCAGAGCTGATGAAAATCACGTCTCATGAGCTGCTGCAGATGAAAGTGGTGGATAAGGTCATTCCTGAAAGAGGCTTTAATAATCATGAATTGCTGGCAGCTGTCAAGGAAGAAATTGCAGCTGAACTGGACAGCCTTTCACAGCTGCCGCTGGAAGAACTGCTGGAAAATCGCTACCAACGATTTAGAAAATACTAAGAGGGAGCCGGGAGGCTTCTTTTTTGTAGCGCTCCATTTTCCTCTGATAGTCTTTTCCTTTGCTTTTAGTAGTGGCGGTGGGACAGAACTAAATTTTTAAAAATTTAGTTCGTTGTCCCAGCCCCGCGAGGATGATTAGGAGCTTTTTGGAGTCTAAAAGACGAACAAAAAGTCCAATCAGCTACCGCGTCAAGAGTTTTTTACCAAAACAAAGCGAGACTGAAGAACTTTTGTCTCAGCCTCAGCCCAAAAGCAGGAAAGCGAGGGAAGGTCATAGGGATGAAACAGAAGGCTTATAATATTTTAGTTTGATAATAAGGGTTAAATTCTATTTATCAAGCTGATATAAAATATATATTATACAAGTTTCTGCTCCTATGTTAAGATAAAACTTAATCAAAAGAAATGAGGAAATTTTATGCCAGAATTTACAATCCACACGATTGAGTCCGCACCAGCCGAGGTTAAGGAAGTTTTGGAAACAGTCCAAAAAGACAACGGCGGCTTTATTCCAAACTTAATCGGTCTCTTGGCCAATGCGCCGACGGCTTTGGAAACCTACCGCACAGTGGGAACCATCAACCGCCGCAACAGCCTGACACCGACTGAGCGGGAAGTGGTGCAGATTACGGCTGCTGTAACCAACGGCTGTGCTTTCTGTGTGGCTGGTCATACTGCTTTCTCGATTAAGCAGATTCAGATGAATGATGATCTTCTGGAAGCCCTCCGCAACCGGACACCTATTGATTCTGAGCCAAAACTGGATACTCTTGCAAAATTTACCATTGCAGTTATGAATACCAAGGGGCGGGTCGGTGAGGAAGCCTTTGCGGACTTTTTGGAAGCAGGCTATACTCACGAAAATGCTTTGGATGTCGTTTTGGGTGTCAGTCTGGCAACCCTCTGCAATTATGCCAATAATCTGGCCAATACACCGATTAATCCAGAGCTGCAGCCGTATGCTTAAGTCAAGGAGGTCCCAATGACATTTTTTTCAGAAGAATTTATCACTTGGTTGGATGAGCATGCAGACCAAATTGATAAGGAATCCTGTCAGGCAGCTGACCAGCTGGTCGAACGGATTGCTGCCGAAGGAGCTTATCGCGTCGGTGTTCCTGAGGAACTGGGAGGCAGCGGCGGCAATGATGCCGACGTCATCGAAGTCCTCAAGGAACTGGCCCGGCATTCTCTGACTGCTTCTTTCATTTCTTGGGGGCAGAGAACCTTTATTGACAATATTATCAAAAGTGACAATCCTTATTTTAGAGAGCATTATCTGGAAGGGCTCCTGTCCGGTGAATATGCCGGCGCTACTGGTCTTTCCAATGCAGTCAAATTCTTGTCTGACCTGGAGGAGCTGAATGTCAGTATTGTGGAAGAAGAGGGGCAGCTCTATCTGCAAGGGCGTTTGCCTTGGGTAACCAATGCTCGCTCTGACCGTTTTATCAGTGTTTTTGCTGCTGATTTCGAAAAGGGCGGCCGCAAGCCGTTGGTCATTGCTGTGCCTTCTGATGCAGAAAACTTCTCTCGCTCAGCAGATTTGGAATTTGTTTCCCTGCAGGGCGGCAATACGGCTTCTCTGACGTTTAACCGCGTCCCTCTGAAAGAGGAATGGGTTCTGGCTCAGGATGCTCAGGCCTTTCTGGCCCAAAATCGGCCGGCCTTTCTGGGCTATCAGTTTGGCTTGGCCCTTGGTTTGGCGGAGCGTTCGCTGGCTGAGGTAGAAGCCAATCTCTCCGTCCGCTCTGTTTTAAGAGAAGAGTGGGAGGAGCAGCTGGATGCCCTGACTGCTATTCAGGAAGCCCTTTATAGCGGATTGTTGAAGGAGGGCTATTTTGTCCAGCATCCCCGGGAACTCTTTCAACTACGGATTGATATTGTGGATGTAGTGGCCCAAAGTCTGCTTTTAGAATTACAGGCTGGCGGCGGACGCGGTTATTTCAGCAATTCCACATCCGGCTTTATCCGTCGGTGGAATGAAGGAGCCTTTCTGCCGATTGTCTCACCCAGTGCGGTGCAGCTGCGGCATATTTTAGAAGTTTCTTAAAGGAAGGAACATGCTGCTAGAAAATGAGCGAGACTGATTGCAGCTGTCAGCTCGTTCATTTTTGCTCTTCCAGCTCATTTCGTACTCTTTGAAAATCGAAGATGACACTTCTTTACGGAAGACCCATCCGCCGGAGTCTTATACGGTATCTTCCCAAAGCTCAATCTCTCTGTGGGTGAGGGCGCAGCCATCATGGGAGTCTGTCCCACCGCCTATCTGCATCGGGTTTGCCTTGTCATCTTCGGTTTTCTTTGAGTATCATTGCCAAAAGACTATAAGGAGTGTATCTGTGAAGCTAAGTCGTCCGCCTCTGCTCTTATCTGGTCTGATTTTGGGGCTTTTTGGCTTGGCCAATCTTTTATCAGCCTATCATTCTTTCTTTTTTCATTTTTTTAACGGTTTGGCTCTCTTGCTCTGGCTTTATCTGACAGCTGCTTTTTTGCTCTTTAGGCAATCATATTGGCTGGACCTGCAAAAGCCGCCGCTCTGTTCCAGTTTTGCCACCTATCCTATGGCCAGTATGCTGCTGGCTTCCTATCTGAGCAAGCTGGGCTGGGTGCGGATAAGTCAGCTGCTGTGGTATGCGGCCTTGCTGCTGCACCTGTGGCTGATTGTTTTTTTCACTTGGCGGTATCTGGTCAGGGCTAAACAGTGGTCAGTTACGCCCAGCTGGACGGTTCTCTATGTAGGGCTTGCTATGGCCGGTCTGACCAATGGAGTTGTCCAGCAGCCGATGCTAGGCTGCCTGTCGATTGTTTTTGGCCTGCTAACGAGCCTCTTGCTGTATCCCTTGATCTTTTGCACTTTGAGAAAGACCGGTCTGCCGGACGCTCTCAAGCCGCAGTGGGCCATCTACTGTGCACCTTTCTCGCTTCTCTTGGGAAGCTGCATCCGCTTAGCGGGTGCTGACGCGAAGGGCTGGTTTGTCGTCTTGCTGCTTTTTCTCTCGCAGGCTTTTTACCTGCTGGTCCTTTTTCTCCTGCCTAAAATCTTTCGTTTGGGCTTTCAGCCTTCCTGTTCAGCTCTAACCTTCCCCTTGGTTAATACAGCCTTTTCCCTGAAACTGGGGCTTGACTTTCTGCAATGGAAAAGCCTGGTTTGGCTCAGTCATCTGGAAGCCGCCTTAGCATGCGCTGTGCTAATTTCTGTTTGCTGGGGGTACATTGGCCTTTTATTCCTAGAAAAAGACGGGACATCGTTCTAAATATAGACAAAAATCCGAGCGGACTCGGATTTTTTTATCTTATAGAGGCTGAATGATTTCCAGTCCGCCCATGTAAGGACGGAGGACCTCAGGAACGGTCACGGAGCCGTCTTCATTTTGGTAATTTTCCAAGATAGCAGCCACTGTACGTCCGACAGCCAGTCCAGAACCGTTGAGGGTATGGAGGAGTTTGACTTTTCCGTCTGCTTCATCGCGGTAGCGGATTTGCGCCCGGCGGGCTTGGAAATCTTCTGTATTAGAGCAGCTGGAAATTTCACGATAGGTATTCTGAGCAGGGATCCAGACTTCCAAGTCGTAGGTCTTGGCAGCAGAGAAGCCCATGTCTCCTGTGGAGAGAGCAACCACGCGGTAAGGCAGATTCAGCTTTTGCAGGATATTTTCCGCATTGGCTGTCATCTTTTCCAGCTCTTCATAGGATTCTTCCGGCTTGGCAAACTTGACCATCTCCACCTTATGGAATTGGTGCAGGCGAATCAGCCCGCGGGTGTCACGGCCGGCAGAGCCAGCTTCAGAACGGAAAGATGGGCTCATGGCAGTGAAATAGATAGGCAGGTCCTTACCGTCCAAAATCTCATCGCGGTAGTAGTTGGTCAGGGGAACCTCAGCCGTCGGGATGAGCACAAAGTTGGTATCAGTCAGCTCAAAGGTGTCTTCCTTGAACTTAGGATATTGACCAGTCCCAAACATAGAGTCATGGTTGACCATGTAGGGCGTGATGACTTCTGTATAGCCTTCTTTGCCATGCTCGTCCAGCATGAAGTTGTAGATGGCGCGTTCCAGTCGCGCGCCCAAGCCCTTATAAAAGAGGAAACGGGCCCCGGTGACTTTTGCCCCGCGTTCCCAGTCCAGAATATCCAGTTCTTCGCCCAGATCCCAGTGGGCCTTGGCTTCAAAGTCAAATTGGCGCGGTGTGCCCCAGCGGCGGACTTCAACATTGTCGTCTTCATCCGCTCCGATTGGCACGCTGTCATGGGGAATGTAGGGCAGGGTGGTGGTGAATTCGGTCAATTTGGCATCCAGCTCAGCTAAAGCTGCATCCAGAGCCTTAACATCGGCAGACAGTTTCTGCATGGCAGCAATCTTGTCGCTGGCATCTTCCTTATTGCGTTTGGCTTGTGCAATTTCGGCGGAAACGGTATTGCGCTCAGCCTTGAGCGACTCAACCTTGACCAGCAGCTCACGGCGTTCTT
>NZ_KQ969393.1:17815-23099 GCF_001578865.1 Streptococcus sp. DD11
ATCAAAGTCTGTCCGAATGCGTTTTAAATCTAACATAGTACCTCCAAAAGAAAAGCACGCCCATGAAAAGTGTTGGAACGGCAGGGCCGCGGTTCCATCCAACTTCACAGGTGTGCGCTTGATTGATTATTCATTTTTATGCTAACGGTAGAATTTCCTATTTTCCCCCTATCTGCTCACAGCCGCCGCAGACTTTCTGAAAAGCGTCCAATAGTACTTATCCGTTGATACGATTATACAAAAATTATGACTTTTTTGCAAACAAATTTTTAAACTTTTTCCCGATAGTCTGGACCAGGGTCGGCAGCTTGACCACCTTGTCATTGCCGAGATGCTCCCGGGCAATTTTGAGGATTTTCCCTGAGTCCTTGGAGGCAAAGAGAAACTTGCCTTGGTCGGTAAAGATTTCAAAGTGACGGCTGACCCGCCGGCCGGAGACATTGGCCCCAATCTGCTTGATGGCTGTCCATGGAATTTGAATGAATTGTTCTACATTGACATCGGGATAAAATTCAATTGCTTCATCTCCGATTAAAAATTTCCCCACTTTTCCGCCAATGGCCATGTAGGAAACGCCTGTAGTTTGAAATTCAACTGATTTATTTAAAGACTGTGCCATAGCTGCTCCTTTATCATAAAAACTGTCTCTATTATACCACAATATAGTCTTTTAGTTTGCTTTTAGTACTAGGCAACGAGCCGCAGGCCGCACTGGGGTACGGCAAGGCGAGTTAAGGACGGAATAAAAGATAAACTAACTGACGATAAAAAGAAGGCCGAAACCTTCTTTTTGCTTACATAATACTGAAGTAGCTTGCAATGATACCGACTATAAAGAGTCCGATAATGATGGTGATTGGTGATACTTTCTTCTTCAGCAGCCACATACAGAAGAAGGTCAAAAGCAGTCCCATAAGACCAGGGATGAGGGAATTCAGCTGGCCTTGGAGGGTGTCAACTTGAATCTTATCAAAGCTCAGCCCTTCCTGAACCTGACCGAGGATGGTTTTTAATTGTTCTCCATTGACAGCGCCTTTAGGCCATTTGATATAAGCACCTTCAGACAAAATCTTACCAGGAAGATTGACAGTGAAGACGATGGATACCCAGCGTTCGACCAATACGGCCAAGATAAACATACCGAGGATAGAAGCGCCTTTGGTGATGTCTTTCAGGATACCGCCGGACATGTCCTTGGTGATTTCTGAACCAGCACGATAACCAAGCTCTTGAGTATACCAGAGGAAGGCCATCCGGATCAGGTTCCAGCCAATGAAGAAGATGAGCGGACCTGCGATGTTACCAGATGCAGCCAAGGATGCACCGAGAGCTCCGAGGATAGGACGTACAGTGAACCAGAAGACAGGGTCACCGATACCGGCCAGAGGTCCCATCATCCCGATTTTCACCCCTTGGATAGCAGCGTCTTCAATCTCTGTACCATTGGCTTTTTCTTCTTCCAGGGCCAAGGTTACCCCCATGATAGGAGCTGCAACGTATGGGTGGGTATTGAAGAATTCCAAGTGGCGTTGAAGAGCGGCAGCTTGATCTTCTTTTTTAGTGTAGAGTTTTTTGATAGCTGGAATCAGGGAGTAAGCCCAGCCCAGGTTTTGCATCCGTTCATAGTTCCATGAACCTTGCAGGAATTGCGAGCGCCACCAAACCTTTTGACGGTCAGACTTGGTAAGAGCTACTTTTCCTGATTCTTCAGGTTTTACAGTATTCAATTCTGTCATGATAGTCTAGCTCCTTTCCTAGTAATCTTCTAAGATATCGCCAATTGGGTCGCCTGAACCTGAAGAGGTTCCGCCGCCATTACCGCCGCCTTGTTTAGAGAGATTGAGGTAGATGAAGGCAAGAGCAACACCAATCGCACCAAGGGCGATCAGGGTCAGTTCGCTGACAGCTGCCAGAGCAAAACCGATGGCGAAGAATGGCCAAACTTCACGGGTTGCCATCATATTGATAACCATGGCATAACCAACGGCTACGACCATACCGCCGCCGACAACCATACCGTGGTTGAGCCAGTCTGGCATCATGCTAAGAGCGCCTTGGACTGATTTGGCAGGGATAGCCAGCAGGAGAGCAGCAGGAACCGCGATACGCAGTCCTTGGAGAAGGAGGGCAAAATAGTGAGCGCGCTCCACACCTGCAATGTTGCCGTGTTCGGCGGCCTTATCAGCAGTGTGAACCAGCGCAACAGAAGCAGTACGCACCAGCATGGTCAGGAAGAGGCCGGCAACGGCAAGGGGAATAGCTGTCGCAGTCGCAACACCGATACCTTCTTGAGAGAAGTTTCCGCCCTTAACCATAATGATGGCAGCGGCTACAGAAGCGAGAGCAGCATCGGGAGCAACGGCTGCACCGATGTTGGCCCAGGCGAGGGCAATCATTTGCAGGGAACCACCAAGCATAACGCCTGCAGTGAGATTACCAGTTGCTGCACCGATCAGAGTACAAGCAACGAGCGGTTGGTGGAATTGGAATTGGTCGAGGATACCTTCAAGACCAGCAAGGAAGGCAACAATTACGACCAAGATAGCAGAAATAATTGACATATTCTAAATCCTTTCATAAAGTCTAAGCAGAAAGAGCTGATTATTGTACATCGGCTTTTTTAATCAGCTCGAACAAATCTTTCTTAGAATCATTTGGTACCTTGCGGACGTCAAATGAAACGCCCAGATCACGCAGCTTTTCAAAGGCAGCAACGTCATCTTTATCCATTGATAATACGTTGTTCACCATTGTTTTTCCAGTTGAGTGAGCCATGGAGCCGACGTTCAGCTCCTTGATCTCAACACCGCCTTCAACAGCCCGAAGGGCGTCTTGGACGGTTTCAAACAAGATCAGTGCATGCGTATTGCCAAAGCGGGGGTCCTTAGAAGCATCAATCAGTTTTTGAATAGGGACAACGTTGGCTTTGACACCGTTAGGTGCCGCTTGTTTGATCAATTCTTTACGCAATTCATCCTTTGCAACATCATCTGATGCAACGATGATACGGTCTGCTTTCGATGCAGGAGTCCAGTTGGTAGCAACCTGACCGTGCAGGAGTCGTGTGTCCAAGCGAGCCAAGTTGATTTTAAGTTTGCCGTCACCGATGACCGTTCCTTCTGGAATAGCAGCCTGAGGCGCGGCTTCTGGAGCAGGAGCACTTGCAGCTGATTCTTCAGCAGGGTTGAGCTCTTCCGGAAGAGCTTTGACGCCTTCCTTGGCTTCTTTGATGATATTGGCAACGACAGCATCGACGCCGGCATTCGCATCCATCATCCTTTCTGTATAGGCCTGAATCAGCATGGGCAGATTCAAACCAGTGATAATGGCGAACTTGCGGTCAGGATTTTCTCCCATGACACGGCTGGCCTGATTAAACGGAGAACCGCTCCAAAGGTCAGCCAAGACCAATACCTCATCGTCCGCGTCAAACGAAGCCACAGCGTCATTGAATTTGGCATATAAATCATCCGGTCCTTCATGGGGCATGAAAGTCACAACTTGAACTTTTTCCTGCTCGCCGAAAATCATGGAACCTGACTGATGAATACCAGCGGCAAATTCACCATGGCTAGCAATAATGATTCCGATACTCATTATTGTTTTTCCTCCTTATAAAATGTTTGACTCAAGTTTTAAGAAAACTTTAAGGCAAGTTTATTATAAAACGTTTTCATGAAAAATGCAAGCGATTTTATCAAATTCTTTCAAAATGAGCTGCCTGAGGCAAGATACTGAAAAATCATGGTTTGCCAAAAAGCTGTTTGCAGAATTCTTTGGCCCAGCTACCCAAAAAACGAAATTTAGATGATTAACATATGAAAGAAAATGAAATAATTTGAAAGAAATGCCTGAGGTATGAAATAGAGGCATTTGTTTGAAAAAATGTTCGTTTGCAGTCTGGCAGATCTGTTCGGAAAATTTCTCTTTCCCCGTCACACTTGCTTCAAGCTTTTTGAAAGATTAGCGGTATTTCTGCAAATTTTTCCTGGATTGACGGGAACAGGCCCCCAGATTTTCATGAATAGAGATTTTAAAAAATTCCCAAGCTTTCGTCCAGCTTGGGAATGCGGTCTGCTTAGTTCGTGAAGTCCAGTACCATCCGGCCCTGAATGGTACCGGCCTGCATTTCATCAAAGACTTGAACAGCATCTGCAAGAGGGCGTTTTTGGACCACTGGAACGACCAGGCCTTCAGCGCCGAACTGAAAGGCTTCTTCCAAGTCTTTCCGAGTACCCACAAGGGAGCCGATGACCTGAATGCCGTCCAGAACAGTTTTGACGATGCTGAGGTCCATCATTTCGGACGGCAGACCGACTGCCACCACACGGCCTCCAGCCCGGACAGAGTCTACAGCCTGGTTAAAGGCAACCTTGGAGACAGCGGTGACCACGGCAGAATGCGCACCGCCTGTCTTTTCCTGAATCAGTCCCGGCACATCCGCAGTTTCCTTGCCGTTGATGATTATATCGGCACCGACTTCCTTGGCCAAAGCCAATTTGTCAGGATTGATATCTACCGCAACAACATGGGCATTGAAAACTTTCTTGGCATACTGTACAGCCAGATTGCCCAGTCCGCCGGCTCCGTAAATAACAATCCACTGACCGGGCTGCAGCTGTGCTTCTTTAATGGCTTTGTAGGTTGTGACACCGGCGCAGGTAATGGAGGAAGCCTGAGCTGGATCCAGTCCATCCGGTACCTTGACTGCATAGTCCGCCCTTACGATACACTGCTCCGCCATACCGCCGTCAACGGAATAACCGGCATTTTTAACAGAGCGGCAGAGAGTCTCACGGCCAGTGGTGCAGTATTCACAGCAGCCGCAGCCTTCGAAGAACCAAGCGACACTGACGCGATCGCCAATCTTGAGGTTGGTGACACCTGCTGCGATTTCTTTGACAATGCCGATGCCTTCGTGTCCCAGAACACGTCCCGGAACCTTTCCGAAGTCGCCGTGAGCAACATGCAGGTCTGTATGGCAGACTCCGCAGTATTCGATTTCAACCAGCGCTTCGCCGGTTTGGAGCGGCCGGAGTTCCTTATTTTCAGTAATTTCGACTCCGTTTCCTTGAGCATTTACAACAACTGCTTTCATGATGAGTTTCCTCCTGTTGTACTAAATGTGATTATGTTAATTATATCACAAAGTCAAACAAAGAGCAAACGCTTACAGAAACTCTTTGAAAAGATGCTTAACTGGTTTTCTATCCAGAGCCATAGGACGCAGGGACAGACTCCCATGATGGCTGTGTCCTCACCCACAGAGGGATGCATCTTTTGG
>NZ_KQ969393.1:24488-36214 GCF_001578865.1 Streptococcus sp. DD11
GTCCCAGCCTCCAATGTAGGAGCTTTTTGGAGTCTAGAAGACGAACAAAGTTGAGACTTGCTTCGCAAGTCCTATCCGCAACCTCAAAGCAGTGCTTTTGCTGCTTCCTCTCGGAAGCTCTATCTATAATCTCAAAACCTCCACTGGAGCTTTTGAGCAATCAGCTGCCGCGTCAAGAGTTTTTTACCAGAACAAAGCGAGACTGGAACGCTTTTGTTCCAGTCTCCAAAGTGTCTGATTTATAAAAATAATTTATTTAATTCATGGGCCACACCATCTTGGTCGTTGGTAAAATCCAGCTGTCTGTCGGCATAGGGCAGCAGATCAGTGCTGGCGTTTTTCATAGCATAGCCGGTGCCGGCAAAGGACAGCATTTCAGTATCATTATGCTCATCGCCAAAAGCAATCAGCTGCTGGCGGTCTACATTAAGGAGGTTGAGCAGATACTGGAGAGCAAAGGCTTTATTGACACCTTTGGGGGCACATTCCAGAATATTCAGCGGACCGCCCCAGGTATTGATTGACAGCTCATGCTGGTAAAAGGCATTCATTTCCTCGGCTAGGGCATATTTGTCATTGGCCCGGGTCTGCAGGAGGATAGCATTGGGATTTTCGGTGACCAGATGCGACTGAAACTGATTTTCCGGCTTGAAATTTTCAATGCCAAAGAGTTTGGGGTCGGCAATTTTTTCGTTGGGGTCGGTGATATAGAATTTATTGCGGTATTCGCCTGCGATAAAATCGGCCTCGATTTCTTCTTTGCGCTCTACCATGTCTAAAAGGAAAGATTTATCCAGAGTCAGAGACTGTTCGTGCGGCCATTTTTTTTCAGGCAGATGGGTCAGAGCGCCATTGAAATTGATCATGGGGGTATTGAGCTCCAGCTCCTTGTAAAACTTCAGAGCCATGCGGTAGGGCCTGCCGGTGGTAATGACAACCTTATGGCCTTTGGCTGATATTTTTTTGATGGTTTCTTTGGTGAAATCTGACAGCTGGCTGTTAGAGTCCAGCAAGGTTCCGTCCAAATCCACGGCAATTACTTTTTTAGTCATGTTCATCTCTTTCCAAGTGATAATACAGACTATTATAACAGAAATAGGCCTAAATAACACGACTTATGTTATAATGAAGCTTCAGTCAGCCAAAGAGCTGTGTCAGATGAAGGAGGTTTTTCCCATGCGCAAGCCGCTGTTGATTCATGCTTTTTTTCTGTTCATTTCATTTTTTATCTATTTCCAGTCTTCAAACGGCGGTCCGACCTATCTTATCTGGAATATGACTCTGGCCCTAATTGCTTATGATTCGGCAGTTTTGACGCTTTTATTTAAAAAACAGAGGTGGCTCTATCCTCTTTTCCTCATCGTCTGGCTGGGATTTTTCCCCAACACCTTCTATATGATAACGGATTTGGTCCATATGACTTGGGCGGCAGATGTTTTATCTCAGCCCAGCGTTCTGTTACTCTTTTTTGCCTTTGTTTTCAGCATTTTCTTTGCTGTGTTCTGCGGCCTGGAGAGCTGGACTCTGGTCAAAGGGCGCTGGCAGCTGAGCTGGTATCTGGATCTGCTGCTGACGGCCGGCCTGTCTTTCATCTCTGGTCTGGCAATCTATATCGGCCGCTATGATCGGCTTAATACTTGGGATTTGCTCGCTCAGCCCCAGCTGGTTCTGCAAAAGCTCTGGTCTGCTCTGCAGCAGGAGCGGCTGCCTTTTGTAGCTGGTTTTGCTCTTCTGCAATTCATGTGTTTGGTATTTTCAGCCAAAGAAAATAAAAAATAAGAAAAAGAAAACATTTATCTTGAAAAAGTGAATGTTTTTTATTATAATCATATTATCGTTCGTAAATAGCGACGTGCAGCTTATAAATGAAGTTAAACAGAACTTGAACAGTTTTTGGGCAAGTTTGCTGTTTTTTTGTTTTCGAGTCTTGAAACACTCAGATCTTTTCAGCAAGGAGATTATTTCAATCATGGATAAACTTTTTAAACTGCAGGAGAATGGTACGACTGTCCGTACAGAAATTCTTGCCGGCCTGACGACTTTCTTTGCCATGAGCTACATTCTTTTTGTCAATCCTGAAATGCTCAGTCAGACAGGAATGCCAGCTCAGGGAGTCTTTCTGGCTACGATTATCGGGACGGTGGCCGGAACACTGATGATGGCTTTTTATGCCAATATCCCCTATGCACAGGCTCCCGGCATGGGGCTGAATGCCTTCTTTACTTATACTGTCGTCTTTGCTTTGGGCTATACCTGGCAGGAAGCGCTGGCCATGGTCTTTCTCTGCGGTCTGATCAGTATCATTGTGACTTTGAGCAGCATCCGCAAGACGATTATCCGGGCCATTCCAGATGCCCTGCAGCACGCTATCTCAGGCGGGATTGGTATTTTTTTGGCCTATATTGGGATTAAAAAAGCCGGTCTTCTGCAATTTTCCATTGACCCGGGAACCTATACGGCAGCAGGAGAAGGGGCAGACAAGGGGCAGGCGGCTCTTACGGCCAATGGTATGGCTACGCCTGCTTTGGTTGATTTTGACAATCCGGCTGTGCTGGTGGCTCTCTTTGGCATCTTTTTGACCATTGTGTTGGTTCTGAAGAAGGTCAGAGGCGGTATTGTTCTTTCTATTGCAGCCACAACGATTGTGGCTATTCTGAGCGGAGTGGTCAATCTGGGCAGCATCAATTTTGCTTCAAACAATCTGGGCGCAGCTTTTAAGGATTTAGGCACTATTTTTGGTGCAGCCTTGGGAAAGGACGGCCTGGTGTCACTGTTTTCTAAGCCTGAGCGGATCCCAGAGGTCTTGATGGCTGTCTTGGCTTTCTCCATTACGGATGTCTTTGATAATATCGGGACTCTGATCAGTACAGGCCGCAAGGCGGGAATCTTTAATGTGGCAGATGAGGAAGCGGCGCGTGATTCATCCGGCTTGCAGACCAAGATGGATAAGGCTCTGTTTTCAGATATGGTCGGAACGACTGTCGGAGCCGTTGCCGGAACTTCCAATGTGACGACTTATGTAGAGTCAGCAGCCGGTATTGAAGCCGGCGGCCGGACCGGGCTGACCGCTCTGGTGGTAGCTCTGCTCTTTATCGTTGCCAGCTTCTTCAGTCCTTTGCTGGCGATTGTGCCGACAGTGGCAGTAGCCCCTATTCTGATTATTGTTGGCATCATGATGCTGTCCAGTATGACTGACATCAAATGGAATGACCTTTCAGAAGCAGTGCCGGCTTTCTTTACCTCTATCTTTATGGGCTTAACCTACAGCATCACCCACGGGATTGCAGCTGGCTTTATCATGTATGCCCTGGTCAAGGTCATCAAGGGCGAGGCCAAGGAAGTCCACCCGATGATCTGGGTGCTCAATGCCCTCAATATCCTCAACTTTATCAGTCTGGCCTTGGCCTGAAAGGTATAAAAAGCTGGCTTTATCTGGCCGGTTTTTTTGTGGGCAAAATGTGAAAAATGAAGCAGAAAATAAAAACTTTTGATATAATAGAAGAATGTTTAGTCATAATGAGCAAGAATTGATAGAGTGGGGGCGCCGTTTGGGCCTCCTGCTGAAAGAACAGGATGTTCTGATTTTGACAGGTGATTTGGGTGCCGGAAAGACGACTTTTACCAAGGGGATTGCACGGGGATTGGCTATTGAACAAATGATTAAGAGTCCTACCTACACCATTGTCCGTGAATATGAAGGACGCCTGCCTCTCTATCATCTGGATGTTTACCGTATCGGTGAGGATCCAGACTCCATTGACTTAGACGACTTTCTCTTTGGTCAGGGGGTTACAGTGATAGAGTGGGGAGAGCTGCTGGCTTCCAGTCTGCCTGATGATTATCTGAAATTAAGCCTTCTGAAAAGGGAAGACGGACGGGAGTTAGTCTTTGAAGCCAAGGGTCGGCGGGCTCAGGAGCTGCTGGAGGAGCTGAAACATGGCTCAGTTTGATCTATCGCTGCGGGAAGCAGAAAGGGCAGATGCTGCTGATTTGATTGCTTTTCTCAATCAGGTCGGCTCTGAGTCGGACTATATGACTCTGGATGAGGCAGGGATCTTGATGAATGAAGCGGAAATGTCCTCTTTTATCGAGCGCCAGGCCGATTCAGCCAATCAGCTCTATCTCTTGGCGCTTCTCAATGATGACATTGCCGGCCTTGTCAGCATTACGGCTGATTTTCACGAGCGGATCCGGCATATCGGTCAGGTTTTTGTCGTAGTGAAAAAGGCTTTTTGGAATCAGGGGCTGGGCCGGATACTGCTGGACGAGGCGGTTGCCTGGGCTCAGGAATCCGGCATTCTCAGACGGCTGGAGCTGACCGTTCAAGCCAGAAACGAGCGGGCTGTTCATCTTTATAAAGATTTAGGATTTGAAATTGAAGGGCTGCTAAAAAGAGGAGCCTATCTAAAAGAAGGGAAATTTCTTGACGTTTACCTCATGGGAAAGCTGATAGATAAATAAAGAAATATGTTAAAAAAATTGTACTGATGTTTTTGACTCTTGTTGCCGTTACCACAGCAGGAATCGGTGCCTACGCCTGGACCATTTACCAGCAGTCAGCGGATACCCTGTCTAAGACCTACAAGGGTCTGGGCAATGAAACCGATGTTATCTCTGCGACCAAGCCGATGACGATTTTGCTGATGGGAGTGGACACCGGCAGCGGCTCGCGTGAGGATACCTGGGTCGGCAACAGCGACACCATGATTCTTCTGACGGTCAATCCTAAGACAAAGAAAACCGTCATGATGAGCTTGGAGCGCGATATTCTGACGCAGATTGATGAAAATGGTCAGACTGTGGAGGCTAAGCTCAATGCGGCCTATGCAACCGGAGGCGCGGAGCAGGCTATCTCAACCATTGAAGGGCTGATGAATATCCACATCGACCGCTATGTCATGATTAACATGCAGGGCTTGGTCCAGCTGGTAGATGCTGTCGGCGGTATTGAAGTCAACAATACCTTTGATTTCCCTATCTCTATCGAGGAAAACGAACCCGAATACACAGCGACCGTGGAACCAGGCAAGCAGACGATTAACGGCGATCAGGCACTGGTTTATGCCCGCATGCGCTATCAAGATCCGGAAGGCGACTACGGCCGGCAGAAACGCCAGCGGGAAGTCATCAAGAAAGTCGTTGAGAAGGTTCTCAGCCTCAACAGTGTCAGCCATTATCAAGCTATTCTGAAAGCTGTCAGTGACAATATGCAGACCAATATTGCTCTTGATTCGCAAAGTATCCCGCAGCTCTTGGGCTATCAGGATGCCTTTAAGAATATCCAATCCGAACAGCTGCGCGGAGAAGATGCCACTCTGGCAGATGGAGGGAGCTACCAGCTGGTGACCTCAGAGCACCTGCTTAAAATGCAGAACCTTATCCGCAAGGCATTGGGCAAGGAGACCGTTGACAGCCTCAAGACCAACGCTGTCCTTTATGAGGACATTATGGGCGGAACCAGTCTGCGAGATAGCAGCAGTGCCAGCACTGCTGACAGCAGTACCGCAGACACTTATGGCGGCTACAGTCAGCCGGCTTATAATAACGGCTATGATACCTATTCTTACCCGAGCACAGATACCAGCGTGGGCACCGAGACTGCGCCGGTTTCTTCAACAGCAGCTGTCACTGATACTGCCACAGTTTCTTCGGCTGTGACAGGCGAAGATCAGTAAAAATCAGCCAAACTCCAGACAAGAGAGGGTCTATTCATCATCTGTTATGACAGTGAACAGATTCGCCCCAATACTTAATGAACATCATCAGCCAACCAGGCAGGAGCGGATATGATGGCAGCGAGGCTGTTCATCATGTCTGCTCCTGCCTGATTTGATTTCGCTCTTCTTTGAGCAGGAGTATCGCTCTAGCCTGTTTTTGCTTTCTTGTTCATTTTTGGGGGAAATTCTGTGAATTCTTTAAAAAGATATTTACCCTGCTGTTCAGGTGTGATAAAATAAAGAAAATTTATGTGAGGGAGAGATCATAAGTGCGCTTGACTGCTGATTTGGCAGCCTGCTCTTTTGTTTTCAGACCGGATTATAGGGTTTTTGGCAGCGAAAAGGGCTTGGCAAAAGCAGATCAGCCATGATTAAGCAGAGCTAAGTTTAAGGGAGGGGAGCAGCAAAATTCTGGACAGCGTTTCGCTCTTCTTTTTTGATAACTGTCGGAGCAGGGCCTGACAGCAGTTTTTGACTGAATACAGTCATCCGAGATTTATAAAGAGCAGAAGGAGTCAGCCATGAAAACATTCTATAATAAACTGATACAGACCCGTCACTATCTTCATCAGCATCCGGAGCTGTCCGGTCAGGAGTTCGAAACGACTGAATTTCTGCGCCGCTATCTGCAGGATTTGGATATTAAGATTTTGGATTCGGGTTTGGCCACTGGTCTGATTGCGGATATTGGCAGCGGCCGGCCGATTGTCGCACTGCGCGCTGATATTGATGCCCTGCCTATTTTGGAAAAGACCGGTCTGCCTTATGCCAGTCAGAATGCGGGAGTCATGCATGCCTGCGGCCATGATTTTCATCAGACCAGCCTGTTGGGGGCAGCAGAACTGCTCAAGGCCATGGAAGATGATTTACGGGGCACTGTCCGCCTGATTTTTCAGCCGGCGGAGGAGATTTCGCAGGGAGCCTCAGCCGTTCTGGCCACTGGACTTTTAGACGATGCCTCTGCCATTATTGGCTTTCACAATATGCCGCAGCTGTCTGCAGGTCAGCTGGCCCTTAAGCCGGGAGCGATGATGGCCGGTGTGGAAAAATTCAAGGTGACGGTCCGTGGTGTCAGCAGTCATGCAGCCAGACCGGATTTGGGAGTAGATACGGTGCTGGCGCTGACTAGCATGGTTCAGAATCTGCAGGTCTTGGTTTCCCGTACAGTCTCCCCTTTTGAGCCGGCGGTGCTGTCGGTGACCCATATCGAAGCCGGGGCGACTTGGAATGTGCTGCCTCAAAGCGGCTTTTTTGAGGGGACTATCCGCACTTTTAATCCGGACCTGCAGCAGCGCCTGAAGGCTGATTTTATACGGATTGTGGAAAATACGGCTGAGAATTTCGGAGCTCAGGCAGACATTGCTTGGGATAGGACCCCGCCAGTCACTTACAATGACCCTGACTTAGCGGAGCTGCTTTTAAAAAACTCGCAGGATTTTGCACAGCTTTTAGAGGCTGAGCCATCATCTGCTGGAGAGGATTTTGCCTTCTATCAGGAGCAGCTGCCGGGGGTTTTCGCTTTTATCGGCTCAAACGGAGCGGAGCATGCGCCGGATCTGCATCATGACAGCATGATTATTGACGATCAGGCCTTTAGAGTCTCTGTCCCCTATTATGTAGAAAGTGCCCGCTTTCTTCTTCAGCACTATCAGAAGCTGTAGCTGCCGCTTGCTTTTACATTTAATAGACTTGTTCGGAAACCGGATGCTGAGTCTCTTGGCCTTAAGCGGTCGGAACACAAGCAGACGGCTTCGTCCTGTCACTGCGAAAGGCGGTGGCACAGCCATCATGGGAGTCTGTCTCAGCCTCTTTGCCGCCCTAGGCCAATGAGACGCTAGATTGCCCACGGACCTTGCTCTTAGCCCTTGTTCTCTTTGATTTTCTTTGAGTATAAGCAATAACTATGAGAGTCTATAAAAAATAGATAATGGGCAAGCGGCCTTTCTTTTGGTATGATAGAACAACAGGTGCGTTGTGTCAGAGAGCAGACAGACTCTGATAAAGAAAAGCTATCACTTCCATAGAAAATATATAATAGGCAAACAGTCTATTATTTGCTATGATAGAGAAAGACTTTTTTAGGAGGAAACAAAAACGTGAATTTGAAAAAAACCTTTAAATACCTTGCTTTGACAGCAGTTGGAGTCCTTGCAGCAGGAGCATTGGCTGCCTGCTCTTCATCCAATAAAAAAAGCGACAGCGGGAAAACAACGGTAGAAGTTGGTACGGTAGGAACGACAAAACCGTTCTCCTACGAGGACAAGGAAGGCAGTCTGACCGGTTATGAGATTGAGGTTCTGCGTGAAATCTTTAAGGGTTCAGACAAGTATGAAGTCAAATTCAACAAAACGAAATGGGCTTCTATCTTTTCAGGTTTGGACAGTGACCGCTACCAAATCGGTGCCAACAATATCAGCTACTCGGAAGAACGGGCTGGTAAATATCTCTACACCAACCCTTATGCCAAGAATCCGACCGTTTTAGTAGTGCGCAAAGGCGTTGATATCAAGTCGCTGGATGACATTGGCGGCAAGTCAACTGAGGTTGTCCAAGGGACTTCGACAGCCCAGCAGCTGGAAGACTACAACAAGGAGCATACGGACAATCCGACAAAAATCAACTATACAGACGGAACCATTCAGCAAACCTTGGTGAACTTGAATGACGGCCGTACAGATTATAAGATTTTTGAGCGTATCACAGTAGACTCCATCATCAAAGAGCAAGGGCTGGAAAATCTAGAAGTGATTGAACTTCCAAGCGACCAGCAGCCTTATGTCTATCCGATTCTTGCCCAAGGTCAGGAAGACCTGCAGGAGTTTGTCAATAAGCGCATCAAGGAACTCTACGATGACGGTACGCTGGAAAAACTGTCCCAGGAGTTCTTCGGCGGTTCTTATCTGCCGGATGCGAAGGATATTAAGTAAAGGAAAGTGCGAACGGCTGGAAAAGGCAGCGTGAGGAAGCTGAACTGGCAGTCTTGCCTCCGAGGAATTCTATCTTTTCTGATCTTTTGATTCGAACGCAGCTACTAAATTTAAAACAAGGAGCAATCTCATGAAATTGAAAAAATGGTTTGGTGCAGCGGCTTTGCTGGCTGTTGCAGCATTTGGACTGGCGGCATGCGCCTCTTCATCTGCCAATAAGGAAGAAAGCAAAAAGCAAGATGACGGCACTGTTAAGGTTGGGGTGATGAGCCTCAGCGATACAGAGCAGGCACGCTGGGACAAGGTGCAGGAAATTCTGGACAAGGAAAATTCCGGCATCAAATTGGACTTTACTCAGTTCACAGACTATTCTCAGCCCAACCGGGCATTGGTTGACGGTGATGTGGACATCAATGCATTCCAGCATTACAACTTTTTGGAAAACTGGAATAAGGAAAACAATGCGGACCTTGTAGCGGTCGCAGACACTTATATCGCCCCAATCCGCCTTTACTCAGGCACTGAAGACGGCAAAAATAAATACAGCAGCGTCAAAGACATTCCAGACAATGGAACCATTGCGGTGCCAAATGATGCCACCAATGAAAGCCGCGCCCTCTATCTCCTTGAGTCTGCTGGTTTGATTAAACTGGATGTTGAAGGAAATGAGCTGGCGACCGTTGCTAACATTAAGGAAAACAAAAAGAACCTGACGATTTCTGAATTGGATGCAGCTCAGACAGCGGCTTCCCTGACTTCTGTAGATGCAGCCGTTGTCAATAATACTTTTGTCCGCGAAGCCAAGCTGGACTACAAAAATGCACTCTTCAAGGAAGAAGCCAATGAAAATTCCAAACAATGGTACAACCTGATTGCAGCCAATAAGAATTGGAAAGAATCTGACAAGGCGGCAGCCATTGAGAAAATTATCAAGGCCTACCATACCGATGAAGTCAAGAAGGTCATCGAAGAATCATCTGACGGTATGGACCAGCCAGTCTGGTAAAGAATGAAGGCGTCCGGAATGAAACGGTCTGACGGACCTTTTCAGCCTCCGGCCTGCAAACAAAGGAGCGGGATACTGTTTTTTTGCAAATCATGAGTTTGCCGCCCGCTCCCTCTATAAACTGAAGATAAGAAGGGCGGAGATTCATTTCTCCAGCCCTTTATCTGCTGTTATCCTCTTTCTGTCTTTCATTCATCCGATTTTATCGTCATTTGATGTCTCTTTTATTGCTTTATTAGCTTCAGCCGTCCGGAAGAGCAATGAATGGACGGAGCCGTTTGCTTGCGGGCCGACCGCTTAAGGCGGGCTGACTCAACATACGGTTTCCGATCAAATTTAGTATAAAATCGTTTGAGTATTAGCCGGTCCTCTGCTGTGAACGGTCTATCGATACTGATAATATTGGGAGTTGCTTATGCCTTTCTCGACTGAGAATGAACAAATCAAAAAATTTGAAAACGACGAAGTGGCCCAGCACTATTTTGAAGTGCTGCGGACCCTGATTTCTAAAAAATCCATTTTTGCCCAGCAGATTGGTCTCAAGGAAGTGGCCGAGTATTTGGGGGAAATTTTTACAGCTGCCGGTGCCAAGGTAACGGTGGATGACAGTTATACAGCCCCTTTCGTAATGGCTGACTTTAAATCAGACAATCCCGATGCCAAGACTATTATTTTCTACAATCACTATGATACGGTGCCGGCTGATAATGATCAGCCCTGGACCAATGACCCCTTTACCCTGTCTGTCCACTACGGCGTCATGTACGGCCGCGGAGTGGACGATGACAAGGGGCACATCACGGCCCGGCTGACAGCTGTCCGTAAGTATATCCGTGAAAAGAGGAGTCTTCCGGTTCATATCATTTTTATTATAGAGGGAGCTGAGGAGTCTGCCTCTACCGATTTGGATCAGTATCTGACCAAATACAAGAAACATCTGCGGGGAGCAGACCTGCTGGTCTGGGAGCAAGGCACCCGCAATCATCTGGGCCAGCTGGAGATCTCCGGCGGCAACAAGGGGATTGTCACCTTTGACATGGCAGTCAAGAGTGCGGATGTGGATATTCATTCCAGCTATGGGGGCGTCATTGACTCAGCTTCCTGGTATTTGCTCAATGCCATTTCCAGTCTGCGCGGCCAGGACGGCCGTATCTTGGTGGAGGGGATTTATGAGCAGGTGCAGGAGCCTAATGAGCGGGAGCTGGCTCTGATGGAGCAGTATGCTCTGAAGACGCCGGAGGAACTGACCGATATTTACGGCCTGAAACTGCCTGTTTTGAAGGAGGACCGCAGGGAATTTCTGCGCCGCTTCTATTTCGAACCAACCATGAATATTGAGGGGTTTGGCTCAGGCTATCAAGGGCAGGGCGTCAAAACCATTCTGCCCGCAGAAGCGCAGGCCAAGCTGGAAGTCCGTTTGGTGCCGGGGCTGGAACCGCATGATGTCTTGGACAAGATCCAGCGGCAGCTGCAGAAAAACGGTTTTGATCAGGTAGAGCTGACCTATACCCTAGGTGAAATGAGTTACCGCAGTGATATGAGCGCTCCTTCCATTCTCAATGTTATCCAGCTGGCTAAGGACTTTTATCCAGAAGGTGTATCTGTCCTGCCGACGACGGCCGGTACGGGACCGATGCACACGGTTTTTAAGGCGCTTAAAGTTCCTATGGCAGCTTTTGGGCTGGGCAATGCCAACAGCCATGATCATGGCGGTGATGAAAACGTGAAAATTGCGGATTACTACACCCATATTGAATTAATCAAGGAGTTGATCAGAAGTTATGAGCAATGACATTATCAAATTAGAGCATATCGATGTAACTTTTCATCAGAAAAAACAGAAAATCAAGGCTGTTGAAGATGTAACCATTCATATTGAACGAGGCGATATTTACGGTATCGTGGGCTACTCCGGAGCAGGGAAATCAACGCTGGTGCGGGTAATCAACCTGCTTCAGGTCCCTTCTGCCGGTCAGATTACGGTTGATGAGACGGTTCTCTACGGCCAGGGAGCTGTTCAGCTCAGTGCAGCCCAGCTGCGGGAAAAAACGCAAGGATATTGGGATGATTTTTCAG
>NZ_KQ969393.1:36234-55267 GCF_001578865.1 Streptococcus sp. DD11
ATTGGGATGATTTTTCAGCATTTTAATCTCATGGCTCAGATGACTGCCAGAGAAAATGTGGCTTTTGCCCTCAAGCATTCCCCTCTGTCTGCTGCTGCCAAGGCGGAAAAAGTGCGCAAGCTTCTTGAGCTGGTCGGTCTGGAAGACCGGGCTGATAACTATCCGGCTCAGCTGTCCGGCGGTCAGAAGCAGCGGGTAGCGATTGCGCGGGCTCTGGCCAATGATCCCAAGATTCTCATTTCTGATGAAGCGACATCCGCTTTAGATCCGAAGACGACCAAGCAAATTCTGGCTCTCCTGCAGGATTTGAACCAAAAGTTAGGTCTGACGATTGTGCTGATTACTCATGAAATGCAGATTGTCAAGGATATTGCCAACCGTGTGGCTGTCATGCAGAATGGCCGGCTGATTGAGGAAGGCTCTGTGCTGGAAATTTTCAGCAATCCGCAGAATGAACTGACTCAGGATTTTATCACAACAGCGACAGGCATCAACGAAGCCATGATGAAAATCAATCAGCAGAAGATTGTGAAAAATCTGCCGTCTGACTCTATTCTGGCCCACCTCAAATATACGGGTGCAGTGACGGATACAGCCGTTATCAATGATATTTACAAGCAGTATCAGATTTCGGCCAATATTCTTCATGCCAATATTGAAATTCTGGCTCATGTGCCGGTTGGAGAAATGGTGGTTATTTTATCTGGAGCAGCAGCCAGCCTTGAGGCTGCCCAGACCAGTCTGAAGGAAGCAGGAGTAGAGCTGAAAGTACTGAAAGAAGGGAGCAGCGAATGTTAGAATTAATCAAGACCTATCTGCCCAATGTTTATAGGATGGGCTGGGGGGGTCAGGCGGGCTGGGGAACAGCTATTTACCTGACCTTCTATATGACCATTATCCCCTTTTTGGTTGGCGGGTTTTTGGGCTTTATTGCTGGCTTGCTGCTGGTTTTGACCGGTCCCGGCGGTATTTTGGAAAATAGACCTGTCTTCTTTATTTTAGATAAGGTTACTTCCATCTTTCGGGCGATTCCTTTCATCATCCTGTTGGCTCTGATCAACCCCTTCACCCGCATGCTGGTAGGAACAGGGATTGGTCCGACAGCGGCTCTGGTTCCCCTGTCATTGGCGGTCTTTCCTTTCTTTGCCCGTCAGGTGCAGGTGGTTCTGTCGGAGTTGGATAAGGGAGTTATTGAGGCGGCTCAGGCCAGCGGCGCTACTTTCTGGGATATCGTCGGCGTTTACTTGCGGGAGGGACTGCCGGATCTGGTCCGTGTCACAACGGTGACCCTCATTTCTCTGGTCGGAGAAACGACCATGGCCGGAGCTATCGGAGCCGGCGGTCTGGGAAATGTTGCTCTGGCATACGGCTTCCAGCGTTATAACAACGATGTCACCGTTCTGGCGACTCTCTTGATTCTCTTTTTGATTTTCTTCATCCAGTTTGTCGGAGACAGCATCACCAGAAAAATCAGCCATAAATAAGAGGCTGTCCCACTGCCTGAAGGCCTCTGTGAACACAGGGGATAAAAACTGCGGCTTCCTTTTGGAAGTCTTTTTTTATAGTTGTTGATACTCAAAGATAAACTAAATGACGATAAAGCCCTGCTTTTGTGGCTTTCTGTCAGAAGCACCAGTCACAACCTCAAATAGTTTCTTGGTCTATTTGAGCAGCTGCGGCAAGCCCTTTCGCGAGGCCAGTCACTTGTCTGCAGCCTTGTATAAATCCTCGTGGTTTGAGCACCAAGGGAGAAGCAGGGCTGCCAAATCGTCTGAAAATTTAATTTACTTTCCCTCGGCAGAGTGATATAATGAATAAATATAGGAAATTGTCATCTGTGCAGTTCTGAAACCCTTTCTATTTTAATCCCGCATGTTTAAACTCACTGCCGCTAGCTCACTTTGTTTCAATAACTTATACCCAAAGTGAAGATGACAGGGGCGAAGAGCAAGGCCAACCAACGGGCAATCAATCGTCTCCTTGACCTTACGAGGCCGGGACTGAAGAACTTTTGCCTCAGCCTCATTTTAAGCTGCAGATAAAGAGGCTGGGACAAGAGCACCCAACTTCGTATCTTTCTATCGTTTGACGGCAAGACCCAGTGGCTGGAAGAGCCTCTGCTGACTTTGGTCAACTAGGATCACTCCTGCACAGTTCATTAGGCGCTTTAGCACCAATCAACCACTGCTGAGCGGCTTGTCATTTCTTTGGACCATCAGCCCTTACAAGCCGCTGCTTTGACAGTCAGCTTTGCTGGACTGTATTCACAAGCTCAGACCATCATTCCCTGCTTGTCTGAGCGGTGCGGAGATGGGTTGAAAATAAAACTGACAAAGTAAGTGTCAAAAACAGCCTGAGGTTAGGCTGTTTCAGGTCAGCAGCCAGAAATGAAGACTTGCTGATGAGATTGAAGCCTCTGTCTGACCGATCTTTGTTCCCCTCTCAACTTTCGTCAGGTCTGGGAGGCTGTTGCGGCTGGCGTCAGCCGTGACCGTCCGTGTCGCTGGGCTGTTGCGCCTCAAAGCAGGGCTTTTGAGCATCTTGCTGTCTGGATTTGAAATAGTTTGGTGCAGGAGCGCGGGAGCAGGCTAAAAAACTATATAAGGAGAGACAATGGCACAGGAGCGAGAGAAAATTTCACGGGCCAGAAAGAAAGAGCTGACAGCCCGCTTGAACGAGCAAATCAAGCCTAAAATAAAGCTGGTCTATCTATCAGCCTTTTTGTCTTGGATTCAGTTTCTTATGCGCATTGCAAGCTTTGCCCTGCTGGCTAAGCTGCTGTCAGACCTCTATGAAGGGCGGCCGGTCTTGCTCCTGTCGGCGGCCTTCTGGCTGCTGCTTTTTAATGGTTTAGGCTTTGGAGTTTCACTCTTAGCCAAGCAGTATCAGGGACTGGCTTCCCAATTTGCCCGAGACAGGCTGAAAGCTGCCTTCTTTCAGGCTTTCATAGATAAAGACGGCAGCTTTCAGGAGGTCCGGACAGCTGCGGACATCCTAACGGTCGCTTCGCAGGGCATTGACAGTCTGGATACCTATTATTCCTACTATCTGACTCTCCGTTTGCGGACCTATTTTAACTGTCTGACCGTTCTGCTTCTCGTTTTCCTGCTTTTTCCGCTGGGCGGCTTGATTTTTCTCCTGTCTCTGCCTTTGATACCGGTGTCTATCATGCTCATGCAGAAGCGTTCGCGCAGTATCATGAATCGCTATTGGACCTCTTATATGGATGTAGGCAATCTCTTTCTGGATGATTTGAAAGGCTTAAATACCCTTTATTCCTATCAGGCTGATGCCAAATATGAACAGGAATTTGCTCAGCAGGCAGAGGAGTTTCGGGATGCGACCATGGAGCTTTTAGGCTTTCAGCTGCAGTCTGTTGGTTACATGGATACAGTCATGTACTTGGGAATCGGCATCTCAGGTTTTGCGGCGGCTTCTATGCTGGGGTCCGGACAGCTGACACTCTTTACCCTGATTTATTTCGTCCTTATAGCGACGGAATTTTTCAGTCCGATTCGGGAAGCAGGCTATGGCATGCATCTGGTCATGATGAATACTAAAATGGCCGATCGGATTTTCAGTTTTTTGGATTCGGTCGATAGGCAGGCCGCAGCGGATAGGGAGACTCTGCCGGCATTTGATGAACTGAGGGCAGAGGATTTGACGGTTGCTTTTGACGGCCGGAACCTCTTTGAACATCTTTGTTTCAAGGTTCGGCGCGGTCAGGTCTTTGCCCTTGCTGGTGAAAGCGGCCGGGGGAAAACAAGGCTGGCGAAAGCGTTGCTGGGAAAAGCAGGTATGCAGGAAGGTTCAGTCTTTTTGGGGTCAAAGGACATTGCAGGCCTGCCTCAAGCCGCCATTTACCAGCAAGTCCTGTATAGCTCCTCTGACAGTCAGCTCTTAAATGCCTCTATCTTAGAGAATCTGCAGTTGGCTGCAGACTGGTCCCGCACCGACTTGGAAGCGTGGCTGACTGCAAGGAAGCTGCTGACCTTTACCGATCAGCTGCCCCAAGGATTGGACACTCCGGTCGGTGAGAATGGCAGCTATCTGTCGCCGGGACAACGCCAGCAGATTATCTGTGTCCGGGCAATCTTGGCCCAGCGCTCGCTTTATATCTTTGATGAGATCACATCCAGCGTAGACAAGGAAAATGAAGCCGTTATTGATGAGCTGCTGGATTTGCTGGCTCAGGATGCTCTGGTGATTGAGATTACTCACAAGATGAAGCGGGTGGCCAAGGCGGGCCAAGTCCTGTTTATGGGCCGGCATGGCTTTGACTTGGGCAGTCCTGAGCGCCTGTACGAGGAAAATGAGGAATATCGCCGGCTGGCGGATACCCAGCAAGCTTTGGAGGGACTGACAGATGGAAACTAAGCAAACTTACTCAACCCGCCTGATTCTCTCCCGCCTTTTCAGACTGATGAGGCATTTGCTGCCTTTTATCGGACTGGCTGTCTTTTTTGCCCTTCTGGGCTTTGTAACCACGGCAGCCATTCCCAGCCTTTTGATTCAGCTGGGCTTTACAGTTCTGGCCGGGCAGCCTCTGACAGTCTGGCCGCTGCTGTTTCTGATCAGCCTTGCGTTTGCTCGCGGTCTTTTCCGTTATGGAGAGCATTATTTCGGACATTTCGTGGCCTTTCATTCCTTGGCGGATCTGCGCAAACTGACCTTTGCTAAGCTGCGCCGTTTGGCACCGGCCAAATTAGACCGGCAGGACAGCGGCCGGCTGCTTAAAATAATAGCTGAGGATATTGAAGCACTGGAAGTCTTCTTCGCTCATACCATTGCCCCTGTCTGCACAGGAATTTTGTCAGCTCTTTTGATGGCCCTTGGTCTGGCGGTTCTGTCTCCCTGGCTTGCTCTGACAGCCTTGCTGGCCTATCTGTTGCTAGCAGCAGTTCTGCCCCGCTATTTTGCGAGACAGCTGCAGGCAGGGATGGAGGAGCAGCATCGGGTGCGCTCAGCTTATCTTTCTTTCTTTTTGGAAAGTCTGAAAGCGATGGGAGATTTGGCGCAGCTGGGCAAAACACAGGCGCGCTTTGCCCGTCTGACTGAGCAGAGTCAGGCAGTCAACCGTCTGGAACTGCAGACAGCTCAGAAGCAGTTTCTGCAGCAAGCTTGGAGCTTCTTGGTTTTGGGCCTTTCTCTGACGGTTTTTGCTTTGCTGGCCCTGCTTCAGGCGGAAAGAGGAGAGCTGGAAGTGCAGACGGCTGTTCTGGCTCTGGCCGCTTTTTCAAGCTCCTTTGCCCCTTTCTTAGAGTTGGGGCGTCTGCCTTTGGGCTTTAAGCGGGCCATGAATGCCGGCCGCAATGTTTTTGCCCTTTTGGATGAGGCCGAGCCTGAGCTGACAGGGAGCGAGCAGGCTGTTCTTCTGGATGATGTGCTGATTGAAAATCTGACCTTTGCCTATGAGGGGCGGGAGCGGTCCGTTTTTACAGACTTATCGGCTCGTTTTGATAAGGGAAAGATTATCGGCCTGCTTGGTGCCAGCGGCAGCGGCAAATCCACTCTGATGAAGCTCATCATGCGCTGGTATGATGCGCAGACAGGCCATATTTCCTTCAGTGGGAAAGATTCCAGAGACAGCAGCCGCCAGCATCTGCAGGCTTTCTTTGCCTATGTTCCGCAGACTGCACAGCTCTTTCACCAAAGCTTGAGAGAAAATCTGCTCTTAGGCAGGACCGACATCAGTGATGCTGATATCTGGGAGCTGGCAGAAAGGTGCCGGCTGAAAGAGCGTTTGGAAAAACTGCCGCAGGGGCTGGACACGGTGATTGACGGGGAGGCGGATTTCTCAGCCGGAGAATGCCAGCGTCTGGAGCTGGTGCGGGCTCTGCTCAAGGATGCGGACTGCTATATTTTTGATGAGCCAACCAGCAATCTGGATTCGCTTAACGAAGCGGCCTTTCTGGCGATTGTCAAGGAGGAATGCCGCGGCATGGTCTTTCTGATTTCCCACCGTCCGTCAACGGTGGCCTTGGCAGATGAAATTTATGAGTTAGAAGCTTCACATATAAAGAGGATAAAATAATGAACAAATTAAAAGTAAAAGATATTATGCTGACTGGGGCTTTTGCAGCTCTCTATTTTCTCTGTGTTGGATTGGGGACCTTTTCCAGCATTCTCTTTGACCGCTCAGGCAGTATGATGTATGCGCCTGCCTGCGCTGCAGTGCTGGGAGGAACGGTTTATATGCTTCTGCAGAGCAAGGTCAGGAAGTTTGGCGCTATTACCCTGCTGGGGCTGGTTATGGGAGCTTTCTTCCTTTTGTCCGGCCATTTCTTTGCTTCCTTTCTTCCGGGGATGATTTTCGGTCTCTTGGCCGACGCCATTGCCAAACAGGGAAACTATGAAAATAAGGTAATCAATCTCCTGTCTTTTGTCGTCTTTTCCTTTGTCAATTCAGGACCGATTATCCTTATGTGGCTGGCGCGTCAGACCTATATCAACAGCCTGCTGGCGCGCGGCAAGACGCAGGAATATATCGATCGGGTTATGCTGCCGGTAGAGGCTTCAACCGTTGTCTGGTTTGTCCTGACGGTCGTTGTGGGGGCGCTGATTGGCGGTCTTTTTGGCCAGTATCTGCTGAAAAAGCACTTTGTCAAAGCAGGGATGGTGTCATGAGTTTGGATGTCCGCAGCAAAGTTCTTTTAGTTCTCTTTGCCAATATGGCTTTCCTCTTCAGGGTTAAGGGCTGGCTGGAGCTGGCTCTGGTAGGGGGGATAGCCTTCATTATCTATCTGGTCGGCAGAAGGAAAATGGCCCTGCATTTTCTGGTCATTTTCGCCCTCTTCTGGCTGATTGATGCTGCCTTGCTGCATCTGCCAGCCGGTCAGTCTTTTCATGTGCTGACGACTTTTGCGGCTGCCGGCCGCTTTATGCTGCCTTCCATCATGGCTGGCGCTCTGCTGCTTGTGAGCTCCACTGCTTATGAGCTGGTTCACGGTCTCCGAAAATGGCGGCTGCCTGAAAGCCTGCTCTTAACCTTAGCTGTGATGATGCGCTTTCTGCCGGCTATCAAAGCAGATGCCAACACTATCAACCGCAGCCTGCGCCTGCGCGGTATTTTTCTCAGAAAGCGGGATATCCTCCTGCAGCCGCTGCGCTATTTTGAGTATCTGATAATCCCCCTCTTGATGTCGCTTTTGCGAACAGTGCAGGACCTGACCATTGCCTCCCTGACCAAAGGGCTGGCGCTGGGCCGCAAATCAACAGAAACCTTCGCTTCCAGATTTAGACTAGCAGATTGGAGTGTGTGTGCATGGATGTTAGGCATGATGTGCTGGATGATCAGCCGTTAATAGCGGCGGACTCGCTGGCATTTTCTTATGACAATAGCAGAGCGGAAAGCCTGCAGATTGGGGACCTGCAGATTGCAGCAGGAGAGTTCCTTGTCCTCTGCGGTCCGAGCGGCAGCGGCAAGTCCAGCTTTCTGCGCCTGCTCAACGGCCTCATTCCGGACTATTATCATGGACAGCTGCGCGGGCGGCTGCGCGTGGACAGTCTGGAAGCCGGTCAGAAGCCGGCTGAAGAGTTTTCGTCCTCTGTCGCCTCCGTCTTTCAGAATCCAGCCAGTCAGTTCTTTCATAAAATCGTCAAGCATGAGCTGGTCCTGCCCTGTGAAAATCAGGGGAAACCTGCGGAGCAGATTCTGCAGCAGCTGGAGCAGCTGACCGCAGAGTTTTCGCTGTCAGGCTATTTGGAGCGGGAAATGCTCAGCCTGTCGGGCGGTGAAAAGCAGCGCATGGCCCTGCTGACCGCTATGATGCAGGATACACCGATTTTGGTCTTAGATGAGCCGACAGCCAATCTGGATCGTGGCGGAATCGAGCAGGTGGCCAGTCACTTGGCTGATTTGAAGGCTAAGGGCAAGACCATTATTGTAGCCGAGCATCGGCTGGACTATCTGCAGGATCTGGCAGACCGCTATCTTTACTTTGATCAGGGCCGGCTGCTGACAGATTATGGGCGGGAGGATTTTCTGGCCCTGTCGGATCAGGAGCGGCATGAGCGGAGCTTGCGCAGCCTGCACCTGCCGGCTTATCCAGCGGCAGCGGAAAAGACAGGGCCTGCTCTGCCATTTCCCGAAGAAAGTCTCAGTGTAAAAAATCTAAGACTGAAAGCCGGGAACCAGGATTTGGCCTCTATCGAAGAGGCCGTCTTTGGCCGGGGGCAAATCACAGCTCTGGTCGGTCCCAATGGTGCCGGCAAGTCGACTCTGGCAGCCTATCTGGCCGGACTTTTGGATGACAAAGAAGCCGTTTTCAGCTTTAAAGGGCAGGCCTTGTCAGCCCTTCAGCGTCTGCAGCAGACAGCCCTGGTCATGCAGGAGGTCCGCCTGCAGCTCTTTGCTGACAGTGTGGAAAAGGAGCTGCTGCTGGGGATCAAGGAGGCAGTTGATGCGGATGCTTTGCTGGCAAGGTTGGATTTGCAGGATCTCAAGGACCGTCATCCCATGACCCTGTCCGGCGGTGAGCAGCAGCGGCTGGTTATTGCCAGCCAGCTCCTGACCCAAAAGGACATCTTCATTTTTGATGAGCCCAGCTCAGGTCTGGACTATTTACAGATGCAGCATGTAGCCGGCTTGCTGCAGGAGCTGAAAAAGCAGGGCAAGGTGGTTGTTTTGATTTCTCATGATGAGGAACTGCTGGAACTGACAGCCGACAGGCTCTTTCATCTAGGAAAATAAAAAAGCATTTCTGGAGGGTATATCTTTCAGAAATGTTTTCCTATAAGAATTACCTATGACTGAAACTATAGCGAAAGCCCGCTATTTTTGGTAAGATTAGTAGACATGCGAAAATCTCAGGCAGCCCATGAATGCTGGCCTGAAAGGAGAAAAACAGTCATGAATAATTTGTTAGTGCTCCAGTCGGACTTCGGTCTGGTAGACGGAGCTGTTTCTGCTATGATCGGGGTGGCTTTGGAAGAATCACCGACCCTGAAAATCCATCATCTGACCCATGATATTACCCCTTATAATATCTTTGAGGGCAGCTATCGCCTTTTTCAGACGGTTAATTACTGGCCGGAGGGAACGACTTTTGTATCCGTCGTTGACCCCGGTGTCGGCTCCAAGCGCAAGAGCGTAGTCGCTAAGACCAGTCAGGGACAGTACATCGTCACTCCTGACAACGGCACCCTGTCTTTCATCAAGAAGCATGTAGGCATTGAGGCCATTCGGGAAATCTCTGAGGTGGAAAACCGCCGCAAGGACACCGAGCATTCCTATACTTTTCATGGCCGTGATGTTTACGCCTATACAGGTGCCAAGCTGGCCAGCGGCCATATCAGCTTTGAAGAAGTGGGACCGGAGCTGAGAGTAGAGGATATTGTTGAAATCCCGGTTGTGGAAACCACCATTGCTGACAGCTATGTCAGCGGAGCGATTGATATTCTGGATGTGCGCTTTGGCTCTCTCTGGACCTCCATTACCCGTGAAGAATTCTATACTTTGAGTCCGGAATTCGGCGATCGCTTTGAAGTGACCATTTATAACAATGATATGCTGGTCTATCAAAATCAAGTCACTTACGGCAAATCCTTTGCTGATGTCCGCATTGGTCAGCCGATTCTTTATATCAACTCCCTCTATCGGGTCGGTCTGGCCATCAACCAAGGTTCCTTTGCCAAGGCCTACAATGTCGGTGTCGGCGCCCAATGGCACATTGAAATCAAGCGAATTGAAAATTAAGGAAGAAGAGAATGAAAAATAATACAATCAGAAACGTAGTCGCAACAGGGATTGGAGCAGCCTTATTCGTGGTTGTTGGTATGATTAATATCCCAACGCCTGTGCCCAATACGAGCATCCAGCTCCAGTATCCTTTGCAAGCCCTTTTTAGCATTATCTTTGGCCCCATCGTCGGTTTTCTCATGGGCTTTATTGGCCATGCAGTTAAGGATGCTATGAGCGGAGGCGGACTTTGGTGGTTCTGGATTGCCGGCAGCGGGGTTTTTGGCCTATTAGTCGGCTTCTTCAGAAAATTTTTCCGAGTGGAAGACGGTAAATTTGAAGTGAAGGATATGATTCGCTTTAACCTGATTCAGTTTGGAGCCAATGCAGTCGCTTGGCTGATTGGTCCCATTGGGGATGTCATTGTATCAGGTGAGCCGGTCAATAAGGTCATTGCTCAAAGTATTGTAGCCATTCTGGTAAATTCTGCGACTGTAGCAATTATCGGAACGGTCTTGCTGACGGCCTATGCCCGTACCCGCACCCGCGCAGGCAGCCTGAAAAAAGACTGATTAGATTAGAGAATGGAAGATTGGGAGCAGTCCCAGTCTTTTTTTGTAAAAAATAGCTAAAACTGTAAATTTTGAAGTTTGAACTCAATGCTATTTTTCAATCAAATAAATTGCCTCAGTTCTCCTCTAGCGTTATAATAAAGAGATGAATTAAAAATTCTGAAAATTTTATAGAGAAAAGAGAGTTGAAATCTTATGGCAAAAGATATTCGCGTCCTGCTTTACTACAAATATGTTCCAATTGAGAATGCTGAGAAATTTGCAGCTGATCATCTGGCCTTCTGTAAATCCATCGGTCTCAAGGGCCGTATCCTGGTAGCAGATGAGGGAATCAACGGAACGGTTTCTGGTGATTATGAAACCACTCAAAAATACATGGATTATGTGCACAGCCTTCCGGGCATGGAAGACCTTTGGTTCAAGATTGACCAAGAAAATGAGCAAGCTTTCAAGAAAATGTTTGTTCGCTACAAGAAAGAAATCGTGCACCTGGGCTTGGAAGACAATGATTTTGACAACGACATCAACCCACTGGAGACGACAGGAGCTTACCTGTCGCCTAAGGAATTTAAGGAGGCGCTGCTGGACGAAGACACTGTTGTCCTAGATACCCGCAACGACTATGAGTACGATCTGGGCCACTTCCGCGGAGCCATCCGTCCAGACATCCGCAACTTCCGCGAATTGCCGCAATGGGTCCGTGATAACAAAGAGAAGTTCATGGACAAGCGAGTGGTTGTTTACTGTACTGGTGGTGTTCGCTGTGAGAAATTCTCCGGCTGGATGGTGCGCGAAGGCTACAAGGATGTCGGCCAGCTTCATGGCGGTATCGCGACTTACGGAAAAGACCCAGAAGTTCAGGGTGAGCTGTGGGACGGCAAGATGTATGTCTTTGATGAGCGTATCTCGGTCGATATCAACCATGTTGATCCAGTTGTGATTGGGAAAGACTGGTTTGACGGTACTCCTTGCGAGCGCTATGTCAACTGTGGCAATCCAGAGTGTAACCGCCGCATCCTGACTTCAGAAGAAAATGAAGACAAGTACCTCCGTGGCTGTTCTCACGAATGCCGCGTTCACCCTCGCAACCGCTATGTGGCTGAAAACGGCCTGAGCCAGGCAGAAGTGATGGAACGTTTGGCTGCGATTGGAGAAAGCTTGGAAACACTGGTAGCTCAGTAATCTCATAGTAAAGATACAAAAAACTTTAGACGATTCAAGCGTCTAAAGTTTTTTTCATCATTTATTTACAGATAAAAAGCTTGTTGGATAGGGATTTGGGAAAGCAGACTATTTACTCATGTTCTTGGGACTTCTCGCGGAGTAATACTTGCTTTCTGGTTTTCTTTCTACAGTTTTGATTTTTTGTCCTTTCTTTATGATGTGATATAATGAGCTTAAATAAATGGGAAAGGAGCAAGTCTATGTCTAAAGCGATCATGGAAGAAGTAGCAACTTATCTGCGTCAGCATGCAGATCAAGAGCTGAGTCTAACCGATTTGGCTCAGCATTTCCATTATAGTCCTTCCCATCTATCCAGAACTTTCAAGAAAAAGATGGGCTTTTCTATCAAGCAATATGTGGAAGCTCTTAAGATGGAAAAAGGGATTCAGGAAATTGTGGAAGGCCGGCAAAATGTGACGGAGACCTCTATGGAAGCTGGTTATGATAGTCTAGGCAGCTTCTCCAATACGTTTAAGCGGCATACTGGACTTTCGCCTAAAAATACTATCAGGAATCAACCAAGGCTTATGATTTTATGGTTAAACAGCTGGATGAGAAGGGAGCTTTGTTGCATCAGGCTCCCGACTGTAAAAGTGGCAATCGCTTGACTGTGGTGCTATCTTATCCTGAGGGGTATGGACCACGCATTAGCTGTGTCGGGCTTTTTAAAACCCGCATTCCCAAAGAAGAGCCGGTTGTCGGAGTAGCACTGAGTCAGGAGAGCCGGTTTACTTTTGAAAATGTTCCCGATGGTCACTACTATCTTTTGGCCTGTGAGTTGCTGGAGGATTTACGCCTAACTAAAAACTATGTCTTGAAGCATAATTTTCGCTGGGGCAGCGATGAGCCTCTCACTTTTTCAGGCGATAGCATCTATCAGGAGGAAATCAGCATGCGCAGGCCCTTGCTCAGCGATCCACCTATTACAGTTAATCTTCCAGTTTTAATTATGCGTTCCCTAGCCAAACAAGCGCAATTGAGAATAAGAAAATTTTTATCCTAATTGATAAACTGATACTAGAGACTTATTCTCAGATATAAAAAATTGGAGGAACAATAATGAAATTAGACGTGTTTTTAAGTTTTAATGGTCAGGCCGAAGAAGCTTTTCGTTTTTATGCAGATCTTTTTCAGACAGAGATAAAGGGACTTGCCCGAGCCAGTGAGATGATAGATTCAGCTGACCTTCCTGCAGAAAAACGAGATAAGATTGCCTGGATTGCCTTAGATACGGAAAGCTTAACCCTGCATGGTGAGGATGTAGGCATTTTTAACGACCTATCTATTCCTAGCAATCATCAGCCCAATCAATGGCTAGTTCTGAGCCCAGACAGTAGAGAAGAAGCTGATGAGCTTTTTGCTAAGCTTGCTGAAGGTGGTCAAATTCTCTATCCTTTAGAGGAACAAGCTTTCGCAGAGTTTTATGGCCGCTTGATTGACCGCTTTGGTATCGGCTGGGATGTGATGAAATGAGGTAGAAGGATGGCTTATAGTGAATCCTTAGCCCAGCAAGTCCGTACCATTTTAGCTACTGAACTTCCTCCTCATGTTTTTGAAGAAGAGGCAGCAGAGAAGAAGATGTTTGGTGGCTTGGCTTTTATGATCCGAGGTAAGATGACCGTTACTGTGAGTTCGAGAAGTCAAGAGCTTGTCATGGTCCGCATCGGTAAGGAACTGGAAAAGCAGGTTCTGCCTAAAAATGGTGCCAGTGTCACAGTGATGAAAGGCAGGCTTTATCATGGTTATATTGATTTAGATGGCGAAGGACAAAAGGAACTGTCTTACTGGATCAAGCTAGCCTTGTCTTACAATCAGGAGCTGACGAAGCAGGATAAAAAATAAGAAGTGCTCAGAAGGAGTTTTGCTTTCTTAGAAGTTTATTCATTGCCTTTTTATGAAGTTCAAATATATTGTTAGAATCTGTACTGATGAAGCTTCCGGTCGGAAAATCTCTTCATAGCTGCAGATTTTTTCGTCTTTTCACTCCAAAAATGTTATACTCATACTATAGACTTTTTCGAGGAGGCTGTTTCGTATGAGTATTTCGTTTTACGTTCAAAATCGTAAGGGGCTCTTTGGCTATAAGGGAGTGGAAACACCCCTGTCTTTGGTATCAATGGTTGAGGGGCTGGAAACTTTTGGTCTGCAGGGCAGGCAGGGCTATCAGTCTCTGGAGCATCTGGGCCTTTTTTTGGCAGTCTACCAAGAGTCAGCCGGCCGCGGTTTTGAAATTGCCTATCTGAAAGAGCGGGAAACCTATCAGATTCGTCTCCTGACTCCTTCGACGGTGGGCGACTGGAAGGGGGCGATCCTCTTTCTGAGCCGCTTGGCCCAGAAAATGAAAAATGATATTGTTGATGAAGTCGGCAGGACCTATACGGCTGATGGTATTTTCAATCTCGATTTCGAAGCGGACATTCTTTATGGCCTGAGTCATCTCAAGGAGCTGGATGTGGCTATGCACTGCTTCCCCGGCTATGCCCATGATTTGTATTTGACCCATGAAAAGGCCTTGGAACTGCTGGAAGCAGACGATCCGGTGGAGGAATTTGGCAGGCTCTTGGCTGAGATGCAGCAGGTTCCCAGTTATTTTGCTAAGCCTAAATACTATCGAGACCAGTCCGGTGCTTATTTGGGCTCTTATGTTCTGACAGAGGGAGTGGATATAGTTATTCCGACGGACCCTGTTCCCGACAGTTATGCAGCTCAGGAAATCAACAGGACTTCCTCCTTCAAAGAGATAGACTGGAAGCTCAATATCGTCGTTGAGGATGCGTCCAGTCCCGAGGGGTACAAGTACCTGACAACGACTGATTTGAAAGACTTTTTAGCCCGTATCCCTGAGCAGCGCTATGTCTATCTGGATTCCAGTCAGATTCGCATTCAGCCGCTCAGCCGGCCGGAAATTGAGCAGATTTTAGCAGAACTTCCTGCAAAGAAAGGCCTCTAGTCTTCGATTTGACCGGCTGCATCCGCGCAGGCGGTGGGAGGCTGGAGATAAGGGGGACGGAGTTCCCGGCTTTTGTCAAGTCCGGGAGACTGTGAGAGCTTGCAGATGAAGAAACGGAGGTTTCGTCAAAGGGGGTGCTGCTGTCTTTCATTGCCCGGACTGAGCTGCCCTGTTTTTTGTCTGAACTCAGGTTTTCTCACAATTTTGTGATAGATTGCGTTTTTGTAACATTTTTGAAAAAAACTTGAAAATTCCGAGAAAGAAGCATAAAATAGAGGACAGTTTTATATAGAAAAGGAAGTTTTGATGAAAGAAAAACACATGTTAATTTTGGGTTGGGTAGCTACTTTTATGTCAGTAATGATGTATGTTTCCTATATTCCGCAGATTGTAAACAATCTGGCCGGAAATAAAGGGGACTTTATCCAGCCATCTGTGGCAGCCCTTAACTGCACTCTCTGGGTGATTTACGGACTGTTCAAAGAAAAACGAGATATTCCTTTGGCTGCGGCTAATATGCCGGGCATTGTTTTTGGCCTCATTACAGCCGTGACGGCCTTGCTATAAATCAGCTGCGTCTTCTGGCTGCCTGCCGCACTTCTGAGATTGGGAATGTTCCAGTCTCTTTTTTGAAGAAAAAATGGCAGAGCAGTGGTATACTATAACTAGCAACCTCGTACTCTATGAAAATCGAAGCTGACACTTTCTTACAGAAGCTCTGTCCGCAACGAAGTCTCTTTGATGGAGACAAGATGACACAAACTGCCTTAGCTGAAGCTGCACCGGTTTGCGGCAGTTTTTGCTCCACCGCCTAAGCCCATGAGACGATTTATCGCCCCTTGACTTTACGCTTATCCCCTGTTATCTTCGATTTTCTTTGAATATCAAATAAGAAAAGGTGAAAAATGACTAGAAAAATTGATGTTTTTGCTCATGTTCTGCTGCCGGATTTCTACCAGCAGATGCTGCAGATTGAGCCCAAGCTGCCGGCACTCTTTCCTTTTATCCGGCATCCTCATCTCAGCGATTTGGAGCTGCGGCGCAGCTTTTGGGACGGACAGACCCAGCAGATAATCTCCTATGTCAACATCAATCCGGAGGACTATGTCAGTCCGGAGACGGCTGCAGTTCTCTGCCGGCAGGCCAACGCAGAGCTGACGCGGACCGTTGAGAAGAATGCGGATATCTTTGCAGCTGGGGTGGCGATGATTCCCATGAGTCATCTGGAAGCGGCAGTTAAAATCCTGCAGGAGACAGCTGAAAATCCTTACTTGGCTGGAGTTCAGCTTTTTACGCGGGCTCTGGGCAGGTCCATTGCCGACCCGGGATTTCATGTCATTTTTGAGGCCTGTGCCCGCTTGGGGCTGTCCATCTGGCTGCACCCGATTTTTGATGAGCGCAAGCCGGATAATAACATGGTCTTCTCTTGGGAGTATGAGCTGAGTCAGGCCATGCTGCAGATTGTCGAGGCCGGTCTTTTTCAGGAATTTCCCCAGCTGAAAATCATCGTCCACCATGCAGGAGCCATGGCGCCTTTCTTTGCAGAACGCATCCGCCATATATTGCCGTCTAAGCAAACGGAGGATTTTCGTAAATTTTACGTCGATACAGCTATTTTAGGCAATCCTAAAGCTTTGGAATTGACGATAGATTATTTTGGAGTTGATCATGTCCTTTTTGGAACGGATGCACCCTTGGGCATTGCACCCAGCGGTGCAACCGCCGCTATTTTGGCGGCTATAGACAGTCTGCCCCTGGCTGACAGTGAGCGGCAGCAGGTGCTGGCCGGCAATGCAGAACGTTTGATAGTAAAGGAGCAGCGCGATGAAACCCGTCATCCATCTTTTCCGTCTGACTGTAGCAGCAGATAATAGAGAAGCTTTCCGGCAAATCGGTGTCCGGAATCTGACGATTTCCCAGAAGAATGAAAGCGGGACCTTGGCCATGTATGCCAGTCCTATCAAGGGGCAGCAGGAGACCAGTTATGTCTTTGAAGCTTATGCCAGTGAGGAGGCTTATCAGATCCACCGGCAGTCGCCGCAGTTTCAGGATTTTGCGGCCCAGGGCGGGCCGCTTCTGACGGAGCGCGTGGCTTATGAGACGGAGCCCCTCTTTTTGCAGGAGAAGCTGCCGAGCGGCCAATGGCTCCAGGCGGATGACTTTTATCTCAAATTCGCGCAGGTGGAGACCGAACCCTGCCGTGCCGTTGACTTTGAAGGCCATGTTTTGCATGAAATGCAGCAGTCCATGGACAAGGAGCCGGGTGTTTTGGCCATGTATGCCATGAGAGATGCGGACAGGAGCAGCCGTTTCTATTTCTTTGAAGTCTATGCCAGCGAAGCGGCTTATCTGAGCCACCGCCAAAGTCCGCACTTTCAGCACTATATCACGGAGACGGCGGCTATCGTCAAGGACAAGCTTTTGCTCGATCTGCACAATGGCACTGCCATTAGCAAAGGCGCCTTGCGTTATAAGATTTGACTATAGATAAAGCTAAACAGAAACTATGACGGTCGGGCCCGAAGCCCGGCCTTTTTGTGATACAATAGTAGTTTAGATGGAACCAAAACAAGATGTGCCAGAGACTGCAGAGGCAAGGGAGGAAGCACTTGATACTTGAAGAATTTGACCAGAATCCGAAGGCCATTATCAATCCCGAGGATCTCATTGAGCCAATAGCTAATTTTCCGGAAACAGCCCTGTCCTGCTTTGCCAGAGCGACCTTTGAGCGCCTGCTGGCTGATTTTGACCATGAAGTGCTGACCAGCACCAGCATGGCCAATATAGACATCCCGATTTATCGGATTTGGGTGGAGGGCAAGGCTTTGGCTCTTTTCAATGCCCCGGTTGGGGCTGCAGCCTGTGTCGCAATTTTGGAAGACTTGATTGCCTTTGGCATGAAAAAGCTGGTCCTCTTTGGCACCTGCGGTGTCCTGGATGAGGATATTGCTGCTGCTTCCATTATCCTGCCGACAGCAGCTATTCGCGACGAGGGGACCAGCTACCATTACCAGCCGGCCAGTCCTGAGCTGGAGGTTAATGTCGGACTGAAAGACTTTCTGACAGCTTTTCTGGACGAGCGGGGAATTTCCCACTGTCAGGGCAAGGTCTGGACGACCGACGGCATTTACCGGGAAACGGTCGGAAAGATGGCCAAGCGCAAGGCAGCTGGGGCTGTCTGTGTTGATATGGAATGCTCGGCTGTCGCTGCTCTGGCGGCTTTCAGAAACATCAAAGTCTGCCACTTTTTTTATGCGGCTGACCACTTGTCTGAGGAAGCTTGGGATATGCGCAATCTGGCCAACCACGCTGACCTCGATGAAAAGGATAAGATTGCCAATTTAGCGGTTCAAATCGCTCTGGCGGTATAGGAAAATAAAATGAAAAAAGCAATCATTCAATTTGAAGACTTTTCTTTTCAGTATCAGGCTCAGTCCGAGCCTACTCTGAAACAGATCAATCTGACTATTTATGAAGGGGAGAAAGTCCTGATTGTCGGGCCGTCCGGTTCGGGCAAGTCCACTCTGGGTCAGTGTCTGAATGGCATTATCCCCCATATCTATAAAGGGCAGGCCAGCGGTCAGTTCCTGATTGAGGGACAGGAAGCTTTTGCTGCTAGTATCTATGACAAGTCCAACCTGGTCAGCACGGTCCTGCAGGATACAGACGGCCAGTTTATCGGCCTCAGTGTGGCTGAGGATCTGGCTTTTGCTCTGGAAAATGACATGGTAGAGCTTGGAGCCATGAAGGACAGGGTTCAGACCTGGGCTGCGAAACTGGATCTGCAGACACTCTTGCAGCATCGGCCGCAGGACTTGTCAGGGGGGCAGAAGCAGCGGGTCAGTCTGGCTGGTGTGCTCATTGACGAAAGTCCGATTTTGCTCTTTGATGAGCCCTTGGCCAATCTGGATCCCAAGTCCGGTCAGGATACCATTGATCTCATCGACCAGATCCATGCAGAAGCAGGAACGACGACAATCATCATCGAGCACCGCTTAGAGGATGTCCTCTATCGGCCGGTGGATCGGATCGTCCTCATCAATGACGGGCAGCTTCTCTTTAACGGCCGGCCGGATGACCTGCTGCAGACGCAGCTGCTGGCTGACAATGGGATTCGGGAGCCGCTTTATATCACGACCCTGCGCCAGCTGGGCTTTGATGTGGAAAAGGCTGCGCACCTGTCCAGTATAGAGCAGCTGCAGCTGGAAGCTTTTGAGCAGCCGCAGCAGGAGATAGCTGCTCCAAAGCCGCTTCAGCCTGAAGAGCTGATGAGGCTGGAAGCTGTCTGCTTCGCCTACAGCGACCGCCCGGTGCTGCAGGATATTAATCTGAGCATCCCCAAGGGCCAGCGGCTGGCCATTGTTGGTAAAAACGGTGCCGGCAAATCTACCCTGGCCAAGGCTCTCTGTCAGTTTATTGAGACCGAGGGCCGCTGTAGCTGGCAGGGGCAGGACATCAAAGGGGATTCGATCAAGGAGAGGGCTGAACGGATTGGCTATGTCCTGCAGAATCCCAATCAAATGATTTCGACGACCATGATTGTTGATGAAGTGGCGCTGGGGCTGCGGCTGCGCGGCGTTGCTGAGCCGGAGATTGAGGAGCGGGTCC
>NZ_KQ969393.1:55875-65022 GCF_001578865.1 Streptococcus sp. DD11
GACCATTGCCTCTATTTTGGTGCTGAATCCGGAGATTATCCTGCTGGATGAGCCGACGGCGGGGCAGGACCAGCGGCATTACACAGAAATTATGGAATTCCTGAATGAGCTTCATCAGCAGGGGCATACCATTATCATGATTACCCATGATATGCAGCTCATGCTGGACTATTCTGATCGGGCGATTGTCGTGGCAGATGGGCAGATATTGGCGGATAAGCCGCCGGCTGAGGTACTGACGGATCAAGCGCTGATTCAGGCAGCCAATCTCAAGGAAACCTCGATTTTTGCTTTAGCCCAGAAAATCGGCGCAGATCCTTTGGCTCTGACTCAATTCTATATGCAGCACAAGGAGGACAGCCATGCTTAATCAACAGAAGTTAATCGGCTACCATGCGGGGACGACCTTTCTGCACCGTCTGTCAGGTGCCAGCAAGCTGATCTTTTTTCTGGTCGTTTCGGTGGCAGCTATGGTGAGCTATGATACGCGTTTTTTGCTCTTTATCGCGCTGGCCTCACTGGCTCTCTTTCGGCTGTCCCATATCCGGCTCAGGGATATTTCCTTTGTCCTGACCTTTGCTGGAGCTTTTGCGGCTCTGAATATCCTCATGGTCTATCTCTTTGCTCCTCAGTATGCGGTGGAAATTTACGGGGCAAAAGATATCCTGTGGACAGGCTTTGGTGCCTACAATCTGACCAGTCAGGAGCTCTTTTATCTTTTGAATCTGCTGCTCAAATATTTCTCTACCATTCCGCTGGCGCTTATTTTTCTGATGACTACCCAGCCCAGCCAGTTTGCCTCCAGCCTCAATCAAATCGGTATTTCCTATAAAATCGCCTATGCGGTCAGTCTGACCCTGCGGTATATCCCGGATTTGCAGGAGGAGTTTTACCTGATTAAGATGTCGCAGGAAGCGCGCGGTCTGGAGCTTTCCAAGAAAGCCAAGCTGGCTCAGCGGGTCAAGGGCAATCTGCAGATCATCACTCCCCTGATTTTCAGTTCGCTGGAGCGGATCAATACCATTGCGACAGCCATGGAGCTGCGCCGTTTCGGTAAAAATAAAAGCGCACCTGGTACACTTATCAAGCTTTTGACAAGCTGGATTTTCTGGTCATGGCTCTGGCAGCGGCTCTCTTCCTGCTGAGTCTGGCTCTCTTCGCCGTCAATCAGGGACGGTTTTACAATCCCTGGGCCTAGAATAAGGGAGGAAAGACTATGGATAGTTACGCTTATCAAAAACCCTTGGGAAAGATTGAGGATCTTCCAGAGTTGAAGTCAGCCTTTATCGAAATTGATGAGCAGAAGACACATGAGGATATAGTTAGATTTTGCAGGATGTATGCTGACCACCTCTCTGAATTGACGGGCTTCTCCTTTACAGAAGAGATGTATCTGGGATTTGCAGCTATGGATGATTGGCTAGCTGGAAAGACCAATTATCATGCTGCGAGGAACAAGAGCTTTGAGGTCGGTCGTTTGGCAAAAGAGGAAAAAAATCCAGTAAAGGTTAAATTTTATAGGACAATGGCTCAGATTTTAGCCAGCCCACATGTAAAATACCATGGGCTGTGGGCAGCAGATGTTGCCATTACATTGATTCATCAGCTCTATCCAGGAAATCTTGAGAAAGTCAGAAAAGAAAGAATGAAGCAGATTGAGTTGTTAGAATAAGTGCAATCAAAGAAAGGAAGCTGTGATGCAGGAATTAAGAAAACATAATTTAACGGGAATTTTACTGATTTACATGGCCTGTTTCTCGTTTCGGATTGCGGAATACTTATTTTTAAGAACCGATCAGACCATTCTGGGCGAAGCCTTTGTTCATAAGCTGTTAGGACTTGGTTTCATGCTGGCAGCCCTCCATTTTTACAGGTTAAAGCTTGAACAGATTGGCTTTCAGAAAGAAGGTTTTGTCCGCAATACGCTTATCGGCTTTATCTGGGGGCTGATCGCCTTTGCCTTGGCTTACCTGCTGGAAATGGCAGTGCTGATCAGTCAGGGCGGTTTTCGGGGGCTTGATTTTTATGTCTCTGCTTACTCCGTCAGCGGTAATATCGGCCAGCACAGAGAAATGATCTTCGTTTTGCTCTGTCTTGCAGGCAATCTGATCAATGTCCTTATGGAGGAAGGAATTTTCCGTGGTCTCTTTCAAAAACTTTTTGAACGGAAACACAGCTTTATGACAGCAGCAGTCTGCTCCAATATCCTTTTTGGACTTTGGCATATCATGGCTCCGCTCAGGAGTCTTCTGGATGGGGAAATGAGTCTGACCGGTTTTTGGCTTAACAGCCTGATTTTGGTTGTGACCAGCTTTCTTATCGGTTTCCAATTTTCTCTGATGACCAAGCTGACAGGCAGTCTTTATATGGGGATGGCTGCGCATTTTGTCAATAACACGGTGGTTAATCTCTTTCATGTGCTGTCAAAAAACGGAGCCGATCAGCTGCTGACCGTTCGCATTAGCATAGCCCAGACCCTATCCCTTCTTGCTCTCTTGATTTACTACCGTCGTTTAGTTTATCTTTTATTGCGTCGTTAACTCGCCTTGCCGTACCCCAGTACAGCCTGCGGCTCGTTGCCTAGTATCATCCTTTAGTTTATCTTTTATTACTTTGTTAGCTCGCCTTGCCGTACGCCAGTACTGTCTGCGGCTCGCTGCCTCGTACTAAAAGCAAACTAAAAGACTATACTAAAAGTAAACTAAAAGACTATACCACCTACTAAAGAGAAAAAGCAGGCAATCTTGAATTGCTTGCTTTTTCAGTTATAGAGGCCGTTTAGTGGGCAGGCCGGCTTTACGGGGGTACTTATTAGGTGTTTCTTTCTTCTTCTCAACCACTGTGATAAAGCGAGGATCGCCGTTAGGCAGGGCATAGCTGCGGTTGTCCTCGACCTTGCTGAAAAGGAGGCTGAGGGCATTTTTGGCTTCTTCTAGCTCTTCTGGAGCGTTGGAAGCCTTGAGAGCCAGAAGCTTGCCGCTGACCTTGAGGTAGGGAATGGTCAGCTCAGCCAGTACCTGCATGCGGGCAACAGCCCGTGCCGTCACGATGTCAAACTGGGCCCGGAAGGCCTTGTCTTGGGCAAAGTCTTCTGCACGGCCGTGGTAGAAGTGCACCTGCTCCAGACCGAGCTCCTCTGCCAGAAGTTTAAGAAAGTTAATCCGTTTATTGAGTGAGTCGATGATGGTCACGTCCAGCTGGGGACAGAGGATTTTCATGGGCAGGCTGGGAAAGCCAGCTCCGGCTCCGATGTCCAGCAGTTTCAGCCCGCGATTTTCAATCAGCCCCTGCAGAACAGGCGCAATCGAATCATAGAAATGCTTGAGATAGACTTCCTTTTTCTCTGTAATAGCCGTCAGATTGATCTTTTCATTCCAAGCGACCAGAAGTTCAAAATAGCGCTCAAACTGGGCTTTTTGATGGTTGGTCAGCTCAATCCCTTGCTGGCTTAAAATCTGGTAAAATTCTTGCGGTGTCATAGGCTGTCCTTATTTCTGAGTAGTGGTTCTATTATACCATAAAAAGCGGGTCAGAAACAGGGCTCAAAGATTTTATCTTGGCAGGAAAAAACTCCTGTCTGGCAAGCAAATAAAGGACAGGGAAACGGTTTTTTATGCTATAATCAATTTAATATGAAAAGAGTTTTATATATTATCGGAGCGATGCTCCTGCTGGCTGCTTGCTGGCTGCTGTTTTCCCCTCAGCAGAAGCAGTCAGATTTAGTGAAAATGGTCACGGATAAAGACCTGGCCTTTCTTTATGAGGATAAACTGGCTGAGTTTGACCTGCTGGCTTTGACCAAGCCGGCCGTTATTCAGTCCTATGAGATAGACCGAACTTCTGTTTCTGAGGAAGAGGGCAAAATCTCTCTGGCCTTGCTGGTCAACCGCTCTGCGGATTTAAAGCTGAATGTCACCTTGGAAAAGGACAAAGACGGTGATTTGGCCCTTACTTCTGCACAAGCTTCCAAGGCTTTGAAGAAGCGGCTGCAGCAGGAAGATTATAGCAAGGCTTTAGAAAAACTGCGGCAGCGAGCTGAAGCTATTGTCAGCAGAGATAAGTGGGATGCAGCCGTCAAAACGGCTTATTATGAGCGGGTCCGTGACAAGATGAAGCAGTCTTCCCTGCAGGATTTGCCGGCGAAGATGGCAGAGCTGGATCAGGAAAGTCAGGAAATCGGTTCGCCCCTCTACACGGCCTTTTTTATTCAGTCTGATTTGACCGGCCGGGAAAAATTAGCGCTGGTGCTGGACCACATGAAAGCGGAGATTGACCAGCATCATTTTCTGCAGATGAAGGGCGGTTACAAATTTTCCAAAAGCCTCAAGCCGACCAGTGATTTTTACAGTTTTTTCCGCAGGGAGATCATTGAAAGCTACACCGGCAAGGAAGGTTTAAAAGCAGACGAGCTAGGGGAAAAACTGCATTTATTCCGATCGCATATTGACAAGCAGGCCATCGACTATATTCGGGAAAATTATCAGGGAAAGACAGACTTTGATAAGCTGCTGGCTTATACCAGAGAGGAGAAGGTCAAGGTCGATTATACGACCGGGGCTGTCTTTCACAACCGCACCATGACAGAATTTGGCTATACCCAGAATATGAAAGTGCAGGTTCCGCAGGCGAATGTCAGTGGGGACTATGGTGTCAACAACGCCCGTTTCATTGAGTTTATTGTCAATATCGAGAGTGGGAAGTTTGTATCAGAATGGAATGTTTACCGGCAGCTGGAGGATGGCAGCTATGATTCGGATCCGGATCATTATGCTGTTGAGAAAGGCGGCGATGCAGCCAATACCGAATCTGCCAACTACGGTCTGTCTAAAGGCCTGAATTCTGATGTCCCAGCCTACCTGGCCCGAACCCACAGTTATCTGGATGTCAGTCATCCACCGGATACAGACATTCGCCGCAAGATGACCAAGAAATGGCGGCCGGCTGTGCTGCTGAATAAAGGCGGGCGCTATGCGGATATTGTAAAAAAAGGAGGATATAGCGATTTTGAAAGATGGAGAGAAATTGAAGATGACGATCGGCTGGAAGCCTATAATGATTACATTGCTTCTGCTGATGTCGGGGACGGCTTTGATCGTTTTTATCAGCAATCAAACCAGCCCCAGTCAAACTGACAAAACCCTCTACCAAGTGCTGGAAGGGCAGCGTTTCTTTCATGTAACGGACGCATATGCCAAGAAACTGTATGGCTCCGATGCCGGTATGTCTTTTGATCTGAAGCATCAGGCCCTTTTCGGATCTGACATTGCAATCAAAGACAAGCAGCTTTTTGGCAATCAGCTGGACGATTTGACGGTTGAGGAATACTATAACAGCGAAGTGAATTACTCTCTGGAAGCCACTAAGGAAATTGCTTTTGATAAGGCAGCCATTCAGAGAGAGGGCTATCAGCAGACTCTGGAGCTGAAAGAAGTCTGGAAGCATCTGAAAAAGACTGACAGCGCCTGCTATATTCTGGATGATTTTCAGCAGTCCAGTCTCCTTAAGCTGCGTATCAGCTACAATAAGAAATTTCTCCCTGTTAAGATAGAAGGTTTTTATAAGAGTGAGGATGAAAAAGGCTGGGTTGATCTTTTTTACATCAATTACCCTTATAAAAATCAGCAGGATTTCAATCAACAGCTGGATGCCTATATCAGCAGTCTGCCGGCAGTTTCGGAAGAGGAAGCAGAGGACGACTAGTTTAGGCAAGCGGCTGAAAATACAATCAAACGAGCAGAAGCTTAGTGATGCGGCTGCCCGTTTTTTTATACCGTTAATTATCGTCATTTCGTTTATCTTTTATAACTTTGTTAGCTCGCCTTGCCCTGCTTTTGAGACTTCCTCACGGAAGCTTTATCTACAACCTCAAAGCCTCTTTTTTGATGCTTCCTGCGGGAATGAGAGAAAGCCCCTTGGGATTTCTCGTGACAGAATGAGCGGGTGCCCCAGCCCTGTCTGTTCCTGCCTCTTCTGATTTCGATTTTCATTGAGTATAGGTGGACAGACTAGATTCCTCTCTTGCTCAGCTCTGTCAGCAGCAGCTGACGGCGGTCTTTCTGATCTGATTTGGCGTCAAAGCAGATTTGGCATTCTATCTGACCGTCCAGAATCAGCAGGACCTTATCCGCATAGGCAGCGGCATTGACGTCATGCGTGACCAGAAGGATACTGGCCCCCTGCTGATGAAAATCCTGCATCAGATCCATAACATCCCGGCTGGCCTGAGAATTGAGAGCTCCCGTCGGCTCGTCTGCAAAGATCAGCTGGGGCTGATTGATCAGGGCCCGGCAGATACCGGCCCGCTGCAGCTGGCCGCCGGAAACCTCATGGAGACTGCGCTGAGCAATATTTTCAATCCCTGTCAGAGCCATCAGCTCTTTGGCCCGCTCATAGGCTGCTTCCCGCTCCCTGCGGTGCTGGCCGACCAGGCTGGGCAGGCAGATATTGTCGATAATAGTAAGATTTTTCAGAAAGGTAGCCTGCTGGAACACAAAGCCAAATTCCTGCCGTCTGATTTGGTCCAGCTGTTTGCTGTCCAAGTGCAGCAGATTCTGCCCTTTATAGAAAAGCTGCCCTTGGTCAGGCTGATCTATGGTGGACAGGATATTGAGCAGAGTCGATTTGCCGCAGCCGGAGGGACCCATAACCGCAATGAATTGGCCGGCTTCAATGTCCAGCGATAAGTCGCGGATAATGGGCTCCTGATTTTCCTGATAGCTTTTGCTGAGATGTCTTGCTTGTATGAACATGGGATTCTCCGTAAATCTAGGCGGCTGCCTCTGAGCTACTGTTCTTTGAGGCAGCTGCCGATTTGCAGTCTTGTCATGGCCCTCAGGCTGATGACAGAGGCCGAAAGGGCGCTTGCCAGCAGAGTCAGAGGCAGGAAGAGGAAGGGAAGCAGCGGATTGATGACGAGACTGAGACGGCTGATGCCAAAGCCGGACAGAAGCAGGCTGCAGACGGGCTGTCCCAAAATCAGCAGCAGCAGATAGGCGAGGCCTAGAGCCAGCAGACAGACAAAGGCATTTGCCAGCAAGTAGTAGGAGCGAAGCTGCCCGCTGCTGAACCCCAGCATGCGGCAGAGAGCCAAATCGCTCCGGTCCTTGGTGAAAATCATGTAGACAAAGAGGGTCATGAGGATAAAGACCAAAGCGCTCCCAGTCCAGAAAAGCCCGGTCTGAATTAGGTTGAGGCTGGCCAATGTACCGTCGAAAGTCTGGTGAAAGAAATCCTCAACATCGGTCAGTTTATATTCTGGATAGCGCTTCTGCAGTTCCTTGATTTTCTGAGACTTGTTCCTGCTCGCTTTCAGACTGACCGCCAGCAGGCTGGTCAGGGTCTGAGGGCGTGCGGTCTGAAAGCTGGCTTTGGCTGTCTTGCCGCCATAGGTCAGATCAGAATAGATGCCGGTCACGGTCAGTTTTTTTTCCTTGCCGTCTACCAGCAGGGTCAGGCTGTCTCCTGTCTGCAGCTTCAATTCATCGGCGTTGAGCTTAGAGAGAGCAATCTCCTGCTCGGATTTAGGCGATTGGCCTTGGCTGTATTTGACCGGATAAAGGCTGTGGCTGCCCAGACTGATCCGAAGCTGATGGGTTTGGCCTTTCCGGTCCAGATAGGAAAAATTCTGATTGCGATAGTCGCTGACCTGTGCTATCTCCTGATCTGCCTGCAGCTCCTTCAGCAGCTGATCTGTCTTGGCATCAATCTCCTCGGTCTGCGAAATATCAATCAGGAGGTCGGCCTGTCCGGCACCCAGATACTGGATAAAGTGCCTGTCGGTCACGGTGCTGTAGAGAGCTGCAGGCAGGAGCACCAAGAGGCTGATAAGGCTGATAATCAGCAGCATGGTCAGATAGAGCTTTTTGTGACTGAAAATCTGCTGACAGGCGAAATAAGGCCCGTCCCACAGAGGGTGTTTGGGCAGGCCCAGACTCGGAGTCTGCTGTTTCTGAGTGGAATGGCCTGCAGCCGCCAGCTTCAGAGCCTGACTTGGCGTCAATTTCTTAAAAGAACTCAGCGGCCGTGAGGTCAGCCAGACTAGCAAAAGGCAGAGCAGCAGAGCGGTCATCGCTTCTAAAACGTAGCTGTAAAGCGGTGTCGGGCTTTTGCCCATGAAGATTTCCGTCTCTTTCTTGAGCGGTCCGGTCAGCAGAAAGGACAGAGTCCAGCCGCCAGCCAAAGCCAGAGCGATGATGCTGGTATATTTGGCCAGATAGACCTTTTTGATAAAGCTTTGAGGCAGCCCCATGACCTTCATGACAGCAATCTGCTCCAGCTCCTCCTCAATCTTGGTTAATAGGGCAAAGCGCATGCAGAGAAAGGTGATAAACAGCACTGCCAGCGCCAGCAGGCCCATGACCAAGATGACCAGAGCATCATTGAGGCTGTTGATCATCTTAATCGTCGGATAGCTAATCATAGGCGGGCCGTTGGACTCCAAACCTGCAGTTTTATAGGCCTCTTCAATAGCGCTGATCTGGCCGGCTTTGCGGACCCGAAATTCAATCAGCGCTTCAGCGGCAGCTGCGTTTTCTTGCTTCAGCCTGTCCAAGTCCTCCGGAGCGATGAGAAAACGTTTGGAAGAAACCAGCCCGGCATTCATCTGGGCATCGCGGATATAGCCCTGAACAGTCAGCTGAAGCGAACCAATCTGCAGACGGTCCCCCAGTCGGATACGGCCGCTGCTGTAATAGTAAAGGGGGATGTAGACCTGTCCGGCTTGAGGCTGGGCAGGACGATTGTCCTTATCCAGCAGGAAATCGAAAGTCTGGTTTTGACTGGAAAATCCATTGTCCTGCGAGCTGTCCTGCAGGGAGTCTCTGCCGTTGATCCGAATCTCGGAGCCGTCGACATTGACAAAGTCAGCAATCTGCCAGCTCTCAATCTGCGGGTGCCGGCGGACAAACTCCTGCAGGCGCTCCCGATTAATGCTGCCGCTGTGCATCTGCAGCAGATGAGGGCTTTTAGCTCGTTCCACAAAGCGGTCGACGGAGCTTGCCAGACTGACCGTCAGGCGAACAGCTGCAAAGCACAGAGTCAGCGTCAGCAGCAGGAAAACCGTTATGACCAGCACACTGACTTTATTGCTCTTGAAATCATTTTTTATCAAGCGTTGAAACATATTCCAGCTCCTTTACAGAAGGTACT
>NZ_KQ969393.1:65042-70629 GCF_001578865.1 Streptococcus sp. DD11
ATAGCCTCTGCCTCCTCCGACACCGATGATTTTTCCGACAGAAGGGGCCAGCCAGCCGAAATAGGTCAGCGAAGGCTTGAAAAGGGTATCCGCCACCCAGCCCATGCAGGCATAGGCGACTACGTAGCCCAGCTGAGAAATGATGCCGATTGTACCCCAGACCTTGCCCTGATCTGCCTTGCGGATATGGAGGCGCACCAGATAGTCAATGGCTGTATTGGCAAAGGGCAGGGCAGCAAAGAGCAGAAAGCCAAAACTGCAAATCCAGATAAGATGTTCCTTCATTCCCAGTCCAGCCATGAAAATTCCCAGCAGAAAGAGGGAGAGGCAGAGCATGCGGTGAAAATGCTGTTTGACGGCAAAGAATCCCAATACCAGACTTCCAACCAGCATGCCGCTGCTGGAAATAGTCATGACCCAGCCGGCTGTTTTGGCATCCGCAAAGGCTAAGACTAAAGGAGAGAGCAGGATTTGGACCGTTCCCAGAAAGAAAGAGAAGGCCGTGCCAGTCAGGACGAGAATCCAGATGCCCTTTTTCTCGTAGATGATATGAAAGCCCCGGAGAAAGTCAGCCCAGAAGCGGCTGTCGCTGGAATAGACGGGCACATGAATGGCCCGTCGGGCTATCAAAGTGCAGGCCACTGTCACGAAAATCGTTGAAAAATCCAGCAGCAGGATGGCAGCGATATGGCCGCCGGCCAATATCAAGCCAGCCAAGGCTGGTGAGATCAGATAGCGGGCAATGCCATTAATCTGGGACAAACCAGTCGCTTTTGACAGCTGGTCCTCAGGCAGCAGGTCAGAAATCGTCGCCCGAAAGGCTGGATTGACCAAGGCAGAAAAGAGGGAACTGATTGCAGATCCGATACAGATAAAGATCAGGGCTGGGTGATGCAGGCTGAAGTAAATCCAGAGAACGCCTAGCCCAGACAAGCCGTCTCCCAGAGCCATCAGAAGCCGGCGGTCGTATCGGTCTGCCAAAATCCCAGCCAGAGGGGTGACCAACAGTCCCGGCAGGAAAGCACAAAGAGTGACAAAAGACGAGACCGAAACCAAGCCAGTTAGCTGGTAAACATAAATTCCCAAAGCAAATGACGTCATACCGGAGCCGATTTCTGAGATGAGGCTCCCTAACCAAATGAATAAAAAGAGTCTAAAACCTGATTGTTTCATGGCCGCCTCCTTAGAATTGCCAAAGCAAACCAATTGCAATAGAGAAGTTTCTAACTATCTTGCGACTGAATCAGGGCCCGAAAGGCATCAAAGTAGCCTGCCTGACTGTGAAAGAGGGTTTCCAAAAGATAGAGAAAGGCCTGCAGTTTCTGCTGCTGTTCTTCTGGGGACAGCGCTTGAAAGCTGCTGCCAAATACTTGCAGCGAATAAGTCAAAATCATTTCCAGGCTTTCGTAAGGGTAATCAGTCTTCATATCCCCGGCAGCGATGCCGTCTTGGATGATGGGCAGGAGGATCTGAGGAGCCCGTGCCAGCAGGATTTGGTTTGTCTTTTCGTGCAGGAGCGCATTTTGCGGCTGATGGAGATGGAGCAGGACATCCTGTCCATTTTGATGATGGAGATTCAGTGCGGCCATACTGCCGGCCAGCCGCTCTAGGATAGTCAGGCCGCGATTGTCAGCAAAGGCCTGAGAAGCAGCAAAGGCTGCTTCAATCGTCCGCTCGATAATAGCATCCATCATCTCTTCCTTAGATGAAAAGTAGTAGTAAAGGGTACCGCGGGCAATCTGGGCCGCCTCTAAGATCTGAGAGATAGAGGTTTGGTCAAAGCCCTGCTCTGTAAAGAGTCGCTGTGCGGTGTCCAAGATAAAGTCTTTTTTATTAGCCATGAAGAGTTCCTAGTAAAAATTTATTCGACCGACTGTCGGTTTATTTCTGCTTTTATCTTACCTCTTTTTTATAAGGCTGTCAAGAATAAAGACACTTTCCGCTTTTTTTGTTATAATAATAGTAATAAAGCAATAAGGAGTGAAATATCATGCTATTTATTATTCTTGCAATTATCGTTGTTCTGGCGATTTTTGTGGTTTCTGTTTACAACGGCTTGGTGAAAAGCCGCATGCAGACTCAGGAAGCCTGGAGCCAGATTGATGTTCAGCTCAAGCGTCGGAATGACCTGCTGCCAAATTTGATTGAAACCGTCAAAGGCTACGGCAAGTACGAGCAGGCAACATTGGAAAAGGTGACAGAACTGCGCAGCCAGGTTGCTCAGGCCTCTTCACCAGCTGAGGCCATGCAGGCCAGCGATGCTCTTTCCCGTCAGATTTCAGGTATTTTTGCTGTGGCTGAAAGCTATCCAGATCTGAAAGCTAACAGTAACTATCTGAAACTGCAGGAAGAGCTGACCAATACTGAAAACAAGATTGCTTACTCACGTCAGCTCTACAATTCAGTAACCAGCAATTACAATGTCAAGCTGGAAACTTTCCCTAGTAATATCGTTGCAGGCATGTTCAGCTTCAAGGCGGCCGACTTCCTGCAAACACCGGAAGAAGAAAAGGCTGTTCCCAAGGTGGACTTTGGCAGCAGCGGTTTAGGTGACTGACATGCTCTTTGATCAAATTGCCAGCAATAAAAGGAGGACTTGGCTCCTCCTTATCGCTTTTTTCGGCCTTTTGGCCCTGATTGGTGCTGCTGTCGGCTATCTCTGGCTGCGTTCACCTCTGGGCGGCATTATCGTGGCTTTTCTTATCGGCAGCGTTTACGCGCTGGTGATGATTTTCCAGTCCACTGAGGTAGTAATGGCCATGAATGGCGCGCGGGAGGTTTCCGAGCAGGAAGCACCTGAGCTCTACCATGTCGTGCAGGACATGGCTATGGTAGCGCAGATTCCCATGCCTAGGGTCTACATTGTAGACGACCCGTCCCCCAATGCTTTTGCGACAGGTTCTAAGCCGGAAAATGCAGCAGTCGCTGCCACGACTGGCATTCTGCAAATCATGAATCGGGAGGAGCTGGAGGGTGTCATCGGCCATGAGGTCAGTCATATCCGCAATTACGATATTCGGATTTCAACCATTGCTGTTGCCTTGGCCAGTGCCATTACCATGCTGTCCAGTGTAGCTGGCCGCATGATGTGGTTTGGCGGCGGCCGCCGCAGCAACAATCGCGACAATGACAGTGGTCTGGGAATCATCCTCTTGCTCCTGTCGCTGCTAGCCATCATCCTGGCTCCCATTGCAGCAACCTTGGTCCAGCTGGCTATTTCCCGCCAGCGCGAGTTTCTGGCTGATGCTTCCAGCGTGGAGCTGACCCGCAATCCGCAGGGAATGATCAATGCCCTTTTGAAACTGGATCAGAGCGAGCCCATGGAGCATCATGTAGATGATGCCAGTGCCGCCCTCTATATCAGCGACCCTAAGAAAGAAGGGGGCCTGAAAAAACTTTTCTACACGCACCCGCCTATTTCCGAGCGGGTAGAGCGTTTGAGAAAAATGTAATCAAGCTGCCCCAGAAAGTCTACCGTCCACAGCCAAAGGCAGCGGTAGACTTTTTTTGATGGGAGCGGAAGTCTTATATGAGATTTTCCAAAAGCTGCCTCCCTCTGTGGGTGAGGACGCAGCCATCATGGGAGTCTGTCTCATCCTCTTTATCTCCAGCCTCCAACAGTCCTTCTGGACTGTTGGAGCAAGGTGAGCTGACAAAGTCATCAAAGAGAAACGAAATGACGATACAAGCTCCACAGTCCGCTGGACTGTGTGAGCGGACCGAACTGCTGAAGGCGGACAGACTCAAGGAAGGGTTTCTGAACAAGTCTAGTATAAAAGTATTTTTGGTTTTGCTTTATCCTCTGCAAAATAAAAAGGAGACAGAAAATCTGGCCTTCCGTTCCTTTTCTGCGGGTGAAAAAGCTTGATTCTTCCAAGCTTTTTTAGTATCATTTCTCATTTATGAAAAAACAAATTTTATTTCTGAAAAGATGCATATTTATATCGCTGGAAGGCCTGTCTTTCCAGCTTTTTTCTATATTAATTTTTAATAAAGTAAAAAAATCACTATATTGTGTTACTTTAGAATTCAAATTAATCTAATTGTATCATCGTGAAAACATTCGTAATATTTTTTTAATATAATCGTAATAGTTTACTAGTATATTAAAAGTAGTAAAAAAACTTGTTACATATCTGCAAGTGAGGTGTGCTGATGCTAAAAACTTCAGGGAAAATTTTCAAAATTATCAGAGAATCAAAAAATATGTCTCTTAAGGAGGTGGCAGCAGGCGATATTTCAGTAGCTCAGCTGTCACGCTATGAGCGCGGTATGAGCGGGATTACGGTGGATGCATTCTATAATTGCTTAAAGAATATGGCTGTTTCGCTGGATGAGTTTCAGTATGTCTACCATAACTATACAGAAGCAGATGACTTGGTCTTTTCCAACCGGCTGTCAGAAGCTTATCGGGAAAACAATCTGGTGAAACTGGAGAGCATTTTGGCTGAATGCCAGGCTTTGGAGAAAGAATTTCCCAAGAAAAAGAACTACCGGCTCAATACCATCATTGCCATGGGGACTCTCTCTCACTGCGACCAGCACTTTCAGGTCAGTAAAAAAGATGTGGACTACCTGACGGACTATCTCTTCTCAGTGGATGAATGGGGCCGTTATGAGCTCTGGCTCTTTACCAACAGCGTGGACTTGCTGACATCCAGCACGCTGGAAACCTTTGCCAGTGAGATGATCAACCGTACCCAGTTCTATAATAATCTGCCGGAAAACCGCAGGCGGATTATCGCCATGCTGCTCAATGTCATCAGTGTCTGCATCGAAGAAAATCACCTGCAGGTGGCTATGAAATTCCTCAATTATATGGATAATTTAAAAATCCCTGAAACAGAGCTGTATGAGAGAATTCTCATAAAATTTTACAAGGCTCTCTATTCATACAGAGTCGGCGGTTCCTATGCCCTGACGGAGATGGAGCAGTGTCTGGGGACTTTAGAATTTTTAAGCGCCTATGGTGCCGCTCAGAGGATGAAAGAGCAGATGGAGCGGATTGTCCTGCCGCAGTTGCAGATTTGCAAATAGAAGCAACCTCCTTCGGAAAAAGATTAAAATAAAGGTAAAACTTTATACTTAATTATTTCAGAAGGAGGTTTTATGATGGAGAAAAAAGTTCATTATAAAATGCATAAGGTCAAGAAGAACTGGGTAGCCATCAGTGTGACTGCCTTGTCGCTTCTCGTTGCCCCTAAAGTTCTCAGCCTTGAGGCAGAGACTGTTCATGCAGACGATCTGAATCAGGCAGCGCTTGATAAAGAAAGCTCAGAAAAGCAAACGGACCAAACAGAAGCTGCTTCAGCCAATCAGGGCAGTCTGTCTGATCAGCTGCCGGCAGAAACTGCGGCTGCTGCAAATGCAACTAAGGGAACTTATGAAGCTGCAGCACTCACCAGCCCGGTGACAGCTACGGATGCAGAACAGGCTGCTGTTAAAGAGGCAGCCCCAAAAGCGGATCAGCCAGCTCCTGCATCAGCAGAAAAGACGGCTGCAGTATCTGCTGACCAAGCACAGCCAGCCAGCCCGGCAGCAACCAGTGAAGCTGCCAAGACAGCAGCGCCTGCTCAAGCGAAGGAAG
>NZ_KQ969393.1:70946-74099 GCF_001578865.1 Streptococcus sp. DD11
GAGTCAGCTGTTTCTGACAATGCTGCTGCCCAAAAAGCCCTTCTGAATAAGGACCGCAGCCCAGAAGCTGTGGCCGGTCAAAAGACAGCGGCTGAAAGATTAGCCGCTGCTCAAAATCGGGCCGCAGCAGAAGATAAAACAGGGCATGAAGAGGATGCGCTGGCTCATATCAAGACGATTGACGGCAAGCAGTATTATGTTCAGGATGACGGCACGGTTAAGAAGAACTTTGTCCTTGAATTGGATGGCAAAATCCTGTATTTTGATGCGGAAACCGGTGCTCTGCTGGACTCTGCTGAATATCAGTTCAAGCAGGGAACGACCAGTCTTAATAATGAATTTACCAGAAAAAATGCCTTCTACGGCACTACATCCAAGGACATTGAAACGGTAGACAACTACCTGACGGCCGACAGCTGGTACCGGCCAAAAGAAATTCTCAAAAACGGCACGACCTGGACTGCATCAACAGAAAAGGATTTCCGTCCGCTCTTGATGGCTTGGTGGCCTGACAAGCAGACTCAGATCAACTACCTCAACTACATGAATCAGCAGGGACTGGGAGGCAACGCCGCTTTTGAAAGCAAGGCAGAGCAGTCTGTCCTGACTCTGGCTGCTCAGAATGTCCAAAGAAAGATCGAGGAAAAAATCGGTCAGGAAGGCAGCACGACCTGGCTGAGAACCCTGATGGGAGCCTTTGTCAAGACCCAGCCAAACTGGAATATCTCTACTGAGTCCGAAACATTTGGGGACAACAAAGATCATTTGCAAGGCGGCGCTCTGCTCTATACCAATAATAAGAGAACTTCTTATGCTAATTCAGACTACCGTCTGCTGAACCGCACACCGACCAGCCAAACCGGGACACCAAAATACTTTATCGATCAGTCAAACGGCGGATACGAATTTCTGCTGGCCAATGATATTGACAATTCCAATCCGGCTGTTCAGGCAGAACAGCTCAACTGGCTCCACTTTATGATGAACTTCGGCAGTATCGTAGCCAATGATCCGACTGCTAACTTTGACGGAGTGCGGGTGGATGCAGTGGACAATGTCAATGCCGACCTCCTGCAGATTGCTTCTGACTACTTCAAGGCTTACTATGGGGTCAATGACAGCGAAGCCAAGGCGATTGCGCATCTGTCCATTCTGGAAGCTTGGTCTGACAATGATCCAGACTATAACAAAGACAATAAGGGTGCTCAGCTGCCGATCGACAACAAGCTGCGCCTGTCTCTTCTCTACTCTTTCCTGCGTCCTCTGAGTGTCCGCAGCGGTGTAGAGCCAACCATCAGCAACAGTCTCAATGACCGCTCCAAGGCCAATAAAAATACTGAGCGGATGGCCAACTATGTCTTTGTACGGGCTCATGACAGCGAAGTACAGACTGTTATTGCCGATATTATCAAGAAAAATATCAATCCCAATACAGATGGTCTGACCTTCACCATGGATGAGCTGAAAGCAGCCTTCAAGATTTACAATGCTGATATGCGCAAGGCTGACAAGGAATATACTCAGTTCAACATTCCGACAGCTTACGCCCTGATGCTGTCCAATAAGGACTCCATTACCCGTGTCTACTACGGCGACCTTTATACAGATGACGGCCAGTACATGGCTGAAAAATCGCCTTACTACGATGCTTTGGATGCCCTCATGCGTGCCCGTATCAAGTATGCAGCCGGCGGCCAGGACATGAAAGTGGACTATATGGGCGTAGCTCGTGACAGCAGCAAGTGGGAATACAATGGCATCCTGTCCTCTGTCCGTTACGGAACGGGTGCCAATGAGGCAAGCGACGCTGGGACAGCGGAAACCCGTACCCAAGGGATGGCGGTTATTGCTTCTAATAATCCGAATCTCAAACTGAATACTTGGGACAAGCTGCAGGTTAATATGGGAGCAGCCCACAAGAACCAATATTACCGTCCGCTGCTCTTGACGACTAAAGACGGCATCAGCCGCTATCTGTCAGATGAAGAGGTGCCAAGCTCCCTGTGGAAGAAGACCGATGCCAACGGTATCCTGACCTTTGATATGAATGATATTGCCGGTTACAGCAATGTACAGGTGTCAGGCTATCTGGCGGTTTGGGTGCCGGTCGGTGCGACAGAAGACCAAGATGTCCGCGTAGCTCCAAGCAACAGCAAGTCCAAAGGCGGTCAGGTTTACAATTCCAGCACAGCGCTTGATTCACAGCTGATTTATGAAGGGTTCTCTAACTTCCAAGACTTTGCAGAAAGAGACGACCAGTACACAAATAAAGTCATTGCTAAGAATGTCAACCTCTTTAAAGAGTGGGGAGTCACCTCCTTTGAGCTGCCGCCGCAGTATGTGTCCAGTCAGGACGGAAGTTTCCTTGATTCCATTATCCAAAACGGGTATGCCTTTGAAGACCGCTACGACATGGCCCTGAGCAAGAACAATAAATACGGCTCTCTGGAAGATCTGCTCAATGTCCTGCGTGCTCTGCACAGTGTCAATATTCAGGCTATTGCAGACTGGGTGCCAGACCAGATTTACAATCTGCCGGGCAAAGAAGTAGTGACAGCAACCCGGGTGAATAACTACGGTGTTTACCGCGAGGGCGCAGAAATCAAGGAAAGCCTCTATGTAGCCAACACCAAGACAGACGGCAAGGACTATCAAGGCAAATACGGGGGCGCCTTCCTGGATGAGCTGAAGGCTAAGTATCCGTCAATTTTTGAGCGCAAGCAAATCTCCACCGGTCAAAAAATGACCACCGATGAGAAAATCACCCAGTGGTCTGCTAAGTACTTCAATGGCACCAATATTCTGGGCCGCGGTGCTTACTATGTCCTGAAAGACTGGGCCAGCAATGAGTACCTGTCAACGGAAAAAGGCTATACATTCCTTCCGAAGCAGCTCCTCAACAGAAAGGCTGAGACTGGCTTTAAGAGCGATACTAAGGGGATTAAATTCTTCTCAACCAGCGGCTATCAAGCCAAGGATGCCTTTATCGAAGACGAGCAGGGCAACTGGTATTACTTTGATCAGCAAGGCTACCTAGTGACCGGCGCTTATGAACTGGGCGGCAAGAAACTGTACTTCCTCAAAAACGGTATCCAGCTCCGCGATGCTCTTCGTGAAGATGAAGAAGGCAATCAGTATTATTATGATAAGACG
>NZ_KQ969393.1:74119-80981 GCF_001578865.1 Streptococcus sp. DD11
GAACTGGCGTTACTTTGATGCCAAGGGTGTTATGGCCAGAGGCTTGGTAACGCTGGAGGGCAAGGTGAAATTCTTTGATCAGGATGGTTTCCAAGTCAAGGGGAAGATGGCGAGGGCCAAGGACGGCAAGCTCCGCTACTTTGACAAGGACTCTGGTGAGCTAGTCTTCAACCGCTTTGCACAGGAAGGCGACAGCAACAACTGGTATTACTTCGGCTCAGACGGCACTGCACTGACAGGTCTCCAGACGATTGGCAAGCAAACCCTTTACTTTGATACTGACGGTAAGCAGGTCAAGGGGAAAGTGGTGACACTGGCAGATAAGTCTATCCGTTATTTTGATGCGGATTCAGGCGAAATGGCTGTCAGCAAATTTGTCGAAGCAGCCAAGAATATTTGGTATTACTTTGACCAAGCTGGAAAAGCAGTAACAGGCCTGCAGACGATTAATCAGCAGATTCTTTACTTCAACCAAGACGGCAGCCAGGTCAAGGGTCAGCTGATTAAGAACGATAAAGGGCAGTATTTCTACTTTGATGCAGATTCAGGCGAGCTGGTGACCAACCGCTTTGCAGAACCCACTCCAAATGCTTGGTATTACTTTGGCCAGGACGGTGTGGCGTATACCGGAGCGAGACGGATTGGCAAGCAAAATCTTTACTTTGATGCCAACGGCAAGCAGGTTAAAGGGCAGTTAGTGGCTGTATCCGGTAAAAATTACTATTACGATGCCGATTCTGGTGAACAGGCCGTCAGCAAGTTTGTTGAGGTGACGCCAACTGTTTGGTATTACTTCGGTCAGGACGGCGCTGCTTACACCGGTGCAAAGCGCATCAACGGCCAAGACCTTTACTTTGATGCTGACGGCAAGCAGGTCAAGGGTCAGGTGAGATATGTCAATGGTGCTTATCGCTATTATGATCCAAACTCCGGCGCCATGGTCCGCAACAAGTGGATTCAGCTGGATGACGGTACTTGGTACTACTTTGACCACAGCGGCCGGGGCAGACGCTTCAACTGGGTATAAGGTAAGTGAAATTTGAACTTTTAGCTTTCTGATACACAAAAAACGATAACTTCCAAATGATGAGTTATCGTTTTTTATCATCTTTTAGTTTGCTGTTCCTTCCAAGACAATAGGATTGAATTCATCGGGCTTCTTTTATATCGTTCTTTCTTTCAAGAGACAGGAACAGAGCCATCACGCCGATAAAGCTGAAGATTAGCCAGCTAGCCTTCATATTCCAAAGAGCCAGACTGGAGAAGATCATAGTCCCCAGAGGAACGGAGAAGGAAAGAGCAGACTTAGGAAGCTGGAAGTCTGAGCGAGAACGTTGGAAGGCAGCTTGCTCAGCAAGAGAGTGTTGATTTTTGGGTTGATCTTGCCGGAGATATAAGCAAGTAAAAAGCCGAAAGCAATGCCGACGAAAACAGGAAGGTGCAAGAAGTTGCTGACAGCAAGCAGAATCATCATAAGGGCGGCCCAGATGATGAGCTGATGGAGTGCTAAACGGCTGAAGTAATCGTTGGGAGTCAGACTCGCGATGATCATGGCTAGGACAAGCGTCGTCTGAAGAATCAAGAGCGACTGGCTAAAAGATAGATGAAAGATGGGGTTGTCTAGCAAGTAGAGATTATAAAGAGCCATCAGAGAACCTGCCATAGCGTTGATGACCAAGATTTGCGCCAGCAGTTTGAGAAAGTTATTAGAGCCCTCCTGCTCAAAGATGAGTTTGGACGATGTATACATTTTTTTCAGTTCTTCCTTGAGTGGAGGCTTATTCTCAGAAATAGCTGCTGGATCATGGGTCAATCGACGTCGGACGAGATAGAGGGTGGTAGAGGAGAGCAGGAAGGTTAAAGAATTGACTAAAGCGACTAGGAAAAAGTTTTGCTGGCTGATCGCTAAGAGCCAAACTCCTAAAGCCTGACCAGCTAGACTACAAAGAAAACTGATAAGCTGGGTAAAGGAGAAGGCCTCCATTAGATCTTGCTCGGGAATGTTCTTTTTCAAAATTGGCATCTGCAGACCACTTCGATAGTCGCTGATAATATCAGAAAGAATATTCATGAAGCAGACCACTGAAAAGGCTAGATAAGAGCTGGAACGAGTCATAAAGGCGACAAGGATAAAGAGCAGGGCTTGCACATAGCCAAAATGAATCAGCCAACGAGCTTTATGGACGGTCTTATCAGCTTTGATACCGACAAAAATAGTAAAGAAAGTCGGAACCAGAACGATGAAATTAGCCAGGGCAATGGCAAACTTGGGATTGGGCATGCTGGAAGCAAATACAACAAAAACAATATTGAAAATAGAAGCTCCCAAGGTATTGAAGATTCGGGAGAGGCTGATAAAAGCAAATAATGTATTCCGTAAGGCAAGTTTCATACAAATCTCCTTTAGCAATGAATTGCTTGAAAAATTTTTCAAATATAATCTATAACTGCAAGGTCTTGACAGCTTTGATTATAGCAGGATAGAGCCTGATTGCAAGAGCTTTTCCGCAAGTGGTCAGGTCTCCTAGGTAAGTGGTCAGATTCTGAAAGTGACTTGCGAGAGCTCTTTTGAGTTTTAGTATAAAATAGAAAGCAGAGTACTTGTTGCATTGATTCAGCGATTTTTAGAGTAAAGCTGTTAACGTCAGCAGAGTCTGTCCCACCGCCATCAAAAACTCCGCTTTCTAATTGAGAATTATCCGCCAGTCGCCTCGGATAAAGAAATATGCCTGGCCTCTCGAAAAATCTAAAAACCTGTCCTAGATGTTTCATCGTCTTCCCTCCTTGCACTTGCTCATAACAAAATAATTTTCAATAACAGAAGAGCGGCCAAACATGATATAATAAAAGAAAAAAACAAAGAGGAACTTATGTTGAACATACAAGAAATTCGCAAAAATCCAGACGGGCTGGCTTTTGATAAAAAGCTGGACTTGACAGAAGAGCTGAAAGGGCGCAATGCTGAAATTTTAGATGTTCAGGGGATTGTAGCCAGCGGCAAAGCCCAGTATGAGGACGGCCTGTATTTTCTGGACTACGACCTGTCCTACACCATCACCCTTGCTTCCAGCCGCAGTATGGAGCCGGTGGAGCTGCAGGAGTCTTACTTGGTCAATGAAGTCTTCATGGAAGAAAGCAAGACGGCCTCGCAGGAGCTGATTGATCAAGATCTGGTCCTGCCCATTGAAAAGGGTGAAATCAATCTGGCTGAAAGTGTGGCTGATAATATTCTCCTTCATATCCCTTTGAAAATCCTGACCGCAGCAGAAGAAGCCGGCCAGGGATTTCTGTCCGGTCAGGATTGGCAGGTTATGACAGAGGAAGAATTTGCCGCAGCTCAGGCCGCCAAAAAAGAAGAAAACAGCCCTTTTGCTGACTTGCAAGGCCTCTTTGATGAATGATTTTGCAAAAATAAAAAAGTTTGAAAATTCAAACTGTTGCAGAGCCTTTGACGAAAGTAGATAAAATTACCATGTAGGGTGAAGGAAATGCCTCTAAGATGGTTGGCGATATTATGCAGAGCATTGATCAGGTATCGCAAGGGGCAGGATTTGATATCCGTCAGCTGCTGGCAGGAGCTTTAGGCGTTCATATGACAGTTAATAAACTCAGGCAAGAGGAACAGCCTGTGATCGAAGCGGAAAATCTTGAAACGGATAAAAAGTAATATAGACTGCACAGACAAGTCGTCACGAGCGATTTGTCTTTTGTATGTAAAAAAATGAATCGAATGAATCCATGCTCCATAAAATCCGTCAGTAAGGCGGGCAGGAGTCAGATGCAGGAGGTATAGGCGTTCAGCAAGACAATCTAACAACGTAATCAAAGATAAACTAAATGACGATAAAAATAAAGGAGGCCGGGCTAAAACACTGTTCATTACCCACTCTCCCAATCCGTCTCCGACTTAATACTTTCTTTTAAGGCTTAAAAATGATAAAATAAAACAAACTAAGTATAGGAGAACAAAATGACAAAAGCAAACTTTGGTGTTGTCGGTATGGCTGTTATGGGCCGCAATCTGGCTCTCAATATCGAATCCCGCGGCTATACAGTAGCGATTTACAACCGCTCTGCCAATAAGACAGAAGATGTGGTAAAGAGCCATCCTGAAAAGAATTTTGTACCCAGCTATGATGTGGAATCGTTTGTAAATTCTATTGAAAAACCACGCCGTATCATGCTCATGGTGCAGGCAGGTCCGGGTACTGATGCGACCATTCAGGCCCTTCTGCCTCACTTGGACAAGGGGGATATTCTGATTGACGGCGGCAATACTTTCTACAAGGACACCATCCGCCGCAATGAAGAGCTGGCTAACTCAGGCATCAACTTCATCGGTACAGGTGTTTCCGGCGGAGAAAAAGGAGCTCTGGAAGGTCCTTCTATCATGCCGGGCGGCCAAAAAGAAGCCTATGAGCTGGTTGCAGATGTTTTGGAAGAAATCTCTGCCAAGGCTCCAGAAGACGGAGCGCCTTGTGTGACCTACATCGGTCCTGACGGGGCCGGCCACTATGTCAAAATGGTCCACAACGGCATTGAGTACGGTGATATGCAGCTTATCGCTGAAAGCTATGACCTCATGCAGAACCTGCTGGGCCTGTCTGCTGCTGAAATGGCTGCTATCTTCACTGAGTGGAACAAGGGTGAGCTGGACAGCTATCTGATTGAAATCACTGCTGACATCTTGACCCGCAAGGATGATGAAGGGCAGGACGGCCCGATTGTGGACTATATTTTGGATGCTGCCGGCAATAAGGGAACAGGGAAATGGACCAGCCAGTCCTCACTGGATTTGGGTGTGCCTCTGCCTCTCATTACGGAGTCAGTCTTTGCCCGCTATATCTCCACCTACAAGGATGAGCGGGTACAGGCCAGCAAGGTACTGCCAAAACCAGCTGCCTTCACATTTAGCGGAGACAGGGCAGAGCTGATTGAAAAAATCCGTCAGGCTCTCTATTTCTCCAAAATCATGTCCTATGCCCAAGGCTTTGCTCAGCTGCGCGTAGCGTCTAAAGAAAACAAGTGGAATCTGCCTTTTGGTGAGATTGCTTCTATCTGGCGTGCCGGCTGTATTATCCGTGCCCGCTTCCTGCAAAAGATTACCGATGCATACAGTCGCGATGCGGATTTGGCGAATCTGCTCCTTGATGAATACTTCATAGACATCACTGCTAAATACCAGCAGGCGGTCCGTGATGTAGTCAGTTTGGCAGTTCAGGCAGGTGTTCCGGTACCGACTTTCTCCAGTGCGATTGCTTATTTTGACAGCTACCGGGCGGAAAATCTGCCGGCTAACCTGATTCAGGCTCAGCGCGATTACTTCGGTGCCCATACCTATGAGCGCAAAGACAAAGAAGGTATTTACCACTATTCTTGGTACGACGAAAAATAGGATAAGCCAATGGCGAAGCGAATTTTACTAGTAGAAAATGAAAAGAATCTTGCTCGGTTTGTCAGTCTGGAACTGCAAAAAGAAAGCTTTATCGTAGATGTGGCAGAGACTGGTCAGGAAGGTCTGAAGCTGACGAAGGAGACGGACTATGACTTGCTTTTGCTCAATGATGACCTGCAGGATATGACAGCCTCTGACTTTGCGGAGCGGCTGAGTGTCTTCAAGCCAGCCTCTGTGATTATCGTGCTGGTCAGCCGTGAGGAATTAGCAGAGCGGCTGGAGGCGATTCAGCATTTTGCTGTATCATATATGGTGAAGCCTTTTATCATCAGCGATTTGGTGGAGCGCGTGTCCGTTATTTTCCGGGGGCGGGACTTCATTGATCAGCACTGCAGTCTCCTGAAAATTCCGACTTCTTACCGTAATCTGCGGGTAGATCTTAAAAATCATACGGTTTACCGCGGTGAGGAAGTCATTGCCCTGACGCGGCGTGAATACGACCTGCTGGTCACTCTCATGGGCAGCAACAAAGTGATGAGCCGGGAACAGCTTCTGGAGCGGGTCTGGAAATACGAAGGTGCCACAGAAACCAATGTGGTGGATGTCTATATTCGCTATCTGCGCGGTAAAATTGATGTAGCCGGCCAGCCCAGCTATATCAAGACGGTTCGCGGTGTCGGCTATGCTATGCAAGAATAAACATGAAGTTCTGATTTCTTAAGGAAGTCAGAACTTTTTTAATGGTCTATCATGACTATAATGCTCGAAGAAGATCAGCAGTCAACTAGGCAGAAGCAGGCAGGATGGCGGTTAGCTGCTCATCCAGTCGCGGGAAATCCCAAAAAGGTTTCTCTAACTCCTGCTGTAACTTCCGTGAGGAAATGTCTTAAAAGTAAGGCAAAGCGACATTGATTTGATTTGCAGAGATTTTCGAAGAGTATAAAATTGAAAGAGGGTCGCATAATCATTCTCTCCTTGAACGGCTGTTCTATGCAATCGTTTTCTTGTCCAAAAATAAAAACTCTGCTAAAAGAAGGGAGATTTTTCTATAGCAAAGCCCAAAAGCTGTAAATATTTTTATAAAAGCCTTTACAAAACTAAAATTAATGGTATAATAAGGTTAGAATTAATGCAAACGATTTCATAAAAACTGTTTGCAAACATAAAAGGAGGTCTGGATGATGAAAGAATCATTCAAAGGCATTTTCACTTTTGAATTTTGGCAAAAATTCGGAAAAGCTTTAATGGTGGTCATTGCGGTTATGCCTGCGGCAGGGCTGATGATCAGTATTGGGAAGTCGATTCCTATGATAAATCCCAATCTGGGATTTTTGGTCACGACCGGCGGTGTCCTAGAGCAAATCGGCTGGGGCGTTATCGGCAATCTGCATATTCTTTTTGCGCTGGCTATCGGCGGCAGCTGGGCTAAAGAGCGTGCCGGCGGGGCCTTTGCAGCCGGCCTGTCTT
>NZ_KQ969393.1:81183-89157 GCF_001578865.1 Streptococcus sp. DD11
AACCGTATCACTGGGATTATGTTCGGCGTGACCTCGGACTTGCTGGCAGATAAGGAAGCGACTGTTCAGACTCTTCTGGGCGGGACCATCAAGGTTTCAGATTATTTTATCAGCGTCCTTGAATCTCCGGCTCTCAATATGGGGGTCTTTGTCGGAATCATCGCCGGTTTTGTCGGCGCAACTGCCTATAATAAATACTATAACTTCCGCAGGCTGCCGGATGCTCTGTCTTTCTTTAACGGCAAACGTTTTGTACCTTTTGTGGTCATTTTCCGCTCGGCCGTCGTTGCGATTCTCCTTTCCTTTATTTGGCCGCTGATCCAAAGCGGGATTAATGCTTTCGGTGTCTGGATTGCCAACTCTCAGGATACAGCGCCGATTCTGGCGCCCTTCCTCTATGGCACTCTGGAGCGCCTCTTGCTGCCGTTTGGCCTGCACCATATGCTGACGATTCCAATGAACTATACAGCTTTGGGCGGTACCTATGAGGTGCTGACTGGTGCGGCCAAGGGCACAGAAGTATTTGGCCAAGATCCGCTCTGGCTGGCTTGGGTCACCGACTTGGTGAACCTAAAGGGGGCCAATGCCGGCCAATACCAGCAGCTGCTGGATACGATTCATCCGGCCCGTTTCAAAGTGGGGCAAATGATTGGTTCTTTTGGGATCTTGATAGGAGTTATTGTGGCCATTTACCGCAATGTGGATCCGGACAAGAAGCACAAGTACAAAGGGATGATGATTGCGACAGCTCTGGCGACTTTCCTGACGGGTGTCACTGAGCCGATTGAGTACATGTTTATGTTTGTGGCAACACCGCTTTACTTGGTTTATTCAGTTGTGCAGGGAGCAGCCTTTGCTATGGCTGACATTGTCAATCTGCGCGTTCATTCTTTTGGTTCGATTGAATTTCTGACCCGGACTCCGATGGCTGTCAATGCCGGTCTGGGCAGTGATATTATTAACTTTATTTGGGTGACGCTTCTTTTTGGAGTCCTCATGTACTTCATTGCCAACTTTATGATTAAGAAGTTTAACTACGCGACTCCGGGCCGCAATGGCAACTATGAAACTGCTGAAAGCGGAGAAGAATCTGCTGCTGACGGCGGCAAGGTGGCTGCTGCTTCTCAGGCGGTCAATATTATCAATCTCTTGGGCGGCCGGGCGAATATCGTAGATGTGGATGCCTGCATGACCCGTCTGCGGGTAACGGTCAAGGAGGCAGAAAAAGTCGGCAGCGAGGAGCAGTGGAAGGCTGAAGGTGCCATGGGTCTGGTGATGAAAGGCCAAGGGGTGCAGGCTATCTACGGACCGAAAGCTGATGTCCTCAAATCCGATATTCAGGATTTATTGGACTCAGGAGAAGTCATTCCCGAAACCCTGCCGCATCAAAAGGCTGAATCTAAAGCTGCGGCAGTTGCTTACAAGGGTGTGACAGAAAACATCCAAGCAGTCGCTGACGGCCAGGTCATCGAGCTGGAAGATGTCAAAGATCCAGTCTTCTCACAAAAAATGATGGGAGACGGCTTTGCTGTCGAGCCTGAAAACGGTCAGATTTACTCACCAGTTGCCGGCACAGTGACCAATGTCTTTCCTACCAAGCATGCTCTTGGCCTCTTGACGGAGAATGGCTTGGAAGTTTTGGTGCACATCGGCTTGGATACAGTCAGCCTTGAAGGCAAACCTTTTGAAGTCCATGTGGCAGAAGGCCAAACCGTTGCTGCTGGTGAGCTTCTTGTGACGGCTGACTTGGAAGCAATCAAGGAAGCGGGACGTGAAACTTCAGCTCTTGTCGTCTTCACCAATGCAGCAGCCATCAAGTCTGTAAAGATTGAAAGACTCGGCCGAGCTGCTGCCAAGACAGTTGTCGCCAAAGTTGAACTGTAAGATAGAAAAGAGAGACCATGGCAAAATTCCTGACTTTAAATACTCATAGCTGGATAGAAGAAGAACAAGACAAAAAGCTCAATTGGCTAGCTGAGCGGATTCTTCAAGAACAATATGATGTCATTTGCCTGCAGGAAGTCAATCAATTAACGGAGTCTGAACAGGCTGTTCAGGCTCCGCTTTATCAGGCAGTGTCGGGCAGTATTGCCCTTCATCAGGATAACTACGCTCTCTGCCTGACGGAGAAATTATCCGCACAGGGACTGGATTACTACTGGTCCTGGGCCTATAATCACATAGGCTTTGACATTTATCATGAAGGGGTGGCAATCTTATCCAGAAAGCCGCTGGCTCCTAGAGAAATTTTGGTATCAAAAGTCAACAATCCTGCAGATTATCGGACGCGCAAGGTTCTGCTGGCGGAGACAGAGGTGGAAGGTCAGCTGCTGACGGCAGCATCCTGCCATCTGTCTTGGTGGGACAAGGGGTTTCAGAGCGAGTGGTCCAAGCTGCAAGCAGCGCTATTGAAAGCGGAGACACCTTTGCTTTTGATGGGAGACTTCAATAATCCAGCCGATCAGGAAGGTTATCAGACCATGTTGGCCAGCCCGCTGAACCTGCAGGACAGCCATACGGCTGCTGCAGAGGCTGTCGGAGAGGCGACGGTGGAAGGCGGTATCGCTGGCTGGGATCAGAATCAGTCTGCCCTGAAGATTGATTATATTTTCACCAGTCGGAGGATGAAGGCAGAACGCTCAGCTGTTGTTTTTGACGGTCAAAATGGTCCAGTTGTCAGCGACCACTTTGGTTTAGAAGCAGAGGTGAAAATTTAGAGAAAAGATGGTGGGACGCACCCTTGTGATGGCTGCGTTCTCACCGGCAAAAGAACAGGCAGGATAAAGTTTTTATTTCCAGCCAAATATGACGAAAGATTTTATTAAAAAACGCATAAAATCAGCGCTTTCGAACAGCCTGTTTTTATGCGTTTTTCTATTTACAGTCTTTTCCTTTGCTTTTGGCAGTGGCGGTGGGACAGAAGAGGCTGAAGGACTTTTTATACAGTATCTTATCAAAGATACTCCCTTTTGCGGGTGAGGGCGCAGCTATCATGGGAGTCTGTCTCAGCCTCACTCCCCCGGACTGTTAAAGCAAGGCGAGTTAACGACGGAATAAAAGATAAACTAAATGACGATAAAAAGTTTTTGCTTGGTCTCTGGCTTATCGTTCACATCCGATACCGTCACCGTCTCGATCCAAGTGGCGGCCGTATCCAGGCTGGCCTTGATAGACTGGTGCAGCTCCGGCTGCTCTTGCTTCAGAACAGTTTTTGTAGTAGACATTGGCTTGGGCTGCTTGTGCAGCAGCGGCTTCTTCTTGTTGCCTTTGCGCTTCGGCGGCTTTTTGAGCTTCTTCTTGTTGCCTTTGCGCTTCGGCAGCTTTTTGAGCTTCTTCTTGTTGCCTTTGTGCTTCGGCAGCTTTCTGAGCTTCTTCTTGTTGTTTTTTCGCTTCGGCAGCTTTTTGAGCTTCTTCTTGTTGTTTTTTCGCTTCGGCGGCTTTCTGAGCTTCTTCCTGTTGCCTTTGTGCTATCCGTTCCTGTTCCGCTTTTTCTGCAGCCTCTTTTTGTTGGCGCTCTTTTTCAGCTTTATTTTTTTCTTTTTGTGCCGATGACCGACTACTTGCTGAGCTAATTTTTGCAGAAGAGGAGGAGTTGGAAACGGCTTTGGTATCTTCTGTATTCGAAGAGCAGGCAGAAAGGGTAACGCAAGCCAGCAGGATACAAGAGCAAGCTGCAATGTTTTTCTTTGATAACATCAGAATAATCTCCTTTTTATAAAATGATAGCGTTTTCAAAAATATTATATAAGAAATGATAGAAAAAAGAATAACAGAATGATTGATGTTGTCCAATTTTTAGAAATCTGCATGCTCCTTTTCCTCCCTTTTTAGACCTCAAACTGCTGTCTTTTGTTATTCTTGAAAACGTGTTATAATGAAGTATTAAGATTCTAGGAGGGATGTCATGCGTTGTCCGAAATGTGGTGGGAGTAAGTCAAGTGTAGTGGACAGCCGGCAGGCTGAGGATGGGAACACCATCCGCCGCCGCCGTGAGTGCGAGGAGTGCCAGCACCGTTTTACAACCTATGAGCGTGTAGAGGAGCGGACCTTGGTTGTTGTCAAAAAAGACGGCACACGCGAACAGTTTTCTCGGGATAAAATTTTTAACGGGATTATCCGTTCTGCTCAGAAAAGGCCTGTATCAAGCGATGAAATTGAGACCATTGTCAATCGGATTGAGCAAAAGGTCCGCAGTCAGAGTGACAATGAAATCAACAGCGAATATATCGGTTCCTTGGTCATGGATGAGCTGGCCGAGCTAGATGAGATCACCTATGTCCGCTTTGCCAGCGTCTACCGGAGTTTCAAGGATGTAGGTGAGCTGGAAAGTCTGCTCAAGCAGATCACCAAGGGTTCCAAGAAGAAAAAGGAAAAATAAATGAAACCAAATCATCATTTTTCTTTCTTGCGCAATCATCTGGTCAGTCAGGATACGGGCAATTTTTCCCGGCTCTATCTTCCGATCTTAGGGAGGGAGGCGGCTGCTCTCTATCTTTATCTCTTGGCTTTCTGGGATAATGGCCAGAAAGAGCATCTGTTCAGCCATATTCTCAATCATCTGGATTTTGGGATGGACATTCTGGAAAGCAGTCTGGACCGACTGAGTGCTATGCGGCTGCTCACTATTTATGAGGAAGAAGGTGCCTATGTGATGCAGCTTTATCCGCCCCTGTCTGCCGATGAATTTTTCCAGCATAATGTCTACAGCAAGCTGCTGGAGAAGAAAATTGGCGAGGCGGCCGCGGAAGCGCTGAGACCTGAGAGCGCCAGCGGTCAAAAACGGATCAAGCCTTTTATGCAGGTATTTGGTCTGGAAAATCAGCAGCAGGAACGTCCCCGCCAGGTCAACGATTTTGACTTAGGGCACTTCAAGCAGCGCATGGCGCAGGAAAATCTGCGCTTTGCGGATGAAAAGGAAGACGTGCTGGAGCTTTTTGCCATAGCAGAGCAGAAAAAATGGACCTGGTATGAGACCTATCTCTTAGCTAAGGAAACAGCAGTTTCTCAGGTCATTTCTACCAAGCGCATGAAGCAGAAGCTGGCCCAGCGGCCTGTTGACAGCGAATTTAGCCAGCAGGAGCGTTCCATTATCCGGGAGGCAAAGAGCAAGGCGCCGATGATGTTTCTGGCAGAGATTAAGCAAACGCGTCAGGCAGCCATCACGCGGACTGAGCGAAAGCTCTTGCAGGATTTGGCAGAGCTAGGTCTCCTTGATGAGGTGATCAATGTCATTCTGCTGCTGACCTTTAATAAGGTTGATTCGGCCAATGTCAATGAAAAATACGCCCTTAAAGCCGCCAATGACTTTGCCTATCAGGGTGTCAAATCGGCTGAGGAAGCCGTTCTCAAAATCCGTGAGCGCCATCAGCAGGGCAGCAAAAAACCGGCCTTTTCCAAAGGACAGACCAGCAACGTACCTGACTGGAGTCAGCCGGATTATAAGAATGAAACCAGCGCTGAAAAGCAGGCTGAACTGGAAGAGCAAAAACGCCGGCTCTTAGCCAAACTTGAAGGAGGAAGCGACTAAATGGAAAAAATCGGACAGACCCTGCCTCATATGAATAAAGTGCGGCAGTTTGACTATCAGGAATTGGTCAAGCAGATCATGGCAGACCCTGATGTAGCAGCTTTTATCCAGCAGGAAGGCCTGTCGCAGGCTGAGATTCAGCGCAGCATTTCCAAGTTTAATCAGTATATCACGGAGCGCAACCGTTTTCTGCTGGGGGATGACAGTTACATTGCCAAGGGCTACAAGCCGGTCTTGGTTCGGAATGAAGGATACGCTGATGTTTCTTATGAGGAAACGCCGGAGCTGATTGAGCAGGAGCGGCAGGAGGCTGTTCGCAGCCGTCTTAATCTCATCAATCTGCCGGCCAGTCTCAAGGAAGCCAGTCTGGCTAAGATTGACTTGGATGATGTCGGCCGCTATCAGGCTTTTGAGCTTCTGACCAACTTTGTGGCTGACTATCCCGATTATCAAAAAGCTCTCTATCTCTACGGGGATTTCGGTGTTGGCAAGAGCTACATGATGGCAGCTCTGGCCCATGATTTATCGGAAAAGCGCAGTGTTTCTACGACTCTGCTGCATTATCCAAGCTTTGTTCTGGATGTGAAGAATGCCATCAGCTCCGGTCTGGTCAAGGAAAAGATTGACGGCGTCAAGACAGCGCAGGTGCTGATTTTGGATGACATTGGCGCCGAGCAGTCCAGCCCTTGGATGCGCGATGAAATTCTGCAGGTCATCCTGCAGCACCGCATGCAGGAAAATCTGCCGACTTTCTTTACCTCCAATTTCAGTTTTGCTGATTTGGAGCGGCATTTTGCTAATTCTAAGAATGGCGACGAGACCTGGCAGGCCAAGCGGGTCATGGAGCGCATCAAGTTCTTGGCCCAGGAAGTCCGTCTGGAAGGAGAAAACCGCCGATGAGTGAAACCATTGATTTAATGAAGCGTCATACTTCCGTCCGCCGTTTTAAGGATGAGCCCATTCCGGAAGTGGATGTGCGAAGCATGATTGATGCCGGCCGGGCTGCTTCCAGCTGGAAAAACTTCCAGTCCTACTCGGTCATTGTCGTCCGCAGTCAGGAGAAAAAGGAGGCCCTCTTTCAGCTAGTGCCTCAGGAAGCCATTCGGCAGGCTTCGGTCTTTCTGCTCTTTGTCGGCGACCTCAATCGGGCTCATAAGGGAGTGGAGCTCCATACGGACGCTTTTTACCCGCAGGGAACGGAAAATCTGCTGATCAGCTCAGTTGATGCGGCGCTGGCCGGGCAGAATACTCTGCTGGCTGCTGAAAGTCTGGGCTACGGCGGGGTGATAATTGGCTTGGTCCGCTATGCTTCCAAGGAAATCGCTCAGCTTTTCAGACTGCCAGACTACACCTATCCGGTTTTTGGCATCGCCTTGGGGAAACCGGCTCAGCAGCATGCGGTCAAGCCGCGCCTGCCCTATGAAGCAGTCGTCTTTGAGGAAGAATACCGGGAACAGAATGCAGCAGTTATTGAAACCTATGACCGGGTGCAGGCAGACTATGCCGGAGAACGGGCGAAAGAAAGCTGGAGCCAGCGTCTGGCTGCCCAGTTTGGCCAAGAACCGCACCCAGCCAGTCAGGAAAATCTAAAAGATAAAAAATTAGGATAAGTGAATAAAGTCAAGCAAAGCTTGATGTCAAAGCAGCGGCTTGTAAGAGTTGATACATCAATGAATCAGAAACCGCTCAGCAGTGGTTCATCGGCGCTGAAGCGCCTAACAAATTGTGCAGGGGGAAATTCTAGTTGACTAAAGTCAACAGGTCCGCTCCCAACCACTGCGTCTTGTAAGTCAGACGATAGAACTATAGGAAGCTGGGGCTGTTGTCTCAGCCTTCATTCAGATGAAAGAGGAATAAGATGGCCTTACCAACTATTGCCATTGTCGGCCGGCCCAATGTCGGCAAGTCAACACTGTTCAACCGGATTGCCGGTGAACGGATTTCCATTGTGGAGGACGTTGAGGGGGTGACTCGGGACCGGATTTACACGACGGCTGAGTGGCTCAACCGCAAATTCAGCATGATTGACACCGGAGGGATTGATGATGTGGATGCGCCTTTTATGGAGCAAATCAAGCATCAGGCAGAAATTGCCATGGAAGAAGCCGATGTCATTGTCTTTGTCGTATCTGGAAAAGAGGGGATTACCGACGCAGATGAGTATGTAGCCCGTATGCTCTACAAGACCCATAAACCGGTTATTCTGGCAGTCAACAAGGTCGACAATCCTGAGATGCGCAGTGAGATTTTTGATTTTTACGCTCTGGGTCTGGGCGATCCCTTCCCGCTTTCCTCCGTTCACGGGATTGGCACCGGGGATGTGCTGGATGCCATTGTGGAAAATCTGCCCAACGAAGAAATTCGGGAAAATCCCGATATGATTAAGTTCAGCCTGATTGGCCGGCCCAATGTCGGCAAGTCCAGTCTGATCAATGCTATTCTGGGAG
>NZ_KQ969393.1:89177-103445 GCF_001578865.1 Streptococcus sp. DD11
ACTGACAGTGAGGGTCAAGAGTTTACCATGATCGACACGGCAGGCATGCGCAAGTCGGGCAAGGTCTATGAGAATACGGAGAAATACTCCGTCATGCGGGCTATGCGGGCCATTGACCGCTCAGATGTAGTCCTCATGGTGCTCAATGCTGAAGAGGGGATTCGCGAGTACGACAAGCGGATTGCCGGCTTTGCCCATGAGGCTGGCAAGGGAATCATTATCGTGGTCAATAAATGGGATACCTTGGAAAAAGACAACAAAACCCTGCAGAACTGGGAAGCGGACATCCGCGACCAATTCCAGTACCTGTCCTACGCTCCTATTGTCTTTGTCTCTGCTTTGACCAAGCAGCGGCTGCACAAACTGCCGGAGTTGATCAAGCAGATCAGCCAGAGCCAGAATACCCGCATTCCGTCGGCTGTCCTCAATGATGTCATCATGGATGCCGTTGCCATCAATCCGACCCCGACCGACAAGGGCAAACGCCTCAAGATTTTCTATGCGACCCAAGTATCGGTCAAACCGCCGACCTTTGTCATTTTTGTCAACGAAGAAGAGCTCATGCACTTTTCTTATCTGCGTTTTCTGGAAAATCAAATCCGCAAGGCCTTTGTCTTTGAAGGTACGCCTATCCATTTGGTTGCAAGGAAGCGGAAATAAGACCTTTGTTCAGAAATGGATGGGGAAAATACCTGCTTTCCTTTTCCGGCAAAGAGCAGAAGCAGCCGTTTACTGCTAAGACAAGGGGTCCGCTTATCTTTTGTGATGCCGTTGCTTCCAACAAGTCCGGGCGGTCTGTTGGAGCTTGTGAATAAAGCAAAGTAAAACTTGATGCCAAAGCAGCGGCTTGTAAAAGCTGATGAATCAACAAACGAGCAGCTGCTCAGCGCTGATTGATGGTGCTAAAGCCTCTAATGAACTGTGCAAGGGAGATGCTGCTTGTCTAAAATCAGCAGAATTTCTCCCAGCCACTGCGCCTGGTCCATTGAACAATCGAAATAGAGGAAGCTGGGTACTTGTTGTCCCAGCCTCTTTTTCAGTAAAATAGGAAAGGACAGGAGTGTTCGGGAGCTGGAAGCGGTCCGGACGGAGAAGAGAGGGCAAGCTGAAAATGTTGTTGCTTTCTCTTTTTATGTTTTATATCTGAATTATGGTATAATAGTAAGATAAATGTAAGGTGGTAGTTATGGCTAAATTAATTCCTGGTAAGATCCGAACGGAAGGGATTGCTCTTTTTGAAAGCAAGAAGGTAGTCATTCTTGAGGTCAGAGACTCTTTGTTATACGCACGTGTGGATGATTTTAATCTGCGCTACAGCTTGGATGATGATGTGATTTTCTGCTCTTGTGATTTCTTTAAGAAGAAGAAATACTGTGCCCATCTGGCTGCTCTGGAATATTTTCTGAAAAATGACCCGTCCGGCAAGGATGTGCTGGACAGTATGGAGAAGAAGGAGTCGACCAGTCAGGAAACGCAGAAATTAGTGTCTATCGGCAGTCTCTTTTTGGATAAGATTTTGCCGGAAAAGAGGGAGCAGGAAGTGCGCTATGAGCTCTCTGCCACCGGTCAGGAAGACTCCTATACCGGTCAGTTTTTGTGGAGTCTCCGTATCAGCCGGCTGCCGGATGAGCGTTCTTATGTGGTTCGGGATATTCTGTCTTTCCTGCGGACACTGGACAAGGGCGGACACTATCAGATTGGCAAGAGCTATTATGAGCCGATTCATATGGAAAATTTTGATGAGGCCAGTCAGGACTTAATCGAATTTTTACAGGGACTGACAGAGGATTATCAAGGGCAGGATGCTTCCTTGGTGTTTCCCAACGCAGGGCGCAACCTTTATTTTCCGGCCAGTCTTTTTGAGGAAGGCGTCACCCGCCTGATGAATCTGGCTTCTTTCCGTCTGGATTACAGTCTCTATGATTATGCGGAAGTTTTCTTCCAAGATCTGCACGAGGAAGCAGACATCTATCATTTTCAGGTGGAAGCAGATGAGGAGTATTTTGAGCTGGCCATTGCAGAGAAGCACTATAAGCTGCTCTACGACGGCCGATATATCTTCTACGGCGATACCTTCTATCAGCTCAATCAGCAGCAAATCAAACTGGTCAAGGCGTTGCGGGAGCTGCCGCTGGAGCAGGACCGTATGAAGCGCCTGCAGTTTGATCTGACAGAGCAGAGCAAGCTGGCCAGCAGTCTGGGTGACTTTCGGACGGTTGGCCGGGTAGAAGCGCCTGAGCGGCTGATTATCCATGATTTTCAAGCCAGCTTTGCTTTTGGTCTTGGTCAGGACCAGCGGCTGATTTTAGATGTGGCTTTTGACTACGGCGACAGGACGGTTACCAACCGCCGAAGCTTGGAACGTCTGCCTTTTGCCAGCAATTTTGAGCAGGAGCAGCGGATTTTCCGGGAGATGCTGTCTGCCGGTTTTATAGCTGATTTTTACAGCCAGCGCCCGCCGCTTAGGCCGGAGGAGATTTACCATTTCTTCTCTGCTGTTATTCCGCGTTTTGAAGCTTTGGGGCAGGTCAGTCTGTCCGAGGAGCTGCAGGCACTCTCTCATGTAGAGCAGCCGGCAATTTCAATCAATATGACCGGCGGCCTGCTGGAAATCGGCTTTGATTTTGCCGGCATTGACCAGTCAGAGATTGATGCTGTGCTGGATTCGCTCTTTGGCGAGCAGGATTTCTTTATCAGCAAGAATGGGCAGGTTCTGATCTTTGACGAAGAGACCAAGCGCATCAGCCGCACCCTGCAAAACCTGCGAAGCCAATCTTCTAAAAACGGCGTCATCCAGGCCCACAGTCTTGCCGCCTATCACCTGTCTGAATTTTTCAAGGGCAAAGACAGGGTCCAGTTTTCACAGGATTTTCAGCAGCTGGCCTATGATTTGACCCATCCGGAGACTTTCGCTCTGCCGGCTGTCAAGGTCAAGGCCGAGCTGCGCGATTATCAAGAGACGGGGATCAAATGGCTGTCTATGCTGGACAAGTACGGTTTTGGCGGGATTTTGGCCGATGATATGGGGCTGGGTAAGACTCTTCAGACCATTTCATTTCTCAGCTCGCGCTTGGATCAGTCCAAGAGAGTCTTGATTTTAGCGCCGTCCAGCCTGATTTACAACTGGAGTGATGAGCTTGCCAAGTTCGCTCCGGATTTAGATGTGGCAGTTGTTTACGGTCTGAAGAATGTCCGCGATGAGCTGATTGCCCAGAACCGCCAGATTACCATTACCAGCTACGCCTCTTTTCGGCAGGATGTGGAAGAATACCGGGGACTGCGGTTTGATTATCTGATTTTGGACGAAGCGCAGGTGATGAAGAATGACCAGACCAAAATAGCCCAGTACCTGCGGGATTTTGAGGTAGCCCATACCTATGCCCTGTCGGGAACGCCGATTGAAAATCATCTGGGCGAGCTCTGGTCTATCTTTCAGATTGTACTGCCGGGACTTCTGCCCAGCAAGAGGGAATTTCTCAAGCTGCCGCCTGAAACGGTAGCCCGCTACATCAAGCCATTTGTGATGCGGCGGAAGAAAGAGGATGTTCTGCAGGAGCTGCCTGACCTGATTGAGGTGACCTATCGCAATGAGCTGGCAGACAGTCAGAAGACCATTTATCTGGCCTTGCTCAAGCAGATGCAGGACAGAATCATGCAGGCGACAGAAGATGAGCTCAACCGCAGCAAGGTAGAAATTTTGTCCGGCCTGATGCGCCTTCGGCAGATTTGCGATACGCCTCAGCTCTTTATGGAAGACTATCAGGGCGAAAGCGGCAAGCTGGAAAGTTTGCGCGAACTTCTCGAACAGATACAAGACGGTAATCGCCGTGTCCTCATATTTTCACAATTTCGTGGTATGCTGGACATTATTGAGTCAGAATTGAACACTCTGGGGATGGATTCCTTCAAGATTACAGGCTCTACCCCGGCCAAGGAGCGCCAGGATATGACGACAGCCTTCAACCAAGGTCAGCGCTCTGCCTTTCTGATCTCGCTCAAGGCAGGCGGCGTCGGCCTCAACCTGACCGGAGCGGATACGGTGATTCTGGTAGACCTCTGGTGGAATCCGGCGGTCGAGGCCCAGGCCATCGGCCGGGCCCACCGTATCGGTCAGGAGCGCAATGTGGAAGTTTACCGCATGATTACCCGGGGAACGATTGAGGAAAAAATTCAGGAGCTGCAGGAGAATAAGCGCAATCTGGTGTCCACTATTTTGGATGGTTCAGAGACCCGCTCCAGTCTTTCCTTGGAGGAAATTCGGGAAATTCTGGGAATTTCTGCAGAATCGCTTGAAAAATAGCTTGAATAGTTTATAATAATGAAGGGTTGAAAGGAAAACATATGACTGATAAACAATTTCCTCAGATTGCTGACGATGAGATCATGCTGACGGAAATGCCGCACATGAATCTCTATGATGAGTTAGACCTCATCAGCAATATTATGGGAGACTACACAGACCGTAATTATTTGGAGTGGAAGCCCATTGTGGACTCCAGCAGACACGCTCCGCTGGCTGCCAGTCAGACTGTCAGACGGCCGGTGCAGAAGCAGGCGGTTATCAAGGATTTTAAAAAGCCGATTGATAAGAAAGATCCGGCTATCCGCTATGCTGAGCAGGCGCGTGAGGAAGCCCGGGCGGATTTGAAAAAGAAGCGCTCGGCTCCTTATCTGACCGGTGAGATTCCTAATAAAATCCGCAACAGAAAGGTTCCGGCTGTGTCCAGTCAGGAAAGACCCAAGCCAACGGCTCCCTTCCAAAAGAGCCAGTCAGGTGAATTTACCAGATTCGGCGACAAATTAAGGCAGGAAACCTATATTCTGGCAGACATCCAGCCAGACTACAGACCGCAGCCGCAGGAAGTGCAGGAAAAGCCTCAGAAAAATAATTATGATTTCCTGAAAACCAGTCAGATTTACAACAAGGACAGGGTCTTGGAAGACCATTCGAAGCACAGCAAGGCCCAAGAGCTGGATCTGACCCATTTTGATAACGAATAAGAGCAGACGCAGGACAGTCGTTTTGATGTCTTTCAGTCTTAAGGAGAAAGTATGACCAAAACCTATCATTTTATCGGGATTAAGGGCTCTGGAATGAGTGCCTTGGCTTTGATGCTGCATCAGATGGGCCATAAGGTTCAGGGGAGCGATGTCGATAAATATTATTTTACCCAGCGCGGGCTGGAAAAAGCAGGGATTCGCATTCTGCCTTTCAATGAGAAAAATATTCAGGCAGACTATGAAATCATTGCCGGCAATGCCTTTCGGCCGGATAATAATGCAGAGATTGCCTACGCAGATGCCAATGGTATCGGCTATAAGCGCTATCATGAATTTCTGGGCAGTTTCATGCGCGGCTTTGTCAGTCTGGGAGTGGCCGGTGCCCACGGCAAGACTTCAACGACCGGTATTTTATCCCATGTCCTCTCCAATATCACCGATACAAGCTATCTGATTGGGGATGGAACTGGCCGCGGATCTGCCAATGCCAAGTATTTTGTTTTTGAGTCGGATGAGTATGAGCGGCATTTTATGCCCTATCATCCGGAGTATTCGATTATTACCAATATTGACTTTGACCACCCAGACTACTTTACCAGTCTGGAAGATGTTTTCAATGCCTTCAATGACTATGCCAAGCAGATCAGCAAGGGCCTCTTTATTTACGGAGAGGATGAGCAGCTGCGCCGGCTGACTTCCAATGCGCCGATTTATTACTACGGTTTCAAGGAGGAGGGCAATGACTTTGTAGCTCACGATCTGCTGCGCTCGACCAGCGGCTCTGACTTCAAGGTTTCTTTCCGCGGTCAGGAATTGGGGGAATTCCACATCCCGACATTCGGCCGCCACAATATCATGAATGCGACGGCGGTTATCGGCCTCTTATATATCGCTGGATTTGACCTTGATTTGGTGCGGGAGCATCTCAAGACTTTCGGGGGCGTTAAGCGCCGTTTCACCGAAAAGGTTGTCAATGGCACCGTCATTATCGACGACTTTGCCCACCATCCGACAGAGATCATTGCAACTCTGGATGCGGCCCGTCAGAAATACCCGAGCAAGGAAATTGTAGCGATCTTTCAGCCTCATACCTTTACACGGACCATTGCCCTTTTGGATGAATTTGCAGAAGCCCTCAATCAGGCGGATTCGGTTTATCTGGCTCAGATTTACGGATCTGCGCGGGAAGTGGACAAGGGTGATGTCAAGGTCGAAGATCTGGCCGAAAAGATTGTCAAGCGGGCTCAGGTCATTGATGCAGACAATGTATCGCCGCTTCTGGACCATTCCAATGCCGTTTATGTCTTTATGGGGGCTGGTGATATTCAGACCTATGAATATTCCTTTGAGCGCCTTCTGTCCAATCTGACCAGCAATGTTCAGTAAGGAGGAACAGGATAAATGAAGAGTCCGATAAAGATCAGAAATGCTCAGCTGTCAGACTGGGAGGAGCTGGTTCGCCTGGAAAGCCTCAATTTCTCTGAGGAGGAAGCAGCCAGCCCGGCAGTGCTGAAAGAGCGGATTGAACGGATTGCCGATACCTTTCTGGTGGCTGAGCTTCATGGTCAGATTGCGGGTTATGTCGTAGGGCCGGCTGTTTTCTCGCGTCATCTGACAGATGATTTGTTTGCCAAAGTTACAGCTAATCCCAAGGAAGGCGGCTTTATCGCTATCCAGAGTCTGTCTGTCAGCCCGGATTTTCAGGGGCAGGGAGTGGGGACCCTGCTGCTGGCAGCTCTCAAAGAAAGAGCCAACCAGCAAAACCGTCAGGGAATCAATCTGACCTGCCATGACGACCTGCTTCCTTATTATGAAATGAACGGTTTTAGGGATGAGGGGATTTCAGACTCTGTCCATGGCGGAGCGGTTTGGTTTGATATGGTCTGGGAAAATCTCCGCTATGAGGGAGCGCTATGATTATACGGCGAGCAGAATTGGCGGATTTGGATGCTATTTATGCTATTGAACTGGAAAATTTCAGCCCAGAAGAAGCCGTTAGCCGAGAGAGTCTGTCGGCTCATATCCAGACTCTGTCTACTACCTTTTTGGTGGCAGAAAAAGACGGAAAACTTCTGGGGTATCTGGAAGGCCCAGTTCGGCCAGAACGCTATTTAAAAGATGTTTCTTTTACAGAGGAGATAGAGGACTACGGCCATCTGGAAGGCGGCTTTATCTCCCTTACCAGCCTGTCTGTTTCCAAGGAAGCGCAGGGATTGGGTGTGGGCCGGCTGCTGCTGGAGGCGATGAAGGACATTGCCCGAAAGGAGGAGCGCCATGGTATCAATCTGACCTGCCACGACTATCTGACAGCCTACTATGAAAAACACGGCTTTGTCAACGAAGGACTGTCAGCATCAGTCTATGCTGATGAAATCTGGTATGATATGGTCTGGGAAAATCCCCGCCACAGCCCGGATACCAAGGATAAAATCTAAATAAGCCTTAACTTTGTTGCTTTTATCAGGCATTTAAGATATAATGTTAGGGATTATGATGAAGGAGGTCAAATTTTTGACTGAAAATTCACAAGATAAAGAAAAAAATCTGAGCTTCAGAGAACAGATTTTGAGAGATTTAGCCGAGGGAAACGGAGACAGGCATTCTCAGCCGGAAGCCGGTCAGGAAAGCCAGCCGGCTCAGGCTGCTCCTGAACAGGCTGTCCCTGCAGATCATGACATTGAAGCAAGACCTGCTGCGGTAGATGTTTCCTATAAGACTGCAGAAGAAGAGAAGGCACAGCCAAAGGTTTACGGCCAGGCTGAGCAGAAACCGACCGAAAATCTTTCCCGTGCCAACCGTGCCAACAATACTGTGAAGAAAAAACGCCAGAATAAACTGGCCCGCAGGATTATGACTACGGTCCTCATCATTGTTTTGCTGGGGCTGGCGATTGTCGGTGTTGTCGGCTACGGCTATGTTACTTCTGCTCTGAAGCCTGTCGATGCCAATGCGACTGAATATGTGACCATTGAGGTGCCGGAAGGCTCCAGTTCTAAGATGATTGGAGAAATTTTGGAAAAGAACGGCCTGATAAAAAATGCTCAGGTCTTTAACCTTTACTCTAAAATCAAGAGCTATGGCGATTACCAGTCAGGCTATTACAACCTGCAAAAGAGCATGGATCTGGATACCATTGCCAAGAAACTGCAGGAAGGCGGGACAGATACGCCGCAGCCGCCGGTTGTCGGCAAGGTCACGATTCCGGAGGGCTACACACTGGAGCAGATGGCGGAGGCTGTTACAGCCAATGCCGCAGCCGTCTCTAAGAAGAGCAGCGCAACGCCTTTCACAAAGGATGACTTCTTGGCTAAGGTTCAGGACGAATCTTTCATTGCCAAAATGGCAGCCAAGTATCCGCAGCTGCTGGCAACCCTGCCCAGCAAGGACAGCGGCGTCAAGTATCGCTTGGAAGGCTATCTCTTCCCTGCTACTTACGACTACGGAGAGGACACAGATGTTGAGAGCTTGATTGACCAGATGCTGGCTGCTATGGACAGCACCCTGTCTCCTTACTACTCCACCATCGAGTCTAAGAATCTGACGGTCAATGAAGTGCTGACCATTGCTTCACTGGTTGAAAAGGAAGGCTCAACAGACCAAGACCGCAAGGATATTGCCAGCGTTTTCTACAACCGTCTCAACCAAGCCATGCCGCTGCAGAGCAATATTGCGATTCTTTATGCTCAGGGCAAGCTCGGCCAGAAGACAACGCTGAAAGAAGATACTGAAATTGATACCAACCTTGACTCACCTTTCAATGTATACAAAAATGAAGGCCTGATGCCTGGACCGGTCGACAGCCCGAGCCTGTCAGCCCTGGAAGCAACCATCAATCCAAGTAAGACAGACTACCTCTACTTTGTTGCCAATGTAGAAACAGGAGCTGTTTACTTTGCCAATACTTATGAAGAACATGCTAAAAATGTCGAAGAGCATGTCAACAGCAAAGTCGCTCAATCCAGCAGCAGCTCCAGCTGATGCTGAAAGAAAACCAAGTTTTGGATAAAAGGATGGTTTGCTTTTCAAGGAGCAGTTATCAGGATCCGGTCGGAGAGGGCTAAGCCAGTCCGGCCGGGTGTTTAACGATGATAAAATCAGGGGTAGGAATCAAAGGTTCCCGGCCCCTGTTTTAAACAGACACAGTTCTGTTAGAGTCTTTTCATTTGCTTTTAGCAGTGAAATGGTCTCCCAGACCGTTTCACTCTCTAGGCTGTCTAAGCTAACAAAGCAATAAAAGACAAACTAATGACGATACGCAATGAAAATCGAAGCTGACTCTAGCAGCTCACCTTGATGAAGGATGGTTCTGCCTTTGTCGATTTGCCTGGTCAAAAATTGATATTCTTTGCGTATGAAAAATTAAAAGACTAACAATAATAAGAGAAAAGAGAAAAAGAAACAATGGCTGAAAAAACTTATCCTATGACCCGCGAGGAAAAGGAAAAATTAGAAAAAGAATTAGAAGAATTGAAATTGGTCCGCCGTCCGGAAGTGGTGGAACGGATTAAGATTGCCCGCTCTTACGGCGACCTGTCTGAAAACAGCGAATACGAAGCGGCCAAAGATGAGCAGGCCTTTGTCGAAGGCCAGATTTCCAGTCTGGAAACCAAAATCCGCTATGCTGAGATTGTAGACAGCGATGCCGTGGCCAAAGATGAAGTGGCGATTGGCAAAACCGTTACCATTCAGGAAGTGGGCGAAAGCGACGAAGAAGTCTATATCATCGTCGGCTCTGCCGGTGCAGATGCCTTTGCCGGCAAGGTTTCCAATGAAAGCCCGATTGGACAGGCTTTGATCGGCAAAAAAACAGGCGATACAGCAACGGTTGAAACTCCGGTCGGCAGCTACGATGTTAAAATTCTGAAAGTCGAAAAAACAGTTTAAGAAGAAAAAAAGCAGCAGCAGCTGTTTTTCGTTTACTTTAAGGCAGGAGGTGTACTGTCATATTCAAAGAAAATCCTCAGCAAACCAGACAGGAGCAGACAGGATGGCAGCTGCAGTTTCCATACAAACAGTGTCGGTGCCAGCCAATCTAACAAGGGAATAAAAGATAAACTGAAATGAGGATAAAACAGAAAGCCTGCTCTATGAGACAAAAATTTTCACACATGAAACAAAGTAAAAACAGAGAAATGACAGATGGATATGCTATAATGAGAACAGAAAAGATTTCGGAACACAGATTCTTATACCGGCATCAGACGAAGAGTCATCTGCTCAAAAGATTCAGTGGGGTTTTGAGGCTGCAGATATCGTCATTTAGTTTATCTTTTATTGCTTTTTTAGCCCGCCTTGCCGTACGCCAGTACTGTCTGCGGCTCGCTGCCTCGTACTAAAAGCAAACGAAAAGACTATAAAAGAAACAGACAGCGGTTGGTGTTGATTTTCGAAGAGTATTAGTCAGGAGTTGAGCATGCAAGAGCAGGATATTTATGGGAAATACGGTGAGTATCTGCCTCGAATCTTAGAAGATCTCAGTCAGCGGATTCAGGCGGCTAATCAGCAGGTCAAAAGGGAGACAGGGCACAAGCTCTTTGAGCATTTCAGTGCGCGGGTCAAGGATGCAGACAGCATGCTGGAAAAATGCCAGCGCAAGCATCTGACTCCGAGTCCGGAAGCCGCTCTCCGGCAGATTCGTGATGCTATCGGTATCCGTATTGTCTGCGGTTTTATTGATGATATTTACCAAACCATTGAGCTGCTGCGGGAGCTGGACGGCTGTCAGATTATTTTGGAGAAGGACTATATTGAGACGGCCAAGCCCAATGGCTACCGCTCCTATCATTTGATTTTGGAAGTCGAAACGCCCTATGAGGACTGTCAGGGCCGCACTCCCGGCCGCTATTTTGCCGAAATCCAGCTCCGCACGATTGCCATGGACTCCTGGGCCAGCCTGGAGCATCAGCTCAAGTATAAGCAGGAAATCAAGGACAGCAAGCGAATCGTCCGGGAGCTCAAGCGCTGTGCGGATGAGCTGGCTTCCTGTGATGTTACCATGCAGACTATCCGCAATCTGATCCGAGAAAGTGAGTAAGCCTGATGAAAATACTATTAGCAGAAGACGAACAGCAGCTGTCCCGCGTTTTGGAAATGGCCATGACGCGGGAAGGCTATGAGGTAGATACCGCTTTTGACGGTCAGGAAGCGGTGGATTTGGCTAAAAAGAAGGCCTATGATCTGATGATTTTGGATATTATGATGCCGCTAAAGACAGGGATTGAAGCCTTAAAGGAAATCCGCCAGTCCGGCGATAGGACCCATGTCATCATGCTGACAGCCATGTCAGAGGTGGACGATAAGGTGACGGGTCTTGATGCTGGGGCTGATGACTATCTGACCAAGCCTTTTTCGCTCAAGGAACTGCTGGCCCGGCTGCGCTCCATGTCCAGACGCGTTGAAGCCTTTACCCCTAATCTGCTGCAGGTGGGACAGACCAGCCTTAATGTCGGAGAGCAGGAGCTGGCCAGTTCCAATTCTATCCGTCTGGCCGGCAAGGAATCCAAGATGATGGAGTTTTTCATGCTGAATGCCGGCAAAGAGCTGTCTACGCAGGAGATTTTCCGCCATGTCTGGTCCAATGATCAGGACGAGGAGTTGGATGAGGGGTTTGTCTGGATTTATATCTCCTACCTGCGGCAAAAGCTGAAGGCTATCCATGCCGATTTGGCTATTTCGGGTGAAGAGGGGGGCAGCTTTGCCTTGGTGCCGCTGGACGGGGAAGGAGCAAGCCATGTTTCGTAAGCTTAGGATTCGCTTTATTCTGATTGCTACGGTCGCTATCACAGGTATCCTCTTTCTGCTGGTCGGAGTATTCAACTCTGTCCGTTTTTTGCAAATGAATGACGAGATTCAGGCAGTTTTGAATATCCTTTCGGATCATAACGGTGATTTTCCCAGTGTGGAGGAAACGGCCGAAAGCCTGCAAAACGACCGCATCACCATTGATACCATTTATCAGTATCGTTATTTCAGCGTGGTCTACAATAAAGACAAGACCGTCTATTCCTCCAATCTGGAGCATATATCCAATCTGACCCAGGAGCAGGCTTTCAGCTATGCCCAGGCGGTTGTCACCGGCAGCCGTACGAGCGGAATTTTCAATGTCGGCAATCAGTTTTATTCCTATCAGGTGACTCAGGATGCAAAGACCAAACGCTATCTGGTCGTTATCCTGAATTCGACGAATTATCTGGAAGACCGCAACGACTTTTTCTGGCTGTCGATTCAGCTGTCGCTCTATAGTCTGCTCTTCTTCGTTCTGGCTGTTTCCGTCGTTTCCAGCTTTGCCATTCGTCCCTATATCAGGAACCATGAGAATCAGAAACGCTTTATCACCAATGCTGGTCACGAGCTAAAAACGCCTCTGGCCATCATTTCGGCCAATACGGAGCTGCAGGAGCTGATGACGGGTGAAAATGAGTGGACAGCAAGCACCAAGGATCAGGTAGAGCGGCTCAGCAATCTCATCAATCAGATGGTCGTTCTGTCTCGCCTAGAAGAACAGCCGGATCTTACTCTGGTAGATGTTGACTTTTCCCAAGTGGCTCAAAAAGCAGCCAATAACTTCAAATCTGTCATGGAAAAAGCCGGCAAGAATTATGAAATCAAGCTGCAGGAGGGCATTCATGTCAAGGCGACTGAGGATGAACTCTATGAGCTGGTCAGCATTTTGATTGACAATGCCTGCAAATATTGCGATGAGGGCGGGCAGATTTTTGTGACTCTGACCAAGGCGAAGCGCGGGAAAAGAGCTCGTCTGACTGTCGCTAACAGCTATGCTGACGGAAAAAATGTGGACTACAGCCGTTTCTTCGACCGCTTCTATCGGGAAGATGAGTCCCACAATCACAGACAGGGCGGTTACGGTATCGGCCTGTCCATGGCAGAAAGTCTGGTCCGGGTTTTTAAAGGAAAGATTTCTGTTTCCTACAAAAAAGGTCTGATTGGCTTTACAGTCCTTCTGTAAGCAAAAAACGAGGCTGAGACAAAATGTCTCAGTCTCGTTTTTTATGATCAAAAGCTCTTAAAGTTTGTTGCTTTATCTGGACCGCTGCTTGCCGGCATTGCGGTTCTTTTTCTTCTTGCTCTTTTGCTCGATGGCCGGCTGTGCCTGTGGAGTAACATCTTTAGCGCGGCTGGCTTTTTTCAGGCCTTTAGGAGGATTTTTTTCAAATTCTTCTGCCACCTGCTTTCTCAGACGCGGACGGATGAGATAGTTGATGATAAACTGCTGGATGATCTGGATGCAGCCACCGACTACCCAGTAGAGAGTCACTGCTGCTGAAGAGAAGACGGAGAAGACAACAATCATGATTGGGCTCATAAAAGAGGCTTGTTTCATGCTGTTTCTCTGAGTTTCATCTTCGATCCCGTGCAGGGAGAGTACAGACTGGATATAGTAGAGCACTCCGACAATAGCTGTCAGTCCCCAGTCGCTTTTGGACAGATCGCCAATCCAGAGGAAGGAGCTGCCTGCCACTCCTTGAGTATACTGAGCTGCAAAGAAGAGGGCAGAGAAGAAAGGCATCTGGATGAGCAGGGGCAGACAGCCCATGCCGCCAAACATGCTGAGGCCGTTTTCTTTCTGAGCCGCCATGAGCTCCTGCTGGGCCTGCAGTTTTTCTTCCTGTGTTTCTGCATTCTTGACCCGTTCCTGAATCGGAGCAAAAATCGGCTTGAAGTAGTTCATCTTCTCAGACTGCAGCGTTGCTTTCCAAGACTGGTAAATTCCCAGCGGCAGGATAATAATCCGCACGATGAGGGTAACGATGATGATGGCTAAGCCATAGCCCAGACCGGCATTTTTAGCAAAAAACTGAATGCCGTCTGCCATTGGCTGGCCAATCACGTCCCAAATCAGGCCAGAAGGATTGCCGGCCTTATCCCGGCCGACACAGCCTGACAGGACCAGAAGGGCAGCCAGTCCCATCGCTGAGAATAAGAATCTTTTAATTTTTTTCACGTTTTCTTTCCTTTGTTTCTTAAAAATAATACCTATCTATTCTACTGTTTTTTTGCAAAATATACAATAGTTCTGCAGACCTAATTTGAAATTTTAAAGTCTGTATAGGAGTCAAAGTTAGCCATGGTAACATCTAAATAGCTGACTTTAGAGAAAGGAGTAGGGCCCTTGCGGATTTCCTGGATAAATTTGGCCATGAGTGCCGGTGTTTCAGCCTGGGCCAGAATCCCAACGGTGCCGTCGTCGTTATTCCAGACCCGGCCGGTGATTCCGCCGATTTCAAGTGCCAGAGAGTAAACTCCCCA
>NZ_KQ969393.1:103577-135126 GCF_001578865.1 Streptococcus sp. DD11
TTTTTGCATGGTAGCCTCCTGAATGAATTGGAAATGGATTGGACCGAGAAGCCAGAGCAGATGGATACTCTTTCTGTTTGCTGTTCAAAGACAGTCAAAGATGACAAGGCAAAGCAGCGCAGCCAGCGGAGCTTTTTGACAATTCCTAGCGGAAGCTTTATCTGTCCCCTCAAAACCTCCACTGGAGCTTTTGAGCAGCTCGCTTCCTCGTTTGCTGATGATTGTCATTGAGTATGAGACGATTGAGAGTAAATCTTCCCTAAAGAAGTAGCATCTTGGCTTTTCAAAGAGTATCAGCATTCTCATCGTTTGAGCAATCGGCCCTCAGTATCAGTGCAATCCGACAAATTGTGATATAATGTACTTATGAATATTATAACCTCAAAAGCCAATAATGTGGTAAAAAAAGCTAAAAAACTGCATCAAAAAAATACCGCAGGGCTTCCTATCTGATTGAGGGCTGGCATCTTTTTGAGGAAGCGGTGAAGGGTCAGGCTGAGCTGATTCGGATTTTTGCCTTGGCAGACTATGCAGAGCAGCTGGCGGCCTTTCCCCAGACAGTCTTTGTCAGTCCGGATATTCTGGCAGACCTGGCAGACAGCAAGACCCCGCAGGGAATTGTGGCAGAAATTGCTCTTGACCAAGAGGAACCGCCTGCAAGCCTGTCTGGGCGCTGTCTTTTTCTGGAGGATGTTCAGGATCCGGGCAATGTCGGCACCATGATTCGCACGGCAGATGCTGCTGGCTTTGATGCGGTTGTTATTTCCAGTCATTCAGCTGATATTTACAGTCTCAAGACCCTGCGCTCTATGCAGGGCAGCCATTTTCACCTGCCTGTTTACCGCATGGAGACGGCCGCTTTCATTGCCTTGGCTCGGGCTTCTCACCTGCCGCTCTTGGCAACGACTCTGTCGGAAGATTCCCTTGATTACAGGGAATTGAGCAAACCCGAAAAGTTTGTGCTGGTTATGGGCAATGAAGGCCAGGGCATCAGTCCAGAAATAGCAGACGCAGCAGATGTTTTGGTCCATATTTCCATGAAGGGCCAGGCTGAAAGCCTGAATGTTGCAGTCGCAGCCGGCATTTTGATTTTTTTCTTAAGCTAAAATTCAGAAAATGAGGTATAATAGAAAGCAATTGGAGGTGATGCGATGCCTTACAGGGAGGACAAGGAATTTATGGCTTATGTTGGCCGTCTGCTTGAGCAGCCCAGTGTTCAGCGTTTAAAGGAAATTCCCCACCATATTCATTCCAACCGGCTTGAACATTCTATCAATGTCAGTTATACTAGTTATAGAATTGCTAAAAAGCTTGGCTGGAATGCCCGCAGTACGGCCCGCGGCGCTCTGCTGCATGATTTATTCTACTATGACTGGCGGGTGACCAAGTTTAAAAAAAGCCATGCTTGGGTTCATCCCCGCTTAGCCGTTCGCAATGCCCGCAAAATTACCAAATTAAATAAAGTTGAAGAGGATATTATTGTCAAGCATATGTGGGGGGCAACCCTTGCACCGCCGCGTTACAGGGAGTCCTATATCGTGACCATGGTTGACAAATACTGTGCTGTCAAAGAAGCGACAGAGCCTTGGCGGCGGAAAATTGGTAATCGCAAATTGTTTCATCGCAGAATGATGAAACCCTGAATTTCAGTGTACAATGATAAAGGAGAAACTATGAATCATACAATTATCCACGATAAGACGGATGTTAATGCCTTCTATGCTAAAATCTATTCCTTGGTCGGAATCGGTCTGGGAATTTCGGCTTTTGTCTCAGCCTTGATGCTGACCCTCTTTCAGGACGTCATTATTTCTGTTCTGACAGGCTCCATTTGGATCTTTTACGCAGCTGGTGCAGCTGAGCTGATTCTGGTCCTGGTGGCTTCAGGAATGGCTCTGAGAAACAGCAGTGCAGCGCTGCCTATTTTCCTGCTCTATTCTGGGCTCAATGGTTTCACCCTCAGCATTATCATGGCTCTGTATACCCAATCAACCGTTCTGTCCGCCTTTGTGACGGCTACCATTATGTTCTTTATCATGGCCTTTATCGGCAAGGTGACCAAAAAAGACCTTTCTGGTATCGGGAAAGCCTGTATGGCGGCTCTGATTGGCCTGATTGCTGCTGGTCTGGTTAATATCTTTCTGCAAAGTTCGATGATGGACTTTATTACCAGCATCATCGGAGTAGTCGTGTTTTCAGGTTTGATTGCTTGGGATAATCAGAAAATCCGTTATGTCTATGAGCAGACCAATGGCAATCCCGGCAATGGCTGGGCCGTTTCCCTTGCGCTTTCGCTCTATCTGGACTTTATCAATCTTTTCCTCAATCTGCTGCGTATTTTTGGCAGAAGGGATTAAGGAGCTATTAAAGGCTGTTTCAGCCTTTTTTATTTTACAAATTGGAGCTATACAGAGTCAGGCAGCGTTCAGGCCTTTTTGTTTCCCCTGCTTTTTTATGATATAATGAAGCAAGCAAAGAGAAAGCAGGAAAGAGTATGAAAAGACCTTTTATCAGCCGCCAAGCATTAGCCCAGATTACAGAGGAGTTTCCCACGCCTTTCCATCTCTATGACGAGAGAGGGATTCGGGAGACGGCGCGTGCTCTGCATCAGGCCTTTGCCTGGAATCCAGGCTTTAAGGAGTATTTTGCGGTCAAAGCTACGCCGAATCCCACTATCCTCAGGATTTTGCAGGAAGAGGGCTGCGGGCTAGACTGTGCCAGCTATGTGGAACTGCTGATGAGCCAGAAATTGGGCTTTGCCGGGCCGGATATCATGTTTTCCTCCAATAACACTCCGGCAGAGGAATTCCAATTTGCCCGCCAGCTGGGAGCGACCATAAACCTTGACGCTTACGAAGATGTGGCTTTTCTGAAAGAGACTGCGGGCATTCCCAAGGTCATTTCCTGCCGCTACAATCCCGGCGGAGTCTTTGAGCTGGGAACCAGCATTATGGACAACCCAGAAGAGTCCAAGTTTGGGATGACCAAGGCGCAGCTGATTCAGGCTTTTAAAGAGTTAAAGGAGCTGGGTGCTGAGCAGTTTGGAATCCATGCCCTCTTGGCCTCTAATACTGTCAGCAACGACTACTATCCTGAATTGGCCCGCCAGCTTTTTGAGCTGGCTGTAGAAGTAGTGGCTGAGACAGGAGTCGAGCTGGACTTCATCAATCTCTCGGGCGGCATCGGTATCAACTACCGGCCCGAAGAAGAGGCCAATGACATTGCCGCTATCGGCGCAGGCGTTCGTCAGGCCTATGAAGAAATCCTGGCACCGGCAGGACTGGGGCAGGTCAAGATTTATACCGAGCTGGGCCGCTTTATGCTGGCGCCGCATGGTCTTTTGGTCACCAAAGTAACCCATAAGAAGCAGACCTACCGTACCTATCTGGGGGTGGATGCGTCAGCGGTCAATCTGCTGCGTCCGGCCATGTACGGCTCTTATCATCATATTACCAATATGGACCGTCCTGACGGGGAAACGGAGCTGGTCGATGTGGTCGGCAGCCTCTGTGAAAATAATGATAAATTTGCCGTTCAGCGCCGGCTGCCTGTCAGTCAGATCGGCGACACGCTGGTCATCCACGATGCCGGCGCCCACGGTTTTTCTATGGGCTATCAGTACAATGCCAAGCTCCGCTCCAGCGAAATTCTCCTGCAGGAAAACGGCCAAGCCCGCATGATTCGCCGGGCAGAAAGACCCGAAGATTATTTTGCGACGCTCTATGGCTTTGATTTTGAAAAATAGAGAAAATTTGGTATAAAAGTCTCTCAAACAAGATGACAGTTTTATATAGAATTCTCTTGGGTCAAATGATTATATAGACTGCTTTTCTATTGAAAGGATACCTGAAATTGCGAGTCAGGACGATATTGTTTTAGTGATTTCTTTAAATGGCAGTTTAGAAGAGACAAATGTAATTTTATTAAAGGCCAAAGGGAATGAAGCTAAGACTGTTGCCAGTACAAATCTATCGATTAGTTGATTGATTATACATTGCATGTTTATAACACCCCACTATTCAGGAAAGATTAAGCTCACACTCGAAGCTCTATTTAATGAGTAATATCTTATACGAAAAATATTACGGCTCTATACTATCTGGAGTGGATCTACCCACTACAGAAATTATAGAGCCTATTTTTATAGCCAAAAATTCTTAACCCAGCAGATCGTAACTAACTATTTGAGGTGGTGAATAAGATTTAGTTTTTCCTAAACCCTCAACAGTTTAACAGGTTGCTGAAGCTTGCGACGTTGGGCCAAGAACTAAAAATTGAACAGTTTTAGTTCTTATACAGAGTGCGGGCCAGACTTCCGACATGCAAGTCAACCCTCCATTTTTTTGCACAAAAATTGATACGTTCCAAACCAATGCCTTATAATTAGAAAATACATTGGAAAATTCTGCGGAGAAAACACTTTTATTCATATATTCAGAAGAAAAACAACAAAAATAATTGACACGTTCCAAAAATAATGTATAATAAAATGTAAGGGGTTACATTTTAAAAGATAAGGAGGACTTTATGGAATCTCTTTTAGAGTTACGCAAAAAAGGCGTTATTGTTGCAGCCCATAGGGGTACTAGCGGTGGGAATGTCATTCAAAATACTGCTTTAGCTTATATAAATGCTCTGAGGCATGGAGCTGATATGGTTGAAGTGGACGTGATACGCTCAACTGATGGAAAATTCTATGGCTTTCATGATGGGCAAGAAGACATTGTTTTTGGTGAGAAGCTCAATATACTCAAGATGAGTTCAGCTGAAATTGATAAGCAGCCAGTCCGGAATACTTCGGGAGAATTTATTTCTCAAAGAGTAGAAAGTTTGGATTTCATTTTCAGTAAGCTGTACGGGAAATGCTGGATTAATATTGATCGCAGCTGGTTTTATTGGGACACTTTTTTAGATAAATTAAAAGATAGTGAACTTTTGAATCAGTTATTGCTAAAAGCACCTGCTAAGAAAGAATATCTAGATATGCTGGTTCAGTCAGGTTTAAAGATTCAGTTTATGCCGATTGTAGCGACGAAAGAAGAACTGGATTTGGTTCTGTCTTACCAAGAGCTTGAACTTGCAGCTATAGAATTGATTTTTGAAAATTTTGATTCAGAACTTTTGAAAAAAGACACTATAGAATCTTTGAAGCGAAAAAATATTTTATTGTGGGTCAATGCTTTAACTTTAAATGATACTATTTTACTATCTGCTGGTCTAGATGATAATCTTGCGATTATAGAAGGCGCAGAGGAAAGCTGGGGACGGTTGATGGATCTTGGTTTTGACATTATTCAGACAGACTGGCCTTTATTATTAAAAAACTATAACAAGGGTTAAAATTATTTACTAATACTCTTTGAAAAACTCTTCAAACTGCACCAGTGTCGCCTTGCTTTACCAGTCCGGGGGAGTGAAAAGGTCTGGTAGACCTTTACAGCCCGAACCTAGAAACGAGATAGTGAGGTAGAAAGGTTGCGGATAAGGCAAGCGAAGCTTGTATCAGCCGCAAGCCTTTGACTGACTTTGTCAGTCTTATCCGCGCCTCAACAATCTCCCAGACTGTTGAGCAACCTGCGGCTAGCTCCCTAATTTGCTGATGATTTTCATTGAGTATAAAATCTTAAAAACGGAGGAACATAAAATGAAAAAACTGATGATGCTGATGACAGCTTTCTGCTTATTGGTACTGACAGCCTGCGGCTCGTCTGCTAAAAATGAAAATTCTGAGTCTGAAACTGGTAAGGTTGATAAGAATCAGCAATTGGTTATTTATTCTAACTCTGCTTCAGATGGCCGGAAAGAGTGGCTGACAGAAAAAGCCAAAGAAGCAGGATTCAATATTCAAGTCGTTGATATTCCTGGCGGAGAATTGGCTGACCGTCTAATTGCAGAGAAGAATAATGGAGTAGCCGATATGGTTTACGGCCTTAATAATCTGGAGTACAATAAACTCAAAGCAGAGGATTTACTCGTCAAGTATGAACCATCATGGGCATCCGATGTAGATACAAGTCTTGGCGATAAAGAGGGTTACTACTATCCAACGGTTGTTCAGCCACTTGTTCTGATTGGGAAAAAGGATGTGAAAATGCCAAGTGACTGGAGCGATTTAGCTGATACGCAGTACAAGGATAAGTACGGTATTTTCAGTCTAAGCGGAGGAACTTCTAAGACAGTGCTGGCAAGTATTCTAGTTCGTTATAAAGATAAAAATGGCGATTTAGGTATTTCCGATAAAGGATGGGATATTGCTAAAAAGTACATACAAAATGCTTATATTTATGCGCAGGATGAAAATTTTGCGACAACTATTTTAGAGGGAGACAAAGGCCTTGACTACAGCATGGTCTGGGGTTCAGGTCTATTGCAGGCTGAAAGCGAACGCTCTTATGATTTCCAAGTTATGAGTCCGAAGGTCGGTGTACCATTTGTTACAGAACAGGCAGCTGTCATTTCTTCATCTAAAAAGCAGGAGTTAGCTAAAGAATTTATTAATTGGTTTGGCGGAGAAGAATTGCAGGCTGAATGGAGTAAAAAATTTGGAACCATTCCGGCCAACAAGAAAGCGCTGGAATCTGCTTCAGAAGACGTGAAGAAATTTAGAGAAGAAGTTAATCCGCAGGAAATGGATTGGGAATTCATTGCTGAAAACATTGACAAATGGGTCGAAAAAGCTGAATTAGAATTTGTTCAATAATTAAAATTAATTAGTTAGTTATAGGGAAGCAAGATGATTAAATTTGATAATATCGAAATTTCTTATGGGGATTTTGTCGCCATTGAAAATTTAAATTTAGAAATCGAGGAAGGTGAGTTTTTCACTTTCCTAGGCCCTAGCGGCTGCGGAAAATCAACAACCCTTAGAGCTTTAGTCGGTTTTTTAACTCCAAGCAAAGGCAGTATCTTTGTGGATAGCAAGGATATTACCCATACAGAGCCGGAACAGAGAGGCATTGGAATTGTTTTTCAGTCCTATGCTTTGTTTCCGACCATGACAGTATATGAAAATATTGCTTTTGGTCTGAAAGTTAAAAAAGTTAGTCCAGATATTATTAAGGCAAAGGTTTACGAGGTTGCGAAAAAGATTAAGATTTCTGAACAGCAGTTAACGAGGAATGTTTCGGAATTGTCGGGCGGTCAGCAGCAACGGGTTGCTTTGGCGCGTGCTTTGGTGTTGGAACCTACCATTCTATGCTTAGATGAACCCTTATCCAATTTAGATGCAAAACTACGAATTGATCTTCGCAAGGAGCTGAAACGACTGCAGAAAGATCTAAAAATTACAACTCTTTATGTTACACATGATCAAGAAGAGGCTCTGACTTTATCCGATAGGATTGCAGTCTTTAATAATGGTTATGTTGAGCAGGTTGGCAGTCCTAAAGAAATTTACAATGCATCAAAGACCCAGTTTGTCTGTGAATTTATCGGGGACAGCAATGTTCTGTCGGCAGAAGTTCTTCAGGAGATTTCTCATGGTACAGATTATCACTATCAGGATAAGGAAGGGTTTATTCGCTTGGAAAGGCTTCGCTTCACCAGAGAAAGCGAGCGGGATTTGAGCTGTCAGGCAGTGGTCAGCGATTATGAATTTGAAGGTATTTTAATTAAATATACAGCAAAATTAGCAAACGGCGATACTATTTTTGTTCTGGAAAAAAACGATGGCATTTCAAACAGAGAAATCGGCGATCGCATAACCTTATACCTTAATCCTGATGATGTACTGCAGTACTAGGAGGCTGATATGAAAAAACAAAGAGTCAACTGGAAACAGCTGATACTAAAATCAGCGCTTCTGTGGCTAATCGTTGCTTTTGTAGTATTTCCGAATTTAAATCTATTAAAAGATGTTTTCTTTAAAAATGGAAATTTAACTTTTACGGCTGTGACCAAGGTTTTAAATTCGGAGAGGGCTATCAACAGTATTGCCAATAGCTTTATCTTAGCTGTTTCTATGGTTGTTACTGTTAATATAGTTGGTACTCTGATTGTCCTTTTGACAGAATATTGGGAGATCAAAGGTGCCAAAATTCTGCGGCTGGGGTATATGACTTCTCTGGTTTACGGTGGCGTGGTATTGGTTGCAGGCTATAAATTTGTCTATGGTTCAAAAGGTTTTATGACATCGCTCTTTCAGATAATCTTGCCTAACTTGGATTCAAATTGGTTTCATGGTTATGGTGCGGTTTTGTTCATTATGACCTTTGCCTGTACTTCCAATCATATTATGTTTCTGACAAATGCAGTGCGCTCGCTTGATTACCATACGATTGAGGCCGCCAGAAATATGGGAGCCAAGCCTTTAACTGTTATTTACAAAATTGTTTTGCCGACATTGAAACCGACGCTGTTCGCCTTAACTATTCTGACTTTTCTGACTGGTCTATCAGCAGTTTCAGCACCTTTGATTGTTGGAGGAACGGAATTTCAGACCATAAATCCGATGATTATTACGTTTGCTAAGACTACTGCATCTCGTGATATTGCAGCTTTTCTGGCGATTATTTTAGGACTGGCAACAATTATTTTGCTGACTATTTTAAACAGAGTGGAGCGCGGCGGCAATTATATTTCTGTCAGTAAAACGAAGGCTGCCTTGCATAAGCAGAAGATTTTATCTCCTGTCTGGAATGTTATTCTTCATGTCGTTGCTTATATCCTGTTTTTGATTTATATGATGCCGATTGTTCTGGTTGTCTTGTATTCATTCAGTTCCTCAGCAGCTATTAAATCCGGTAAGTTAATTCTGTCAGAATTAACTTTAGATAATTATCAGCAGCTGTTTGAAAGTTCATCAGCCTTCACTCCTTATCTGGTCAGTCTGATTTATTCTTTGCTGGCAGCTGTGTTAGTGACCTTCTTAGCGATTATCATTGCTCGAATTGTGCATAAGTCCAAGAAGAAATTCGATGTGATTTTCGAATACGGGGCACTCCTGCCTTGGGTTTTGCCGAGTACCTTGATTGCTATTGGTTTACTTTTTACATATAATGTTCCAAGATTGTTAGTTTTCAATCAGGTTTTGGTCGGGACTCTTATTATTATGCTGATTGCCTATATAGTCGTCAAGCTGCCTTTTTCCTATCGTATGATTAAAGCGGTATTCTTCAGTATTGACGACAATATGGAGGAAGCGGCAAAGAGTATGGGAGCCTCCACTCTCTATACAATGGTGAAAGTCATTATTCCTTTCATCATGCCGACCGTGCTGTCCGTTATTGTGCTGAATTTCAACTCCTTATTGGCTGACTATGATTTATCTGTCTTTTTATACCACCCTTTGTATCAGCCGCTGGGAATTGTTATTAAAGCTGCCAGTGATGAGACAGCCACATCAAACGCTCAGGCTATGAGCTTTGTTTATACAGTTGTTTTGATGCTGATGTCATCTGTTGCATTATTTGTTACTCAATATCGTAGAAAGAAATGAGAGGATAGTAGTGATAGGTAGAGATAACTTAAGTCTTACTTCTATCATGTTTCGTATTTTACTGTCTGTTATCATTGGAGGAATCATTGGCCTAGAAAGAGGAAGAAAAGCGCAGTCGGCAGGCTTTAGGACTTATATATTGGTCTGTCTGGGGTCAGCTATGGTGATGATGACCAATGAATTTGTTTCTGAAATTTATCATACAGGAGATCCAACCCGAATGGGCGCTCAGGTTATCAGTGGGATTGGTTTTTTAGGAGCCGGTACGATACTGGTTACGAAGAACAACCGAGTGAAAGGGCTGACGACTGCAGCGGGTATTTGGACCTCTGCAGCTATTGGCTTAGCCATCGGAATAGGCTTCTATTCGGGAGCAATCGCCTGCGCTGTAGCATTATTGCTCATTATGACTATTTTTCAGCCTTTAAAGAGTTATATCCAAAAACGTTCACGGAAGGTAGATGTTTATTTGGTATTAACATCTTTGGAGGCTTTTAATCGTTTGTTGATTTATCTCTCAAATCATCAGATTAAAGTGAACAACATTCAAAATGGCTTGATTGATACGGATACGCTTTACCATGCCAACAATGAAAAAGGAGAAATCGGCTGTTATTTTTCTCTGACTTTAAATGATACATTTGATCATTTAAAGTTCATCGAGGATATTCATCAGCAGCCAGGAGTAAAATATATAGAAGAAATAAAAGAGTGAGATAATGATTGATACAATTGTTTTTGATATGGGAAATGTTCTCATTGAATGGAATCCCCAAAAAGTGATTGATTTTTATGAAAAGGATGCTGAACGGGCCAACAGGCTGAATCTGGCGATTTTTCAATCACAGATTTGGCATCAGGTAGATAAGGGGCTGCTGCCGCTTTCTGATGCTGTGAAACAGGTATGTCTTCGTTTGGATGGCAGTTACAGCAAGACCATAGAAAATATTTTTTATAATTGGTATCAGGCCTTGGATAAACGCCTTGTTTTGCAGCAAGCTGCCATCAGCTATGCGAAAAAAGGCTATCATATTTATATCTTGTCTAATACATCGGAGATTTATTATCGCTTGGAAGAAGACTGGCTGCCGATAGCTAAAGTCATTCAGGGAAAGCTGCTGTCATTTGAGGAAAAGCTTATGAAACCTGATGCAAGTATTTATAGGTGTTTCTTAGAAAGGTATGATTTGAAAGCGTCAAACTGTCTTTTTTTGGATGATATGGCAGAAAATGTTCAGGCTGCTAAAACTGTTGGAATGGAAGCGATCCAGGTCTTTGATGAAAAAACAGCAGTGGAGCAGCTGAATCATTATTTAGAACGTTTTGGTAAATACTAAAATTGTGATAGAATGAACTTATACTCAAACGATGAACATTCACACTGGACCTCGAAACGCTCAGAAAGTTGCTTTGAAGTAACGGATGAAGTCGATACAACCGGAAGTGAGGCTGACTTGACAAAAGTTGGAAACTGCTTTTTCTTTATCCGCTGCTGCCAACAACCTGGGAGTAGCTGAAACGAGTCAAAGGTATGGATGTGTGGGTTTAAACAGAAAGAGAGTATTAAGTAATACAGTATCAAAGGGATTCATATGGTCACGATTAAAGATATAGCAAAAATGGCTGGTGTTTCTCACGGCACAGCTTCCAATGTACTTAACAAAAAAGGGAATGTTAGCACCCAGAAAATCCAGTTAGTTGAAGAAGCAGCGAAAAAATTAGGCTATCAGCTTAATTCCCAAGCCCAGCTCTTAAGGAAAAAGAACTCGGACAAGGTGGTTGTTCTGCTGCCTATGAGCCTTCAGGACAAATATACCCTGTTTTTATCCATTTTATCTAAATATTTTTATCGCAAAAATATAGAGGTAGAAGTTTCTTATATTTTTGATAGAAAAGAAGTGGATCAAGCGATTGAAAAACGTTCGGCCAGTCTGCCTAAGGCAATTGTTTGCTGCGGAATGAGGCCAACAAACAGCTATCTTTCTTCTAAGAACAGTTTAAATATTTATTATGTGGATTTTTGGAGTTCTAAGAAGTTACCTAAATTAATCAATATTGGTTTTAATCATGATAAAACTTTTTATGCTATTTCTGATTTAATACAGCGCTATGATATAACAGATTTAAGGATTTTATCTCATGAGCTTGAAAGAGACAGACAGTTTATCCATGATTTAGAAAATTATCTTGACTGTGACAATCCTATACCGGTTACTCGTATTAATGATTCAAAAATATTATTGAATTTATTTGAATTGGTCAAGAAATCTGCAAGACACACGCTGGTTGTTTCGACCAGTCCGGATTTAACAGAACTGTTTATGAAAACGGCGGAGTGGAACGGATTTGAAGCCAATACCCACATCGTGACAATTTGCAATCGACAGATTTTTCATCAATCGGGTATGGATTATATTGAATTAAATATCGAAAAATGCGCGAATGCAGTTGCTAGAAAAATTGATAATCTATCGAAAGAAGATTTGGAAATTCAGGCTGATGGTCTCTATCAACAGCTGTCAGTTCCAGTCAGCGGTCAAAAACAAAAGATAAAAATGCTGACGATTGAGAGCCCGATGACAGAGGCGATGAAGTCGTTGCTGGACAAATATCACAGTCTTTCCGGCATAGAAGTGAAAATTGATACCTTGCCTTATCATCTGCTGTATGAATTAGTAATGGAACGTTCACCAAAACTGCAGGAATATGAATTAGTCAGGTTGGATATGGCTTGGTTAAGGAGTGTTGATAAAGCCTTACTGCAAAACTTACAGGATTCTGCAGCGATAAAAAATATAATGCAGAAGTTTGATGCAAAACTGGTGGCTGAGTATGTACATATTAATGACGAACTGTATACAATACCTCTTGATATTAGTGTTCAGATGTTGTTTTACAGAAAGGATCTCTTTGAAGATAAGCTATTTCAAAGGCGGTATTTTGAAACAACCAGAGAACATTTAAAAGTTCCTGAAAATTTTAAACAATTTGACCGAATTACAAGATTTTTAAGAAATGAATCTATTCAAACAGAATACAATTTATACGGGCATACTATTTCAGATTTAAATCCAATTTTGTCGTACAGTGATTTTATTCCAAGATTAAAGGAGAAAATTAAACAGGAAGCATTCACTGAGGAACTGTTTGAAAAAACACTGGAGGAATATACTGCAAGCAGGGATTTTTCTTTAAATAATTCAGAGGATCACTGGCGTCAGGTTGCTGATAATTTTGCCTTGGGAAAGACAGCTATGGAAATTATTTATTCAAACTATGCCTTTCGTTTTTTGCGTGGCTCAAGCGTTTTAAGCAGCAGCATGATAGGTGTTGCTGATATTCCAGGTCAATCTCCCCTGCTTGGCGGAGGCTGTCTGGGAATTATCAAAAATGGAAATAATCGTTTGGCGCTTGATTTTATGACTTGGCTTTATTCTGATGAAATCCTGCAAGTCTTATCTCATCTGGGAGGTTTTGTCATTACGAAGAATGCCAAAAATGACATTACGTTATTAAATAGTTATCCATGGTTAGAAGATTTCTCAGAAAAAATGAGAAAAGGCAGTCGATTTCATATCGGAGAGTTGCAGATGACTTTTGAGAAAGAAAAAACTTATGGAGAAGAAATAAAAAAACACCTGCAAAAACGGTTAGAAAAATAGGCGAGTAGATTTGCACAGCAAAATTTTTTTATAAACAACTTTATCAGAATTTTAAATTTAATTTTTAAAATAGAAGCGTCACTGTTGTAGTTGGCGCTTTTAAATAATCTAATCAATTGATCAAATAGAAGATAGGGGGAATGGCCAATATCGTCATTTAGTTTATCTTTTATTTCGTCGTTAACTTGCCTTGCTCCAACAGTCCAGAAGGACTGTTGGAGGCTGGAGATAAAGGGAACGCAGTTCTCGGCTTTCGTTCAGTCCGAACCTAGAAACAAGATAGTGAGATCGAAAGGCTGTGGATAAGGAGGCTGAGACAGACTCCCGTGGTGACTGTGTCCTCACTCACAGGGGGATGTAACTTTTGGAAGATGCTGTATAAAAGTTCTTCAGTCTCGCTTTGTTTTGGTAAAAAACTCTTGACTCGGTAGCTGATTGCTCAAAAGCTCCAGTGGAGGTTTTGAGGTTATAGATAAAGCTTCCGATCACTACTAAAAGCAAAGGAAAAGACTATACAATTTCCAATCTGAAATCTAAAACTTTAGAAGTCATTTTACATTAGTATTGAAATAATTCCGACCTTTTCTCGATGATGGAATTTTACTAGCTCTTGCCAATAATTAGTGAAAGCAGTGTTATTGAGGCTCTAAGCTCAGCAGCATGCTGTGGAACTCTGCAATTCTTTTGCTGCAAGCTGCGTTTGCTCGAACCCTAGCCTTTCAGCCTTACTTCCAGTTTCTAGAATCAGATTGAAAAAGATTCCCGGGCTGTTGAAGCTGACGTCCGCCAAAAAGGATGTGAAACTAAAATAGAATTAGTATAAATCTTGAAAAGCTTTATTTTTCAAAGTTTTCTCTTACTAGGCAAAAATTTTCTAATATGGTATAATAAGAAGTAATGTAAAAATGGAATAGAGGAGTTCTTGATATGAATCTAGTTTTACCAATTTTCTTGGTGATTGCCGCCTTTGCCGGAGGCATCATTTTGGGGATGTACTTGCTGCGCCGTCAGGTGGAAAAGGAATTTGCGGAAAATCCGCGCTTGAATGTGGAAGCGGTCCGTACTCTGCTCAGTGCCAGCGGCCAGCGGCCGAGTGAGGCCAAGGTGCATCAGGTGTACCGTCAGATTATCAGCCAGCAGAAAGCAGCGCTGGCCAACAGCAAAAAGAAAAAATAATCTGCAGCCAGCCTCGCTGCTTTGAGGCTGAGCAGAATTTAGGACCTGTATTCTACGGAGGCGGCTTGGCCAGTGAGAGAGGATGTTCTCCTTGGATGGGGTAAGCTGCAGGCATACAGGTTCTTATATAAAAAATGGGGATTTGGACTCGGCTTCCAATCCCTTGTTTTAGAAAGAAGACCTTATGGACAATCGACCAATCGGTTTTTTAGACTCGGGTGTGGGGGGGCTGACTGTTGTCCGCGAGCTCATGCGGCAGCTCCCCCACGAAGAGGTAATTTATATCGGAGATTCGGCACGGGCCCCATATGGCCCAAGGCCTGCTGAGCAGATCCGGGCTTATACTTGGCAGCTGGTCAACTTTCTCCTGACCAAGGATGTCAAGATGATAGTTTTTGCCTGCAATACAGCAACGGCAGTCGTCTGGGAGGAAATCAAAGAGCAGCTGGCGATTCCTGTCTTGGGTGTCATCCTGCCGGGGGCCAGCGCGGCTATTAAGTCAACAGCCAGCGGCCGAATCGGTGTCATTGGAACCCCCATGACAGTCAAATCAGACATCTACCGCCAGAAGATCCAGGCCCTGTCTCCGGACATGCAGGTGGAAAGTCTGGCCTGTCCCAAATTTGTACCTTTGGTGGAGTCCAATGAGCTGACTTCCAGCGTGACCAAAAAGGTGGTCTATGAAAGTCTGCAGCCGCTGGCCGGCCGTGTAGATACCTTGGTTCTGGGCTGTACCCACTATCCGCTCTTGCGGCCGATTATTCAAAATGTTATGGGACCCCAGGTCAAGCTGATTGACAGCGGGGCCGAATGCGTGCGGGACATTTCTGTCCTGCTCAATTATTTTGAAATCAACCGCAGCCGTGATAAGCAGGAACTGAACCACCGATTTTACACAACAGCCAGTGCCAAGAGCTTTGCGGAGATTGCAGAGAGCTGGCTCGGAAAAGAGATAATTGTGGAGCATGTAAGACTATGACAAAGACAAATGCAAACAAGATTTATGAGTATATTGATGAGGCCAACTGGTTTCTGGGGGAATGGGTGGACTATCGGAGAATGTGCCAGACCTTTTCAGGGATTGCCCGCGAAGAGAGGCAGCTGCTGGAGAGGATCAATGATGAGCTGGCCGGCCTGGTCAATCGGGACCGGGGCAGTTTTTCAACCGTAGTCGTCAAATACCACTCTCCGCTTTCTTATATCCAATTTGTTCTGGATATGATCAATGAAGCTCAGGCGACGCACTTTAAGGTGGTTTCCCATAAGGGAGCGATCCTGATCACCCACCATGATAAGCTGAAGAAAATCTTCTTTCTCAGTCAGCAGGAAATCAGCCTGAATGACTTTTTTGGAAAGGAAGGCGAAGAAGTTTCGGTCGGAGATACGATTTTAATCGCTACCCGCAATGAGGGCAAAACAGCTGAATTTCGCAAGCTTTTTGATAAGCTGGGCTACAGGGTGGAGAACCTCAATGATTATCCCGAGCTGCCTGAGGTGGAAGAAAGAGGGACGACCTTTGAGGAAAATGCCCGTCTGAAAGCAGAAACCATCAGTCAGCAGACTGGCAAGATGGTGTTGGCAGATGACTCGGGGCTGGAAGTGGATGTTTTGGGCGGTATGCCTGGTGTCTGGTCAGCCCGCTTTGCCGGCAGGGGAGCGAGCGATGATGAAAACAATATCAAGCTTCTGCACGAATTGGCCATGGTTTTTGATATTAAGGACCGTTCGGCCCATTTCCATACGACGCTGGTCGTTGCCAGTCCGGATCGGGAATCTTTGGTAGTAGAAGCGGATTGGCCGGGCTATATTGCCCATGAGCCAAAGGGAGAAAATGGCTTTGGCTACGATCCCTTATTTTTAGTGGGAGAAACAGGAAAAACATCTGCCGAGCTGACCTTGGAAGAAAAGAATGCTCAGTCCCATCGGGCTCAGGCAGTGCAGAAATTAGTGGAGGTATTTCCAGCATGGCAAAGCAAACAATCATAGTCATGAGTGATTCTCATGGGGACCGTGCGATTGTAGAGGAGATAAAGAATCGTTATTTGGGAAAGGTGGATGCTATTTTTCATGACGGCGATTCGGAGCTGCCTTTTGATGATGAGATTTGGGAGGGCATTTCTGTCGTAGCCGGCAATATGGACTTTTACGACGGCTATCCAGAGCGTTTGGTGACAGATCTGGACGGCACCGTTATCGCCCAGACCCACGGCCATCTCTTTCATATCAATTTTTCTTTTCAAAAGCTAGATCTGTGGGCACAGGAAGTAGGAGCGGACATCTGTCTGTACGGCCATCTGCATATTCCTGAGGCATGGATGGAGGGGAAAATCCTCTTTGTCAATCCGGGCTCTATCAGCCAGCCGCGCGGTCTGATTAACGAGCGGCTCTACGCCAAGCTGGAAATCGAAGCGGACCGTTTCCGGGTGGACTACTACACACGTGAACACCAGCTTTACCCAAGCCTTTCTAAGGAGTTTGCACGATGATTGCCAAAGAATTTGAAGCCTATCTGCTGGAGCATGAAGAGACTTTTCTGACACCAGAGGCCAATTTAGCGGTCATGGTGGATACTCACAATGTGGATCATGCCCTCTTGCTGCTCAGTCAGATGACCTATTCCCGTATCCCGGTGGTGACGGCGGATAAACAGTTTGTCGGCACGATTTCCCTGACGGATATTATGGCCTACCGCCTGCAGCATGATCTGCCGGAAGAAGTCTTTATGACCACTGATATTGTGCATATGACCAAAAAGGATGGGCTGACGGTGGAGCCAGACTATGCTCTTTCTGACGTCCTCCATAAGCTGGTCGATGAGTCCTTCCTGCCGGTGGTGGATAAGGGAGGCCATTTTCACGGGATTATCACCAGAAAGTCTATTTTGAAAGCGATGAATGCACTGATGCATAATTTCACCAGCCAATATAAGATTTGCAAAAAATGAAAGAACAGATTACCCCTTTTTTAGATCAGAAGAACATCTCAGAAAATTCTAAAATTGCCTACGCCTATGATTTGGACCAGTTTGTCGATGAAATCCACGGCAGGGTGACCGAGACCAATCTGCGGATTTATCAGGCCTCTATCAAGGATTTCAAGGCGGCAGTGCAGAAGCGCAAGCTGTCTGCGGTCAACCAGTTTCTCTATTTTTTGTACCAAAACGGCGTTATTGAGGAGTTCCACCGTCTGACCCTGCCCAAGGTGGCAGTGTCCAAGGAGCAGGAAAATGAACTGCTGGACCTGTCGGCCTTCTGGGAGGAGTCTGCGGTTCCCAAGGGCCGTCTCATGGCTCTGCTGATTTTGGAAATGGGCCTGCTGCCCAGTGAGATTCTGCAGGTCAAGATTGAAGACATCGATCTTGACTTTCAGATTTTGCGGATTGAAAAAGCCGGACAGAAGCGGATTATCAAGATTCCTGACAGCCTGCTGGGCGAGCTGGAAGTCAATCTGACCGGGACCTATCTCTTTGAGAAAAAAGGCAGATCCTATTCGCGGCAGTGGGGCTTTCGCCAGCTGGAAGCCTTCCTGCTGGAGCAGGGGCAGGACAGCCTGTCGGCCCAGAGTCTGCGGGAGCAGTTCATACTGCGTCAGCGGGAGAAAGGCATCGGCATTTATGATATTGCCCGTGACTTGGGCCTGAAAACGATTATTACGCTAGAAAAATACAGATAATGGATATCAAATTAAAAGATTTTGAGGGGCCGCTGGATCTCTTGCTGCACCTTGTTTCCAAGTATCAGGTGGATATTTACGATGTGCCCATTACGGAGGTCATCGAGCAGTATCTGGCCTATGTCGCTACTCTGCAGGCCATGAAGCTGGAAGTGACCGGCGAATATATGGTCATGGCCAGTCAGCTGATGCTGATCAAGAGCCGCAAGCTCCTGCCCAAGGTGGCAGATGAGGTGAATCTGGAGGATGATTTGGAGCAGGACCTGCTGAGTCAGATTGAGGAATACCGCCGCTTTAAGCTCTTGGGTGAGAAAATGTCTGTCCAGCACGAGGATCGGGCGCTTTATTATTCCAAGCCGAAGTTAGAGCTGGTTTATGAAGACGCTGAGCTCCTGCATGACAAGTCGACTATTGATCTTTTCTTGGCCTTCTCCAAGGTAATGGCCAAGAAACAGGAGGAGTTTTCTAAGAGCCATACGACCATTGTCCGGGATGAGTACAAGATTGAGGACATGATGGAAGTGGTGCGGAGCCGCTGCGCAGGCAGGAAACGTCTGGCTCTGCAGGAGATTTTTGCGGAAACCAAGGATATGAATGAGGTCATCACCCTTTTTCTGGCGACGCTGGAATTGGTCAAGGTACAGGAAGTTCAGGTCATTCAGGAAGAAAATTTTGGAAATATTTATTTAGTAGGAAGAGGAAATGAGTAAGTTAGCGGAGATTGAAGCCCTGCTTTTTGTGGCAGGAGAAGATGGTCTGAAAGTTCACCAGTTGTCGGAAATCCTTTCTTTGCCGCCGACCGGTGTGATGCAGAGTCTGGAGAAGCTGGCTGAGCAGTATGAGGCCAATCCGGATTCCAGCCTGACCCTGCTGGAAACTTCCAGAACCTATAAATTGGTCACGAAGCCAGAGTTTGCGGATCTTCTGCGCGAGTATTCGCGGGCTCCCATCAATCAGAGCCTGTCCCGGGCAGCTCTGGAGACCCTGTCCATCATTGCCTACAAGCAGCCGATTACCCGAGTGGAGGTGGATGATATCCGCGGGGTTAATTCCAGCGGTGCCTTGGCCAAACTCCTGGCCTTTGAGCTGGTGCGGGAAGATGGCAAGAAAGAGGTCATCGGCCGGCCCAATCTCTATGTGACGACCGATTATTTCTTAGACTATATGGGGATTAATCACTTAGAGGAACTGCCAGTAGTTGAGGAGCAGGAGCTGATAGCTGAAGAAAGTCAGCTTTTTACGGAAAGGACAGATATCGATGAGAATCAATAAATACATCGCCCATGCCGGGATTGCCAGCCGGCGCAAGGCCGAGGAGCTGATCAAGCAGGGGGTGGTCACTGTCAATGGAGAGACTGTGCGGGATTTGGCCACCACCATTAAGTCGGGCGACCGGGTAGAAGTAGACGGTCAGCCGATTTATAATGAGGAAAAAGTTTACTATCTCCTCAACAAGCCGCGCGGCGTTATCTCCTCCGTCAGCGATGACAAAGGGCGCAGGACCGTAGTTGATCTCCTGCCCGAAGTCAAGGAACGGATCTATCCTGTGGGCCGCTTGGACTGGGATACTTCGGGACTGCTTATTCTGACCAATGACGGCGACTTTACGGACGAGATGATCCACCCGCGCAATGAAATTGACAAGGTCTATGTGGCGCGCGTCAAGGGCTTGGCTAGTAAAGAAGTCCTGCGCCCGCTGACCCGCGGCATTGTCATTGACGGCAAGAAAACCAAGCCAGCTGTTTATAGTATTCTCAAGACGGATCCAGCTAAGAACCGCTCTGTGGTCGAGCTGACCATTCATGAAGGCCGCAATCATCAGGTCAAGAAGATGTTTGAAGCAGTCGGCCTTCAAGTGGACAAGCTGTCTCGGACCCGCTTCGGACATTTAGATCTGACCGGTCTGCGTCCAGGTGACTTTCGCCGCCTCAGCAAGAAAGAAATCAGCCAGCTCCATACTCTGGCTGTGACCAAGAAAAATGATTAAAAAATCCTAATATCGCCGGTTCGTTTTTACCAGCGCTTTATTTCACCTGCCTTTCCTCCTTCCTGCCGTTTTCGGCCGACCTGCTCCAACTACATGATTGAAGCCATTGAGAAGCACGGCGCCAAGGGAGTTCTGATGGGCCTGGCCCGCATCCTGCGCTGCCATCCTTGGTCTCAGAAAGGAGACGATCCGGTGCCGGATCATTTCAGCCTAAGAAGAAGTAGATCAGAATAAAGGAATTTTTATTTTCTTTTTCTTTTTTTATACAAAATCCTTGACATATATATATAAGTGTTATACTCAAAGTGTAGGGTACTTTTTAGAAAGGAAACATTCGGAAATCATCCAGGTTAGAGGTCAATTCACCTTGGTGACGGCATCACTAACGGAAAACAAGGCTAAAGGGTTCCTTACTTCTAACCCTGTGCACGCTTCCAGATATGAGGTACACAATTAATGAAAAAGATTTTGCTCATTTTGGCGGCTCTCTTGCTGCTGCCTTGGACCGTTCAGCTTCGTGCTGCTGATGCTGCTTCTGAGCAGGCCGCCCCGGCTGTCAAGGCAAATAATTACACGATTAAAGTCTTGACAGAAAATCTCAAAGACAGCAGTCAAGAGGAAATTGACCAGTTTTTTGAAGGGCTCTCAGATGATACCCGCATTTGTGCAGATAAGACTGGCGGCTTTGTCTATCGGAGTCAGGATGCTCCACAAGTTAATCCGAATCAGCCAGACGCCGCTGTATCTACTAACCAAGCCGGCCAAGAGCAGGTCCATGATATCAATGGTCCTGACTCAGCAACGGTCAAAGAGGTGAAAGAAGCTCTGGAAAGTCTGAAATCATAAAGAAAACTCCCTGTATCACCGTTTTTGGGCGGTTGATACAGGGAGTTTATTTCATATAAATTTTCGGATAGTTCTAGAAATGTCCCAAGAATGCTTTATTACCTCCTTGACCAGGTTCTTGGCAGAAAGAGCAGGAGGATGGGGTAGATTTCCAGCCGGCCGGCAATCATAGCCAGCGACAGCAGCAGTTTGGAAAAAGGGCTGAAAATGGAGAAGGTATCCGTCGTTCCAATCATGGGACCAATATTATTAAAGCAAGACAGAACGCCGCTGGTTACGGTCATAAGATTGTTATGATCCAGACTGACAAAGAAAATCAGCCCAGCCACAATCAGGACATAGACAGCCAGATATTTGAGGACCTTGTGCTGGGTATCCTTGTCCAGCACTGCCCCATTGACATGCATGGTCAGGACCCGATTGGGCGACAGGGTAGAGAGGATTTGATTCTTAGCGATACGGGCCGTAATCAGACAGCGAATCACCTTAAAACCTCCGGCGGTTGAGCCGGCCGATCCCCCAATACACATGAGCAGGAGCAGAATGACCTGAGAAAAGAGCGGCCATTTGACCGTATTGCCGTAGCCAAAGCCAGTGGTTGTAATGATATTGGACACCTGAAAGAAAGAGATTTCCAGACTCTTGGCGAAGCCCTGGTAGAGATGAAAAACATTGAAAGCAATCAAAGCTGTGGAAACAAAGACAATCCACAGATAGCCTCGCAGTTCTTCATCGCCGAAGCAGGCCTTAAACTTGCGAATCAGCAGGTAGTAGTAGAGGTTGAAGTTGACCCCAAAAGCCAGCACGCCGAAGCTGACCAGATAGGTAATGAGCGAGCTGTTGTAGTGGGCAATGCCGTCATTGTAGACGGTGAAACCTCCGGTGCCGGCTGTTCCCATGGCAATAACCAGGCTGTCAAAGAGCGGCATGCCGGCCAGAAAATAGAGCAGGGCAAAAAAGGCAAAGAGAGCCAGATAGATGATGTAGAGGATCTGAGCTGTATTTTTTAATTTGGATACAACTTTGCCAAAGACCGGGCCCGGAACCTCGGCTTTCATGACCTCTAAGTGGCTGTTCTTGGCATTGTCCATAATGGCCAGAGCAAAGACCAGCACTCCCATACCGCCAATCAGGTGGGTAAAGCTGCGCCAAAAGAGCAGGGAGTGGGAGAGGACGCTGACGTCGTCAAGAATGGTCGCCCCAGTCGTGGTAAAGCCCGAGCTCACCTCAAAGAAAGCATCGATAATGCTGGGAATCTGACCGGAAAAGACAAAGGGCAGGGCTCCAAAGAAGGACCAGAGAATCCAGCAAAGGGCAACAATCAGAATCCCCTCCTTGGCATAGATGTGGACGTCTTTGGGTTTAAAGAGGGAGCCCAGGCCGCCCAAGACCAGAAGAATGGCCATGGTGGCTCCGATAGAGAGATAGACGTTGAGCGGCTCCTGATAAATCAGAGCCACTATCAGGGGAATGATCAGAAGACCGGCCTCAATCAGCAGCAGCTTGGACAGCAGGTAGCGAATCATTGATTTATTCATGGGGCTACCTCGCAATCAAGTCGTAAATCTCAGTGATATTCTGCAGCAGGGTGGTCACGACAATCTGGTCTCCCGCCTGCAGGACATCCTCTCCGGTTGGGAAAATAGCCCTGCCTTGCCGGAGAATGGCTGCAATCAGCACATCTTTTTTGAACTGAAGCTGAGACAGGGGTTTGCCGGTCATTTTGTTTCCCTCGGTAATCTGGAACTGCAGGGTCTCAATCTGACCATTGGCCACATGGTGCAGGGCCTCCAGACTGGAGAACTGAGCATTGTAGCGGCCGCGGACAAAGTGCATAATGGTATCCACAGCGATGCCTTTCGGTGTCACAATGCTGGCAAAATCCTGATTGTCAATAATGTCCAAGAGGCTGGTCCGGTTGACCTTGGTGATATTCTTCTGCACTCCCAGATTATTGAGAAACATGGACGTAATGATATTTTCCTCATCGACCCCAGTCAGAGTCGCGACTGCATCATAGTTGACCGCGCTCTCCTCTAAGAGAATATCCTTGGCTGTGCCGTCTCCGTGCACCACATAGAGATCAGGAAATTCCTGACTGAAAAACTCTGCCCGCTCACGCTTGACCTCCACCACTTTGAGATCGATTTTGCTGTTTTTGAGGATATTGAGCAGGTAGTAGGCAATTTTGCCGGCTCCGATAATCATCAGGCTCTTGATGACCCGCGGCCGTACCTGATTGTGAAAGAGGACCACTTCCAAACGGTTGCCGGTGACAAAGATCTTATCATTGGCCTCTAGGATGAAGCTGCCGCTGGGAATCTGCAGCCTGCCTGCCCGCTCAATAGCGCAGACAATGATATTGCCGAAGCGCTTTCTGAACTGGGAAATATTCATTTGGCAGAGATTGCTGTCGCTCTTAATCTTAAACTCCATCAGAGCTACGCGGCCGTTGGCAAAATGCTCCACCGAAAGAGCATTGGGGAAGTCAATGATATTGGCAATATAGCGAGCGGCCAATAGCTCGGGGTTGACCACCAGCGAGAAGCCCAGAATGTTCTTCTCCTTGAAGTAAGAATTGGAATATTCGGGATTGCGCACACGGACGATGGTCTCCTTAGCGCCCATCCGCTTGGCCAGAACTGCCGAGACCATATTGACCTCATCGTGCTCCGTCATAGAGATAAAGATATCGCAGTGCTCTACATCAGCCTGCTCCAAGACCTTGAAATTGGCTCCATTTCCGGCAATACCGATAATATCATAACGCTTGGTAATATGGTTGAGGACAGACTCATCCTGCTCAATCAGGACCACATCATGATTTTCAGCCACCAAGGAGCGGCAGAGAGCGGTTCCGACCTTGCCGCCGCCAACAACGATAATTTTCATAAGATTCCTCCAAAGTATGTAACTATCATACTCCTTTTTTGCCTAAATTTCATCTATTTTTAAAAATTTTGGCGGAGAAATGCAAAGGATTAAAGCGGAAATCAGACCGTTTTGGCAATGAAGGCGGCATTCCGTCTCAGATTTTCCGAACGGTCCAGAACTTTCCTTTTCTTTTTTTTCATAATCGTGATAATTTTTCATCAAACTGACATGATTTTGCGAAAAAAATTTAAAAAAAGACCATTTTTTAAGCTTTTTCTGTTGACTTGTAGGCGGAAAGTGTTATACTAAATAAGTACCTTCATTGGTTTACCTCAAACCTGTTGTGATGTAAGTTAATGAAGCTTTAACCACGCTGTTTGCTGAGCTTGACTCCGGGCAGTGTGGCTATTTTTTTATCTCAAGGAAATACTAGGAAAAGCATTTATGACAAACCATATCGTCCTTTTTGAGCCTCAGATTCCGCAGAACACCGGCAATATTGCCCGCACCTGTGCTGCGACCAACTCGCCGCTCCACATTATCAAGCCCATGGGCTTTCCCATTGACGACCGCAAGATGAAGCGGGCGGGGCTGGATTATTGGGATAAGCTGGACATTACCTACTATGAGAGTCTGGACGACTTCATGGCTCAAATGACCGGCCGGCTCTATCTGATTTCTAAGTTTGCCCCTAAGGTCTATGCGGAAACGGACTTTGCGGCGGAAGGGAGCCATTATTTTATGTTTGGCCGAGAGGACAAGGGACTGCCTGAGGACTTTATGCGCCGGCATCCGGAAAAAGCCCTGCGCATTCCCATGAATGACCAGCATGTCCGCAGCCTCAATGTCTCTAACGCTGTCTGCATGATCGTCTACGAGGCCCTGCGCCAGCAGAACTTTGCCAGTCTGGACTTGGTGCATGAGTATGAAGCGGATAAGCTGAAGGGGTAATCGACTTGTTCGGAGGTTAATGATTACTCTTTCTTTTCGTTGAAACAATTTTAATTACATCAAACAAATTGCTTGCTCCGGCAGGCCTTTTTTGGTATCATAAAAGAGTCTTCAGGGCAGGGTGTGAGTCCCGACCGGCGGTGAATTCTGACTAGGAAATGATATTTTCCTTTTATACTTTGTTGACGAGCTTTGCCTAACTCCAGTTATGCCTTCAGCTTGTCGCCTCGTCTAAAAGAAAAATCTCTATTTCCTAGTGCTGAAACAAGTCCGCGAGCGCAAGCTGATGTGGTGAGATTCCACAACCGACAGTATAGTCTGGATGGGAGAAGACAGAGAGGCAGTCAAGTAATCTTGCCGTTTAATCTTTATTTAAGGCCAGCGCCTTATACTAAATAACTGTTAGCTGACAAGCTTTCTTTTGATGACCTTTCCGGCTTCTCTGATTTTTATAAATTGGAGGAACCTGTTATGACAAATACCCGTAAAATGGCGACTGTTGCAGTTTTGGCGGCACTCTCATTTTTACTCATGTTTTATCAAATCCCGCTCGTGGTCGAGTTTCTGAAATTGGATTTTTCGATTATTCCGATTTTGCTGGCTCTGGTTATGCTGGATTTGAAAAGTGCTTTTGCAGTTCTGCTGATTCGCTCGGTTTTGAAGCTGGCTTTAAATGGACGCGGTGCGGAAACCTTGATTGGTCTGCCTATGAATATTCTGGCTGTGGCAGTCTTTCTTCTAGCCTTTGCGCTTATCTGGAAGAGGGACAAGACTCTGAACCGGTACTTACTGGCTTCGGTTTTGGGCACCTTGGCTCTGACAGCCGCTATGTTTTTGATGAATTATTTCTATGCAGTGCCGCTGTATGCACGCTTTGCCAACTTTGACATCAATCAGATGGTCGGTATGTCCAAATACCTCTTTAGTATGGTCATCCCCTTTAACCTATTAGAAGGAGCAATCTGGGCTCTCGTCTTTTGGCTGATTTACACGCTCTTGCAGCCCGTTCTAAAACGCTATGAAAAATAAACAATCTTATCTGACAAAGGGCTCTTTCGCCCTTTTACTTTTCGTCATTCTTGGCTATATAGTCAAGTTTTATCCTGAGCAGCTGACCGGCTTTGACGGGTCTTTTCAGACCTGGCTGCGGGGAGATCTGCCTGCTGGCCTGACAGCTTTTTTCAAAATTGTGACCAGTACCATTGATCCTATCGGCATCATTATCTGGGTCTCTGCTGTCTTTCTCTTTTTCCTTTATAAAAAGTGGAAAGCAGAGGCCGCCTTGCTGGCCGGAAATCTGGTTCTGCATGGTATGTTGATTAAGCTGATTAAGCTGGTCTACCAGCGGCCGCGGCCGGCCATTGAGCATCTGGTTACAGAGGGGGGCTATTCCTTCCCCAGCGGCCACACCATGGCAGTGACTCTGGTTGCCGGAAGCCTGATAATCATTGCTGCTCAGCGGATTCAGCAGCAAACAATCAAGCGCCTGGTGCAAGGAAGCTTGCTGCTTTATATTCTTACCATTGCCCTGTCTAGGGTCTATCTGGGCGTTCACTATCCGACAGATGTCATTGCCAGCATGCTGCTGGGCTTTGCCATTCTCAATATTGAGTTCCCTTTTTATGACAAGCTGCGCTTTCAATGGCGCTTTAAGAGTAAGCAGAAATGAGAAATAAGGCCGGGCTTCCGGCCTTTCTGATATGCTTTTGCGGAAAGGAGTGACATGACTGTTTTGAATCAAGCTCTGGCCCAGCAGGTCCTGGATCTGGTGGACAGGATTCCCAGAGGGCGCGTGGCTTCCTACGGACAGATTGCCCGCTTGGTCGGACGTCCCCGAAATGCCCGTCTGGTGGCAAAAATCATCAGTCAGGCGGAGCGCTACGGCGGCCATCATCCCTGCCACCGGGTAGTCAATGCAGCCGGCCGGCTGGCTCCGGTCTGGCTGGATCAGGAGGCCCTGCTCTGGGCTGAAGGGGTTGATTGCAAAAAGCCGGGAGTTGTTGATATGAAGCTCTACCAATGGGAAAAATGAAGAGGATGCCCTACTCTCTTTTTTATTTGGCTGAATTGTGGTAGAATATTCTCTATGAAATCGTACAATACGCTCAATGATTATTATCGGAAGTTGTTTGGGGAGAAGACCTTCAAGGTTCCTATTGACGCGGGCTTTGACTGTCCCAACCGGGACGGGACGGTAGCGCACGGCGGCTGTACTTTTTGCACGGTGTCGGGCTCAGGCGACGCCATTGTGGCCCCAGATGCACCCATTCGGGAGCAGTTTTACCATGAGATTGACTTCATGCACCGCAAGTGGCCGGAGGTCCGGAAGTATCTGGTCTATTTCCAGAATTTCACCAATACCCATGAAAAAGTGGAAGTTATCCGGGAGCGCTATGAGCAGGCCATCAATGAGCCTGGTGTCGTCGGCATCAATATAGGGACCCGGCCGGACTGTCTGCCCGATGAGACCTTGGCCTATCTGGCGGAGCTGTCCGAGCGCATGCATGTGACCCTAGAGCTGGGGCTGCAGACGACCTATGAAGCAACTTCGGATCTGATCAACCGCGCCCACTCCTATGAACTCTATGTGGAGACGGTCCAGCGGATCCGCAGGCAGGCTCCCAAGGCAGAAATCGTGTCGCACCTGATTAACGGCCTGCCGGGTGAGAGTCATGAGATGATGCTGGAAAATGTCCGCCGCTGTGTGACGGACAATGATATCCAGGGCATCAAGCTCCACCTGCTCCATCTCATGACCAATACCCGCATGCAGCGGGACTATCACGAGGGCCGGCTGCAGCTGCTCAGTCAGGAGGAGTATGTCTCTATCGTCTGCGATCAGCTGGAGATTATCCCTGAGCACATCGTCATCCACCGAATTACCGGCGATGCCCCGCGGGATATGCTGATAGGCCCTATGTGGAGCCTCAATAAATGGGAAGTCCTCAATGCCATTGAGGCGGAAATGCGCCGCCGCGGCAGCAGACAGGGCTGTAAGGTAGAAGGAGGATAAAATGGGACAAGTTGTTTATCATTATTTAAGCGGCACACAAGAATTGGCTTCTTATTTTATAGTCTTTTAGTTTGCTTTTAGTACGAGGCAGCGAGCCGCAGACAGTACTGGCGTACGGCAAGGCGAGCTAACAAAGTAATAAAAGATAAACTAAATGACGATATCTAAGAATCGGCTGGACTTACCATCAGTATTAATAGATTTAACAATAGAGGAAACATCTGATGACTGTTGTCAAATTCAATTTAATACCAGAAATGCTGAATACCCAAAGGCTTTAATGCAAGAAGTAATGTTAAAATTTCCGAATACAACTTGGTATGCAATGGAAGAAAACTGTATTTTGCAAGCAAAGTTTTTCCTTAAAGATGGAAAAGTAGGTTATTCTGAACGATCTGTAACTGAGATGGTTGGAGATTGTGTACTTTCCTTTCAGATTGAGCAAGCCGAAACAAGACGTCCGCAAGCAATTTACTTTCTATTTGCAGATGGTAGGATTCTTTTTGAGGATTTTTTGAACAATTGCTATGAAGAGAAACGAATGGATAGGAACGAAAAGAAAGGATTTTTTAATCAACTTGATTGGCTGTGTCAAAGCGTAGTGCCCGAAGATATAGGTGGAATGCAGTAGATAACTTTATGAAGAATGGCAATAAATTTTATGCTTTCATTGTACACAAACAATATCGTTTTGTGATTGAAAATCCCTATTATAGTGATGAACCAATAGACGAAATGATGATAAAGCCATTTTCATTTTTTCATAACTATCTTAAGTCACTCTTAGACCGTAAACAGATAAGGAATTATTTATGATCAAACGCCCCATTCACCTTTCCCATGATTTTTTGGCGGAGGTTTTAGATGGCCAGAGCGTGGCCGTGGATGCGACCATGGGCAATGGGCATGATACCCTCTTTCTGGCCCGGCTGGCCAAGCAGGTCTATGCCTTTGATATTCAGGAGCAGGCGCTGACCAAGACCCGCCAGCGGCTGAAGGAGGCGGGTCTGGACAATGTCCGCCTGATATTGGCCGGCCATGAAGAGCTGAGCCGCTATGTGCCTCGCTTTAAGGCCGCGATTTTTAATCTGGGCTACCTGCCCTCGGCTGACAAGTCAGTCATCACCCAGCCTCAGACGACTTTACAGGCACTGGATCAGGTCTGTCAGGGACTGGAAGTTGGGGGACGTGCGGCGGTCATGATTTACCAGGGCCACGCAGGAGGGGATAGGGAGCGCGATGCGGTGCTGGATTTTGTCCGGCAGTTACCCCAGCAGGCTTTTACTGTCATGCTTTACAAAACCCTCAATCAAATCAATCATCCGCCTTTTTTGGTCATGATTGAAAAACTAAAGGAAGAAAAAGATTAAAATGGATAAGCAATACTTGCAGGAAAAACTGACCGGTCTTCGCAGTAAATATGTGGAGTCCACCAATGGCGAAACAGCTGCCGGCTTCTTGGATGAAGCCCGTATGAATAAAAAGATGCTGCGCATCAAGAAAAAATTGGTCAGTCTGGAAATGGAACGCTGTCAGAAACGGATCGAACATCGGGATCTCTCCAAGATTGACCAGAAAATTTCTCAGCAGAAGGCTTTGTTTCAAGAGTGCTGCAAAGAAAGATAGGGGAGACTGCTGATGGAAATCCTCCTTTATACGATTATCTTTCTGAGCCTGCTGGTCATCTCCAATGTCACCAACCGTATCTTTCCTAAGCTGCCCCTGCCCTTGCTGCAAATTGCTCTGGGGGTACTGGTTGGTTTTTTCATCCCCTTGGGGCGCTTTCAGCTGGATACAGAGCTTTTTTTGGCTCTGGTCATCGGTCCCCTCCTTTTTCGGGAGGCTGAGGAGAGCAATGTGACCAGTATTCTGAAGCATTGGTACATCATTCTGTATCTGATTTTTCCAGTTATTTTTGTTTCGACTTTGAGCTTGGGCTGGCTAGCCCACAGCTTCTGGCCGGTCCTGCCTTTGGCTGCCTGCATTGCAGTCGGAGCCGCTTTGGGGCCGACAGATCTGGTGGCCTTTGCCTCCCTGTCAGAGCGTTTCAGCTTTCCCAAACGGGTGGAAAATATCCTCAAGGGCGAGGGCCTGCTCAATGACGCTTCGGGGCTGGTTGCCTTTCAGGTGGCTCTGCTGGCTTGGACGACAGGGACTTTTTCTCTGGAAAAGGCCAGTCTGTCCCTGCTCTTGTCCATTATCGGCGGCTTTGCGGTCGGCATGCTGACGGCAGCCTTCAATCGCTGGCTGCACAAGATTTTGATGAGCGCCCGTGTGTCGGATATTGCCAGTGAGCTGCTGCTGGAGCTCAGTCTGCCGCTCATGACCTTCTTTCTGGCAGAAGAGCTGCATGTGTCGGGCATTATCGCAGTGGTGGTGGCTGGTATTTTTAAGGCCAGCCGCTTTAAGCGGATTACGCTCTTAGAAGCTCAGGTGGATTCGGTGACGGATACGATTTGGAATACGGTCAATTTCATGCTCAATGGCTCGGTCTTCATCATTCTGGGCATGGAGCTGGAAATGATTGCCGAGCCGATTCTCAAAAGCCCCATCTATGACAATCTCCTGCTGCTGGTCAGCATTGTCTTTCTGACCGTGCTGCTTTTTGCTATTCGCTTTGTCATGATTTGGGGGCTCTACTTTTACCGGACCCGCAGATTAGGGAAAAGCCTGAAGAATTATCTCAAAGAGATGCTGCTGCTGACTTTTTCGGGTGTCAAGGGGACGGTCTCCATTGCCACTATTCTGCTGATTCCGACCGCCTTGGAGCAGCAGTATCCGCTCTTGCTGTTTCTGGTTGCCGGTGTGACCCTGCTCAGCTTTTTGACGGGGATTGTCACCCTGCCTCATCTGTCTGAGGATAGGGGAGAAGGGCCTGATCGCCTGATGCACATCGCTATTTTAAATGAAGTCGTAGTAGAATTGGAGGAGGAACTCAAGCACACCAAGGCTAAAGCTCCTCTCTATGCGGCTATTGACAACTATCACGGCCGAATTGAAAACCTGATTCTGGAGCAGGAGGACAAGGGAGTGCAGCGGGACTGGGCGGCCCTCAAACTTCTCATCCTCAGTATTGAAAATGACGGTTTGGAGCAGGCTTTTGAAGAAGGGAAAATCAGCAACCGCAGCTACCATGCCTACCAGCGCTACCTGCGCAATATGGAGCAGGGCATCAACCGCAACTGGGCTTCGCGCTTTACCTATTTCTTTCTGGTCAGTCTGCGTCTTCTGCGGGTCCTTGTCCATGAGCTGGTGACATTGGGAGCCCGCCTGCGCAGCTGGAGCAACCGCAGCAATCGCCGCCTGACTGCTGAGGATATTGACCAAATCGCTGAGCTCTATCTGGCCAATACGGAAGTCATCATTGAGAGTCTGGAAAATCTGAAGGGTGTCTATCAGAGCGCACTGGTCAGCTTCCTGCAGGCTTCTCGTCTGCGCGAGACGGAGATTATCGGCAGCGGCGCCTTTATTGAGCGGGTTATCACCCGCATCAAGCCCAATAATATTGACGAAATGCTGCGGGGCTATTATCTGGAGAGAAAGATTATCTTTGAATACGAAGAGAAGAAGTTCATCTCTGCCAGCTATGCCAAGCATCTGCGTCAGAATGTCAATAATCTGGAAAACTACTCGCTCAAAGAAACCGCCAATACCCTGCCTTATGACATGATGAATTATGCCAGAAACCGCTAAAAGAACCCCGCTGGAACTGAAACCAGCGGGGTTTATCGTCATTTCGTGTATCTTTTATTACTTTGTTAGCTCGCCTTGCTTTAACAGTCTAGTAGACTGTTGAAGGTTGCGGATAAAGGGAACGAAGTTCCCACAGAACGTAGACAAATTCCATTTTCTTTGTAAAAATTTTATAAATTCTTACAAAGAATTAAGAAAAAGCTCATTGCTATAACTCAAACTTGTAACCTCAAAAACGG
>NZ_KQ969393.1:136365-138114 GCF_001578865.1 Streptococcus sp. DD11
TGGTTACAAGTTTGAGGCTATAATTAAAACAAAGATCAACCAAGTCTTTCCGCTGTGAGAAAAGCGCCTGAAACTCTTTAGTTTCAGGCGCTCGGAAGATTTGAGACTTTAGGCTCAAATCTTAGGTATGGAATTCCGAAGGAAGTCGCTACCGTCCGCACTCGCTTAAGGAAAGACTTTGGATAACTTTGTCTTCAGTCTCAGGGAACGAAGTTCCCAACTTTCGTTCAGTCCGAGGGAGTAAAAGAGAGGGTGAGGTTGGGAAGCTGTAGATGAAGAAAGCGGAACATTCGTCAAATAGCCGTATTTTTAGCCGACTCTTGAGCCTGTTCCAGCCTCATCTACGACCTCAAAGAGTTCTTTTTTCTTTTCTTTCCTGCCACCAGTCGCCTAGCTCAACCAGGCTCTGGGCCGCTGCAGGAATGAGCAGGAGCACATAGATATAAACGTACTGGCTCTTGGTTTCCCAGAAGAAGTGAAAGAGTCCGCCGCCCAAGAGAAAGATAAAAGGATAAAGGTCAAAGGGCCGCAGTCTTTCCTCGGCAATGAAATATTTGCGGAGGACAAAACCGCAGGACAGCAGGTAAATAGCGGCCAGCAAAATGAGCAGCAGGAAATTGACCAGCTGATAGCCAGCCCTTTCTTCATAAATGCTGCGCAGTACAGCCGGCTTCATATACTGTTGGCGTTCGATCTGCGGTCCTGTCCAGACGGACTGGAAGGTCGGCTCGGTCCAAGTGGACTTGACCTTTTCGTAGAAAAACTTGAGAGCGTAGCCGGGATTCTTGATGAAGTGAATGAGAAGGTCTTTCAAATCACGGGTGGCCATCTCCCTCGCTTGTTTTTCATTGTATTGGTTGCGCTTGAGAATCTTCGTATTGTAGGCATCATACCAGCCGCCCAAGGTCTGGCGGTTGGGGTCATCGCGCAGGCCCATGGTGATATAGGCGATTTTTGGAGTCCCCTCTCCGATAGACTGTCCGATTAGATTTTCATAATAGCCGGTCAGAAACTTGCCGGGAAAGACAATGCCAGCCGCAATCAGAACGATGGCCAGCGGCTTTTTCCAGGCCCATTTATAAAAAGCAGACAGCAGGCAGACCCCCATCAGCATGAGGGCAAAAATCATGTAGTTATTCCGCAGCAGACAGGCCATACCGATGCTGGCCGCTCCCAAGAGGGCGTAGAGCAGACGGCCCTTTTGCTCCAGCTGGATAAAGGCATAAAGGCTGAGCAGGCAGAAAAACAGGCCGGGAATCGTACCGTAAACAAAGAGAACGAAAAAAAGCTGGGGCAGAAAGAGAAAGGTCAGGAGAATAGTGTATTTCTGGATAATTTCCTTAGCAGTCAGCAGAGCCGTGATCTTATAAATCAGAAAATTGCTGAGCAGCGTCCATAGGATATTCATGACAAAGGCGAACTGAGTCGTCGGAGAAATGTAGGCATAGAGCCGCTCCAGCGTCATGAGACCCAGCTGATGCGGGTTGCGGTACAGATAGCTGCCGACAGTCGTCAGCGAGCTGTAGTCGCCCTGATTAAAGGCTATTGCTGCATAAAAGACATGTCTGGCATCAGCCCGGATTCTTCCGCTGTAGGAGGTGATCAGGAAAATAGCTGCTGCAAGAAAGAGCAGGCTCAGTCCTAGAAAAAGGTGTTTGCCTGAAAGCTTTTCCAGCAGAGGCCGGATCAGAAAGAGGCCCAGCAGAAAGAGCAGCAGGAGCGGATAAAAGTACCAGGGATTGCTGACAA
>NZ_KQ969393.1:138671-150073 GCF_001578865.1 Streptococcus sp. DD11
GGAAATAGCCCAGCTTAAAGAATATGGTAGAAAACTGTTTCATCAATCCCTTTCCTCCCTTTGGACAAAGAAGCGGCCGCTGCCCAGATCAATCAGACGGACAGGCTGCGGATAAAAGAGATCCAGAGTTTCCTTGGTCAGGACTGTCTCGGTGGGGCCCTGAGCGGTGATCTCCCCCCCTTTTAAGAGCAACAGGTGGTCCATGACAGGGGTGATTTCTTCGGCATGGTGAGTGACATAAAGGATAGTCGGCGCCTTTTTCAGCCGAGCGATGCTCTCAATCTGATCCAGCAGCCGCTCACGGGCAAAGAGGTCTAGGCCGCTGCTGGCTTCATCCAGAATAAGCAGTTCCGGCTCTTCCATGAGGCTGCGGGCAATCAGCAGCAGCTGCTTTTCTCCCTGAGACAGGCTGGCATAGGTCCGGCCAATCAGCTCCTGGCCGCCGACAGAAGCCAGCATTTCTCTGGCTTCCTCCAGCTCGGTCCGGCCGTACTGGCGATAGAGCATGCTGCTCTTGTATTTGCCGGTCAGGACAATTTCCTCAGTCAAGAGGCGGCTGGGCAGACGCTCAGCAATGAAGGAGCCGACCACGCCAATCCTGCTTCGCAGCTGGGGGATGCCGCCGGCGCCAAACTCCGTGCCGAGAACCGTCACCTTCCCTTCCGTTTTCCAATATTCGGCCATGAGGAGCCGCAGCAGGCTGGACTTTCCTGAGCCGTTGAGCCCCAGAATGGCCCAGTTTTCCCCTTTTTGAACCTGCCAGTTCAGATTTTTTAAAATGTTTTTGCCTTGTTTTGTCAGGCTGACATTTTCCAGCGTGATAATCTGTTTCATTTTTATTCTTTCTTTCGTCAAATCCCCTCTATTATATCAAAAATTATGGTAAAATAGCTGGAAGGAGAGTAAAAAATGTTTCATAAAAGCAAGCTCATGTTTTGGACCAGTGAGGTCCTCTTACTGACCATTATCTTCTTTATCTGGCGGCAGATGGGAGATATGATTACGCCTGTTGTCAGCGTGCTCAATACCATTTTGATTCCCTTTCTGCTGGGCGGTTTCCTTTATTATATCACCAATCCTCTGGTTGAATTTCTGGAAAAACGATTGAAAATCAACAGGCTTGTTGGCATTCTGCTGACCCTCTGCCTGCTTTTCGGCCTCATTGCTCTGGGGGTGATCTACCTCCTGCCTATTTTGATTAATCAGCTGTCCAGTCTGATCAATTCAACGCAGGGGCTCTATTGGGAAATTCAGAGCTGGGTCAATCAGCTGTCGAAGAATGCCCTCTTCAGAAATCTCAATATCCAGTCAACGATTCAGCAGCTCAATCTGTCCTATGTAGATATTCTGCAAAATATCCTCAACAGCGTGACCAACAGTCTGGGCAGTGTGGTATCCGCCGTCGTCAATACGATTATGATTTTGATTATGACGCCGATTTTTCTGGTCTACTTCCTTTTGGACGGGCGCAAGCTCCTGCCTATGCTGGAGAGAACGGTTCTCAAGCGGGACAGGCTGAACCTTTCCAATCTCTTGACCAATCTGAATGCGACGATTGCCCGCTATATCAGCGGTATTTCCATTGATGCCCTGATTATCGGCACCTTGGCCTACATCGGCTACAGCGTGATTGGCCTCAAATATGCTCTGGTGTTTGCCATCTTTTCGACCTTGGCCAATCTGATTCCCTATGTGGGTCCCAGCATCGGCCTGATTCCGATGATTATCACCTATGCCTTTACCGATCCCCATAAAATGGTGGCGGCGCTGGTTTATATGGTTATTGTCCAGCAGATTGACGGCAATATTCTCTATCCGCGGATTGTCGGCGGTGTGATGAAAGTGCACCCAATTACGATTATGGTGCTCTTGCTTCTGTCCAGCAATATTTATGGCATTATCGGCATGATTGTAGCGGTGCCGGTCTATTCTATTCTCAAAGAGATTGCTAAATTTCTGGCCAATCTCTATGACAACCACAAGGAAGCCCAGCAGCAGAAGAAAAACGAGGAATTTGGCATTATTAAGAAATGAGCAGCCTGATACCCGGACTTCTGAAAGCAGCCGATGTTTGCGGCTGCTTTTCCAGTCTTCAGACATCCTTATACGGTCTCTTCTCCAAACCCAGCCTTCTGTAGTGAGGCTAGGCCATCAAGGAAGCCGGTCCTGCTGCCTTTTATCATTTCCCTGTGCACTAAATCTGAAAATATGATATAATCAAAGCTAATCATACTTTTGAGGAGAAAATCAATGGAAGACCCTGGCAGTCAGAGCATTTTATGGCAAGCCTTACTACTGTTTATATTGACTTTATTAAATGCCTTTTTCTCAGCTTCTGAGATGGCGATGGTTTCGCTCAATCGGGCGCGCGTGGAGCAGAAAGCCGAGGAAGGGGATGCCAAGTACGCCCGCCTCTTAGCGGTGCTGGAAAGCCCTAATAATTTCTTATCAACTATTCAGGTCGGGATTACAGTCATCAATATCCTGTCGGGGGCCAGCTTTGCGGATAATTTAGGAAAGATCATTGCTGCCTGGCTGGGAAATTCCGAGACAGCGCATGCAGTTGCCAGCTTTCTGGCCTTAGCCCTGCTGACCTATATCTCCATTGTCTTGGGAGAGCTCTACCCCAAGCGCATTGCTATGAATCTGAAAGACAATCTGGCTGTCCGGGCGGCGCCGGTCATTATCTTTCTGGGCAAGATTGTCAGTCCCTTCGTCTGGCTCTTGTCGGCTTCGACCAACCTGCTGAGCCGTATCACGCCCATGAAGTTTGATGATGCTGATGAAAAAATGACCCGGGACGAGATCGAGTATATGCTGACCAACAGCGAGGAGACGCTGGATGCTGATGAAATCGAAATGCTGCAGGGGATCTTCTCTCTGGATGAACTGATGGCGCGGGAACTGATGGTGCCGCGGACGGACGCTTTCATGGTAGATATTCAGGATGATACCAAGGAAATCATTGAGAGCATTCTCAAGCAGAGCTTTTCCCGGATTCCTGTCTATGACGGCGATAAGGACAAGGTCATCGGTCTGATTCATACCAAGCGTCTCCTGAATGAAGGCTTTACCAATGGTTTTGACAATATCGTCCTGCGGAAGATTTTGCAGGAGCCGCTCTTTGTGCCCGAGACCATGTTTGTGGATGACTTGCTCAAGGAACTCCGCAACACCCAGAACCAAATGGCCATTCTCTTAGATGAATACGGCGGTATGGCCGGTCTGGTGACTCTGGAAGACCTCTTAGAAGAAATCGTCGGAGAGATCGATGATGAAACGGATAAGGCGGCAGTAGAAGTCCATGAAATCGGCGAGAACACCTATATTGTCATGGGAACCATGACCCTCAATGACTTTAATGAATACTTTGAGGTCGAGATTGAAAGTGATGATGTGGATACCATTGCCGGCTACTACCTGACCGGTGTGGGGACTATTCCTGATCCTAAAGAGCGCATCAGCTTTGAAGTGGAAAGTCAGAATAAAAAGCTGATTTTGACCAATGACAAGGTGAAAAACGGCCGCGTGACCAAGGTCAAGGTGGAAATATCAGAAATTATCGAAGAAGCAGATGAATCGACTGGCAAATAGCCAGAACTGACCAATTTAAACAGGCTTTCGCAGGAGAGTCTGTTTTTGATTTTCAAGATGTGGCGGGATTTCATTCATAATGTGACCTTTCACTCCCCTCGGACTGTTTTAGGTTACAAAGTAATAAAAGATAAACCAAATGACGATAAAAGCGGATAGACTAGAAAAGTTTGTGTATCTGGCTTCTATATTTTATGATAAAATCAATATAAAAAAGGAGGTTTTCATGAGCAAACAAATCAAAACAGCCGTGCTGTTCTTATTTTGCATTTTTGCACTTGTAGGAGGAGGTAAGTTTTACATGGACAGAATGAAAGTGGACAATCTCTATCGGCACGGTTTTCAGCTTTATGAGGAACAAATCGCAACCTACCTAAAAGAACATTACAGCGGTATCAGTAAAATCGAATTTTCTCCGATTTTTAAAAGTGGAGGAAGGGGAGAAGGATTTGTCCACGCTCGTATTGTTCCCGTAGTTTATGATAATTATGGAAATAAAGTTTATTTGCGTAACGATGGAACTATCAATACTCTGGTGCCTAATTATGTTTTGACTTCTGGAATTGAATTGGATTTTAATGTCAATGATGGTTCAGAAATTATCTATTTGTATAATGAAAAAAATGAATCTGTTAAAGTAGGACAACATCAACATCTCCCAGAACAGTTGAAATTACAGACGTATAAGAGTACGGATGCAATAATTGCAGCCTATTCACAAAAAGAGGCTCTAAAGGGAGTAGAAAAAAATAACCAAGGCAGTCCTAAAGCTAAAATTGTCTATAATTTAGAAATCAAACGAGTGGATGAACGAGAGGTAGGTAAATGGAAGTAGCATACCAATTTATTCAAGGGGAGATGATGCGAAGAATTTTCCATATGATTAATTGAGTTCTTGTTATTTGTTCTTCTCTTTTTGTAGTAAAATTAATATATAAAGAAAAGGAGGTTTGTATGTCTAAACGAACAAAATCTATTCTTTTATCTTTGCTTTGTTTTTTTGTACTTGTGATAGGAGGTAAGTTTTATATGGACAGAATGAAAGTGGATAATCTCTACCGGCATGGTTTTCAGCTCTATGAAGAACAAATCGCGATCTACCTAAAAGAACATTACAGCGGTATCAGTAAAATCGAATTTTCTCCTATTTTTATCAGTGGGGGAGGAGGAGAAAGTTTTGTAAATGCTCGTATAGTCCCAGTTGTTTATGATAGTTATGGAAATAAAGTCTATCTACGAAATGATGGAGTGCTAGATATGGCAGTGCCAGATTATGGAACCCTTGCTGGTCTTGACTTAAGCTTTAATGTCAATGACGGGTCAGAGATTATCTATCTGCGAAATAATGAACGCGAGTCTGTTAGCTCAGAAGTATATCAACACCTTCCAGAACAGTTAAAGTTACAAAAAGAGAAATTTACGGATGAAGTGATGACTGCTTTTTCTCGTGAGGGACATCTAAAAGGTGTAGAAAAAATAACCAAGGCAGTCCTCAAGCTGAAATTGTTTATAATTTGGAAATTAGACGAGTGCAGGGAAGAGAGGCTTTCGAATGGCAGTAACACACCAAGACATTCAGTACTTACAGAAAAATACCAAAGATTTTTCAACAGATTCATCTCAAAAAAAAATAGTAAATACGGATACAGGCCAAAAATTTCAAATCATTGACCGCGTGGAGGGGGTCACTCAGGCTATCGCGGCAGCTCCCTTGGATGCCAATGGAGAGCCCATTCTTTCCCAGACCATTGTGACAGTCGCAGGGACCCAGCCAGTTTTTGCCAACCCAATCAGTTCAGACCATTGGGCATCAACCAGCAATGCAATTGGGGGTGCTTATGGGGATGGAATGACAGCTCAGCATGAGGATATTGAAGCTTTTTATCAGCGTGTCCAGAAGATTACAGAAGTAGATGACAAGAAGCTAAACCAGCCGGTCAGGATTTATGCCATGAGTGGTTTTAGTCAGTCAGCGACTCCAGTTGTCAAGGTAGCAGCGGACCATAACGTCCCTATGGTTGTCAATTATACAGACTGGGGTGCTCAGGCTGCTCTCGATAAGGGGAATTTTACTGCCAGTGATTTAGCTTATATCAATCGACATGTTACGACCTATGATGCTAATACGAAAGATACGACCATAATGGATAGTAGCGGTGGACGGATTCCTTACGCTAATATTATTTCCCGTGAAGGCACTCAGGGACTGCATACGCCCGAAAAAGACCATACTCCTGCAGGATTCTACATTATTGGAAATAAACTTGATACAGAATGGTATGCTAAGAAGGGGGGAGTTTGTATCAGGGATGTCTCCAGAGCAGGTGCGTTTGGCAGCTAAGGTAAAAGCTTCTCGCTATCCAAAGGGAGATCAGCATAATGAAGCTTACTTCATTCATGAATATTATGAGACATTTCCGCCCAAGATTGGCAATATGCTGGATTTGGACTGGTATGCTAAGAAGGGGGAATTTTTCGTCGGTATGACGGAGAAGCAGGTACGCAAAGTCGCTAAAATCAAAGCTGAACAGTCACCTATTTGGAATAAGCAAGATGAAGAATACTATGTGAAAGAGTACAAGAAGATTTATGGCGATTTTGTACCCGAGGCTGGATACAAGCGCTTGTTGACCATCAATCGTGCGATTGAGACAATTTCTTCGGTTCAGTCTAGAATCTCAAGTCTTAGTGGAAGTCAGTTGATTTATCTACGAAAAGATCTTGTGACTGCAGTTGCGGATTTAGCTGAACAGCAAGGAGCAGAGTTTGAAGCTCAAATCAGTCAAAAGCTGAATGAGTATAAGCAAAATATTGAAGAGAGGGTGTCAGCACTCCAAGCGATAGTTTATAGTACAAGAATCTATTTATCGGATGGAGAGGTGGAATCACTCTTGTCTCAATTTACATTGGAGACTTGCTGGGACAGTGGAATTGAAGAAGCAACTCTAAGTGAGGCAGCTTCTTACAAACAAAAGTTGGATACTTTTGGTTTCAATATACGTCAAGCAGCTGAGAGACTCGAAGAAGTAGATCGTCAAGGAAGTTTACAATTTCGCAGCAAATAGGAGGAACTATGGCAAATCTTAGTAAGATAGAATTAACAGCGAACAATAATTTTGTCGAATTGATGAAGGCCCAAGAACGGAAAATGATAAATGCTTTGATTCAATTGCAGAAATCGGAATTGGAAGAACAGTCTAATCTCTTAGCTGCCTGGTTAGCCGAGCAAAAAGCGCAGATGTCTGATTTTGCCGCAGTTACTCTCAAGGGGAGTCTAGAGGGCGGATTTTCAGGGGAAGCTGCTACAGCTGCTGCGGATTATCTGACAAGTATTCCGCAAGCAAATCTGCAAAACCCAATTAAATGAGGAATGCTATGGAAAAGATATTCAAGCTGGAAGAAGATTACAAGAAAGAAATAAAAAATATAGAGCAAATGGAAGAAGTACTGGATGCTATGAGGACGGATGCTCGGAGAAAGACAGATGCATGGATTGACCAATTGCTTTATTATTCTAGAAATCATTCAACAGATGAGATATACCCAACGCTTAATGAGATGCAGGACAATATGGACCAATTTGATGTATCTATCAGAAAGCATTTTGACACGCTTAGTGAAGAGAGGGAAGAAGTAACGGCTAAATATCGGAAAGATCTGGGACGACTGGAGGAAGAATATTATAAAAGAAAGAAAGCCGAGGATTCTCAACTTTAGCTTGATATATATATCCTGCACCAGCGCAGAAGCCTTGTTCGGAAACCATATGTTGTATCAGTTCGCCTTAAGCGGTCGGTACACAAGCAAACGACGGAGTCGTTTCATTGCTAAACAAAAAGACCTCTGCAGCGGCTGACCAAGTCTTCTCCCTGTTAAGAGACGATTTCGTCCTCTGTTTCCCACTATTCAAAGAAAGCAAATGAAAGAAGAATCGTTCCTTTCTGAACAAGTCTAGTATAAAAAATAAAATGGGGATAGATAACGCTGGCTTTTAAGCTTCCTGCAAGTTTTTTATAAGCCTGTCTTAAGTTTCTGGGTTTATACTAAGACCATCAAAACAGAAACGGAGGGCAGTCCAATGACGCCAGAAGCTATTTTATATCACCTACAGCATTTCACCCTTTCAAAATGGAACCCAACTCCATAAGTCCCTGCAGCACTATTATTTAAGTATAAAGTTACAGTAAGAAGTATAAAGCAAGTATAGTATAAAGAATAAACCTCTAAATATTTTTTCATAATTTTTTTCATATAAATCTCCTAATACAATCAAGGGCAGATTCCTAGGAGTTTGCTTCATTCATAACAATGCAACTGTCCCTCTGCTGGCTGGAAAGCAGAGGGGCTTTTTGTGCAGACTGCAGAGACAGCGGGCTAGGTGATTGATACTTTTCGAAAATTTCCTCAAACCACATCAGTCCCAACAGTCTGGGGACTAAAAAGGTTTGGGGAACCTTTTTAGCCCGAGCCTGAAAATAGGAAAGCGAGGGGAGGTTTGGGGAACCTTTTTAGCCCGAGCCCAGAAACAAGATGGTGAGACAGGCTGCAGATGAGAGGCTGTCCCAGCTTCAAATGGCTGTACTTTAGAGGCTTCCTCACGGAAGTTTTGTTCATCAGCTTAAAACCTCCGCCGGACTATTTAATCTATCTGCGTTGGTTTGTCTTGTCAGCATTCTCATCGCTCGAGTGTGAGCTCTGGTCTTTTTGACGTTTGGCAAAGTCTACAAAGCGAAATTTATCGAGCTTGTGCCGGCTTTCGGTATACTGAAATTGGCGGCCGTCAGCCAGATAGACCTGCGATTTGACCGATACGATATGCTGGTCCTTGCCCAGATCCATGAGAATCTTATCCCGGTCATTGGCATGGTCAATGGTAAATTCTTTTTTGGCGTAGGCGATGTCCAGGCCAAGGTTGTTTTCCAGATAGTCATAAATGGACTTTTCACCGATTTCCCGGGTCAGATGGGGGATAATCTCCTTATCCAGATAGTCAATGTCAAGGACAGACACCACTTCGTCGACGATACGCTGGCGGATGATCCGCCAGACCAGCCGATAGGGAGGAAAGCCAGTGACACTGGAAAGCTTTTGATCCACTGTGATTTTTTCCAGACTGACGACATTGGTCTTTGAGTGCATCCCATACTGGCAGACCAGCTCCTGATAGCTGGTCAGTCTGGACACTGGAAAGTCAAACTGCTCCTGCTTGATGACTTTGGAGCCTTGTCCGCGGACCTTTTCAATCAGCCCTTCCTCCTGCAGCAGGGCCAGCGCCTTGCGCACCGTATCGCGGCTGACCTGATAATCATGAACCAGCTGGTGCTCGCTGGGCAGGAAGTCTCCGATTTGGTATCTTTCTTCCAAAATATCTTGCTCAATCTGTTTAAATAACTGTTTGTATTTTTTCATGTTTTCTCCACTTGTATTCTTTTTTGCATACAACCTAGAAAATTTTACCAAAGATTCCGCCGTTTTTCAACAAACAACTTGCATACAACTTTGGTATCGGTTACAATATTGTTTAGAAACTTGTTAGGAAACTAACGAAGATAAAAAAATAAGGAGAGTGCTGGATTTTCATTCAGCCAGTAGTCAAATGGGAAAATTTGAAAAGGATGCCAAAGATTTGCTGGAAGCAATCGGCGGCAAAGAGAATGTCACAGCTGTTAGCCACTGTGCGACTCGTATGCGCTTTGTCCTTGGTGATGACAAGAAGGCTAAAGTCAAAGCCATTGAAGCCATTCCTGCTGTAAAAGGGACCTTTACCAATGCCGGTCAGTTTCAAGTCATCATTGGCAATGATGTGCCGATTTTTTACAATGACTTTGTCGCTGTATCAGGCATTGAGGGAGTCTCTAAGGAAGCAGCCAAGTCTGCTGCCAAGAGCCATCAAAATCCGGTGCAGCGGGTCATGACAACACTGGCTGAAATTTTTACACCGATTATCCCAGCCCTGATTGTCGGTGGTTTGATTCTGGGCTTCCGCAATGTGCTGGAAGGGGTTCAGATTCAAGCCCTGGGCCAAAAAATGATTGATGGGGTAGCCCAGTTTGCCAAAGACGGTGAGCCTATTTACAATACGATTGTCGATGTTTCTAAATTCTGGAGTAATGTCAATGACTTTCTTTGGCTGCCGGCACAAGCTGTCTTTCATTTCTTGCCGGTAGGCATCACCTGGTCTATAGCTCGTAAGATGGGGACCAGTCAGATACTGGGAATTGTGTTGGGGATTTGTTTGGTTTCACCGAATTTGCTGAATGCCTATGATGTAGCTACTACTTCTAAAGAGATAATTGCTGAACAGTATACTTGGTACTTTGGCCCTCTTGAGTTCCATAAATTTGGTTATCAAGGACAGGTTATTCCTGCCTTGTTAGCAGGTTTGTCTCTTTCTTATTTAGAAATCTTCTGGCGCAAGCGAATTCCAGAGGTCATTTCTATGATTTTCGTCCCTTTATTGTCTCTGGTGCCTGCCTTGATTTTGGCACATACTATCTTAGGACCGTTTGGCTGGTGGGTTGGTCAAGGCCTGTCTAAAGTTGTATTTGCTGGTTTGACAGGGTCATTTAAATGGCTCTTTGGTGCAGTTTTTGGTGCACTTTATGCCCCATTTGTTATTACTGGTCTTCACCATATGACCAATGCTATCGATACTCAGCTAGCCAATGACTATGGCGGAACTGCTCTCTGGCCAATGATTGCCCTGTCCAATATCGCCCAAGGTTCGGCAGTCTTGGCTTACTATTTCATGAAGCGCAAGAATGAAAAAGAGGCACAGATTTCTCTTCCGGCAGCGGTTTCCGCTTATCTGGGGGTCACTGAGCCAGCCCTTTTTGGGGTGAATGTCAAATATACCTATCCATTGATTGCGGGAATGATTGGTTCTTCCATTGCTGGTATTTTGTCCCTGACCTTCAATATCACAGCAACGGGTATCGGTGTCGGTGGTTTGCCTGCCATTCTCTCTATCCAAGCCAAATATTGGCTGCCCTTTATCCTAGTCATGCTGGTTGCGATTGCGGTTCCAATGTTTCTGACTTTCTTCTTCCACAAGACAGGATTCCTGACCAAGACAGAAGAGGATCCAGAACTGCAGGCTGAGTTTGCAGCGCAGGAAGAAGCGGAATTTTCCGCCCCTGCTGAGGAAGCAGTGGCACAGGAAGTGTCTGTTCTCAGCCCGCTGGCTGGTGAAGTTAAGGAATTGAGCCAAGCTGCGGACCCCGTCTTTGCTCAAGGAGTGATGGGGCAAGGTGTGGTCATCATCCCTAGCGAGGGTGAGTTGGTATCACCGGTCGATGGCAAGGTGACTGTCCTCTTTCCAACCATGCATGCAGTCGGCATCCAGTCGGACCAAGGAGCGGAGATTCTGATGCATATCGGCATGGATACGGTCAATCTTGAAGGCAAAGGATTTGAAGGCCATGTAGCCCAAGGAGACAGGGTCAAGGCCGGCGATAAATTGATTTCCTTTGATATGAAGGCAATCAAGAAAGCTGGCTATGTGACAGAGACTCCGGTCATTATCACCAACCAAGATCAATACCAGACGGAGCCAGTAGGTGAGCTTCCGCGCGTGGTAGAGCGAGGCAGTCAGCTGATGACCGCCAAACCGCTTTAAAGAGCAATGAATGAACCACAAAAAGGGATGGGAGCTTTGAGCGCTGTCCCTTTTCTCAAAAGAAAAAGGAGAAAACATGACACTTGATAAAACAAAGGTCGTTTACCAAATTTATCCCAAGTCTTACAAAGACACGACTGGAAACGGTGTGGGCGACCTGCAGGGAATTATTGAGAAGCTGCCTTATCTG
>NZ_KQ969393.1:150093-154280 GCF_001578865.1 Streptococcus sp. DD11
GGCTATGATATTTCTGATTACACCGCCGTCAATCCGCTTTTTGGCGATATGGCAGACTTTGAAGAAATGGTGCGGGTCGGAAAGGAACATGGAATCGACTTTATGCTGGATATGGTGCTCAATCACTGCTCTATCGAGCATGAGTGGTTCCAGAAGGCTCTGGCTGGCGACCCCTACTATCAGGATTTCTTCTTTATTCAGGATCGGCCGACCGATTGGCTGTCCAAGTTCGGCGGCAGCGCCTGGGCTCCCTTTGGTGATACCGGCAAATACTATCTGCATCTCTATGATGTGACGCAGGCGGATCTCAACTGGCGCAATCCTCACGTCCGCGAGGAGCTGTTTAAGGTAGTCAATTTCTGGCGGGACAAGGGCGTCAAGGGCTTCCGCTTTGATGTCATCAATGTGATTGGCAAGGATGCTGTTTTAGAAGACTGCCCTGAGCATGACGGCAAGCCGGCTTATACGGATAAGCCCATTACCCACGATTACCTGCACATGCTCAATGAAGCAACCTTCGGTCAGGACGGCTCCTTTGTCACTGTCGGGGAAATGAGCGCTACGACCATTGAAAACTGTATTCTTTACACGGCTCCGGACCGTCACGAGCTGTCCATGGCCTTTAATTTTCACCATCTGAAAGTGGACTATGAAGCCGGTCAGAAATGGACCCTCAAAGCTTTCGACTTTGAGGAACTGAAGCATCTTTTCCATACTTGGGGCAGGGAAATGAGTGAGCATGACGGCTGGTCCGCCCTTTTCTGGAACAATCACGATCAGCCGCGGGCCCTGAATCGTTTTGTTGATGTGGAACACTTCCGCAATGAGGGAGCGACCATGCTGGCAGCCAGCATTCATCTGTCCCGCGGAACACCTTATATCTATATGGGTGAGGAAATCGGCATGATTGACCCAGAGTATGACTCAATGGATGATTATGTGGATGTGGAGTCCACCAATGCTTACCAGAGCTTGCTGGCTGCTGGACAATCGCCAGAGGAGGCTTTCCGGATTATCCAGGCCAAATCCCGCGACAATTCCCGGACACCGATGCAGTGGGACGACTCGCCCAATGCCGGTTTTACGACCGGCCAGCCTTGGCTCAAGGCCGGCAAGTCTTATCCGCAGATTAATGTGACCAAGGAACAAGACGGGCCGATTTTCACTTTTTATCAGAAGCTGATTGCCCTGCGCAAGGAGCTGCCCTTGATTGCGGAGGGCAGCTACAGTCCGGCCTATGAAGACAGCCCGCAGATCTATGCTTTTGAACGTCATTTGGCCGGTCAGAAGCTTCTGGTGCTCAATAACTTTTATCCGGATCCGATTACAGTGGACATTTTGCCTGATTATCAGAATGCACAGGTCCTGTTGTCAAACTACGGTGAGAGCCAAGCAGGTCAGGTGATGACCCTCAAACCTTATGAGACGCTGGCCTTATTCCTCCCTTAGCACATGCAGAAGCTTAAAAAATTTTTTTCTGATTTCAGTGAGTGGTTAAGGTTTTTTTAAGAATTCTATTTTATACTGAAAGTATCAAATGAAGACCTCCTAACTTTATTTGATTAAACAGGCTGTGGATAATCTCCCCACCTGAATCCTAAAACTTTTTCATAATAATCTCCCTAAAAGAGCCGCCCAATCAGGCGGCTTTTTTCTTTATCAGCAGCGCACCCTGCAGCTTTATTCGAAGGAAGCGTACAAGATCATTTCGGTTTCAGGGGGATTTCTCGGTCCTTTTCCGATCTGTTGTAAAACAATGAAAATGAAACTGAAAAACAGTTTGTTTTCTAAAAAATAGGCAAATTGTACATATTTTAGGCTGATACATGTTATAATATAGTTAGTTATAAAACGTTTTCAGATTCAAGAGGTTGTGCCATGGTTGATAAAAGAGTCGAAGAAGCAGTTGATTATGGAAAGGTGACGGGCATGGTCCACTCCACCGAAAGTTTCGGGGCGGTTGACGGACCGGGCATTCGGTTTATTGTCTTCTTGCAGGGCTGCCATATGCGCTGCCAGTACTGCCACAATCCCGATACCTGGGAAATGGAGACCAATAAATCCCAGCTGCGGACGGTGGATGATATTTTACAGGAAGCCCTGCGCTACAAGGGCTTTTGGGGCAATAAAGGCGGGATTACGGTCAGCGGCGGGGAGGCTCTGCTGCAGATTGACTTTCTGATTGCCTTTTTCACCAAGGCCAAGGAATTGGGCATCCACTGTACGCTGGATACCTGTGCTCTGCCTTTCAGAAATACTCCCCGCTATCTGAAGAAATTTGACAAGCTGATGGCTGTGACGGATCTGGTCCTGCTGGACATCAAAGAAATCAATGATGCCCAGCATAAAATCGTGACCAGCCAGACCAATAAGAATATTCTGGCTTGTGCTCAATACCTGTCTGACATTGGCAAGCCTGTCTGGATTCGGCACGTTCTGGTGCCGGGGCTGACGGACCGCGATGACGATTTGATAGAATTGGGCAAGTTCGTCAAAACACTGAAAAACGTTGATAAATTTGAAATTCTGCCTTACCATACCATGGGAGAATTTAAGTGGCGGGAGCTGGGCATTCCTTATTCTCTTGAAGGGGTCAAGCCGCCAACAGCGGACCGGGTTAAAAATGCCAAGGAACTGATGCAGACTGAGTCCTATACCGAGTACATGAACCGAGTGCACAATAGTTAGATTAGAGGAGGCTGAAACCAAGGCCTCCGGTCTCTCAATGAAAACAGCCATCACTGAATACTGCAGCAGCTGATTGGCTTTTTTGTTTGCTTTTTGAGCTCAGCAGAAGGTCCCTGACAAAACTTTGTTTTCTGTATCTGTCATGTCAACAGTCTCTCGGACTTGACGAAAGCCGGGAACTGCGTTCCCTTTATCCGCAACCTTCAACAGTCTGCTAGACTGTTAAAGCAAGGCGAGCTAACAAAGTCATAAAAGATAAACGAAATGACGATCCCCTTACTCAGCCTCCAGTCCTCCGGACTGTGGAGGCACGCGGGCTGAGACTGTGAAATGGAGACTTGGTCTGCTGATTTCTGTCCCCCGCTTTTTCTTTTGCAAAATTTCTGTCTATTTTTGTGAAAAAGCTTAAAATATGCTAAAATAAGGGATATAAAAGTTTAAGAGGTAAAGACATGTCTAAAATTTTAGTTTTCGGTCATCAAAATCCTGACTCAGATGCCATCGGGTCTTCCTACGCTTTTGCCTATCTGGCTCGTCAAGCTTATGGTCTGGATACAGAGGCAGTGGCACTTGGAGAGCCTAATGAAGAAACGGCCTTCGTTTTGGAAACTTTCGGTGTTGCAGCGCCGCGCGTGATCACTTCTGCCAAGGCCGAGGGGGCTGAGCAGGTCATCCTGACAGACCACAATGAGTTCCAGCAGTCTGTCGCTGACATTGCGGATGTGGAAGTCTACGGCGTTGTTGACCACCACCGTGTGGCCAACTTTGAAACAGCCAGCCCCCTTTATATGCGCTTGGAGCCTGTGGGTTCGGCTTCCTCTATCGTTTACCGTATGTTTAAAGAACACGGCATTGCAGTACCAAAAGAAATCGCTGGTCTCATGCTGTCTGGTTTGATTTCGGATACATTGCTGCTCAAATCCCCAACCACCCATCCGACGGACAAGGACATTGCCCCAGAGTTGGCAGAATTGGCCGGAGTTGATTTGGAAGAGTACGGCTTGGCCATGCTGAAGGCCGGCACCAATCTGGCCAGCAAATCAGCTGAGGAGCTCATTGATATTGATGCCAAGACCTTTGAGCTGAATGGAAACAATGTCCGTGTGGCTCAGGTCAATACAGTTGATATTGCAGAAGTTTTGGATCGCCAGTCAGAGATTGAAGCAGCTATTGCTAAGACCAATGCTGAAAACGGCTATTCTGACTTTGTCCTCATGATTACCGATATTGTCAACTCAAATTCTGAAATTTTGGCCGTTGGCAGCAACACGGACAAGGTAGAAGCAGCCTTTGGCTTTGTTCTTGAAAACAATCATGCTTTTCTGGCTGGTGCCGTTTCCCGTAAGAAACAGGTCGTGCCGCAGCTGACAGAAAGTTTTAACGCTTAATACTCTTCGAACTTCTCTTCAAATCAGGTCAGCGCCGCCACCTCAAAGCCTCCGCTGGATCTTTTTGACACTTCCTAGCGGAAGTTTCATTCACCAGCTCAAAACCTTCCC
>NZ_KQ969393.1:154763-161981 GCF_001578865.1 Streptococcus sp. DD11
CAGAATCTCTCCCAACCACTGCGGCTTGCAATCAAACGATAGAAATAGACGAAGTTGGGCACTGTTGCCCCAGCCTATCGTTTAAGGTACAGAACGATAGGGCAGCGAGCTGCTCAAATAGTCCAGTGGACTATTTGAGGCGGTGGATAGAGCTTCCGTTAGGAAGTCTCAAAAGCGTACGGCTGATGCAAACTTCGCTTGCCTTATCCACAACCTTTCTACCTCACTATCTTATTTCTAGGTTCGGACTGGCGGTGGGACAGAACTAAATTTTTAAAAATTTAGTTCGTCGTCCCAGCCCCGCGAGGATGATTAGGAGCTTTTTGGAGTCTAAAAGACGAACAAAAAGTCCAATCAGCTACCGCGTCAAGAGTTTTTTACCAAAACAAAGCGAAACTGAAGGACTTTTTATACGGTATCTTCCAAAAGATGAATCCCTCTGTGGGTGAGGACACAGCCATCATGGGAGTCTGTCTCAGCCTCTCCCCTCACTCTTTTGTTTCTAAGCTCAGGCTGAAAAGATTCCCCAAACCTTTTCACTCCCAGCCTGCGAGGCTCTCACAGTCTACTAGACTGTTAAAGCAAGGCGAGCTAACAATGTAATAAATGATAAACTAAATGACAATATACGGTATCGGATCAAAGATTCTCCCGTTTGCGGGTGAGGGCGCGCCATCGTAGGAGTCTGCCCCACTCTCTGATATTCACAGAGTCAGGAAATAAGAACGGCAAGGATAGAGGCAAATCTGATTCAGCGGAGGTTTATATGCTGAAAAAACGGCAGTCTTATATTATTGATATTTTGCATGATCAGGGCCAGTGGCTGACAGGGAAATCACTGGCCCAGATGCTCCAGGTGTCCGACCGCACTATTCGATCGGATATTGATGCGATTAACCGGGAGTACCAACAGGAAATAATCCTGTCTAATAAGCGTCTAGGCTACAGGCTGGACAGCTCAGCCTTCTCAGCAATGGAAATCCAGCCCAATCATGTCATCCCGCAGACACCTCAGGAGCGCAGTATTTGGATTGTGAAAGAACTGCTCTTTCATTCTCAGGAACTTAATCTGTTTGAACTGGAAAACCGGGTTTTCGTCAGCGGCTACTCCATTGACAATGACCTGCAGCGTATCAGGAAAATGATTCGGCATTATCGTTTGGAAATCAAGCGTTCCAAGAATTTTATCCGGCTGGTGGGAGAAGAGGATGAGAAACGCCGGCTCTACCGGCAGCTTCTGACGGACGAGGTGCAGGGCAATTTTACCAATCTGTCCAGTCTGGCCACTCTTTTTGTCCATTTTGACTTTCTGCGAATGGCTGATCTGTTTACTGACATTTGCTCTGAGTATCCGTATCAGATCAAGGAGTCTCTTTTTCCCATTGTCATGATCCACGCTGGGGTTGCAATCGAAAGGATTCTAAATGGCAATTATATGGAGGAGATGGACCTGCCCAGAGAGGATTTTGACCAGACAGCTGAATACCGAATCTCCCATACCTTTTTTGAGCAGGTGTCCAAGGTCTGCCGGCTGGCTCTGGTTGAGAGTGAGATTATCCGTTTTGCCCTGCTTCTGTGCAGCTGCAATAAGCAGCAGGATTTCATGCAGGAAGAAGAACTGACAGCCATTGTCAAGAATGTTCTCAGGAAGATTGATGAGAATTTTGACATTGATCTTTCAGCCGATCAGGTCTTGCTGAGCGGACTGGCCAATCATTTTTCCTCGCTCTTGGAGCGGCAGCGGACCCAGACCCAGATGTCCAATGTCTACCTGAGAGAAATCAAGCGTCAGTACCCGCTTATATTTGAGATGGCTGTCCATGCAGGAGAAGTGCTGAGCGGAGAGCTGGGACATAAAGTGGAGGAGAATGAACTTTCTTTCATCGCCCTGCATTTGGGAGCAGCCTATGACCGATTCAACAGTCCCAGCAAGTATCGGGCCCTGCTCATTATTCCTCACAATCAGCTGCTGGCCAAGCCTTTTACCGATAAGCTCCATCAGCGCTTTGAGGATCGGATGAGCATTGTCTTTCAGTACTCGTTTTTTGATGAGCGGCAGGTTGAGGCTTTGGCTCCTGATATGATTATTTCCACAGCGGCCCTCAAGCACCGGCTGTCCATTCCGACCCTGCAGCTGTCTTTGCTCTTTGGTTATGAGGATGAAAGCAAGGTGTTTCAGCTTTTAAATCAGCTGGACCGGGAGCGCTATCATGAGCAATTTCACAAGATGATGGAGCATTTGGTTCAAAAGAAATTATTTTACCGGAAAGAGAGTGTAGCGAACAGCAGGGAAGCGATTGCCTTTCTCTGTGATCAGCTGATTGGGCAGGGACTGGCCGATGAGGCCTATAAGGCTGATGTGCTCAAAAGAGAAGGGATTTCAGCGACCTCCTTTTATCAGGGCTTTGCTGTACCGCATGCCATGGAGCGCTCAACCAGCGAATCCTGTATTGCTACTCTGACCTTGGACAAGCCTATACACTGGGGGAATTTTGAGGTCAGACTGGTCATTCTTTTAGCGATTCGGGAAGTAGACAGCCAGCTGATGCGCATTTTCTTTGACTGGCTGTCCAGTTTGGTCATGGATCCGCAAAAGCTGACAGCCTTGGTCAATTCCCGCAGTCAGGAAGAATTTATGGCCAATTTATTTCAGTGACAGAGAATATTTCCGGTTATTAGGAAAGAATGTTCTGCCAAAAGTGCAGAACAGATGTTTATAATAAAAGTATCAGGTAGAGGAGAAGTAAGATATGAATGATGTGCAATTAGCCAGCTTCCAGATTATTTCAGCCGTCGGAGCAGCCAAATCTTACTATATTGAGGCTATCCGTGCTGCGGAAAAAGGAGCCTTTGCGGAAGCAGCAGAAAAAATGAAAGAGGGCAGGGCAGCCTACAAAGAAGGACATGATGTTCATTTCAAGCTCCTGCAGGGTGAAGCCGGCGGAGACAGCCAGCTGCTGTCCATTCTGCTGGTGCATGCCGAAGATCAGCTCATGTCGGCCGAAACGATTCAGCTGCTGGCAGAGCAGATGATTGCTACCAACCAGCGTCTTTATAAATTGGAAAAACAATAAACGACTGTGTTCGCAGAGAATACAGCTGTAATACTTTTTCTGTTCTATACTCTATGAACATCATTAGCAAAGTAGACAGGAGCCGCCAGCTCAAAAGCTCCGGCGGAGGTTTTGAGCTGGCGGATAGGACTTTGATAGAAGCCTCAAAAGCAAGGCTTTGATCAGCTCACTGACGCGTGTGAAGGTTCATCGTTTGACTATAAGAGAGGAGTCGTCTAATGAAGAAGATTTATTTATTTTGCAGTGCCGGTATGTCCACCAGTATGCTGGCCAGCAATATGCAGGGAATTGCCAATGAGCACCGGCTGCCCATAAAAGTTGCAGCTTTTCCGCATGACAAGCTGGAAGAGATTCTGGCCGACGACCGGCCGGACTGCATTCTGCTGGGGCCTCAGGTCAAATACATGTATGAGGAAACAGTGGATAAATTCGGCAGTCAGGGCATTCCGATCCATGTCATTGATCAGGCAGACTATGGCATGATGAATGGCGAAAGAGTGCTCAAAAGCGCGATAAGATTGATCAAAGAAAATAAATCAGTTTCTTGAGGAAAGGATTTCTTATGATGATAAAGCAGTTAGAAAAATTTTTGGTGCCGCTTGCAGAGGCTATCGGAAAGAACAAGTATCTGGTGTCCATTCGCGATGGTTTTCTGGTCACTACTCCGCTCTTGATTGCCGGTTCCATCTTTCTCCTGATTGGGGAGTTCCCGATTCCGGCTTGGACAGACTGGCTCAATTCTGTCATTGTAGATCAGAAAGCGGGTCTTACCTTGGCGGCCTTCATTGAAAAGCCGTCCAGCGCTACTTTCTCCATTATGGCTGTTTTTGCCGTTGTGGCTATTGCCTATTCCTTTGCCAAACAGCTGAAGACCAATGCAATTTTTGCTTCGGTGGTTGCGGCCATGAGCTGGTTTCTGCTGGTTCCTTATCTGGTAGAAGGGACCAATCAAATCGGCGGCAAGGAAGTCGCTGTCAATCTGCCCGGTATTCCGCTTGCCTGGTCTGGAGCCAAGGGGATTTTTGTTGGCATCCTGATAGCTTTCGCAACCGTCCATCTCTATGCCTGGGTTGAGAAAAAAGGCTGGGTCATCAAAATGCCGGCCGGTGTTCCGCCGACAGTTGTCGAGTCCTTTGCGGCTCTGATTCCGGTTACGATTGTCATGACGGCAGTCTTTGTTCTCAATCTTATCTTTGGCTTCTTGGGCACTAATGTGTTTCAAATCATCTTTGACTTCCTGCAAACCCCGATGGTCAATCTGGGCGGTACCTTGGGAGCTTCTCTGACCGCTTTCTTCTTTAACGGCCTTTTCTGGTTCTTTGGTATTAATGGCGGAGCAGTTGTGGGAGCGGTTTATGGTCCGGTCTTGGCGACGCTGTCACTGGATAATATTGAATTCTTTAAAACAGGAGCGGGGGCACCGCACATCATCAACGGCCAATTCCAAGATTTGTTTGCAGTATTTGGCGGTGCAGGTTCCACCCTGTCGCTCATTATCGCTATGCTCATTTTCTGCAAGTCCAAACGAATCACCAATCTGGGCAAACTGTCGCTGATTCCGGGAATTTTTGGTATTAATGAGCCGATTATCTTCGGTTTGCCTATCGTTCTCAATCCCGTTATGATCCTGCCCTTTATGCTGGTACCGATGTTTAATATTCTGGTGTCCTATACAGCAATGTCTATCGGTCTTGTGCCCATCTGCAATGGGGTTACCATTCCTTGGACTACGCCGCCGATTATCTCAGGTTTTCTGGCAACGGACTGGCGCGGAGCTGTTCTGCAGGCTATCCTGATTGCTGCCGGAGTTCTCATCTATATGCCTTTTATCAAAGCTATGGACAAGCAGTACCTGCAGGATGAAGTGACTGCTGCAGAAGAAAATGCTGCTGATGACATTGATTTGGATGATTTGTCTTTTGATGATTTATAGGAGGGTGATGTGAAAATTCTCATGATTTATGATCAGATCCAGGCGGGAGCCGGTATCAAGGATGACCGGATGGTGCCCTTGGGTCTAAATAAAGGAGCTACGGGACCCGCAGTTATGATGGCCCCTTATCTCAAGCGTATAGACGGCCATGTGCAGGCCTGTCTCTACTGTGGAGATGGCTATTATGAAGCTAATCCGGATGAAGTCAACCGTAAACTGTGCGCTATGGTAGACAAGCTGCAGGCTGATATAGTCATCTGCGGCCCCTGCTTTGACTATCAGGGGTATGCCCAGATGGCAGCTCAGGTGGCCAAGGCGGTCAATGAAAAAACCAAAGCCAAGGCGCTGGCAGCGATGGCTCAGGAATGCGGCCAGGTGATAGGGGCTTACAAGGATCGGCTTCCTATTGTCAGAATGCCTAAAAAGGGCGCGGCCGGACTCAATCAGTCTCTGGAAACAATCTGTGATTTGGCCTATGCTCTTTATCACAGGGAGGATGAAGCTGCTTTAATCGGAGAATACTGCTATTGATGACTCTTGAATTGAAAAATGCTGTTCTCGTCTTCCCTCAGAAGATTGATGACCAGCCACTTTATACTCTTCGTAATCTCTTCAAACCACCTCAGCACTAACAGTCTGGTGGAGTAAAAAGATCCGGGGGACTGATATGTGAGAGGGGATGCAGCAAAGGCGGTTTGTATCAAAAACCTGCAGAATCTGTTTTTGGAAAATTTATTTAAAAAGATGCAAAGGAGAAGGCATGAGAAAATTGGGAGTGTCCGTCTATCCCGGACACAGTGATATAGACGATATTTTAGCTTACCTGCAGCTGGCGGCTGGTTATGGATTTTCCAGAGTTTTTACCTGTCTGCTGTCGGTCGGCAATCATGAGCAGACTCTTGCTGATTTCAGGCGGGCTGTCGGCCGGGCCAGAGAGCTGGGGATGGAAGTTTTTGCTGATGTAGACTTGAGTGTCTTTGAGAAGTTAGATTTAAAACCGGATCATTTGGACTTTTTCAAGGAGCTGGGGCTGACAGGCATTCGCTTGGACGGCGGTTTTTCCGGCCGTGAGGAAGCGGCTATGAGCTTTAACCCGCAGGGCCTGCTGGTTGAGCTCAATATCAGTATTGAAAACCGCTATCTGGAAAATATTGCAGCCTATCAGCCCAAGCTGGAGCAGCTTATCGGCTGCCATAATTTCTACCCACATCGCTATACAGGCCTGTCGGTGGAGCATTTCCTGAAGACGACCAAGCGCTATAAGGCTTTGGGACTGCGGACAGCTGCTTTTGTCAATTCTAAAGCAGCCAGAACGGGTCCTTGGCCGGTCGAAGAAGGACTTTGTACGCTGGAGCTGCATCGGGACTGGGACATTACCAGCGCTGCCAAATGGCTCTGGGCGACTGATCTGATAGACGACGTGATGATTGCCAATGCTTTTGCCAGCGAGCAAGAGCTGCAGGCACTGAGCGAGATAGACCCTTATCTCCTGACCTTGGACTGTCAGCTGGCGGAGGGGATTTCCGGCCTCGAAAGACAGATTGTGCTGGAGGAGCCGCATCAGGTTCGGGGAGACAGGTCTGATTATGTTCTGCGCTCCTCCCAAAGCCGCATTACCCACCGGAAGGATTATTTTGAGCCGCATGATGCGCTGCCTATTGACAGAGGGGATATTCTGATTGATAATTCTCTCTATACTAAGTATGCAGGTGAGCTGCAGCTGGCCTTGCTGCCTATGAAAAATTTCGGCAAGACCAATGTAGTCGGACGGGTTTTGGAGCATGATTTGCCCCTGTTGGATTGGCTCAAGTCTTGGCAGAAATTCCAATTTAGAGAAAAGAAAGAGCAGTGAGAGCTGCCAGAGAAGACCCTGTATTCATGAAGTCGGTACGATGATTCATGGCTGCAGGGTCTGAGATGTTTGGGGGAACATTCTTCAACTCAATTACATAAGCATTGCCTTGCTCTGACAGTCTGAGGGACCTTTCCAGCTTGATTCTGGAAAGAAAAGAGTGAAGGGATCTAAAAATTTTCAAGATAAGCTTCTGTTCTGCCGTCTTTTTATGCTACAATAGGACTTGACCAATTTGAAATGAGAATGAGTGAAAGCTATGATAACCGTCATCAACCCCAGCCGCTTGACCCGGCAGCCTTTTTCAGGAGCTGGTCCACTATCTGGATATTCATGAAGGAGCCATCCTGCGGCAGATT
>NZ_KQ969393.1:162617-164683 GCF_001578865.1 Streptococcus sp. DD11
GCCGCTCTCTTAATCGAAGAAACGGATTTTGCCCGCGAACGGCTGACTTTGGCGAATTACTTTTACAAGATGCAGCGGCAGTATCCCCTGTCTGAGGAGCAAAAGCCGCTCTATGCTGTGTTGGGCGATGTCAATCCTCAGTATGCTCTCAAATACATGACGGCTTTTTTATTGAAATATGTCCGCAAAGATGAACTCCTGCAGAAAAGGCGGGATATTTTCGTAGACAGTCTGCTGATTCTAGGCTATATCAGGCAGAATGAAGCCGGCAAATATGAGCTGCAGCTGGACTTTGACAGGGAAAGGCTGATTTTTTACAGCAAATCTTCTGAGCAAAATCATTGACTGGAGACTGATAAAATCTTATACTATTGGAAACGGTCACAAGAACCGGAATAGAATGGAGGCAGTTTTATGTCATTAGAAGAAAAATTCGATCAAGCCAAGGGCGCAGTCAAAGAAGGTTTTGGAAAAGTCACAGGCGATACTAAAACAGAAGCTGAGGGAGCTGTTGAAAAAACCGCTGCCAAGGTGAAAGAAGTTGCCCAAGATGTCAAAGGAGCTGTCGAAGGAGCCGCTGAAGGCCTTAAAAACAGCTTCAGTAAGGATAAATAAAAAAATAGGAGCGGGACAGAGCTAAATTTGAAAAAATTTAGTTCTTGGTCCTGCTCCTATTTTTGTGTCTGCCAGAGGAGATAGAGGAAATAAGGGGCCCCGATAATGGAAATGATAATACCGGTCGGAATAGCAGTGCCTATCAGAAAGGCCCGCGTTATCGTATCCGCAATGGTCATTATGAGGGCCCCCAGCAGCATGGCTGCCGGAAAAAGAAGGCGATGATCATTCGGCAGAAAGCGCTTGCTGATATGACTGGCCAGCATGCCGATAAAAGCAATATTTCCAGCCAGCGACAGGCTGAAGGCTACTAAGGCACTGGCCAAGAGAAGCAGCAGCAATCGCTCTCTCTTGAGATGAAGGCCCAGTCCTAGAGCAGTTTCATCATTCAGACTGAGGATATTGAGCTGATAGGCCCGCTGGTAGGTCAGAAACCAGAGCAGCAGCAGGACAGGCCCTGCAATGGCCAGACTTTCCCAGTTGTTCCCCGTGATTTTCCCAGCCAGCCAGCTGACCACATAGGTCAGTTTGTTTTGATTGACCCGGCCGGTAATCGCAATCATGCTGGAGGACAGGATAGCGGACAGGGTCACGCCGGAGATGATAATCTTGACAGGACGGATGGCCTGTCCTTTCTGATGGGAAATCAGATAGGTGACGGCTACGGTCAGCATACCGCCCAGCATGGCGACGAAGGGCAGGTAGCGAATGTAAAGAGGGTCGGTGACTTCCAGCTGGCTGATAGCCAGTGTAATGACCACTCCGGCACCGGCGTTGATGCCCAAGGTCCCAGAGTCAGCCAAGGGATTTCTGCTAAAGGTCTGCAGAAGGACGCCGCTCATGCCCAGAGATGCCCCGGCCAGCAGGCAGACCAGCAATCGGGGAAGACGGATTTCTCCCATAATGAACTGAAGACTGCTGTCACCGCTTCCCAGCAGATAGCGTACAGTATCACTGAGATTGAACTGCTGGTCTCCCAGAGACAGGGAGAGGATGAAAACCAGCAGGGTGAGCAGACTGAGACTGCCTAAGACCAGAAGCAGGCTGTTTTTATTTCTCATAGAAGGCCCCCTTTCTCATCAGCCAGAGAAAGACCGGCAGGACGATCAGGCTGATCAGGGCGCTCAGCGGCAGTCCGGCCAAGTGGAGAGCGGCAAAGTCACAGAGGAGCAGAAAAAAAGCTCCCAGCAGACTGGTCAGGGGCAGGATCCTCCGATAGTCCTTTCCGCTGACAGACTTAGCGAAGTGGGGGATGATCAGTCCTACCAAGGCGATACTGCCTACCAAGGCAACAGCAGCAGCGGACAGCAGGAGGACCAAGCTCATGAAAAAGAGGGTCATGGCTGTGGTTTTCTGGCCCAGTCCCTTGGCCACTGTTTCATTCAGGCTGAGAACGGTCAGCTGATGGGCAAAAAGCTGCAGCAGCAATAGGCCGACGAGGATGAAGGGCG
>NZ_KQ969393.1:164971-170177 GCF_001578865.1 Streptococcus sp. DD11
TGGTTCCGATCAGTCCGCCGGCCTGCCAGCCGATAACGGCATTCGTCAGGTTGAAATAGATGGTCATTCCTTGACCGATAGCTGTCAGCAGGGTGGCTGTCATAGCCCCGGAGAGGACCAGACGCAGCTGCTCAAAGCCTTTTCGGGGATGGTAGGAAAGCGCGAAGACCAGCAGGGCTGCAAGCAGGGCCCCTAAAAGGGACATGAAAAGAATGGTGCTGTAATGCATGCTTTTAAAGAGAGCGTAGCCGCAGATCAGAGCCAGACCAGCTCCGGAATTGATGCCTAAGAGTCCGGGATCGGCAATGGCATTGCGGGTCATCCCCTGCATGACAGCGCCTGAGGCTGCCAGAGCAGCACCGACCAGAAGCGCAGCCAGTCCGCGAGGAAGCCGCAGGTCGATGAGGATGTTCTGGGCCGGGCTCTCCTGAAAAGGGTGCAGCAGGGTATTCAGCAGTGTCTGATGGGAATAGCTGGGGAGTCCGAAGCGCAGGTAGATATAAAGCCCTGAGAGGATGGATAGGCAGAGGGTGAAAAAAACAAGCCAAAACAAGTTTGGCTTATTTTTCTGAGCAAGTGAGGGATGAATCAGCATCAGTGCTCCTTTAATTCATTTTTTCCAGACCTTCTTGGATGGTTTTGAGTTCGTACTCAAGGGTCAGAGGGTCGTTGAAGTAGAAGGCATTGGCATCTACCTTGAGGACATGTCCCTTCTCCACGGCTGGGATAGACTTCCAGACATCGCTCTCATAAAGGGCACTGCCAGTTTCGTCATTTTCAGCTGCAATCAGTACATAATCACCGATATAGTCGCCGACGGTTTCATAACTGATTTGCAGGTAGCCGGTTGGAAAGACTTCGTCTTTGACCTTCTGCGGTGCGTCAAAGCCCAGTGATTTGTAAAGAACTTCACCGCCGCGGCCCCAGTTGTTGCCGAACAGATAGATTTCTTTTTCATACAGACCGACGACTGTGAAAGTAGCATTTTCTCCGATTTTGGCCTTCAATTCCTTGCCGACCTCTGCAGTATTGGTCTTCCAGTTCTCAATCCATTTATCCGCTTCTTCCTCCTGGCCGAAAATCTGTCCGAAACGGTTGAGGATTTCCAGATAGTCGTTTTTGCCATATTCGATGGTGATGGTCGGAGCAATCTTTTTCAGTGCATCGATATTTTTATCGCTGGCATCAACGACAATCAAGTCCGGTTTTAGATTGGCAATGGCCTCTGTATCTTCGGGCATGAGGACTTTGGCATCCTTAACCTTGTCTTTGAGGACCGGATTTTTAGCATCATAAGAGGTCACGGCCACTGGACTGTAGCCTAGCTGGAGCAGGTAGCCGGTATAGGTAGAGGAAAGGCTGGCAATTCGGGTCGGTTTTTTAGGAATATCTCCGTAGTAGGTAAAGCCGTCAATCTTGGGCTTGCTGGATAAGGCGATCTTGTCTGAAGAAGCAGCACTGTCAGACTTAGATGAGTTGCTGCCGCAGGCTGCTAAAAGAAGTACAGCGAGGGCGAGAGTAGCAAAAGATAAAAACTTTTTCATCGTTTTCTCCATTTTCTATATTATTTTATCAGTTGGTAACTGAGGCAAAGGGGTCTTTTCTGAATAGGATCCTGAATAATCTGGGCCTCAATGTCAAAGATTTCTCTCAGCATCTCGGGGGTCATCAAATCTTCCACCCGGCCTTGTCTTCGAATCTGTCCAGCCTTCATGGCGATGAGCTGGTCCGAAAAGCGGGCAGCCAGATTAAGGTCGTGCAGGACCATGACGATGGTTTTGCCATTGGCCTGATTGAGCTCCTGCAGCAGCTCCAAGACTTCCAGCTGATGGTTCATATCCAGATAGGTCGTCGGCTCATCCAGAAAAATGGTATCGGTGTCCTGGGCCAGAGCCATGGCAATCCAGACCCGCTGGCGTTGGCCTCCGGAGAGAGCATCCACTTCCTCATGAGCAAAGGCAGCAGACTTGGTTGCCTCCAAGGCCCAGTCAATCTTATCCCGGTCTTCTGCTGAGAGGGCGCCCAGATAGGACTGGTGGGGATAGCGGCCGTAAGAAACAAGATCATAGACCCGAATCCCTTCAGCGGCCTCCAAGACCTGAGGCAGGAGGGCAATCTTGCGGGCTACTGCCTTGGTGGGAAGCTCCGCAATGGCCTGACCATCCAGCAGGATGCTGCCTGCTCTGGTCGGAAGGATTCTGGTAAAGGCCTTGAGCAGAGTGGACTTTCCGCAGCCATTGCTGCCGATAATAGTCGTTATCTTTCCTTCTTCCAGCTGGCAGTCCAGCCCGTCAATGATAGTTTTCTGATCATAGGCAACCTGAATGCCTGCTGCACGGATAGTGGACATGACTTTCCTTTCCCTTGATTCTTTTGGAAGAATCACGCTAGTTATTATACCACAAAAAAGATAAGAAAAAAAGATTTTTCTGACAATTTAATAATTCTAATAATTAATGCTCAATGAAAATCGAAATCAGACTAGGCAGTGAGATGCTCACCATCTCCAGCGGCGGTTGTGAGCGAGGCAAAGAGTCTGTCCCACCGCCTTTATCAATGAAAGGACGGAGTCGTTTGCTGGTGCGCCGGCCGCTTAAGGCTAGCTGATCCACCATACGGTTTCCGAACAAGTCTACTATAAAATGACAATAATAAAAAACTATTCTGGTTTTTCAAGCCGTTCTAATAAAAGTTTAAGCTTTCTTTGCTATAATTCATATACATAGACCGATAGGGACAGTCAGCCTACTGTCTGTCTGGGCTATAGACTATTACACGGGCTGGCAGCCCAGCCCGCCGAAAAGAAGGAATGATGATGAACATTTTGAAAAACATTCACCCGTCCCAGCCGCTGAAACAGCTGAAGTGGTTTGATATTGCTGTCGTGACCCTGCTTCTGTTTGGGCAGTTTATATACCGCTCCACTGAGCTTTTTTTGGCCAGTCTGGCACCTGCGGCAGCAACTGCAGCAAGTGCCGCTGCCGATAGCAGTACGACGGCCGCCAGTGACGGTGCTGCTTATTCCAGCAACTTAACTTTCCAGCTCATCATGCTGGCCCTGACCATTGCTTATCTGCTGCTGCGGCATTTTGACTTCAAGCAGCTGCCGGTCCGTTTGACTTGGTCCGTTCTTTTTTGGGTTCCCTTTATCTTTGCCCTAGTTGGCATTTTCGGAGATATTGTGACATCTTTAAGCGGGGAGTACAATTATTTTGACCCTGCCCTCTGGTCCTATATTGACCCGCTGGAAATTTTCCGTAAATTGGCTGATTTAACTCCCATGGCGATACTCTATGGTCTGCTCAATGGTTTTTATGAAGAGTTCTTCTTTTTAGGGCTCATGACCTCGGTCAATGACAAATACAAGTGGTGGGCCTTGCTCTATTCGACCATCATCCGGATTTCTTTTCATACCTATCAGGGCATGCTGTGGGCGCTGGTTATCGGAGTGGTATACGGTCTTTTCTATTACTTCCTCTACAAGTACAAGGTCAAAAATCTGCTGCCCTTCTTTCTCATGCATGCTCTGGCTGACATGTTTGGCTCCAGCCTGATGTATGTGCTGATTAACTGGCGGTCATAAGGTTATACTCAATGAAAATCATCAGCAGACCAGGCAGCGGCCTCTTCAAGCAGAATCCATAATAAAAAGGCGATGAGCAACTCGCCTTTTTTATAAATACTTTTCTGCCAGTGCATAGTCGCCGGGGTAGGCAGCTTTTTTGCCCTTGATGATTTGGTAGGTGTCTGCTCCCTTGCCGGCCAGAATAACAGCATCGCCCTCCTTGCTGGTCAGGCTGAGGGCTTTTTTGATTGCCTCTTCTCGGTCGGCAATCCTGTCCACCGGATAGGAGATATAGGAGGCGATTTCCTCAGCGATGGCCAGCGGATCCTCATAGTTGGGATCGTCTGCTGTCAGGATGACCGACAGCTGCGGATGCTGGTCGAGCAAGAGGCCAAAGTCCTTGCGGCGGCTCTCGCCTTTATTGCCAGTTGCCCCCAGAAGCAGGACAATTCGTCCTTTCTGGTGCTCCTCAACAACTGCCAGCAGATTTGCCAGGCTGACACCGTTATGGGCGTAGTCCACAAAGACCTTGGCTCCGTTTTTCTGAGTCAGAACTTCCATGCGGCCTGGTACCCGCGTCTCGGCAATGCCGGCTTGGATATCAGAGAGAGAAGCTCCCAAGCGCAGACAGGCCAGACCGGCTGCCAAAGCATTTTCCTGATTAAAGCGGCCGATGAGCTGCAGATCATAGCGGCCGGCCAGTTTTCCAGCTGCTTCAAAGCTGAAAGCCTCTGAATCAGCAATCTGATTGCTGGAGTCAGGGCCGTAGAAGTCATGGTCCATAGAGGCCACTTGCTCAGCCAGCAGCTGAAAATGGTCCATGCCGCTATTGACGATAACTGCTCGGCTATTGTCCATCAAGAGCCGCTTATTGTAGAAATAATCTTCAAAGGTTGGGTGCTCGATGGGGCCGATATGATCGGGGCTGATATTGAGAAAGACGCCGACATCAAAGGTCAGGCCATAGACCCGCTTGGTAAGATAGGCCTGACTGGACACCTCCATGATGAGATGAGTCCGGCCATTAGCAAGGGCTTGGGCCATCATTTTGATCAGGTCCAGACTTTCCGGCGTTGTCAGAGCGGATTTAAAGAACGTTTCCCCATCTAAAGTCGTATTCATTGTGGACAGCAAAGCGGGCTTTTGGCTCTGTTTCAGAATATTAAAGGCAAAGTAAGCAGTGGTGGTCTTGCCCTTGGTTCCGGTAAAGGCCAGCAGTTTGAGCTTTTTCTCAGGATGGCCGTAAAATTCCATGGCAATCAGGCTCATAGCTTGCTTGACATCATTGACCAAGAGGACCGGAATGCCGACCTCAAGGTCTGTCTCACTGATATAAAGTTTCAGCCCGGCTGCGACGGCTTTTTCCAGAAACTCTTTCTTAAAGGCTTGGCCCTTGACAAAAAAGAGAGTAGAAGCATCGGCTTCCCTGCTGTCATAGCTGATCTTATCAAAAGTCAAGTCGCTGTAAGAGAAGAAGTATTCTCCGTCTTTGACAATATCACGGAAATTCTTGTCTTTTTTTAAAATATCTAATACGGTTTCAATTTTAATCATAAATCTATTGTAAACCTTATGGCTGGGTTTTACAAGAGGCAAGGAAAAGTTTATAATAAAAGAAGAATAAATAGAAGAGGTTTTCTA
>NZ_KQ969393.1:170197-171517 GCF_001578865.1 Streptococcus sp. DD11
AACAGATGCTGCGGGGAACTGCCTGGCTGACCGCCAGCAATTTTATCAGCCGTCTCTTGGGAGCTATTTATATTATTCCCTGGTACATTTGGATGGGACAGCACGGTGCGCAGGCCAACGGCCTCTTTACTATGGGGTATAATATTTACGCTTGGTTTCTGCTGATTTCAACGGCTGGTGTCCCGGTCGCAGTCGCCAAGCAGGTGGCCAAGTACAATACCATTGACAAGGAAGAGCACAGCTTTACCCTGATCCGGGAATTTCTCAAATTTATGCTGCTCTTGGGTGCCGTTTTTGCCCTGATAATGTATGTTCTGTCACCGCTTTTTGCTTCTATGTCAGGCGGCGGAAGCGAGCTGATACCAATCATGCAGAGTCTGTCCTGGGCGGTACTGATTTTCCCTTCGATGAGCGTCATCCGCGGCTTTTTCCAAGGCTTTAACAATCTCAAACCCTACGCTATCAGCCAGATTGCTGAGCAGGTCATCCGGGTTATCTGGATGCTGCTGACCGCCTTTTTTATCATGAAAATCGGTTCTGGCAACTATGTAGAAGCTGTGACCCAGTCAACTTTTGCGGCCTTTATCGGTATGCTGGCCAGCATGGCTGTTCTGGTTTTTTACCTATGGAAGACCGGGATGCTGCTGCCCATTCTCCACAAGTCTGCCAATGCAGGGGAGATCAATAGCCGTGCCCTCCTCTGGGATACAATCCGAGAAGCCATTCCCTTTATTATTACCGGATCTGCCATTCAGCTCTTTCAGATTATTGACCAAAATACCTTTATCCATGTCATGGGTTGGATTAGCAAGTACAGCAAGTCAGAGCTCTTGGTTCAGTTTGCCTACTTCTCAGCCAATCCCAATAAAATCACCATGATTCTGATTGCGGTGGCGACTTCCATCGGAGGGGTGGGGATTCCGCTTTTGACGGAGAATTATGTCAAGGGAGATTTCAGGGCGGCAGCCCGCTTGGTGCAGGACAACCTCAGCATGCTGTTCTTCTTTATCCTGCCGGCGACCATTGGCTCTGTCTTAGTCGCTGAGCCCCTTTACACCGTCTTCTATGGCAAGCCGGATGGTCTGGCTCTGGGTCTTTTCGTCTTTGCCATGCTGCAGACCATCATTCTCAGCATCTATACCGTTCTTGCCCCTATGATTCAGGCGCTGTTCCAAAACCGCAAGGCCATTATTTACTTCCTCTACGGAGTCGGAGTCAAAATCCTCCTGCAGGTGCCTGCTATCTATCTCTTTAAAGCCTACGGACCTCTGCTTGCGACCACTGTCGGCCTGATTCTTCCGATTGTCCTCATGTATCAGG
>NZ_KQ969393.1:171875-173738 GCF_001578865.1 Streptococcus sp. DD11
GTCTCCTGACGGCTATCCTGACTGGTGTCATGACCGTTTTTGTCTTAATCGCAGAGCTGCTGATCGGTCTCTTTCTGCAGCCCAGCGGCCGGATTTCCAGTCTGATTTATCTGCTGCTGATTGGCGGCATCGGTGTAGCCATTTACGGCGGCTTCTCCCTGCGGGTCCGGCTCATGGACCGTTTTATCGGATCGAAAGCAGCCAGTCTGCGCCGCAGATTTCATATTCATTAAAAAGCCCTAGGGCTTTTTAATTTGCTCTTTTTGTCGTGAAAGCCTCTGCCATTCGTCCGGTATTCCTGCAGGGAAATGTTAGATGAACGGGAAAGCAGTTTTTTGCAGGGCACAGCTGCCTTCATGACCAGCGTTTCTTTGAGAATTCGCATGCAGTCATAGTTTCAAACTATACCTAGCTCTTGAAAAGAAAAAAGCGCAGGCCTTTCTGAAGATGATACAATAGAGAAGTGAACATACATCTGAGGAAACAGCATACCTCACTATTTTAATGGAGGACATGATGAGCAAGGAATTGAAGTTGGATACCATTTTAGCCCAAGCAGGAATCAAGACAGATGAAGCTACCGGTGCATTGACAGCGCCGCTGCATTTTTCAACGACTTACCAGCATCCGGAGTTTGGCCAGTCGACCGGCTACGACTATACGCGGACTAAAAATCCAACCCGGGCCAGTCTGGAACAGACTCTGGCAGCTATTGAGAGTGCGGATTATGCTCTGGCGACCAGCTCAGGCATGTCGGCCATCGTCCTTGCTTTCAGCGTTTTTCCGGTCGGCAGTCAGGTCTTGGCGGTACGCGATCTCTACGGCGGCTCTTTCCGCTGGTTCAATCAGGCGGAGCAGGAAGGGCGTTTCCATTTCACCTATGCCAATACGGAGGCAGAGCTTTTGGCAGCTCTGACAGAGGATATAGATATTGTCTATATCGAGACACCGACCAATCCTCTGATGGTGGAGTTTGACATTGCCCGCATTTCTCAGGCGGCTCATGAAAAGGGAGCCAAGGTCTTGGTAGACAATACCTTCTACAGCCCGATTTACCAACGGCCGCTGGAGGAGGGGGCTGACTTGGTCCTTCATTCAGCGACCAAATATCTGGGCGGGCACAACGACGTCTTGGCTGGAGCCATCATGACCAGTGATGCTGCCCTCTACGAGAAACTTTTCTACAATCTCAATACAACAGGTCCAGTCCTGTCGCCCTTTGACAGCTACCTGCTCTTGCGCGGTCTCAAGACGCTGGCGCTCCGCATGGAGCGTTCCACTCAGAATGCCAGAGAAGTCGCAGCATTTCTGAAAGATTCGCCGGCTGTTAAGGAAGTCCTCTATCCCGGAAAGGGCGGCATGATTTCCTTTAAAATCGCAGATGAAGGAAAGATTCCGCAGCTGCTGAACAGTCTTAAGGTCTTTACCTTTGCAGAAAGTCTGGGCGGAGTGGAAAGTCTGATTACCTATCCGACGACTCAGACCCATGCCGATATTCCGGCAGAGGTCCGCCATTCCTATGGTTTGACCGATGATTTGCTGCGTCTGTCGATTGGGATTGAGGACAGCAGGGATTTAGTGGCTGATCTGCAGTCAGCTTTGGAGGCCTGAAATGGGAAGATATAACTTTGAAACGGCTCCCAACCGGTTGGGGCAGCATACTTATAAGTGGAAAGAAGCAGAGGAAGATCCGGAGGTTTTGGCGGCCTGGATTGCCGATATGGACTTTGAGGTTCTGCCGGAAATCCAGCAGACCGTGCATGACTATGCCGAGCAATTGGTCTATGGCTATACCTACGCCAGTGAGGAGCTCATTCAGTCGGTTCTGGACTGGGAGCGAGAGGAGCATGGCTATAGTTTTGA
>NZ_KQ969393.1:173911-183679 GCF_001578865.1 Streptococcus sp. DD11
CGTCCTCATCAACAGCCCGGTTTATCCGCCCTTCGCCCGTACCGTTAAGCTCAATAACCGCAGGCTTGTGACCAATTCTCTGGTCGAGCGGGATGGACTCTTTCAGCTTGATTTTGACCAGCTGGAGCGCGACCTGGCAGACAATGCTGTGAAAATCTATGTCCTCTGCAATCCCCACAATCCCGGCGGCCGGGTCTGGGAGCGAGAAGTCTTGGAGAAAATCGGCCGGCTCTGCCAGCGGTATGATGTGCTGCTGGTCTCTGATGAAATCCATCAGGACCTGACGCTGTTCGGCCATCGCCATGCCTCTTTTAATACCATTTCACCTGATTTCAACGACTTCAGTCTGATTTTATCCAGCGCGACCAAGACCTTCAATATTGCCGGCACCAAAAATTCCTATGCCGTGATTGAAAATCCTGCCCTGCGCAGCCAGTTCAAACGGCGCCAGCTGGCCAATAACCAGCATGAAATTCCGGGGCTGGGTTTGCTGACAACAGAAGCAGCCTATCGCTATGGCCGGCCTTGGCTGAGCGAGCTTAAGGCTGTCTTAGAAGAAAATATTGATTTTGTTGTCAATTATTTTGCTAAGGAAGCACCACGTCTGCGGATTATGAAACCTCAAGGGACTTATCTGATTTGGCTGGACTTTTCCCATTACGGCCTGTCGGATGAGGAGCTTTTCCGTATCCTGCGGGAGGAGGCCAAGGTCGTTCTCAACCGCGGAGCGGATTTTGGCAAGGAGGGTAAGGGCCATGCCCGGCTCAATGCGGCCGCTCCTAAGTCCATCCTTGAAGAAATCTGTCGGCGCATTGCTGCAGCCCTGCCTCAGTAACGGACCCAAAAGCGCTTGAAAGGACATTCTGTGAAAGATTTTCATAAAAAATGAAAAAGAAGAGGCCATTCCTATTGACAATCATTCTAAAGAGGAGTATAGTTAGAATGAAAAATCGGTAGGTGAGGCTACCATAAGGATACGGATGACTACCGCAAAGCAGTGGAGACACTGCTCGTTGGTCAACAGTCCTGATCGCCAAGGTCAAGACTAAGCTCATTTCATCGCCTTATGAAGTTAAAGCTTGAACGGTGAATGCTTGTTTTATCTGTGTTTAAAACAATGAAGCGAATAACCTGACATGCAACACCCTGTCGAGAAATTGGCAGGGTATTCTTTTTTGCTGAAAATATTTCAAGAGTATAAATAGTTGATTGCCTGCCTTTTAAGAAAAAAGAAGGAGGAATAGTAATGAAATTTTGGTATTCTAGTACCAGTCCTTTTGCGCGTAAAGTCTATGCTACAATTTTACATCATCATTTAGAGGAGCAAGTGGATATTCAGAGAGTTCAGGTGGCTTTCGACAAAAATTCACCGCATAATCAAGATAATCCTTTGGGTAGAATTCCTGTTTTTCAAGCTTCCAATGGAGAATGGTTGTATGGTAGTGATTTAATTTCCCAATATTTAGATGAGCTAGGTCAGGAAACTCCGCTTTTTCCTAATGGAATAGAGAAGTGGCACGTTTTGAACATACTGTCCGTTGCTGAAGGAATTTTGGAAAACACAATGCCGATGGTTGCGGAAAAATTTTTTCATGAAAAAGAGCATTGGTGGAAAGACAGACATCAGCAAATTGATGAGAGAAATGTCCGGAGTTTGGCCTTATTAGAGAAATTGGCTACTGAGCAGGGACTTTCTTTAAATATTGCAACAATCCAAGTAGTTGCTCTTGTAGATTGGTGGAATTTACGTGAAGAAGTCATTGGATTTTCTTTGAGAGAAAATTTTCCCGACTTGCAAGAATGGACACAGAAGATGAATGCTACTTTTGATGTCTTGCAAGCATCTTGGGATTATTAACTGCTTTTATAAACTAAGAAAGGAGCAATACGATGCAAATTGACGATCATCCGGAACCGCACATACATAGCCAATCGCTGATTTGTGTCGTTCTGTCCTCATAAAGTGATTGGTCTCTGTGTATGAACCACATTATTCATACAGATAGGAGAAACCAATGAAAAACGTAAAAGAAAGATTGCTGGCAGCGCTGCAGCTGCCTGTTCAAGAAACTCTGGCATATTATAAGAGTGCCTTTCGCGGTCTGACCGAAGATCAGGTCGAGGAAAACCGCGATCTCTACGGAGAAAATGTCATTACCAAGGGGCAGGAAGATTCCATCTTTAAAAAGATTTATGAATCCATCATCAACCCCTTTACCGTCATCCTGCTGGTGATCGCCCTGGTCTCTCTGGTGACCAATGTCTGGCTGGCCAAGCCAGGAGAGGAGGATCCGACAACCTCCATTATCATTGTGGTGCTGGTCCTGATTTCAGGCGGAATCCGCTTTGTGCAGGAGCTGCGGAGCGACCGGGCAGCCAGCAATCTGTCCCGTCTCATCGTCAATACGGCTACGGTGATTCGTGAAGGGGCAGAGCAGGAGATTCCCATTGATGAAATCGTTGTAGGCGATATGATCAAGCTCAGCGCCGGCGATATGATTCCGGCAGATGTGCTCTTGATTGACTCCCGCGACTTTTTCGTCCAGCAGTCTGGCCTGACCGGTGAGAGCGATGCGGTGGAAAAAGTCTGTCTGGCCAAGGCTGACGAGCAAAACTTTGACAGTCTTTTGGAGACCGAGTCTCTGGCTTTTATGGGGACCAATGTCATTTCCGGCCGGGCAACGGCCTTGGTCCTGGTGGTCGGAGACGAGACCATGATGGGAGCTATCGAGCAGACCCTCAATACCTATGACGAACCGACCTCCTTCGAGCGGGAAATGAACAGCATTTCCTGGCTCTTGATCCGGCTCATGCTGGTCATGGTGCCAGTCGTTTTCTTCATCAACGGCCTGACAGACGGTGACTGGCTGGAAGCAGGAGTCTTTGCCCTCAGCGTCGGGGTCGGCCTGACTCCGGAAATGCTGCCCATGATTATCACGGCCAGTCTGGCTAAGGGTTCGATTATCATGGCCCAGGAAAAGGTGGTCATCAAGAAGCTCAATGCCATTCAGGATTTGGGGGCTATCGACATCCTCTGTACGGATAAGACAGGAACGCTGACCCAGGACGAAATTGTGCTGGAATACCCGCTGGATATTCACGGAGACCTGGACTTGGCAGTGCTGCGCCGGGCTTATCTCAATTCTTACTATCAAACCGGCCTCAAAAACCTCATGGATCGGGCCATAATCAGCCGGACGGAAAAAGAAGCAGAAAAGCACGAACTCGTCCGCAACCTGGACCAAACCTTCAAGAAGATTGATGAGCTGCCCTTTGACTTTGAGCGCCGCCGGATGAGTGTCATTGTCAAAGATGATGAAGAGTCCGTCAGCATGGTCACCAAGGGGGCTCTGGAAGAAATGCTGGCTATTTCAAATTATGTGGAATACAAGGGCCGGATTACCGCACTGACCGAGGAAATCCGTCAGGAAATTCTGGACGAAGTAGCCCTGCTCAATGAACAGGGGCTGCGTGTGCTGGGTGTCAGCTACAAATCTGACTTGGAAGAAGATTATCAGTTCTCCATTGATGATGAATCCGATATGATCCTGACCGGCTATCTGGCCTTTCTGGATCCTCCAAAACCATCCGCAGCCCCAGCCATTAAAATTTTAGCTGAATACGGCGTTGCTACAAAAATTCTGACAGGGGATAATGAAAAAGTGACCGAAGCCGTCTGTGAGAAAGTCGGACTGGATGTTGACAGCATCCTCTTGGGCTCTGCTGTGGATGCTATGTCGGACGAGGAGCTCAGCCGGGCAGTGGAAGCAACGACCGTTTTTGCCAAACTATCGCCTGATCAAAAGGCACGGATTATCCTGCAGCTCAAGGCTAACGGTCACAAGGTCGGCTATATGGGCGATGGCATCAATGATGCTCCTTCCATGAAAGTGGCGGATGTCGGCATTTCGGTGGATACAGCTGTCGATATTGCCAAGGAAACGGCCGATGTCATCCTGCTGGATAAGGATCTCATGGTGCTGGAAAAGGGTCTGGTAGAGGGCCGTAAGGTTTATGCCAATATGACCAAGTACATCAAGATGACGGTCAGTTCCAACTTTGGGAATATCTTTTCCCTGCTCTTTGCCAGTGTCTTTCTGCCTTTTCTGCCCATGGCACCGGTCCATCTGATTGTGCTCAATCTGGTCTATGACCTCTCCTGTATCGCTCTGCCTTTTGACAATGTAGACAGTGAGTTTCTCAAGCAGCCGCGCATCTGGTCCGCCAAATCCATTACCCGCTTTATGGCTTGGATAGGCCCAATCAGCTCGGTCTTTGATATTCTGACCTACCTGCTGCTCTATTTTATCATTGTACCTATGATTATGGGTGGCAGTTACCAGCATGGCTCGGCAGAAGCAGCAGCCTTCATCACGCTCTTTCAAACAGGCTGGTTCATTGAGTCCATGTGGTCTCAGACCATGGTTATCTATATGCTGCGCTCACCGAAGCTGCCTTTCGTGCACAGCCGTCCGGCTCTGTCTGTCATTGTGACGACGCTAGCGGCAGCCCTCTTTGTCACTTCCTTGCCTTACAGTCTCTTTGCCGGTCTGCTGAAAGTCGCCCCGCTCAACGGTGTTTATTTCCTGTGCCTGCTGCTGATTATCGTCCTTTATATGGCCAGCGTGACCTTGGTCAAGCACTTCTATATCAAGCGTTATAAGGAATGGCTGTGAGTTTAAAAACAGATAAGAAAATCTTTGAAAAGGCTTGCTTGCTGCGAGCCTTTTTCCTGTGTTTTTGATATAATAAGAAGAATAAGTTGAAAGAAGGAAATCCAATCATGGGAAAACTTGAAGTTATCGCACATCCGCTGATTCAGCATAAGCTGTCCATTTTACGCCGTACGGATACTTCGACTAAGGCCTTTCGGGAGCTGGTCAATGAGATTGCTATGCTGATGGGCTATGAAGTGCTGCGCGACTTGCCCCTTGAAGACGTAGAGATTGAAACACCGATTACCAAGACAGTGCAAAAGCAGCTGACGGGTAAGACCTTGGCTATCGTGCCTATCCTGCGGGCCGGAATCGGTATGGTAGACGGCCTTTTGAGCTTGGTACCGGCAGCCAAGGTCGGCCATATTGGGATGTATCGGGACGAAGAAACCCTGCAGCCGGTTGAATACCTGGTCAAACTGCCGGAGGATATTGACCAGCGCCACATCTTTGTAGTGGACCCTATGCTGGCAACGGGGGGCTCTGCTATTTTGGCAGTTGATTCCCTCAAAAAGCGCGGTGCCAGCAACATTACCTTTGTCTGTCTGGTGGCTGCTCCGGAAGGTGTCAATGCCCTGCAAGAAGCCCATCCGGATGTCGAGATTTTCACAGCTGCTCTGGATGACCATCTTAATGACCACGGCTACATCGTTCCCGGGCTGGGCGATGCCGGCGACCGGCTGTTTGGGACAAAATAAGAGCCTGAATGGTGAACAGCAAGACCTGCTGCAGCAATGCTTCATCTGTAAAATGGCTTTGCTGGCTTCTTGCTTTCAAATCTTTTGTACAAAGCAAATATTTGACCTTTTTTGACCAAAAGGCTATAATAGTCCCATAATGTGAAATTCTATTTCCTAGTTTGATAGAAAAATTTTAAAACAGAAAGTGAGAAAACGATGATTCCTGTAGTGATTGAACAAACCAGCCGCGGAGAACGCTCTTATGATATTTATTCCCGCCTTTTAAAAGACCGCATCATTATGCTGACCGGTCCGGTGGAGGACAATATGGCCAACTCAGTCATTGCCCAGCTCCTTTTCCTGGATGCTCAGGACAACAGCAAAGATATTTATCTTTATGTCAATACACCAGGCGGTTCTGTATCAGCCGGTCTGGCTATTGTGGATACCATGAACTTTATCAAGTCCGATGTGCAGACAATCGTCATGGGCGTGGCAGCCAGCATGGGAACGATTATTGCTTCCAGCGGGGCCAAGGGCAAACGCTTTATGCTGCCAAATGCGGAATACCTGATTCACCAGCCGATGGGCGGCACAGGCGGCGGCACCCAGCAGACCGATATGGCGATTGCTGCAGAGCACCTGCTCAGAACCCGTAAGACTTTGGAACAAATCTTGGCCAATAATTCCGGCAAATCTGTTGCGCAAATCCACAAGGATGCTGAACGCGACTACTGGATGAGCGCTCAGGAAACCTTGGATTACGGCTTTATTGACGAAATCATGGAAAACAGCAATCTGGGTTAAGAGAGAAGGAGCCGAAAGGAGGCTCCTTTTTTTGCAGTTTCCAACTGCTCTTCTGCTGTTCAGCGCTTTTTAAGGGCTGGTTTTTTGGGCCTATCTTTGCTATAATCATGTAAGGACTAGATCTATCGGAAAGGAGTTTTATGCTAAAGAAAAAAGAAAGAGTAGGCTTGGTGGTCTATCTCTATTACAATCGCGATGTTAAAAAGCTGGCCAGTGTCGGAGATGTCATCTATCATTCCAAAAAACATCGCTATCTGCAGCTTTATGTCAATAAAGAAGAGGCAGACAGTCTGAAAAATCAGCTGTCCAAAGAACGCTATATCAAAAAAGTACGGCTCTGCCATATTCAGGATTTAGACACGAATTTTGTCGGCAGCCTCTATCGAAACCAGGAAAACGTTATCATTTGATAAAAGTAAGCATAAAGGGTTGACAATTTTCAGATAATTCGATATATTCTTACTATATCATCAAACAAAAGGAATAAGGAGATTTTGGAATGAAGAAAAAATTTGCTCTGTCCCTAGCAGTATTTGCCAGTGCAGCTCTGCTCGCAGCCTGCGGCGAAGTTTCCAATAACAACTCAACAGCGACCGGTACAGAAATCGGCGACACGCTTAAACTGGGTTTTAACTTTGAAGAATCCGGTGAGGTTGCCGCTTACGGTACAGCTGAACAGCGCGGCGCTCAGCTGGCAGTGGATGAAATCAATGCAGCTGGCGGTGTGGATGGTAAGAAGATTGAAGTAACGGACAAGGACAATAAGTCTGAAACGGCCGAAGCAGCGACCATTACAACCAGCTTGGTAACTCAGGATAAGGTCAATGCGATCATTGGCCCTGCGACTTCCGGTGCGACTGCCTCAGCAACATCCAACGCTGCGAAAGCCGGTGTTCCGATTGTCACTCCGAGTGCGACTCAGGACAATCTGACGGACAAGCAGGATTATCTTTTCCGTGCGACCTTCATTGACAGCTACCAAGGTAAGATTATTTCTAAATATGTAACGGATAATCTGAAAGCGAAAAAAGTGGTTCTCTACTATGACCAATCCAGCGACTATGCTAAAGGAATGGCTGATGCTTTCAAGAAGGAATTTAAGGGCGAAATCGTCGCTACTGAAACCTTCCAGTCTAAGGATACTGACTTCCAGGCTGCTTTGACGAAGATTAAGGGCAAAGAATTTGACGCTCTCGTGGTTCCAGGCTACTACACAGAAGCTGGTAAAATTGTTAACCAAGCGCGTGGTTTGGGGATTACGCAGACCATCGTCGGCCCTGACGGTTTTGGCGATGCTAAGTTTGTGGAGCAGGCAACACCGGCTGCAGCGACAAATGTCTACTATGTATCAGGTTTCACAACTTCCGGCGATATGACTGACAAGGCTAAGAAGTTCATCGAAGCATACAAGGCGAAGTACAATGAAGAGCCTTCAATGTTTGCGGCGCTTTCCTACGATTCTGTGTATATGGCAGCAGAGGCTTCAAAAGGCGCTAAAACATCTGTAGAACTCAAGGATAACCTGGCCAAGCTGAAAGATTTTGAAGGTGTTACAGGTTCAATCACCATTGACAAGGACCACAATCCAGTGAAAACAGCTCTGATGATTGGTCTGAAAGACGGTCAGGTAGATACTGTTGAAACGGTTGAAGCTGAATAAAAGTTACGAGGCTGGGACTATCCCAGTCTTTGACTTGTTTTTAATTTCCAGTTGTTTGAGTGAGATTGGATAGATGACTGCTTGCTGTAAAAGTTTATGTATCAGCTCCTATTCATTTCTTCATCAACTATTATTGCTATTTTGGGAGTGGGATGACAAAATCACGACCTAGTCTGCTGGTTTTTGTCCCATTCCTTATTTTATTATAGAAAGCGTGGTGTGTCATGCTCCAACAATTAGTCAACGGTTTAATTCTGGGCAGCGTCTATGCGCTTCTGGCTCTGGGTTATACTATGGTTTACGGGATTATTAAACTGATTAACTTCGCCCACGGCGACATCTATATGATTGGGGCCTTTATGGGCTACTATCTGATTAATATCCTGAAGTTTAATTTCTTCCTTTCTCTCATCTTAGCCATGCTGGGGACAGCTCTTCTCGGTGTAATCATTGAGTTTCTGGCCTATCGTCCCCTGCGCCATTCGACCCGGATTGCGGCTTTGATTACGGCCATCGGTGTGTCCTTCCTCTTGGAATACGGCATGATTTTCTTTGTCGGCGCCAATACGCGTTCCTTCCCGCAGGTCATGAAGATTGAACGCTACAGTCTGGGTCCGGTTTCAATTTCCAACATCCAGCTGCTGATTCTGGGGATCTCGATTTTCCTCATGGTGGCCCTGCAGTTTATTGTGCAAAAGACCAAAATGGGGAAAGCTATGCGGGCTGTTTCTGTAGACAGTGATGCGGCCCAGCTGATGGGGATTAATGTCAACCGAACAATCAGCTTCACTTTTGCTCTGGGCTCTGCTCTGGCCGGAGCGGCCGGTGTCCTCATTGCCCTCTACTATAATTCACTGGAGCCCCTGATGGGAATGACTCCGGGGATTAAGTCCTTTGTGGCGGCTGTTCTGGGCGGTATCGGTATTATTCCCGGCGCAGCTCTCGGCGGCTTCGTTATCGGCCTGTTGGAAACCTTTGCGACTGTCTTCGGTCTGTCTGACTTCCGCGATGCCATTGTCTATGCCATTCTGATTGTGATTCTCTTGATTCGTCCAGCTGGTATCCTTGGCAAAAATGTGAAAGAGAAGGTGTAAAGTATGAAAAAGAATTTAAAAATAAATGCTTTATGGCTCGGCCTGCTGCTGATTGGCTATGTGCTGATAACAGTTTTGGTCAGTGCCGGTGTCCTCAATGCCTTCTATATCCAAATCTTTGAACAAATCGGCATCAATATTATTATGGCTGTCGGTCTCAATCTCATTGTAGGATTTTCCGGTCAGTTCTCGCTGGGCCATGCTGGCTTCATGGCGATCGGTGCCTATGCTGTCGCCATTATCGGCTCTAAATCGCCTACCTACGGCGCTTTCTTTGCTGCTATGCTGGTCGGTGCCCTCATCGCCGGTGCCGTGGCTCTGACAGTAGGGATTCCTACCCTTCGTCTCAAAGGGGACTATCTGGCTATCGCCACTCTGGGAGTATCAGAGATTATCCGTATCCTCATCATCAATGGCGGGGAGCTGACCAATGGTGCGGCCGGTATCACCTATATTCCGCCTTTTACCTCTTGGCAGATGGTCTATCTCTTTGCTGTTATTACAACGATTTTGACCATCAACTTCCTGCGCAGTCCGATGGGCCGCAGCACTCTGGCCGTCCGCGAAGACGAGATTGCGGCCGAGTCTGTTGGGGTTCATACGACCAAGGTCAAGGTAACCGCCTTTGTATTCGGTGCGATTACCGCGTCAATTGCGGGTTCGCTGCAGGCTGGTTTTGTCGGCTCAGTGGTGCCAAAGGATTACTCTTTTACGAATACGATTAACATTTTGATTATTGTCGTCTTTGGCGGTCTGGGATCGATGACCGGGACGGTTGTCGCAGCCGTAGTTCTAGGCGTTCTCAATATGCT
>NZ_KQ969393.1:183699-185244 GCF_001578865.1 Streptococcus sp. DD11
GCTGAGCTTATCCAAACTCTTTAAGAAGCATAAGGAGGTCAAAGAATAATGGCACTGCTTGATGTAAAAAAATTAACCAAAAACTTTGGCGGTCTGACAGCTGTCAGTGATGTGACGCTGGAGCTGAATGAAGGGGAGCTGGTCGGTCTGATTGGCCCTAACGGTGCTGGCAAGACCACTCTTTTCAATCTCCTGACAGGCGTCTACGAGCCCAGCGAAGGGACGGTCACTCTGGACGGGCATCTGCTCAATGGCAAGATTCCTTACAAGATTGCGGCCCTGGGCCTCAGCCGGACCTTTCAGAATATTCGTCTTTTTAAGGATTTAACTGTTTTGGACAACGTTCTGATTGCCTTTGGCAACCACCACAAAGCGCATGTCTTTGCCTCTTTCTTCCGCCTGCCGGCTTACTATAAGAATGAGGAGGAGCTGAAGACCAAGGCTTTGGAACTGCTGAAAATCTTTGATTTGGACAAGGAAGCAGAGACACTGGCGAAAAATCTGGCCTATGGCCAGCAGCGCCGCTTGGAAATCGTACGGGCTTTGGCGACAGAGCCTAAGATTCTCTTTCTGGATGAGCCTGCTGCCGGTATGAATCCTCAGGAAACAGCAGAGCTGACGGCCTTGATCCGCCGGATTAAAAATGAGTTCAACATTACCATTATGCTGATTGAGCATGATATGAGTCTGGTCATGGAAGTGACGGAGCGGATCTATGTGCTGGAATACGGCCGTTTGATTGCCCATGGCACTCCAGACGAAATCAAGAACGATAAACGCGTTATCGAAGCTTATCTAGGAGGTGAAGCCTAATGCCCATGCTTAAAGTTGAGAATCTCTCTGTTCATTACGGCATGATTCAGGCTGTCCGCGATGTCAGCTTTGAAGTCAATGAAGGGGAAGTTGTTTCCCTGATCGGGGCCAACGGTGCCGGTAAGACAACAATCCTCCGCACCATTTCCGGACTGGTCCGCCCGAGTGCCGGCAAGATTGAATTTTTAAACAGACCGATTCAAAAAGTTCCTGCTCAGAAAATCGTAGCTGCGGGGCTTTCCCAAGTGCCGGAAGGCCGCCATGTTTTTCCGGGGCTGACGGTGCTGGAAAATTTGGAAATGGGTGCCTTTCTGAAGAAGGACCGTGAAGAAAATCAGGCTAATCTCAAAAAAGTTTTTTCCCGCTTCCCTCGCTTGGAGGAACGGAAAAATCAAGATGCTGCGACCCTTTCAGGAGGAGAGCAGCAGATGCTGGCCATGGGCCGAGCTCTGATGAGCCAGCCCAAGCTGCTTCTCTTGGATGAGCCGTCAATGGGCTTGGCGCCCATCTTTATCCAGGAAATTTTCGATATTATCCAAGATATCCAAAAGCAGGGGACAACTGTCCTGCTGATCGAGCAGAATGCCAACAAGGCTCTGTCCATTGCAGACCGCGGCTATGTCCTGGAAACCGGCAAAATTGTCCTCTCAGGTACAGGAGAAGAACTTCTGGCCTCAGACGAAGTCCGCAAAGCCTATCTAGGTGGCTAAAACTGGACTGACGTCCAGTTTT
>NZ_KQ969393.1:185511-191857 GCF_001578865.1 Streptococcus sp. DD11
CTATAACCTCAAAGGCGGTGGGACAGAACTAAATTTTTAAAAATTTAGTTCGTCGTCCCAGCCCCGCGAGGATGATTAGGAGCTTTTTGGAGTCTAAAAGACGAACAAAAAGTCCAATCAGCTACCGCGTCAAGAGTTTTTTACCAAAATAAAGCGAAACTGAAGGACTTTTGTCTCAGCCTCACCTTATGTTAGGATCCGGAGATTGTTTCAGGTTGTGGATGAGAACTCGCGGCAGCGAGTTTTCGTTTTATTAAGGTTCGGTGGCCCTTTTTAAGCTGCGGCTAAAGAAAACGAAGTTTTCATTAAAACAGTCCGGCGGGTATTTTTAGACTGCGAATAAAGCGGCTGTGTTAAAATTCTTCCAATAGCAAAAACGCATAAAATCAAATGATTGCAATAACATTGATTTTATGCGTTTTTTTTACTATCAATCATCGTATTTTTGTTTGGGATTAAATGTCTGCCCAGCCTTTGTCTGTAGAAAAAAAGCAGTGCATAGCATCATACACTGCTGATTAATCGAAACAAATTTGTATATATGGCTGACTAGTTTAAGATTGGCTGACGGCTTTTATGTCGCGTTCTAAGCATCGGCTGCAAAGAGATTAGGAGAACAGACTGTATCCAAGGTAGAACATAATAGCAAAGATAATAATGGCGATGATGAGCTGAACAGGTTTTGGCAGGTTATTCAATTTTTCTGTTACATTCTTCATGGTTTTTCTCCGATTTCACTAATATTTAATCCTATTATATCATTAGTGCGCGATGATTTCAATCGGTATTTTGCTTTTATAGTCTTTTAGTTAGCTTTTAGCAGTGAAACTGTCCGGGGGACAGTTTCAGCCTATCGCTTAACATACAGGACGATAGGACAGCGAGCTGCTCAAAACCTCCAGTGGAAGTTTTGAGGTGGCAGATAAAGCTTCCGCTAGGAAGTGTCAAAAGAGTCTTATACGGTATCTTCTAAAAGATCCATCCCTCTGTGGGTGAGGGCGCAGCCGTCATGGGAGTCTGTCCCACCGCCTTTGGGATGGCCAGTTAACGACGGAATAAAAGAGAAGCTAAATGACGATAAATCAAAGACAAGATACCTAGCCGGCAGCTTTCGCCAATTTTCCCAATCGCGGAATTTTTCTAAATTTTGAAAACTTAGGCAAAGATATTGAAAGCGTTTGAAATCGGCTGCAAAATAAAGTATAATAAGCATAAGAAATACGGATAGGAAGAAGAGGGAACTCTTATGGCAGTTAAAGATTTTATGACCCGAAAGGTAGTCTATATCAGCCCGGATACGACGGTTGCCCATGCGGCAGATATGATGCGCGATCAGAAGCTGCACCGTCTGCCGGTCATTGAAAATGACAGGCTGGTGGGCTTGGTGACGGAGGGAACGATTGCGGAGGCCAGTCCGTCCAAGGCGACCAGTCTGTCCATCTATGAGATGAATTACCTGCTCAATAAAACCAAGGTTGGTGATGTCATGATCCACGATGTCATCACCGTTTCGCAGTTTGCCAGTCTGGAAGATGCGACCTATCTGATGCTGAAAAATAAAATCGGCATTCTGCCGGTAGTGGATAACGAGCAGCTTTACGGGGTTATCACGGACCGTGATATTTTCAAGGCCTTTCTGGAAGTGTCTGGCTACGGCGAAGAAGGTGTCCGTATGCGCTTTGTGACGGAAGATAAGGTCGGAGTTCTGGAGCAGATCATCCGCCTGCTGGTGGAGGAGAACATTAATATTTCCAATACGGTCAATATCCCCCGCAAGGACGGCAAGGTGGTCATTGAAGTGCAGATTGACGGCCAGCTGGATGTAGATGCTGTCAAAAGCAAGTTTGAACAGCACCAGATTCAGATAGCAGAGATTACCCATACTTCAGCTAAAGCTTTATAGGCATGAAAAAAGCCTCCTTTGATGAGGCTTTTAACGTACAATCGGCTGTTTATTAGCATCCAGAGTGAAGCCTTCGCCCAAAATTTCATGAGCTTCGGTAATGGTGGTGAAAGCAAAGGGATCGATGCTGTTGATGATTTTTTTCATTTGCTGCATTTCATTACGGGAAACGACGCAGTAGACAATCTGCAAGTCCTGCTGGCTGTAAAAGCCCTGACCATTGAGGTAGGTGACACCGCGTTCCAGCTTGTCATTGATGGCCTGAGCCAGCTCGGTAGGCTTGCTGCTGACAATCAGGAAGCCCTTTCCGGCAAAGCCGCCTTCGGCAATGAGGTCGATGACGCGGGAGGTGATAAAGACGAACATCAGGGTATAGGAAACCATGCGCAGGTCCTTGAAAACCAGAAGAACCAAGGTGATGACTACAAAATCGACCGTCAGCATGAGCCTGCCCATGGAAATACTGGTGTATTTGTTAAAGATACGGGCGACGATATCGGTACCGCCGGTGGTACCGCCAGCATTGAAAATGATTCCCAGTCCAGCCCCCAGGATAATTCCTGTTGCCAGACAGGCTATCAGCACATCGCCCTTTAAAGCCGTAAACAGATAATCCTGCAGGGATTTGGAAGCTGGCAGCAGTTCAAAAATCTTCAGCCAGGCCGAGACAGAAAAAGTTCCCAGAACGCTGAGGTAAAGGGTCCGAGGCCCCAGCAGCTTCCAGGCGATGATAAAGAGGGGAATATTGATAATCAGGTTGGTCGTCGAGACCGGAATTTTGAAAAGATAGTAGACAATCAAGGTCAGGCCGGTAGCGCCGCCTTCGTATAGGTGAAAGGGAATAACCAGATAGTGAATCCCAAAAGAAAAAATTCCAGCCCCCACAATGATGGCCAGTATGTTTTTTAATTTAAACATGTCATCCTCCTAACTCTTTTCAAACATTTCTACTGAATATATTTTACCAAAAATTTGTAAGACTGAAAATACCCTGAAAACATTTTTTAGATAATTTCTTCTATAGGCTTTTGTCTTTTTTTTTGGTAAAATAAAGGTTATACTCAAACTATGAGAAGCCACACCAAACAGCTGGGCTTTCAAGGCTTTGTTTTGAGACTGCGGATACAGCCATCTTGGTTTGATTTGCGCTCTTAGCAGCCCCTTGGACGGCGGTTGCCGCAAGCTTTGCCTGCTTTTGCTGCAGCCTTCTGCTGTGGGTTTGAAACAGAAAGAGTAGTAGATGAAAAAATGAAGAGCCTGGACTTCCTTGGGTCTAAGCTAAAGGTAAAAAATGAAAAAAGGTATTTTAATTTCGCTTGAAGGTCCGGAAGGTGCCGGAAAATCAAGCGTGCTGGAAGCCCTGCTTCCTTTTTTGGAAAACATTGGTACGGGGATTGTCACGACCCGAGAGCCAGGCGGTGTCAAGATTGCTGAAGATATTCGCGCTGTGATTCTGGACCCGGCTCATACGGAAATGGATGCTAAAACAGAGCTTTTGCTCTATATTGCCAGCCGCCGCCAGCACCTGGCTGAACGAGTCCTGCCGGCCTTGGATCAAGGCAAAACGGTCATCATGGATCGCTTTATCGACAGCTCGGTGGCCTATCAGGGCTACGGACGGGGGCTGAGTGTGACAGACATTGAATGGCTCAATCAGTTTGCGACGGACGGGCTTAAACCGGATCTGACTCTTTATTTTGATATTGACGTAGAGGAAGGGCTGGCCCGCATCGCCAAAAATCAGGACCGCGAAATCAATCGCCTGGATTTGGAAGGTTTGGGTCTGCATCAGCGGGTTCGGCAGGGGTATTTGGCTATTCTGGAAAAGGAGCCGGACCGTTTTGTCAAGATTGATGCCAGCCAGCCCTTGGATGCAGTTGTCAGGGACAGTCTTGCGGTTATTCAGAACCGTTTTGGAAAGCTATCATGAAAATAGAAACTTTACGGCAGATTCAGCCCAAGATTCTTGCAAGATTTCAGGGGATTTTGGAGCAGAATCGCCTTCATCACGCCTATTTATTTACCGGCGCTTTTGCCAGTTTTGATATGGCGCAGGTGCTGGCTCAGAGCCTTTTCTGTGAGAATAAACAGGGAGTCTGGCCTTGCCAGTCCTGCCGCACCTGCCGCTTGATTGCTGCTGAAGAATTTTCTGATGTTACCGTGCTGCGGCCGGCCGGCGGGATTATCAAAACCGATCGAGTCCGTGAACTGGTGCGGAATTTCTCTCAGAGCGGTCTGGAAAGCAGCCGGCAGGTTTTCATCATCTGCGAGGCAGACAAGATGCACCTCAATGCTGCTAATTCTCTTTTGAAGGTCATTGAGGAGCCGCAGAGTGAGATTTATGTCTTTCTTCTGAGTGCGGATGAGCAGCTGATTCTGCCGACGATTAAAAGCCGGACACAGGTGTTTCATTTTTTGAAAAATAAGCCTGCCTTGCAGTACAGTTTGGAGCAGGCTGGCTTGGTCAAAAGCCGGGCAGAATTTCTGGCTGCCTACAGTCAGACTCAGGAAGAAGCTGATCGCTTGTCTGATAACACTGCCTTCTTTGATCTGGTCAGTGAATGCGAGCGCTTTGTCAAAGAGCTATTGGCAAGACCTAATCAGGCCTATCTGCAGGTCTCGCGCGTGGCCAAAGCGGCAGATGAAAAAGACAGGCAGGAGCAGGTTTTTTAAGGTATTGGAAATCCTCTTTGCTAGAGAAATGATGCAGAAAAAAGGCCGGCAGGCTTTGGCAGCTCTGCTGCAGGCCAAGAAGATGTGGCAGGCCAATGTTTCTTTCCAAAATGCCTTGGAATATATGGTGTTAAATGAGCGATGGTGAGCAGAAAAAGGAGGAGCACTTCATGGATAAAAGGGATTTGTTTGATGCTTTGGATGATTTTTCCCAGACACTTTTGGTGACTCTGGCAGAAGTCGAGGCCATCAAGAAACATCTTAAAAGCGTAGTGGAAGAAAATACGGCCCTGCGCCTGGAAAATGATAAATTAAGAGAACGCTTGGGCGAGGTAGAAGCAACTGCTCCGGCCAAGGGGCATAAAAGCCGGGATAATCTGCGTAAGATTTATGCGGACGGTTTTCATATTTGTACGGATTTTTACGGTCAGCGCCGGGAAAATGATGCAGAATGCATGTTCTGTGACGAGCTGCTGTTTAGGGAGTAGAGATGCAGATTCAAAGAAGTTTTAAGGACCATTCTGCCTATGGCAGGCTTTATCTGGTCGCGACCCCTATCGGCAATCTGGATGACATGAGCATCCGCATGATTGAGACTCTGAAAGCAGTGGATCTGATTGCGGCGGAGGATACCAGAAATACTGGACTTCTGCTCAAGTATTTTCATATTGCGACCAAGCAAATCAGCTTTCATGAGCATAATGCCCGGGAGAAAATACCGGTCTTGCTGGATCTGCTGAAGAAAGGGCAAAGTATTGCCCAGGTTTCGGATGCCGGCCTGCCCAGTATTTCCGATCCTGGTCATGATTTAGTCAAAGCGGCCATCAGCCAAGACATTGCTGTTGTGACAGTGCCTGGGCCCAGTGCTGGGATTTCAGCTTTGATTGCCAGCGGCCTGCTGCCCCAGCCTCATATTTTCTATGGCTTCCTGCCCAGAAAGGCTGGCCAGCAGAAGGAGTTTTTCAGCAGCAAAATGGCCTATCCCGAGACTCAGATTTTCTATGAATCGCCTCATCGGGTTCGGGCAACGCTGGAAAATATGCTGCAGGTTTACGGCGATCGTTCGGCTGTCTTGGTTCGCGAATTGACCAAGCTTTATGAAGAATACCAGCGGGGATTGATTTCGGAGCTGATAGACCATCTGGCTCAGCATCCGCCCAAGGGCGAGTGCCTCCTGATTGTCGAGGGAGCCCGGGAAGAAAAAAGAGAAATGGCAGATGCTGATCTTTTGGCGGAGATTGCCGTTCTGGTCGAATCTGGCAGCAAAACAAATCAGGCTGTCAAAGATATTGCCAAAAAATACGGCCGAAATAAGAGTGAGCTCTATGCCTTGTATCACAGTCAGTGACCCAGCAGCCTTTCTTTGGCGGTCGATCGGAAGCTTATCTTGAAAATTTTCGGCTTCGCTCTTTGGTTTTAAATCGCCCTATCCCCACTCCAAGGCTTCAGAGGGACTGTTGGAGGTTGGGGATAAGGCAGACGCACCTTTCGTCAGTCCTGGCAGTATAGGGGCGGAAAGCTCGGGGAATTTTTTCAGTCCGAGCTCAGAAATGGGAGAGCGGGCAGCAGTCAAAGCAGGACAAGCCTGTACCGGACAGAAGGCCAGTACTGCTGAGACTTCCTAAGAGGCTTTTATCAGCCGTCTCAAGGTGTTTGGTGTGCATTCTGGTAGTTGGAGTAAGCAGCCTCTTATAAAAAAGAATTTTCAGCCGGAAGTTTAACAGAGTGTTTTGAAACCGAAGAATTATCAAAAAAACTGACAGGAGTCAG
>NZ_KQ969393.1:191989-200568 GCF_001578865.1 Streptococcus sp. DD11
AAAAGCTTGTTTTTACGGTCTCTGTCGGCAGTTCGGGCATTGTTTTGTCAGAATATTTCAAAAAATCCTTTACACAAAGAAAATTTTATGTTATATTATCTAACATAAAAACAAAAAGGAGTTTCTATATGGATAGTGGAAGTACAGCTTTTATCTTATTAGCAGCAGCCATGGTTTTCTTGATGACGCCTGGTTTAGCCTTTTTCTACGGCGGTTTAGGCCGTAGGAAGAATGTCATCAATACCATGATGATGTCCATTGCCCCCATCGCTCTGGCGGTCTGTCTCTGGATAATCTGCGGCTATTCACTCTCTTTTGCTGGTCAGGGAGATTTTGTTGGTAATTTTTCTCACATATTTTTTCAAGGTGTCAGTGAAACAGAGAGTTCTCTGGGAAATCAGATTTCAGATATAGCTTTTTCAGCCTTTCAAATGATGTTTTCCATTATTGCTGTTGCTATTGTGACAGGTTCAGTGGCCGGCCGGATGAGGTTTACGCCGCTGCTCTTCTTTATGGCCGGCTGGCTGCTTCTGATTTACTATCCTTTGGCTCACATGGTCTGGGGCGGAGGTCTCTTGGCCAAAATCGGAGCTCTTGATTTTGCTGGCGGCGATGTGGTGCATATTTCTTCTGGTGTGACCGGGCTGGTACTGGCTCTTGCTGTCGGCCGGCGGCGGGATTTTCAGCGGCTGGACTATCGGCCGCACAACATCCCCTTTGTCCTCTTGGGGACGGGTCTCTTGGCTTTTGGCTGGTTTGGTTTTAATGCTGGATCCGCGCTTGAGGCGAATGGAGCGGCAGTTCATGCTTTTATGACGACCATCTTGTCTGCAGCGGCTGCCATGTTTTCTTGGCTGCTGTTAGAGAAAGCTCTTATCGGCAAGCCTTCTCTGGTCGGCGCTTCAACTGGCCTCATTGCCGGTCTGGTGGCTATTACACCGGGGGCGGCCTATGTTCCTTACTGGGCTGCTCTGCTGATTGGCTTGTTGGTCAGTCCAGTCTGCTATTTTGCGATTTCTGTTTTAAAGGTAAAATTAGGCTATGATGATGCTTTGGATGCCTTCGGCTGTCATGGCATCGGCGGTCTTTACGGCGGTCTGATGACGGCTCTCTTTACCAGTCCGCAGCTGACTCCGGAAGCGGGCAATTACGGTCTGTTTTTTGGCAGCAGCCACCTTTTGCTGGCTACTTTAGCTGCCATTGCCTTGACTCTGGTTTGGTCAGCCCTTATTGCCTGGCTTTTGATTCGATTGATTGGCATGTTTACACCCCTGCGGGTCAGCGACCGGGCGGAAGCTCTGGGTCTGGATGACAGTGAGCACGAGGAAACAGCCTATCCAACCTTTATGGGCCTGGATTCTTAGAAATGAAAACAGCCGGAGTGCTGTATGAAAAGAGATACAATAAGGAAGGGGTAAGAAAATGAAGAAAATTGAGGCTGTCATTCGGACTGATAAACTGGAAGATATCAAGGAGGCCCTCTCTAAGGAAACGATTGCCAAAGGACTGACTGTCAGTCAGGTTCTGGGCCACGGCAATCAGCTGGGCTTTGCGGAATATGTCAGGGGACAGAAGATTGTTCCCAGTCTGTTGGCCAAGGTCAAGATTGAAATTGTAGTCCGCGATGAGCAGGTTGAACAGCTGATTGACTTGATCTGTCAGGCAGTCAGAACTGGCGAAGTCGGTGATGGAAAGATTTTTGTCCTCCCAGTTGAGAAAGTCATCCGCATTCGCACCGGTCAGGAGGATGCAGAAGCTCTCTAGCTGAGTCTGATTATTTAAAAACAATCCTGATTGATTTCGGGATTGTTTTTGCAGCGGGAAAGAATGTGAGAGGAGATGATAAAGGTGTATTCTTTCTCCTTTATGTGTTATAATCATTTCATTGCTGGAAAAGATGAGCTATACTCTTCGGAAGCCTTTATAAACTTGGTCATACTCTTTCTATTTCTATTCAACCGTCGTTAGCGTTGAGTTGCTTCAGCCGATTGAGGGCTGAAAATAGGTGAAAAAGATTAAACCTGAGTTCAGAATCAGTATTTATAGCTAACTCCAGCAGCGAACCTCCTCTTTGCTGTCAACCGTTGTTAATGTTTTGAACATATGTTCAGCATTCCTGCAAAGCTTCGTCTGGGAAAGTCGCCTTCATAATATAGTTTCTTAAAAATAAAATAGCGAAGCCGAAAATTTTCAGGATATATTTTGATATAGTTTTTTTCAATGAACTTTCCGTCTGTAGATGATGGTGCAGCTATCATGGGAGTTTGATTGACCACCAGATTTCACATCGATTTTTAATTTTTTTGAGGTGCTGATGCAATTACAGTTGAATTTGGATTTGATAGAAGGTTATAAAAATAACAGCCAAAAGGCTCGTGTGCTGACTGAAGACTGGGTCAGCCGGCAGGCTTATTGCCCAAATTGTGGTAAGAAACCTTTAACTCACTTTAAAAATAATCGCCCTGTTGCAGATTTTTTCTGCCAAAGCTGTTCAGAAGAATTTGAGCTAAAAAGCAAGGGAGGAAATTTTTCCTCCATCATCAATGATGGCGCTTATAAAACGATGATTGATCGTGTTCAGTCTGATAATCATCCCAACTTTTTCTTTTTGACCTACTCAAAAACTTATGAGGTTCAAAATTTTCTGATTCTTCCTAAGCAGTTTATAACAGTTGAGACTATTATCAAAAGAAAGCCGCTTGCTCCGACAGCAAGGCGAGCAGGCTGGATTGGCTGCAATATTGATTTGTCACAGGTGCCGTCAAAGGGGAGAGTCTTTCTTGTCAAAAGTGGTCAGGTTCGAGAGCCCGAATTAGTTTTTAAGCAATTTACTGAAACCTTGTTTATAAGGGAACAGCCCTTTGCTGCTAGAGGCTGGCTCTTAGAAATTCTCAAATGTATAGATAAAATCAAAGAGAGGGAATTTACCCTTGAACAAATGTATGGTTTTGAAAGTAACCTAAAGCTGATGTTTCCTAATAATAATCATATAAAGGAAAAAATTCGCCAGCAGCTGCAATTTCTTAGAGATAAAGAGATGATAGAATTTGTTGGAAGAGGGAGATACAGGAAACTGTGAAAAAACTGGCTGCCTGCTGCATCACAAGAAGTCTAAGTTTTTTGGAAGTTACAGTCTTTTAGTTTGCTTTTAGTAGTAGCGGTGGGACAGAGAGGCTGAAGGACTTTCCCAGCCTCAGCCTATCGCTTAACATACAGGACAATAGGGCAGTGCGCTGCTCAAAACCTCCAGTGGAGGTTTTGAGGTGGCAGATAAAGCTTCTGCTAGGAAGTGTCAAAACCTCCAGTGGAGGTTTTGAGGTGGCAGATAAAGCTTCCGCTAGGAAGTGTCAAAAACCTCCAGTGGAGGTTTTGAGGTTGCGGATGGAGTGTCCGACAGGAAGCCATAAATAGTTGGTTTTTGAAGAAACGATTACTTGTCCGTCTCATTCTTGAAGTTTTAGATAAATCAGAAGCTTTCAGAGCTTCTTTTTTCTTCGCTTTTGTTCGGATTTTTCTTGTGAAAGAGCTTGCATATCAAGAAAAAATGGAAATTTTCAGAACATTATGGTATGATAGACAAAATCAATTTCGGAGGTAGGATATGACCATTTACAATTTCTCTGCTGGACCGGCAGTGTTGCCTAAGGAAGTGCTGAAAAAAGCTCAGGCAGAATTTCTGGACTATGCCCAGAGCGGCATGAGCGTGATGGAGCTGTCCCACCGATCCAAGGAATTTGACGATATCATTAAAAGCGCAGAAAGCCTGCTGCGTGAGCTCATGGATATTCCGGATAACTACCGGGTGCTTTTCCTGCAGGGCGGAGCTTCCACTCAGTTTTCCATGATTCCGCTCAATCTGGCTCAGGGCGGCAAGGCCTACTATCTGGTAGCAGGCTCTTGGGGTAAGAAGGCCTATACAGAGGCAGTCAAGCTGAGCAAAACCATTCCCTTTGAACCGATTCTGCTGGCTTCATCAGAGGAGGGGGCCTATACTGAAATCCCATCTTTTGATGAAGCAGCTATTGACCCGCAGGCAGCCTATGTGCATCTGACGACCAATAACACCATCGAAGGAACGGCTATCTATGACCTGCCGGCGACCAATGGCGTGCCGATTGTGGCTGATATGTCTTCCAACATTCTGGCAGCCCAATACCGGGTAGAAGATTTCGGCCTGATTTATGCCGGTGCCCAGAAAAATATCGGACCTGCTGGCGTGACGGTGGTTATCATCCGTGAAGACCTGCTCAATGATGAGCCTGTTCTGTCCAGCATGCTGGACTACCGTATCCAGGCTGACAATGTTTCCCTTTACAATACCCCGCCAACCTTTGCCATTTACATCGCTAAGCTGGTCTTTGAGTGGGTCAAGGAACTGGGCGGTGTAGCGGAAATGGAGCGACGCAACCGAGAAAAATCCGGCCTGCTCTATGATTTTATTGAGCAGTCTGACTTTTACCGCAGTCCGGTCCGTTACAAGGAGCAGCGCTCTGTAGCCAATATTCCTTTTGTATCGCCGAGTGCTGAGCTGGATGCCAAATTTAACAAAGAGGCGGCAGCAGCAGGATTTAAAAATATCAAAGGCCACCGCAGTGTGGGCGGCATGAGAGCCAGCCTCTACAATGCTTTCCCGCTCCAAGGGGTCAAGGACTTGATTGCCTTTATGCAGCAATTTGAAGAAGAAAACAGCTAGGAGAGGAAGCAAATGGTCTTTAGTGTCAAAACCTTTAACAATATCAATCAAATCGGGCTCAGAGAGCTGGGCAATGCTTTTCAGGTTGACGGCGATAAGTCTGGCAATCCTGATGCTTATATCCTGCGCAGCCAGCAGCTGCACGGTCAGGAATTTCCGGCTAATTTAAAAGCTATCGCCCGGGCTGGGGCCGGTACCAATAATATTCCGGTTGATGAGGCAACTGCTCGGGGCATTGTGGTTTTCAATACGCCGGGTGCCAATGCCAATGCCGTTAAGGAAGCCGTTCTGGCCTCTATCCTCCTGTCTGCCAGAGATTATATTGCGGCCAACAGCTGGGCAAACGGCCTGTCGGGTGCGGATGTTCCCAAGCAGGTGGAGGCCGGCAAGAAACAATTCGCCGGAAGCGAAATTTCTGACAAAACGCTGGGCGTTATCGGTCTGGGTGCCATCGGCGGACGCATTGCCAACGATGCCTATCGTCTGGGCATGAATGTGCTGGGCTACGATCCCTATGTTTCCATTGAGACAGCCTGGAATATCTCCAGCCATGTCAAGCGGGTGGCCGACATCAAGGAAATATTTGAAAAGAGCGACTACATCACTATCCATGTGCCTTTGACCGAGGAGACCCGTGCGACCTTTGATAAAGCTGCTTTTGATTTGATGCAGAAGGGAACGACCATTATCAACTTTGCCCGCGGTGAGCTGGTAGATAATGCTGCCCTCTTTGATGCTCTCGAAGCAGGTGTGCTCAAGCGCTATATCACGGACTTCGGTGTAGAGGAGCTGCTCAACCACCCGCAGATTACGGTCTTTCCGCACTTGGGCGGCTCGACCGAAGAGGCTGAGCTCAACTGCGCTATTATGGCCGGCAAGACCATCCGGCGTTTCATGGAAACCGGTGAGATTATCAACTCGGTCAATTTTCCAAATGTCCGTCAGGCTCTTTCAGCGCCTTACCGCATCACCTTGATTAATAAGAATGTGCCCAACATTGTGGCTCGGATTTCCACAGCGGTCAGCGATCTCAACATCAATATTGACAATATCATCAACCGCTCCAAGGGGGACTTTGCCTATACGCTGCTGGATTTGGATGAGTCCGATGAAGGCAAGATTCAGGAGCTGGTGGACAAGTTTGAGGCCAGCGACAATATCGTGCGCGTGCGCTTGATTAAGAAATAAGAAAAAACAGACGATCCTTTCCTAGAAGATGCGTCTCTGCCTGCCGATGAGCCTTCTCTGCTTGTCGGCTTTTTAAAATAAATCAGCCTCAGCTTGACAAGAAGGAGCCAGCTGGGCTATCATAAGGACGGAGGAACCATCATGTTGCAATTTATCGAATACCCTAAATGCTCTACCTGCCGCAAGGCCAAGGCGGAGCTCAGTCAGCTGGGTCTGGACTTTGAAGCAGTGGATATTGTCAAGGATACGCCCAGCAAGGACCAGATTCTCGACTGGATAGAGAAGTCAGGCTTTGAGCTCAAGGCTTTTTTCAACACCAGCGGTCTCAAGTATCGGGAGCTGGGCCTCAAAGAAAAAGTGCCACACCTAACTGCCCGAGAAGCCGCGGACCTGCTGGCCGCAGACGGCATGTTGATCAAGCGGCCGCTCTTGGTCCAGGACGGAAAAATCTTGCAGATTGGCTATCGGAAGGCTTACGGAGAGTTGGGATTATAAATGAAGAAAACCGGGGTGACTCGGTTTTTGAGCTGTTCTGCTTGGGGCGCTTGAGATTTCATGGTATAATATTCCTATTCCAATCTTAGAAAGTAATAGTATGGTTTTATCAAAAAAACGGGCTCGTCATGTGCTGGAGGAGATTATTGCTCTGTTTCCAGATGCCAAACCTAGTCTGGATTTTCGCAATCATTTTGAACTGCTGGTGGCTGTTCTCCTGTCGGCCCAGACCACGGATGCGGCGGTTAATAAGGCGACGCCCGGTCTCTTTGCCGCCTACCCGACGCCGGAGGCAATGGCCGCTGCTTCTGAGTCAGATATTGCCAAGCATATTTCCCGCCTGGGCCTCTACCGCAATAAGGCCAAGTTTCTCAAGAAGTGTGCCCAGCAGCTCCTGGATGACTTTGACGGACAGGTGCCTCGGACTAGGGTTGAGCTGGAAAGTCTGGCCGGTGTCGGCCGCAAGACGGCCAATGTGGTCATGAGTGTCGGCTTTGGCATCCCAGCCTTCGCGGTAGATACCCATGTGGAGCGCATCTGCAAGCACCACGATATTGTCAAAAAGTCAGCTACGCCGCTGGAAGTAGAAAAGCGGGTCATGGATGTGCTGCCGCCTGAGCGCTGGCTGCCGGCCCATCAGGCTATGATTTACTTTGGACGGGCTATCTGCCATCCTAAAAATCCCGAATGCGACCACTATCCCCAGCTTTATGATTTCAAAGACATTTAAAAAGCGAGTCACATGACATCGCTTTTATTTGATGGGGAAGAAGGAGAAGAGGCATGACGACTAGGCCAAGGATGCCCCTTCGCTGAGCAAAGAAGAAGCAGCTGTCTTGGGTAAAACAGTCCGCTCCGCTGATTAGTAATAAACATTGAGATGAGAGGGCAGGACACGGATGGTCACCGGCAGTTCATCGCCTTCGTCGCCGTCAACGTTCACGCTGAGCTCTGCCTCAGGATTGACCAACTCTACCCGAATCTCCTTAAAGGTCAGGTATTCGATATTGTCGCTCTCTTCGCTATGGCCTGTGATGAGCTCCGGTACAGCCGCTAAGGTATCCAAAAGTGTCTTGTCCTTGAAGTAGAGGAGATGCAGCAGACCATCATTGACGGCTGCATCAGGAAGGATGCTCTCGAACCCTCCGATTGAGTTGGTGGAACCAATCAAAAGCGTGCTGCTTTTGATCGTGCGCTCTTCTCCGTCGATGGTTAAGCGGAATTCGTAAAAACTGGTATCCCTCAGCTGTTTAAAGCCTGAGATAAAGTAGGCCAGCTTCCCCCATTTTGTCTTTTCCTCTGGATCAACATTATTGATTGATTCTGGAATGGTCCCAATGGCCACGACATTCATGAAGTAGTCCTGATTCACCTTGCCGATGTCAAGCGGCTTCACCCTGTTAATATCAAGGTTTTGGATTGCCTCTTCAGAGTCTAGCGGAATCCCAAGAGCCCGCGCCAGATCATTGACCGTCCCAAGTGGGAAGAAGCCAAAATTAGGGCGGTAGTCGAGTTCGGCCAGGCCGCTGATTCCCTCATTGACCGTACCGTCGCCGCCCATGACAAAGACGCTGTCATAGCGGTCTTCGGCGGCTTCTTTAGCGAAAGCTGCTGCATCGCCGCCTTTTTCGGTATGCTTAACCATTACCTCATCAAAAAAGCTTTCCAGCTTTTTCTTTGCCAAATCTTCAAAAGACTTGGCTTTCTCGCCTCCTGCACTGGGATTGACAATTAATAGAACTTTAGACATAAACAGTCCTCTCTTTTTATTGATAAGCGTATTATACCATTATGAAAATATTTTATGCAAATATTTGGAACCGTTACCACTGAATAGCTGGAATTCCTCTTTCCTGAAATGCTTTCGATTAGGCTTATTTCAGACTGAATCCACAAATTCGCCTGCAGGCTCCAGCAGTTTCCCGGCTGTCAGAGCAAGGCGGCGCTGATAGGGTTTGAAGAGATTTTCGAGGAGGATAAGCTATTTATCCTTTCTGCTGGGCTGGCCTTTCATAGTTTGAATCCCCGAGATTCATAAAAAGGAAGATCGAAAAGGCGGTGGGACAGACTCCCATGATGGCTGCGCCCTCACCCGCAGAGGGAGCTATCTTTTGGAAGATACCGTATAAAATTTTTAAAAAATTTAGTTCCCTTCACTCTTTTGTTTCTAAGCTCAGGCTGAAAAGGTCTCCCAGACCTTTTC
>NZ_KQ969393.1:200947-222763 GCF_001578865.1 Streptococcus sp. DD11
AGAACAAAGCGAGACTGAAGGACTTTTGTCTCAGCCTCCTTTTAGAGCTTCCCTAAATTGCTTCTTTATTTTTATTGGAGCTGGTACATGATACTCCTTTTCCGAACCAGTCAATGGTCATTCAGTCATTAGAAAACCTTCCAATGAATCAAACTGATACCACTTGCCGTCAATCTGCTTCCAGCCTGTCGCCATACTGCCATCTGCTGGGTCGAAGTAAAACCAAGCTGGCTCAGGATGACCGAGGGTTCCGGGTAATTTATACCAGCCAGTCTGCATATCGCCATTTGTTGGATGGAAATAATAGCATTCGTTGTTTTTTCCGACTTGCTGTACCCCAGTCAGCATGTAGCCCTCGGCTGGGTCTAGATAATACCACTTGCCATTGATGTTCTGCCAGCCAGTCTGCATGTCGCCATTAGTAGGATCGAAATAATACCAAGATGTTTCCTTATAATCCCCGAAGCCCTTCAGCTGCTGCCAGCCCGTGAGCAGATAGCCGTGAACATTGAAGTAATAATATTTTCCGTTAATTTGATCCCATTTATTTCGCGGGTAACTGCCGTCAGTGTATTTGTACCACCAACCATTAGCATCCTGTATCCACTGTCCGTCTGTCTTATTGACAATAACTGGTTTGATCTGGGCCTGTACAGGATTTCCTATGGGAACAGTCACTGCAGTCAAAAGCGCTCCAGCCAGTACCAGCTGAGCCGCAGCTAATTTTCTTTTCATCATCCGTCTCCTTTTTTAATGAAGTAAACGATAAACAGAGAATGGAGTTTTCACAGTCTGTAAACGTTTCCTACCTTAAAATAACATATTTTTTATAATTATTCAACTATAGTCTTTTAGTTTGCTTTTAGTAGTGTCAAGAGTTTTTTACCAAAACAAAGCGAGGCTGAAGGACTTTCGTCCCAGCCTCTTTGAGGTGGCGGATAAGGCTTCCGCTAGGAAGTGTCAGGTTGCTCAGCGGTCTGGGAGACTGTTGGAGCAAGGTGTCTGCCTCTTCATTTCATTCCGTAAATCTCAGGAAATAACCGTCCGGATCTAAAACGGCAAATTCCTGGGGATAAATTATTGTGTTTTCTACCCTAAATTCCCTTTTTATCAGCGGCCGGTGGATGGGATAATCCGCCTCTAGCAATTTCTGATAAAGGCCCGGCACATCCGCAATGCCAAAGGAAATATTGACACCGCGCCCGAAAGGATAGGTCAGCTGAGCTAATTCTTCTGCGCTGCCTTCTTCTAGCATAAGTTGGCAGTCTTCAAGCGAGAGAAAGAGAAATTTCTCTTCTAGACGCTCGTATTCGACAGAGAATCCCAGCAGGTCGCAGTAGAAGTGGCGTGATTTTTCGATGTCAGATACTACAAATTCAGGAATGACAGCTTGATAGTCCATTTGTTTTCTCCTTAAAGTTCAATCTCCATGACAATGGGTGTGTGGTCTTGGCGTGCACCGGAGTCAATCATATCAGACTTGATCACCTTGTCAGCTACACGATTGCTGGTCAGCCAGTAGTCAATTCTCCAGCCTGAGTTGTTGATTTTGCTGGTCTTGCTGCGCTGCGCCCACCAAGTATACTGATTGGGAATATCGCCGTGGAGGTGGCGGAAAGTATCGGTGAAGCCTTTGGCCAGCAGATTGGTGAAGCCGGCGCGCTCTTCATCCGTAAAGCCGGGAGAGCGGCGGTTGCTGGACGGGTGGGCCAGGTCAATCTCATGATGGGCGACATTATAGTCACCAGTAGCGAGGACTGGCTTTTTCTTATCCAGCCCAGCCAGATAATCCGCATATTTCTGGTCCCAAATCTGGCGGTCTTCCAAGCGTCTGAGACCGTCACCAGCGTTAGGGGTATAGACTTGGGTGACAAAGAACTGGTCAAATTCCAGCGTGATAATGCGGCCTTCTGCGTCCATGGTAGAAGGAGCGCCGATGTCTGGGAAGGTTACAGTCGGTGTCAGCTCTTTTCTGTAGAGAAACATGGTTCCGGCATAGCCTTTGCGGGCCGGCTCGACAGAGGAGCGCCAGGTATGCTGGTAGTCGGGGAAGAGCTCTTCTAAGATTTCGATGTGCTTTTTGGTCGGGCCTTTGGCCGACAGCTTGGTTTCCTGAATGGCAATCACATCGGCATGCTCAGCCTGCAGGGTCGCAAGGACAGCCTGAGACAGCTGAGCCCGCGCTGAGTCGCTGGTCAAAGCAGCGTTGAGAGAGTCGATATTCCAAGAGATGAGTTTCATAGGATTTCCTTTTCTAGTATGCATTTGCTCCGTTTATTATAACAAAAATACTGCCCTATTTATAGCAAAAGGGCTGAAAGTTGGCTTGAAAAAAGCTGAAAATTTTTCTATAATAATCCTAGAAAAGGGAGGCTGTCATGAAATTTTATTCCTATGATTATGTGCTAAGCCAGATTTCGACCCAGAACTGGCTTTTATTGGGTGCCTTGAGCCTGCTGCTTTTGGTGACGGCTTATGTTTCCGTTCAGGCTTATAAAAATCAGCGGGACAGCAAGTACCGCGAGCTGGTGATTATCCTGCTCTTGGGAGTGGTGACCCTGGTTTTGGTCGGCATCGGCAATTACCAGACCGATCAGGCTTCTGATGACCAATTTCGTACATCACTCCATTTCATCGAAGTCGTATCTCAGGAGCTCAAGGTTGATAAGTCGGAGGTTTATGTCAATACATCAGCCGCGACGGACGGCGCCATTGTCAAGGTAGAGGGCTCTTTTTACCGGGCCATCAGCGGCAGTGAGCAGGATACCTATCTGCTGGAAAAGATAGAGTTATATGATGCAGATGTAGAATTAGTGGAGGTTGAACAATGACATTTTCTTATCTCGATGTGGCGATTAAGCTGGCTTTGGGGCTGCTGTCTTTGGTCTTTGTCATCAATGTGTCCGGCAAGGGGAATCTGGCGCCCAACTCGGCCAGCGACCAAGTACAGAACTATGTGCTGGGCGGCATTATCGGCGGTGTCATCTACAATCCAGCAATCACTATTTTGCAGTACACCGTCATTCTTCTCATTTGGACGATTTTGGTGCTGACGCTCAAGTGGCTCAAAACCAACAGCCATTTTGTCAAGCAGATGATTGACGGCAGTCCCACCGTTCTGATCAAACATGGGAAATTAGATGTAGAAGCCTGCCGTTCGGTCGGGCTGTCCGCTTCCGATGTGGCTCTTAAACTGCGGGGGCAGGGCATTTATCAGCTTAAACTGGTCAAGCGCGCAGTTTTGGAGCAAAACGGCCAGCTCATTGTCGTGCAGATGGGGGATGAAAATCCCAAGTATCCGATTATCACTGACGGCGTTATCCAGCTGGATGTCTTAGACTCCATCGGCCGCAGTGAGGAATGGCTGCTGGAAACTCTGGAAAAAGACGGCTACAGCAGTCTTTCTGATATTTTCATCGCCGAGTATGACAAGGGACTGATCCGAGTGGTGACTTATTAAGCAATCCTGTCAATGCAGTCAAAAAACAGCCCTCCGGCTCGGAGAAGCTGTTTTGATTTTTTTAAAACTCTTAATCCTGAAAGGGACTTTGGTCTGATGACTGATTTTGATAAGGATTTTGGACAGATTGCTGATTTTGAGCGTTCTGATAATCTGAATAGCCTTGATTATTGTAGGTCTGAGCGTACTCATATTTGCTTGGTTGGCACATCAGGACCAAAAGGATGATGCTTCCAATACCTGGAATCAGAATGAGGAACATGCAGGCCCAGTGATAGCCGCCATCGCGCAAGCGCCGGATACGGATAGCCAGTGATGGAAGGAGAGCTGCGATAATATAAACGGTAACAGCCGTGAGCAATATTAAGGATGTAATGATTCCAAAATTACTGGCTCCCTGATTGGCAGAGACATCTATAACTGCCAGAATGCCAAGAACTGCATAGAATAGGATAAATAAAAGAACATTGGCTAAAACAGCAAACCAATAATCCGAACGAGTCGAACGGCCAGTAAAATCAACATAGCCCTTCCAAAATTTCTTATATGCGTCAAACATGTGATAGTTCCCCTTATATTTTTCACCTAGTATACTATATATAGGATGAAATGACAACAGCTTGGGGAAATAAATGGAGTCTTTAAAAGCAGACGCCACTATAAAAGGCGGTGGGACAGACTCCCATGACGGCTGCGCCCTCACCCACAGAGGGATGAATCTTTTGGAAGATACCGTATAAAGTCGAAAGCTCTCCGCCAAAAATCAGCATATACATGAATCATCATAATACTCTAAATGATTTGGCAGATCATATTATGTAATAAACAGATAAACATTGCAGATTATTTTATATTTTTAGCCTAGGCTGTTCTTTAAGCATGCCGGGATGGCGTGGGCAAATTGAAAATTCATTGTATTATTTTCTAAATGGTGATACAATAAAGTGTTGAAGTTTGCTGTTTTTCAGCTTGATAAACAGCAATTTCTGAATAAATGGAGGTCTCATTTGCCTCGTAAGGAGAAAGACAATGTCTGAAAAGAATTTTTATATTACCACGCCGATTTACTATCCCAGCGGCAAGCTCCACATCGGATCTGCCTATACGACCATTGCCTGTGATGTCCTGGCCCGCTACAAGCGGCTCATGGGCTACGATGTCTTTTACCTGACCGGTCTGGACGAGCATGGGCAAAAGATCCAAGCCAAGGCTGAGGAAGCCGGTATCAGCCCACAAGCCTATGTCGATAGTATGGCTGTCGGTGTCAAGGAACTCTGGAACTTGCTGGATATTTCCTATGATAAGTTTATCCGGACCACGGATGACTATCATGAGGAAGTGGTGGCTCAGGTCTTTGAGCGCCTGCTGGCCCAAGATGATATTTATCTGGGTGAGTATGCCGGCTGGTATTCTGTTTCAGACGAGGAATTCTTTACTGAAAGTCAGTTGGCTGAGGTCTTCCGTGATGAAAATGGTCAGGTGACTGGCGGGATTGCACCCAGCGGTCATGAGGTCGAGTGGGTGTCAGAGGAGTCCTATTTCCTCCGCCTCAGTAAGTACCAAGATTGGCTGACTGACATTTTCAAATCCCATCCAGACTTTATCTCACCGGAGGGTCGTCTCAATGAAATGCTGAAGAACTTTATTGAGCCAGGCCTAGAAGATTTGGCTGTTTCCCGGACCACCTTTACTTGGGGTGTGCCGGTGCCGTCCAATCCTAAGCATGTGGTCTATGTCTGGATTGACGCCCTGCTCAACTATGCGACAGCTCTGGGTTACGGACAGGAAGACCATGCTGGCTTTGACAAGTTTTGGAATCAAGGGACAGTTTTTCACATGGTCGGCAAGGATATTCTGCGTTTTCATTCTATCTACTGGCCTATCTTGCTCAAGATGCTGGGACTTAAGCAGCCGGACCGCCTGATTGCCCATGGCTGGTTTGTCATGAAGGATGGCAAGATGTCCAAGTCCAAGGGCAATGTGGTCTATCCGGAAATGCTGGTGGAGCGCTATGGTCTGGATGCCCTGCGCTACTACCTTATGCGCAGTCTGCCGGTTGGCTCTGATGGCACCTTTACGCCGGAAGACTATGTCGGCCGCATCAACTATGAGCTGGCCAATGACCTGGGCAACCTGCTCAACCGCACCGTGTCCATGATTAACAAGTATTTTGACGGTCAGGTGCCAAGCTATGAAGAAAATGTGACGGCTTTTGATACAGATCTGGCGCAAGTGGCGGCCGCCTCTATCGCTGACTATCACAAGTATATGGAAGCAGTGGACTATCCGCGGGCTCTGGAAGCTGTCTGGACACTGATCTCCCGTACCAATAAATACATCGATGAAACAGCGCCTTGGGTCTTGGCCAAGGACCCAGCCAAGCGGTCTGAATTGGCCGCAGTCATGAGCCATCTGACAGCCAGCCTGCGGGTGGTAGCTCATATGATTGCGCCTTTCATGATGGCGACCAGTAAGGCTGTACTCAGCCAGCTGGGACTGCCCGAAGCTGGCTCGCTGGAAGAGCTCAAACTGGCTGACCTGCCAAGCGGTTTGACCGTTGCTGCCAAGGGTACACCGATTTTCCCGCGCCTGGATATGGAAGAGGAAATCGCCTATATCAAAGGGCAGATGGAAGGCGGTAAGCCGGCGGAGCAAAAAGAATGGCAGCCAGAAGAAGTAGAGCTGACCCTCAACCGCAAGGAAATCAAGTTTGACGACTTTGACAAGGTGGAAATCCGCGTTGCCGAGGTCAAGGAAGTGGCAAAGGTCGAAGGCTCAGACAAACTGCTCCAGTTCCGCCTGGATGCCGGTGACAGTGAGGACCGCCAAATCCTCTCCGGCATTGCCAAATACTATCCAAATGAGCAGGAACTGGTCGGCAAGAAGGTCCAAATCGTGGCCAACCTCAAACCCCGCAAAATGATGGGCCGCCTCAGCCAAGGCATGATCCTCTCAGCCGAATACGGCGACCAGCTGACCCTCCTGACCGTGGATGAGAAGGTGCCGAATGGCAGTTTGATAGGCTAAAAAACCTGCCCAAAACAATTCAAGATTAAGGATAATCCCAGCAAGTTTGCTGGGGTTTTTGTAATTTATATATTGATTTGCAAAATTTCAGGGAAAGAGCTATAATAAGAATGTTTGAAAAAGTTTTAAAATGGGAGATTTTAAAGAATGGTAGGAAATAATAGGAAGACTCATTTAAAATTATTTCTAGTTTTTGTTGGAGTACTTATATTTGGTTTGCTATCTTATTTTTTTGTTTTACGCTCTTTTTTTCAAAACTCTAGCGGTGCTGAGAATCAGGCAGTAAGTCAGACAATGAATAAGAATAATATCGCAGGAGACTATGTTTCTAGCGATGGCAACTCTGCTACCATCACTCTTGAAAATAATCAATGGAAAATAGAATATCAGACTTCTCCGGATACAAAGGCATCTGCAACATTCAAAACAGAGTGGAGGATGGAGAAGAACAATCAAGTGTCCACAACAAAAATGGAGAAATCAGATGGTTACAAGGATTTTACGATTTCTATTAAGATATTTAGTGATAAAAAAGAGGATAAGCCGGTGGTTACTGTTACAATGTCCGACGGAAATCCTAATCATGAAATGATTTTTGCAAATACAGAAAAGTATTTTAAGACAAGTAAACAAGAAAGTGAAGACGCAATACTTGGAGGAGATTTATCCGCTTTTGCGGGAACCTATTCAAATGATGATTTAGAAAAATCTATAGCAGACTCAGGATTTACTCTCTATGGCTATGTCCCTGAAGATTATTATCAGAACAAAACAAGTGTATTTCCAAATATATCAAAAAATAAAGAAGCAAATGAATGGAAGTTTTGGAGTGGTGCTTCCCATGCAAACTACAAGTTGAATACTGCAAAACTCCCTCAAAAAATCAACGATTATTATGAAGTCTATTTTGTGGGTGCAAATTCAATAGCAATAGAGGAACAGGAGTTTATTTTAACTTTAGTTCCAGAAAATGTTGTGGGGCCAGATGGAATAACTACTAAGGAAAAACGATTGATTTATGGTTTATCAAATCAAATAAGTTATAGAACATACCATGATAAGTGGTGGGAAAGATACCAAACAGTTTCTGAGAATGAGAAAGATTTGAATATAGCAGCAATTTTATCGGGGGATTTCTCAACCTTAGCAGGAACATGGGTAAATGGAGAGGGAGCCGAAATTGTTATAAATTCTGATGGAACGACAAATAGGGGTGAAACACTTTCAATAAATTCAACCTCTAATCCGAAACTCCCAACTTTGAATATTCGCTCAGGAAATTCAGGCGCTTTGTTAGCTTTATTTAAAAAAGGATTTACAAATCCCTATGGCGATTATTCAGACTCTAGTAAACCAAGATTGGTTATTGGTCAGAATATTGGCGCAGTTCCTGAGCAATCATATTTTTACAGAAAATGATTTTTCTTCTAAAAAATGTGCAAAACAACAAACTATTTTTAAAAGTAGTTTGTTTTTCTTTTGTGAAAAAGCTTTAAAGAGTATGTTCTTTAAAGCTTCGTCCCTATTTGAAAAGTTTAAGATTGAATTTTTAATAAATCATACCAATCCATTGGAAAGCCGTAATATTCCAATTCAACTTCTTTAATTCTGCTTTCTTCTTTCAGTTTATCTAGTTTTTTTTGCCAGAATTTCTGTGTTTCACTAGACATCGCCGACACAATATGTTTCATTATCAAAAAGTAAACAAACAATGTTTTTTCAATATCTAGAATTTCTTTTGATTTTTCATTAAGAATTGTTTTATAAATATGATGAATTTTTGGTGGTGTAGTGTGAAATCGTTGATAGAGCCGACTATTATGAGAGCATAAATTTCTTAGATACCGCAAGGAATTACACCAAGAAAGTAATAATTTAGCTGGCAACTGATGTCCCGATTTCAATCTCATGCTGATATAGTCTGCTACTTTATTTCTATATTTAGGCTGTAGTGCAACCAAAAACGATGCAATATTTCCAAATGTCATAAAACGAAATACTGTCCAAGGAAGAACAACTCCATATTCATTAATCTGGTTTTGAATCAATGAATCTTCTTTCTTTTCAAGAATCAAGCGTGATAAATGATATTTTGTTTTTAAAACTTGTTCAGTTCTTTTAGGATTGGTTTTACTGTATTTGTTACCTTCTGCATAGTATAAATCATCATCTTCAAAAATATAGTTTGGTTTATTATAGCCGATTGTAATTGCGTCTGAAGTACTTTTTTTCAAAAATATTTCTATACGTTCTAAAATCTCCTGAAGAAAATTTCTTAGATAACTATCGAATAAATAAGCTCTTTTAGCTTTTAAATATTGGCGATTTGTAAGTTTGCCATACTGGGAAAATGATTGGAAATCGGTGTCTCTCAAAAAATCGATGCAATCTGATTTATAAAACTCCCGGTTTTCTGCAAAAGAAAAAGACCAGTTAGAGTTATCGCGCATATGTTTGTATAAATCTTCTTCTGCTAGTGAGGGCTCAATAGATTTTTTAAGTTCTGTTGGTGCTAATACTGGGTGATAAACGAGAAGTTCTTTGTTAGCTATATCTATCTCTAAGGGCATAAAATCCTTAAAGTGCTTTAATTCAAATATTTTATCTTTCATATAATTCCTACATAATAAAAAAGGCCATCTAGTTATATGTTTCCATACCTTCGATGACTTCTAATCTAACTACATTTTACCATAGAAATTTTGATTTTACAAGATATTTAAATATCATAATTGAAATAATTAAAGTGGGGATTAGTCTATCTAAAATATCCCCCACTCTCATCCTCCCCCACATACTCCAGAATGTCCCCCGGCTGGCAGTCTAAGGCCTGGCAGATGGCGTTGAGGGTGGTGAAGCGGATGGCCTTGGCCTTGCCGGTTTTGAGGATGGAGAGGTTGGCATTGGTGATGCCGATGATGTCGGCCAGCTCTCCCAGCTTCATCTTTTTTTTGGCCAGCTGGACATCGAGATTGACGATTATCATAGCAGCGGCCTCCTAGATGGTAAATTCATTCTCTTGGGCAATTTCGATACCCTTTTCCAGGATTTTCATCAAAATCCAGATAATGAGGGCACCCAGCAGGGGAACAGCGCTCATGCTGGCATCGAGGGAGAAGGGAGGCTGGAGGAGATGGCCGGTCGCAGTCATCCTGATGGATAAGAAGGTCAGGGCTAGGAAGACCTTCCAAGCTCGGTCGGCCAGTCTGGTATTGCTGGGATCGAAAATCCTTCCCTCAATCAGGTTTTTGATAAAATTGCGAGCCAGATAGATTAGGTAGACGATCAGACCAGCCGTGAGAAGGTTTGCCGCCAAGGCCAAGATGCCCCGCCAATCTGAAAAGTCAGCAGCAGGCTGAATCTGAACATCCACTTTCATTCCCATCCTGTCAAAAAGTCCGGTTCCGGAAATGACCGCCAAGATACTGGTCGCCGCCAGTATAGCAGCATAGCCAATTATGATGACGTTCAATAGCGTGAGGACATCTTTGAGAAATTTATTGTCTTTTAGGGATTTGCTTTTCATCTTGTGTGCCTCCTTTTTCTTTCAATTTTATTATATCTCCGTTATTTCTGAAAGTCAATAATTTTTTATCGAAAAACAATAAATAATTTTGGTGGCTTTTGACAACCTACTCTTTTTATCGTATAATAGTTATGTTTACTATTTAAGGAGATCACTATGAAAAAAATCTTTTCTATCAGTTTGGCTCTTTTGGCAGCAGCGACTTTGGCAGCATGTGCTAACGGCAAGCTGTCTGTTCCTTCTAAATCTTCAGAGAGCAAGGCATCGTCTAGTTCGGTGAAGCCATCCTCTAAAGCTTCCAAATCCAGCCCTTCATCCAGCAGCTCCAGTGATTCAAGCACCTCGTCAAGTGTAAATTTAGAAACTCCGGACTTTGTCTTGATTACGGATGAAGAAATTGCCAATGTACGCACGCTTGGGGATTTGAAGGGTTTGTATAACAATCTCGTGGACAACTACATCCGATATTCCAAAGAAATCAGAGAGAAGCTCCCAGACTCAGAAAAATCCGGCTTTGATAATGAAGCGCAGGCAAGCCTGCAAGAATTCGAGGCGTCAAAACAAACCTTTAGCGATAATTTGTCACAATATGGGCCGGATGACCTAGAAGTGTCAGCAGAAGCAATAGAGCCCTATCTGCAAAGAATGAGAGAAACACGCGATAAGCTGGCAAACATCTTAAAATTGTCTTATATGCTGGCTTCAAATGCTTCCAAAAAGCAGTAGGATGATGGGTGTAGAACTTTCATGCACACTGGCACTGAAGCTTGGCTCTTATAGTCTTTTCCTTTGCTTTTAGCAGTGAAACTGTCCCCCAGACAGTTTCAGCCTATCGCTTAAAATGTAGGACGATAGGGCAGCGAGTTGCTCAAAACCTCCAGTGGAGGTTTTGAGGTAGCAGATAGAGCTTCCGTTAGGAAGTGTCAGCTGTACTGGCGTACGGAAAGGCGAGTTAACGACGTCATAAAAGATAAAATAAATGACGATATCTGACAGAGGTGAGGCAGCTGCTTTTGGGCCAGGCTGCCGTCATCTATCCTTCTCCGCTTTATTAGAGCTGACCGAAAAAATCAGGAACAGTGTATGATGCTGCTCCTGATTTTCATTTTCTGCTTCATTTTTCAAAAAGGGAGCCTGCCGTCTTTTCGCTCTACCATAAAATCTATTCCTCGCTTTTTGTGCTATACTGGTTTCAAATTTAGCAAGGAGGAAGCAATGGGAATTTTTGATTTTTTTAAAAAACAGCCAGAACATGAGGAAGCAGAGGAAGTCTTCTATGAAGAGTACGAGGACGAAGCAGAAGCGGAAGAAGCTGCTGCTGATTATGAGGAAGCTCCGGGCTGGGAGGCTATTTCGACGGAGTTTGCCCGCATTTATAATAATCGGAAGCCAGTGGACCACATTGAGGCGATTGTCAAATGGCGGTCGGGCGGACCGGATCCGCTGGACGGCGTTGATGTCTATGATGCCGGTGATGTCTGGCATTTAGTCAGCTATGGTCTGTCTGAGCTTTATGAAAAAGTCAGTCAAGATACAGACTACAGCGGCTATGGTTTTGAATTTACCCTGCGTCTGAAAAAGGGGGACTACCAACCCAATGATGAATTTATCAATATTGTCACTATTTTTCAGGATTTTGCCCGCAGGACTTTTGAAACGGGAGAAGTCTATCAGCCCTTTGAGTATATCTATACCGGTCAGATGCTGGGATTTGACAGCGAGCAGGCATCTGCTTTGACGGGCTTTATCACCGTACCGGATCCTGAGGCTCAGGTCTTGGAGACGGCTCACGGTTTGGTGGAATTTGTCGAATTGGTCGGTGTTACAGACGCGGAACTGCAGCAGATTATGGAGGGCCAGCTGACTGTTCAGGCTCTCTATGCTCAGCTGGGCAGTGATGTGACGGACTATGAGCGGGAATCGCTTGTGTAGCCATTTCATCCTCTTTGAAAATTGAAGAGATTACATCCTTAGGGAAACTTTATCTGCCGCCTCAAAACCTCCACTGGACTTGCCTCGTTTTCGGGTTTCTGGACTCAATCACTGCATTTTGCAATTAAACGATAAAATATATGAAGTTGGGGGACTTTTTATACGGTATCTTCTAAAAGATACATCCCTCTGTGGGTGAGGACGCAGCCATCATGGGAGTCTGTCTCAGACTCCGCCAGACTGTTTTGACACAAAGGGCAGTTGCCTTATCCCCGACCTCTAACGGTCTCTCAGACTGTTGGAGGTAAGGAAGGTTGGTTCTGATGTTCAAAGAGTGCAAATCAAAGATACTAAAAAAACCAAAGCTGCTTGGTTTTTTTATGATAGGCTGTTTCTCCTTGGCTGGGAGGTGTAAGTGATGGCTTTTGTGCAGGAAGATCTATTTGAATTTAAATCCTTCATAAACCAAATCGGCCTTGGGATTATTCTTTTTGAAATCTTCGGCGAATTTATCCATCATCTTGACCGGGCCGCACATAAAGACGGTGGTGTCATTGTCCAAGGGATAATCGCTGAAATCCAGATAGCCTTGGGTTTTGCTGTCGACCAGATGCAGGTCCAGCAGCGGGTTTTTGGCTGCGTAGTCTTGCAGCAGATCCAGATAAACGGCATTTTCCTGACCGGTATAGGCATAGTAGAAGCTGACCTGGCGGTCCAGAGCTGGATTTTCCCGGATGTAGGAGATAAAGGGAGTGATACCGATCCCGCCGGCAATCCACATCTGCTTGGCCTGTCCTTCCTCCAGAATCATATGGCCGTAAGCCCGGTCAATGGTAACCTTGGTGCCTTCCTTAATCTGCTCATAGAGTTTCTGGGTGTGGTCGCCGGAGTTTTTAATGGTAAAGTAGACGATGTTGTCATGGCCGCCCGAGATAGAGAAGGGGTGGGGCGCTTTCTCAAATCCTTCCTGAAAAATCTTGATAAAGGCAAACTGGCCATACTGATAGTCCAGCTTCTGGCTCAGCTGGATTTTCAGCTCAACGGTGTCATGATTGAGCCGCTTGACTTGCAGGATTTTCCCCAGATGCTTGAAAGCCAGAGTCTGGTAGAGAAAGATGATATAAAAGCCGGAAGCAAGGCCGATGACAGCGTAGAGACCGACCACCAGACTGAGGAGGCTGGGTGTCAGTAGCTGCCCGCCCGTCAGCATATAGGCATGAAAGAGGCCAAAGATATAGGCCAGGTACACGACCCGGTGGATCCAGCGCCAGACTTCATACTTGATCCGTTTCCCGATGTAGGCCATGGCAACGATACTGATAAAGAGATAGATACCGACATTGCCCAGCTGGGCTGCTAGATGCGACCCCCAGATGCTGCCGCCCATGGCGACATTGTGCAGGGCTAGGAGGATGACCGAAAAGATAGCGGTGAACTTATGGTAAAAGTACATCTTTTCAATGCCGTGGAACCACTTTTCCAGAAGAGCATTGCGGGTGGCCAGCAGAAAGGTCAGAGACAGGGTGGTCAAGGCCAAGCCTGGCACGATAAAGTTGGTCATACCGGCTGCCGCCCAGGCAAAGACAGTGATGATGATGCTAACAGCAATCAGGGCAATTCCTTTAATTGATTTCATTGATTCTCCATCGGTTTTTATACTAATTAGTTGTAAATAAACTCGTTACATTCTAACAAAGAAAAAACAAGCTGTCAAGATATGAGCTTGTTTTGAATGGTGGGAGTTGGAAAAATAAGCATCAGCCATTCCAAAGATAAACAAAGCTCCCCTGCAGGAAAGCCGCAGCTGAAGCCAATTGGCAGGAGAGTTATTCTTAGGCTTGTTTTTGGGGAAATTTTAGGGCAAAAGGCACGGCCGGCGGAAGGGCAAGTCTACTCGTCCAGCTTTTGCTGAAAACGTCGATTTTCCTGATAGCGCGCCTCCAGCACATCATCTAGGCGTTTTTTGTATTGCTGATGGTATTGATCCAGATTGTCCTCTATCTGCGAAAGGTGCTGCCAGGCAGGTTCATAGGATACTCCTCTGAAAGCATAGGAGAGCTTCTCCATCAGGGCAGCCGTCTCTCTTTCGAATTTATAATAATAACCATCCAGCCGGACTTCCGTCCTTTCCAGCTCAAGCAGTTTGCGGCCATACTCTTCTTCCAGTTTTTCCCTTTCTTTCTTATCCAGCATTGCTTCACCCTCCTGCTTTGATAGGATTCTTGAGAGAAGGGGCCTGCAGCTGGGTCAGGTAGGTCTCAGCGGCCTGAGCTGCAGCGCCGGAAAAGCCTTCCTTGATATTATTGACATAGGTCTGAGAGGCATAGTTTTTCATATTGGAAGCGGCTAGACCGAGCTGAGTCTCCAGCTCCATATACTTGGCCCCAATCTGCAGCTCTTTGGCTACCAGCAGGGCCTGGATGGCTGCCCGCTCCTGTTCTTTCATCTTTGCTTTAAATTCTTTCTCTAACTGCGCCTTGCTAAAGAGCGCATCATCATGAACAATCAGCATCTTAATTGCTCCTCCAGTTTTTCTTGGTATCTTTTATCAGGCCGTCAAAGTCCACAGCAGCTGCCTGATCGGCAGAGGTAAACTCCTGACTGGCTCTGACCAGAGTCATGCCCAGCTGCTCCATCTCAGTCAGAAAATCGGCCGCGGCTTTTTTGGTCTCTCCTTCGATACTTTCGTCCCAGAATTTGCTCATCTTAAAATCAGCCAGCAGATCCAGAACTTCAGCATCGCTCAAATAATTGGCCAGGCCAAAAGCCTCTGGCTCCGCACTGTTGACAATTTCCTGAACATCTTCTTTGGTATTGGCTACTAGCTTATCAGCTCCTTTGACCATTCCCTCTATCTCAAAGATAGCCAGCTGAGCCGCCGTCTGCAGGAGCTGGGCCTGCACTAGGATTTTATCATTTCCTGACAGACCGCCATTTTTCAGTTGATGCTGGTAGCGAGTGATAGCTTCACGATCCCAAGTCAGAGATTCCAAGCGAGCAACCCTAATAATTTCCTTGTATTCTGTCTCAAATTGATGATAGAAGGCATACCCCAAAACAGCCCTATCAGGAAGATCTCCATTCATTAGAGAATTGAATATATTTGAAGCAGTTTCTTCATTAACTCCCAGTTTTCGAAGAGCGTCCAGAGTTTTGGCAATTAGACGCGCCAGCTTTTCTCCCGCTCTCAGCAGCTCTGGGTGAAAATTCTCAGAAGCAACGAGGAAGCTGCCTTTGCCATCACTCTGAAAAACACCAAAATCATGAGAACTCTCCGAATCAAAGCTCTGGGTATAGTATAAGGGAACCACAATATTGACTTTACCAACTGGCTTTTTAAGTGGTTCATTGGAATCATCAGGTAGGTGAGTGATAGTATGTTCCCGATTGAGCATACTTACCATATCAAAGGGATTGACATAATACTCTATTTTTTCGCTGATTTTTTTGATTTTCTCATCGCTGAGTCCCATTTTCTTTAAGCTCTTAGTCGTATCTGGACCGTCAAACAGGACGACTTTGCCGATTTTCTCCAGTTCCTGATCGCTTAAGCCGGCAACCCCTTGAGCAGAGACCATAGTTCCTAGCGAGTGAGCTGAAAGGTCCATCTTAGCATCTGGTGCTTTTTCACTCATCTCTGCGATTTTAACTTTCATTCCTTTTGTAGCTAACTTTGCTTGTGGAATATGAATATGATTAATAGCAAACTGAGCATCATTATCAACCCAGTCGTTCCAATTATCTAAACTAATACCATCACTGCCTCGAATGGCCATATAGGTTTTCTTGGTATCCTTACCCAGAGTCGGAGTATCTGTTAAATAATAGGCATTAAAGCCTGCTTTTTCATCGGTTAAAAGCCCTTTTTGATAGCGATTGACGACCTCTTTTTCTCGATGATACCCACCATTAGGATTAGGAACTTGCAAATCCATCGTCTCTTCTACAGTATGCAAATCCGGATCCGGCTGCAGGTAAAGCTTGCCGTCATGGTCAAGATTTTTTCCGCCGGGGGTGATTTCCCACTGCTTTGTATCCTTGTTGTAAAAATTAGCATCTTTTGAGAAATCAAAAAGCTGATAATCTTTAGAATTGTTATCTGGTGGAAAATTACTTGGACGACCTGTATAAGCGGATTGAGCTAAATCAGCATAAAAATTGTCAAAATTTTTTAAGTTACTTTTCGTCATAGTAATACCAACCTCCATCCCGATAAATTCTTATGGGTTGCATTTCATAGATTCCCAATTCTTTTGGTATACTATTAGCATCATTATCCAAAGAAAGACCAATCATAAATTTTGTTTTATCATTATTATTCACCTTTCCCCTAAGTGTTAGCATATAACCACCACCTTGTGGAGTGCCATTTCCTACCTGACCAACTTCCATACTGTCCCAATCAAACTGTACGCTTTCAACTTTAGGACTTAAAGCCTTCACAAAATCTGCCAAGTCTTTTTCATGTTTTTTAAGTAAGTCAACTGTTTTTCTCTTGGACTCTGAAAACCAAAAATATCATCTGTGAACAAACTTTTGTTTTGAACTGTCATAATCGTCCCTCCTATGACTAGAGTGGTTGCTATTGCAAGAATAGCTAATCTATTTTTTTTCATTATTTATCCTCCAAAGTAAAGAGAAGTTGCTATTATTATATCATGAATACATTAAAAAAATACTTTTGAAAAGTATTCCGTAAAATATGAAATTTACAAACGGGGCTAAATTTGCGTAGAAATTATGAAACATTTTTAAATTACTCTTCGTCAAAACCTCTTCCTCCTACACGAAGCGGACTCCCACTTCCAATTCCTTCAATAAAATCTTCTTCATTGTTCTTTCCATCTTTTATATAGACCAAAACACTCCAACTTGAATCTTTGATATGATTAAAACCACCAAAAACTCGAATAACATTACCTCCATCCTGCGGTGTTCCATTTCCTATTTCTTCCCAACGTGTTTCTTCCCAAGCAATTTGAACAGACTCAACTTTAGGATTTAAAGATTTTACAAAATCTACAATTTCTTTCTCATGCGCCTTCAGATAAGACAGCTGTTTTTCTCTTGGACTTCTCAAATCGAAAATTCCATCAGTGAACAAACTTTTATTTTGAACCGTCAGAATCGTCCCTCCTATGACTAGAGCAGCCGCCGCCGCCAGCATAAGCATTCTGCCTTTTTTCATTGTCAGTCCTCCTAGATAAAGAGAAGTCACTATTATTATATCATGAATGTATTAAAAAAATACTTTTGAAAAGTATTCTCGCCGGTTATTTATCTGTGCTGACTGCGCTAAATCTGCATAAAAATTATCAAAGTTTTGTAAGTTACTCTTCGTCATAGTATTCCCAAACATCTCCTTTTAAAATTCTTATGGGCTGCATTTCAGAAATCCCTAATTCTTTCGGAACACTATCCGCATCTCGATCCAATGGGATCCCCAAGGTAAATTCAGTTTCTTTTATATTATTTACCCTTCCATTTAGAGTTAGTATGTAACCACCACCTTGTGGAGTGCCATTTCCTACCTGACCAACTTCCATACTGTCCCAATCAAACTGTACGCTTTCAACTTTAGGACTTAAAGCCTTCACAAAATCTGCCAAGTCTTTTTCATGTTTTTTAAGTAAGTCAACTGTTTTTCTCTTGGACTTCTCAAATCGAAAATTCCATCAGTGAACAAACTTTTATTTTGAACTGTCATAATCGTTCCTCCTACGACTAGAGCAGCAGTTGCCGCCAGCATAAACATTCTGCCTTTTTTCATTGTCAATCCTCCTAGATATACGGAAGTTAGTTTTATTATACCCAAAAAATGGCGGTGGGACAGACTCCCATGATGGCTGTGTCCTCACCCACTGAGGGATGGATCTTTTGGAAGATACTGTATAAAAAGTCCTTCAGTCTCGCGGGCTGGGAGTGAAAAGGTTTGGGGAACCTTTTCAGTCTGAGCTTAGAAACAAGAGAGTGAAGGGAACTAAATTTTTAAAGATTTAGTTCTGTCCCACCGCCATTTTCCAGGTAGGATAGGGCTATTGGTCCTCTGTCAGTTTTGAGCTTGGCTGGGTCTCTTTTTCTCTGCCAATAAAGGGCAGGCGCTGGGTCAGCTGGGAAATGTTTTTGCCAATATCCTTACCGATGGCCGTCGGGCTGGGCAGTCTGATGTCCTCTTTCCAGCTTTGGAAGCGCATATCTACCAGCAGCTTTGCCAGCTGGGTTAATCTGTCACTTTCTTCGGCTGGCAGGTTGTTGGCATTTTTGAAGATAGCCAGCACTTTTTTGACGTTTTCGATTTTTGAAAAATCATTAATAGAAGTGATGCCGGCATCAAGAATCAGGCCAAAAAAGAGATCAAAGAAATCTTTCAGCTCGTCATCCGAAACACTGCCTACCCAGTTTTTCAGTGTTTTGTCTGTCTGAAGGCTGTCTGCGGCCAGCGTGTCCGTGAGGACAAAGGCCTGATCCTTAATCTTCCAAGAAAAGGTATTGTGCTGGGCAAAGCCGCCGATGGCGCTGCTTTTGACAATCTGAGCTTCCTTAGGTGTTTCCAGCATCATACCGACAATCGAGCTCTGAGGCAGGAAGCGTCTCAGCTTGTCTACAATAGCCTGATAGCCGGCGCTCTCAATGACTGCGTGGTTGAGGCCGGGAGCGTCATAGCTGTAAATGGCTTGGATCCGCTCTTGATCATCCGGCTCCATTTGGCTGGCTGCATAAGAGGCCAGATTTCCCCCCTTGGAGTGACCGCACAGAATGAAATTTCCCGGGAGCAGCTGCATGGCCTTGCGCAGATAGTTAGCTGCAGTCTGTTGGGCCGGCACTTGGTCCATGTAGGTCATGTGAAAGTCTTCCTTCCAGCCGATGATGGAGTCATCTGTGCCGCGGAAGACCAAGGCATAGGTATCTGGCTTGATTTTGAAAATCAGGGCTGCAAACTGCTTTTGGACATCGGGGTCAATGTCGTTGACATAGCCCATGAGTTTGCTGTTTTTGAAACGAGTGCTGGCCGCCGCTTTTTCCAAGAGTCTGAGCCGGCTTTTGGTCACCATCATGGACAGCTCCTGAGGCATGGCTTCGACCGTGTCCAGCAGGCGGCAATCGCTGTTGGGAGACAGCTCTGCATCGACAATCTGATCAAAAGGCAGGTAGGTCAGCTCAGTCAGAATCAGGAAATCCAGTTCATTGAAAGGCTGGTCGTAAATACTGTCATAGGCCCTTTGCTCCAGATAGTCAAAAATCATTTCCATCGTCAATCTCCGTTTCCTTCTATCTTATATATAGCTTAGTATAGCATATTTTTATAAGATTGTTTCCTATTTCCAGAAAAATCCTACCTCAGACTGAGGATGATACATGGGATACGAGAATTTTTTTGGTATAATGAAACTAGCAAGTAATTGGGAGGGAAAGATGCATAAGATTTTATTGGTAGAAGACGATTCGGTTATCCGTCAGATGATAAAGAAAATGCTGGAGCAGTGGGGCTTTCAGGTGGTTGCTGTGGAAGATTTTATGCAGGTTTTGACCGTCTTTGTCAAGGAGGAGCCGCATCTGGTCCTCATGGACATCGGCCTGCCGCTTTTTAATGGCTATCACTGGTGCCAGGAGATCCGCAAGATTTCGACGGTGCCTATCATGTTTCTGTCTTCCCGTGATCAGTCCATGGACATTGTCATGGCTATCAATATGGGGGCAGATGATTATGTGACCAAGCCTTTTGACAACAATGTCTTTCTGGCTAAGGTTCAGGGGCTGCTGCGCCGTTCGTATGAGTTTGGAACGGACCAGAGTCTTTTGGAATACCAAGGAGTCATTCTCAATCTCAAAACCATGGATCTCATGTATGAGGGCCATGTGATAACCCTGACTAAAAATGAATTTCAGATTCTGCGCATCCTCTTTGAGCATGCCGGCAGCATCGTGGCGCGTGATGACTTGATGCGGGACCTTTGGAACAGCGACTTTTTCATTGATGACAACACCCTGTCGGTCAATGTAGCCCGCCTGCGCAAGAAATTAGAGGAATACGGCCTGAAGAACTTCATTGAAACAAAAAAGGAATAGGATACGGTCTGCTCAATGGACATGCGGGATAGATTTTTCTTTTTAAAACATTATCTTTACTCACGCCGTTTTTTCCTGGTTATGCTGTTCTTGCTGCTGGGGGTTATTCTCTTTTTTGCTTTTGTTTTTTATGAAAGCAAGAACCTGCTGGAGTATGTGGCGCTGGTGCTCTGCTTTCTGTCTGCCCTTTTTATCAGTGCGGATGCCTGGGCCGACTACAAAGCTTACCGCAGTCAGCTGCTCTATGCTGCCGGCAATCCTCAGTCAGCTTTGGAAAGCCTGCTCAAGGAAAAGGTGGCTCTGCTTGAGCTGGACAGGAAAAATCAGGTCCTGCTGGAACAGGAAAAATATAATGACCTGCTGGATTACTATACGCTCTGGGCCCATCAGATCAAAACCCCTATCGCAGCCAGCTCACTCTTGATTGGAGATTTGAAAGACCAGCCTGCTAAAAAACAGCTGGAGCAGGAGCTTTTTAAGATTGAATCCTATGTCAATCTGGTCCTGCAGTATCTTCGCTTAGAGAGCTTTCACGAAGATTTGGTGCTGAAAAAGGAAAATGTGCAAGACTTGGTCAAGGAAGTGGTCAAGAAGTACGCGCTTTTCTTTATCCAGCAGGGACTCAGTCTTGACCTGCATGACTTGGAGCAGAGCATTGTTACGGATAAGAAGTGGTTTGTCGTCATTTTAGAGCAGGTCCTGTCGAATAGTCTTAAATACACGAAAGAAGGCAGTATTGAGATTTACTTTCAGGAAGATACGCTCTATATCAAGGACACGGGGCTGGGCATTCAGGATGCAGATTTGCTGCGGGTCTTTGAGCGCGGCTTTTCGGGCTACAATGGCCGTCTGACCCACCAGTCATCGGGTCTGGGGCTTTATCTGTCCAAGAAAATCGCAGATGCTCTGGGACATCAGCTGACGCTGGAATCTCAGGTCGGCAGGGGGACCACTGTGAAGATTAGTTTTTCGGAAAAGAAGCTGGTATTTGAATAGGAGGGAATATGCTGACTGCAGTATATGATAGTCTGACCGGTCAGGGGAAGAGATTTGCTCAGAGTCTGGGACTGCCGAGCCAGTCTGTGCTGAAAAAGCTTGACGGCCCCTGTATTTTAGTGACGCGCAATAGCGGACGCGGGCAAATTCCCTGGACGACCAAGCGCTTTGTAAAAAAATACGGACACTTGATAAAAGGCTTTGTCATGAATGGGGATCAAAAGCGCTACCCCAGAACCTTTTGCGGAGCAACGGATAAGATTGTAGAGCAGTATGGCTTGACTCATATCCGAAATATAGAGAGAGCAGGGACAGAAGCGGACCGGGAAGCGGTCAAAATCTTTCTAGAACAGTTACAGATGGCTGAAAGTGCTCATAAAAACCACTAAAGTTTGTTTTATTTTTGACAGAGGTTTCTGCAGGATTTTCAAAGTGACAAAAATGTAAGAATAAAACTGCTAAATGAAAGGTTAGGTTATGGCACCGGCCTTTCTTTTTTTATATCATAGACTTATCAAAAGAAGGAGTAAATGATGATGAAAGAAAAAGGGTTGACAGCTTTTCAGTTAAAATTGGCCATGGCCTTACTCATGGTTTTTGATCATATCAGCGTGATACCGGGCTTGGTGCCGGCTGGCTGGGAGGGCGTCCTGCATGCCCTGACCCGCTGTGTCGGAGCGGCATTTGCTTTTCTGGCCGTCGAGGGCTTCCTTCACACCCGCAGCCGCCTGTCTTACAGTCTGCGCCTTTTCTTTTGGGCGGCCCTGATGCAGACAGGCAACTATATCCTGACTCTGCTCTTTCAGGA
>NZ_KQ969393.1:223540-224808 GCF_001578865.1 Streptococcus sp. DD11
TCACAATATCTTCCTGACCCTGGCCTGCGGGGTCCTTATGCTGGGTCTTTTCTTTGGCTTTTCTGAAAATAGCGGAGCTGCTAAGGATAGGAAGCGCGGCTTGCAGCTGACAGCAGCAGTTCTGGTCCTGCTGGCAGGTCTCCTCATTTGCGAAGGCGGCATGGTTCTGCTCCCTTTCATGCTCCTGACCTACCTTTTTAGAAATCAGCTCTTTTTCAGAAACTTAGCTTATATCATTTGGGCAGGAGTTCTCTTTGCCATGAGTATTCAAATCTATCCGACCCTGCAGGATACTCTGTCTCTGCTGCTCTATAACTCAGACTGGCTCTTTATCACGGTTTTGCCGCTTATCTATCTCTATAATGGCCGGCGCGGTTCCCGCAGTATTTGGAGCAAGTATTTCTTCTATGTCTTTTATCCAGCTCACCTCTGGCTGATTGCTTGGCTGGCCTTTTGGGTCAAATAAAGCCCAAACTTACAAAAGTGTAAGATTAGCCTCTAAAATGTAAGGTAAAATTATGGATAGGCTGTAGCTATTGCGCTAGAATAGAGGAAGAGATGAGGGAGCTCAGACTCCTTTGCAGCAAACTTTGACAATCATTTGGTCACAGAAAGGAATCAAGATGACATTATTAGACGTACAGCACGTGAAGAAAATTTATAAAACCCGCTTTCAGGGCAGTCAGGTAGAAGCCCTCAAAGACATCCACTTTACAGTAGAAAAAGGTGAATATGTCGCCATCATGGGGGAGTCAGGCTCCGGGAAATCCACCCTGCTCAACATCCTGGCCATGCTGGACAAGCCGACCGAGGGCCGGGTCTTTCTCAACGGAACTGACACAGCGACCATCAAAAACAGCCAGGCTTCCAGCTTCCGCCGGGAGAAGCTGGGCTTTGTCTTTCAGGATTTCAATCTGCTGGACACTCTGTCTGTCAAGGATAATATTCTCCTGCCTCTGGTCCTCTCTCGTCGCCCCATTACCGAGATGATGCAAAAGCTGGTCACGACCTGCAATGAGCTGGGGATAAATAAACTCCAAGAGAAGTTTCCTTATGAGATTTCCGGTGGCCAGAAGCAGCGGGTAGCAGTGGCCCGGGCCATCATCACAGATCCTGAGATTCTGCTGGCGGACGAGCCGACGGGGGCCCTGGACTCCAAATCATCGGCGGCCCTTCTGGATGTCTTTGACGACATCAACGACCGGGGCCAGACCATTCTCATGGTGACCCACTCGACAGCGGCAGCCAGCCGGGCCAAGCGGGTGCTA
>NZ_KQ969393.1:224828-232861 GCF_001578865.1 Streptococcus sp. DD11
AGATTATGTTCAAACTAACTAGTAAACTGGCTTTTTCTAATCTGGTCAAAAACCGCAGTCTTTACTATCCTTTTGCTTTGGCAACGCTGGTGGCAACGGCCATTCTCTACAGCTTTGTCTCGTTGGCTTACAGTTCCAATATGGAGGCTTCCTATGGCGGTGCGGCGGCGCGTTCGACCCTGCAGTTCGGGATCTGGGTCATTCAGATCGCTGTTCTCATTCTCATCACCTATGCCAATAGCTTTGTCATGAAAAACCGCTCCCGAGAGCTGGGAGTCTACAGCCTGCTGGGCATGGAGAAAAAGCACCTGCTGGTCATGACTTTTTTTGAGCTTTTCTACTTTGCCCTGCTGACAGTCGGCCTGGGGCTGGGCTTGGGGCTTATTTTGGACAAGATGCTCTATGCGCTCTTGCAGAAGTTTATGGGCATGCAGGTGGTGATTGCCTCGACCTTTCAATGGAGCAATGTGCTGCTGGTTCTTATCAGCCTGGGCCTTGCCTTTGGCGTTATCCTCTTGCTCAACTCGACCCGCCTCCTGCGCTACAGCTCGCTGCATCTGGTCAAGGAAAAGAAAGCTGGGGAGAAGAAGGGGCGTTTCCTGCTGCTGCAGACCATTCTGGGTCTGGGCCTGATGGGAGCAGCCTACTATATCGCCCTGACGGTGACACATCCTGTATCGGCCTTGGTCATCTTTTTCTGGGCGGTGCTCATGGTCATTTTTGCGACCTACCTGCTCTTTAATGCAGGCTCGATTACGCTCTTGAATTTCCTCAAGAAGCGCAAGGGCTACTATTATAAGACGGAGAATTTCATCTCTGTGTCCAATCTCATTTCCCGCATGCGCAAGAACGCAGCAGGGCTGGCGACCATTTCTATCCTGTCCACCATGCTGCTCGTGACGCTGGTGGGAACGCTCAACATTTACATTGGCGGACAGGACTATCTCAACGGTCTCTACCCAAAAGATTACAATATCAGTCTGGGCTTGAGTAAGCCAGAAGAAGTTTCCAGCTTTTCAGAAAAGGTCAAGAGCCTGGCTCAGGAAGCCGGCCTCAAAGACCCGAGCTATACAGATTATCTCTATCAGCTGACCTATCTGACCCAGCTGTCTGGCAATCAGCTGACTGCGACGGACAAAGTAGATGCGAGCCTCATCTCGAGTGCAGCCGGTATCCTGATGCTGGTCAATCGTGAGGACTATGAAAAAATGACAGGCCAGTCGCTGGAGCTGGCAGATGATGAAGCAGCGATTTATGCGAAAAATGTTTCCTTCCAACAAGATCAGCCCCTGCGTGTCAATGACAAGGACTGGAAGATCAAGCAAGTCCTGAGCGAGAACTTTACTTACGGACAGCTACCGGTAGACTATGCCATGGTGTCGGATAAAAACATCTATATGGTGGTCAACGACATCAACCAGGTCGGTCTTCAGACGGGCTATAGCTACTATATGGGCATCCAATCTGAGACCAAGGAAAACCAGACATTCCAGACAGCCAGCCAAAACCAGCTGGCAGAGCTGTCAGAGGCTCAAGGCGGCGGGAACTTTAACGTGACGGTCCGTGCATCAATTGAGCGCGAGTACAAGGGATTGGTAGGAACCCTTCTCTTCATCGGTGTCTTTCTTTCTATCATCTTCCTTTTAGGAGCTGTTTTGCTTATTTATTACAAGCAAATCTCTGAAGGCTACGAGGACCGGGAAGGTTTTGTCATCCTGCAAAAGGTCGGTCTGGATGAAAAGCAGACCAAGAGCACGATTCGAAAGCAGATTTTGACCGTCTTCTTCCTGCCTCTTATCTTTGCCTTCTGTCACATTGCGGCAGCCTTTCACATGCTGCGGCTGATTGTGGCCTTGCTGGGCGTGACCAACGTTCCGCTGTTGATTCAGATTACCATCGGTACCTGCGGTATTTTCCTGCTGGCCTATATCCTGGTCTTTCTTCTGACTTCCAGAAGCTATCGCAGGATTGTCGCCCGCTAATAAGCTTCCCTGACCTCTGGTCGGGGATTTTTTGATGTCTGGATTTTTACCTCTCATCTCCCTCATTTTACCGCTTGTCCAAAAAGCTGAGATTTTTCAAAAAAGAACTTGCTATCATAGTCTCAGAAGTAAAGAAGAGGAGAGAATATCATGTTAGTTCAAACGCAAAATCTGACAAAAGTTTATGGCGGCAAGGTGGCCGTCAATGGTCTGAATCTGGAAATTGAGGCTGGCAGTTTTACGGCTGTCTTGGGCCCTAATGGAGCAGGCAAGTCCACGACTATTCAAATGCTGATAGGGCTCTTGCAGCCGACGTCAGGGCAGATTGCTTATGCGGACCAGATCAAGCTGGGCGTGGTTTTCCAAAACAGCGTTCTGGATGATCAGCTGACCGTCATGGAAAATCTGCAGATCAGAGCCAAGCAGTATAAAAATGTGCAAGCCGGAAAAATGGAAAAACTCATCTCCCAGCTGGGGCTGGCTTCCTTTGCCAGCCAGCGCTACGGCACACTCTCTGGCGGCCAGAAGCGGCGGGTGGACATTGCCCGGGCCCTGCTTAACAGTCCCGACCTGCTCTTTCTGGATGAGCCGACCACAGGCCTGGATATTCAGACTAGATCCAGCATTTGGGATTTGCTGAGAGAGCTGCAGCGGGAAGAAAAGATGACAGTGGTCCTAACGACTCATTATCTCAATGAAGCGGATGATGCGGATAAGATTTACATCGTGGATCACGGCCAAGTCATTGCGGAGGGTTCTGCCGACCAAATCAAGCGGGACTATGCCCGCAGCTGTCTGCGGATTCTGAGTCGGGAGGTTCCCCTTTTGAAGGAGCTCTTGGCGGCTTATGACTGCAAGGAAGCTGGAGAGGATGAGCTGCTCTTTTATCCTGAGACCACCCAGCAGACCCTGAATCTGCTCAATCAGGCTGCTCCTTATATTGATGAATTTGAATACCAGCCCGGCACGATGGATGATGCCTTCATGGCCCTGACAGGAAGAGAGGTACGCTAAAAATGTCAGCATTAATCAAACGCAATTTTCTGCTTTATTTCCGCAACCGCAGCGGAGTGATTTTGTCCCTTCTGGGAGCCCTGATTCCCTTTGTCCTTTATCTGATCTTTCTGCGAAATAATATGAAAGGTCATTGGGATGCCAGCAGCCATGCAACGGAGATGTTGGACTTCTGGCTGATGAGCGGGGTTTTGGCTGTTGCAGGTCTGACCACCACCCTGTCTGCCTTTGCCCGGCAGGTCGAGGACCGGGAGCGCAGGGTCACGGATGACCTCTTTATCACGGACTTGGGCCAATGGGGCCTACAGCTCAGCTATCTGATCAGCAGCCTGATTATTGGCTTTGTCATGCAGGTTCTCATGTTTGCTTTTATGCTGACCTACTTTATGCTGGCGGACAAGATTTCCTTTGACTGGGGTCTCCTGCCCCAGTTGGCTCTCCTCATGCTGGCCAACAGCATATTAGCTAGTCTTCTTAATGCCTTGCTGGTTCGCTTCTTTAAGTCAGTGGATTCTTTGGGCAGGTTTGCGACGGTTATGGGCGCGGCTTCTGGTTTTCTGGTGGGGACCTATATGCCCATCGGCGTCCTGCCTAATCTGGCCCAAACCATTATGAAACTCACTCCCTTTACCTATATGGCTTCCCTCTTCAGGCAGGTCCTGATGAAGGGGGCTCTGGCTGAGGTCTTTGCCGGCAAAAGTCAGCTCCGGCCGGAGTTTGAAAAACTCATGGGCATCCGGCTGGACTGGCAGGGGCTCTTGACAAGCCAGGAGACTTTCTATATAGTGGGGGTAGTGATTCTCGCAGCGGCCTTGATCTGGGGCGGGCAAAACCTGCTGCTGAATCGGCGCGTGAAAGTAAGAGTATAAAAAGTCGGAAAGAGGAGGACCAGGCTTGCGGACAAAATTTGAAGAGGATTCCCATATTTCCTCCAGCGACCCGCTGGTGGTCGTGAGAGCGGATCAGCTGGCTGGCCAGGCCAAGGATATCATGGACTATCTGGACCAGTATAAGGCCGGCCCCAGCGGAGTCCTGCCCATCAAGTCAGATGATAAGCTGGTCATGCTAAAGACTGAGGACATTATCCTAGCGGACATCAACCAGACCACGCTGATGATCTACAGCACTGAGGGCGTCTATGCCACGACAGAGACCCTGACCCGTTTTCAAAACCGGCTCAATAGCCGCAATTTCATCCAGGTTTCCCGGCATGCCGTCATCAACATCGACCATCTGGAATCCCTTTCTGACAGCTTTTCGGGCAATATGGCAGCCAAGCTGACCAATAATATCAAAACCGAAGTCAGCCGCCGCTATGTCAAGCTCTTGATGGACTATCTGGGCATTTAGGAGGGAACTATGAATTATCTGAAAAAAATGATTTCCGCTATTCAAAGCGGCTTGCGAACGGGCAGCTTGGTTTACTTGCTAGCCCTGCTCCTCTCTATCCAAAAATCACCCCTTTCTCATGGCAATATCATCAGTGTTCTCGTGATGTCTGGCCTAGCTGGTCTCTTGACGCTCATCTTTGAAGCATCGGACCGCGTCCCTTTTCCCATTCTCCGTTTCCTTCATTTTATAGGAACAGCTGGTCTGGCAGCCGGCATGATGGTCTACAATGGCTGGGGAGATTTAGTTTTCAGCTGGAGTTTCGGGCTGTCTTTTGTCCTTATCTATCTCTTCGTCTGGCTGCTGGTCTATGTGGACTCTGCCCTTAAGACCCGAAAGATTAATGACGCTCTGGCAAAACGTCGGAAAAATAAAGCTAATACTCTTTGAAAATCTCTTCAAACTATGTCAACGGCGCCTTGCCGTACTTTTGACACTTCCTATCGGTCTTTTATCTGCAACCTCAAATAGCCCCCGGACTATCTGAGCAGCCTGCGGCTTGTTTTCGACGCTGTTTGTTTTGAAACGATTATTTTCAAAACAAACAGTTAGTGCGGGAGTTAGAGCAAGTCCACTAGGATTGCTCGTGACATGATGAGCAATTTATTTGCCATCATGTCTGCTCCTGCCTAGTTTGTTCTTTGATTTTCTTTGAGTATAAAAATAAATAATAGTAATCAGATTTCGAGAGGAATCTGATTTTTTAATGTGATTGTAAGGAAGCAGCCCCGCACACCCAGCTGTACAGAAGTCAAGAGATGATGCCATCCCTGCATTTCAACCGCTTATCTCTCTGTCAGGACCGTTTATGGAAAAAGCCGGGATTTTTCCTCCTTAGCCTGTTATCATCAGGGCAAGCTTATTTTAAATGAGAGGGGAAAATATGTGTACAACTTTTTCACTTAACAAGGACCACTTGGTCGGTCAAAATTATGATTTTTACTTTGGTCACGGCTCTATCGTTTTCAATCCCAAGGATCTGAAGAAATACACGCCGGTCCAGCCGCCGCAAAAGCCCCTGACCTGGCTCAGCTCCTTTAACAGCCTGACTTTTAACCAGTTTGGCTGTGAGTTTCCCACGGGTGGCATGAATGACCAGGGTCTGGTTGCGGCCATTATGTTTGACGAGGATGGGATTTTTCCAGAAGAGGAAGCCAGCAGCGGGCTCAGCGAGCTCCAGTGGGTCCAGTACCAGCTGGACAATTTTGCGACCGTGGCGGAGGTCCGAGACCATCTGCCTGAGACCCTGCCCTTTGCCCAGTTCATGCCGCTCCACTATACCCTGGCCGATGCCAGCGGCCAGTCTCTGATTGTCGAATTTGCCGATGGTCAGCCAGTCCTGCATGATGATCAGGATTTTCATGTCCTGACCAATACCAATCTGGAGCGCACCCAGCAGGAGGCCCAAGATCCGCCCCAGACCATTGACAAGGACCGGGACCTGTCTGTCCGCCGCTATGCTAGCCTGATGGCTGATTTTGCAAGGGATAAGGAACAGACGGCTGATGTTGATCAGGCTTTTGATTATCTGAATCGGGTGGCCTTTCTCAATCAAGAGGATAATATCGGCTTTAACTTCATGCTGCAGGAGGAGGTTCCTGTCTACACCTACTGGTCGATCGTCTACGACAGCCAGCAGAAGCAGGTCTACCTCAAGACCTATGACCACCCGGCTCTTAAAGTCTTTTCTTTGGAAAAAATGGCAGAGCGTTACCAGAGGATTTCTATGCTGGATATCGAGACCAGTCAGGCAGGCGATCTTAGTCAGGCCCTGCAGCCTTTTGATCCGGCCCTCAACCGCTCTATGATAGCACAGAGCTATTCTCAGCTTGCGCCAGATCTGCCCAGTCAAGTCCTCGACTGGCTCAGCACCTATCCCCAGACCTTCCGCAGGAAGGGCGCATTGATGCAGTCTCTCCGCAGGCTTTGGGGGCGGGCCTAATAAGACCATAAAAGGAAACAAGAGACAGAGAGGAAGCTGCCTATGTTTAGAATCTTTTGTAAAATGATTTTCAGAAGCATTGCATTTGCTGTTAAGGATTGAGAAAAGAGAAGGGAATGAAAAAAATCTATTTTTTATTGGTATATCTCAATCTGGAAGGAAAGCGAATCTGTATCTGCCAAACTCTTGAAGATTAGGGTGATATCAAGATTCCGCCGCGCATATATAAAAATAGCCCCCTGAGTCATGCTCAGGGGGATGCAGTTAGAATCTGTATTTACAGGACAGAAATTTTTAGACTAGAATCCCAGTCTGATGTGCGGGAAGTGGTTGTAGAGGTAGTCAAAGGTTGACTGGAGTTTGGTATCTGTTGTTTTGCCAATGTTTTTGATAGGCATTTGGTATTTCTTGTTATTGGAACGGATAGCAATCAGGGTTGAATTTCTGTTTGAGACAACAAAGCTGCGGCGCATGGTTATGATATGGTGGTAGAGATGGACCACGTCATTCAGATCAACTGCCTTAAAGCCATTGTAATAGCTAATCAAATGGTGCTTGTAGATGATAATCTTCAGCACCTCATCATGGTAGCTGGCATTTTCCAGCAGAATATTGAGGTTGTCCTTGGCTTCCGGATAGACTGCATAGATTTCATCGTAGGCCTGAATGTTCTTCCTGCGGCCGATAATCCCCAAAATGATAAATAAAATACTGATTCCGACCATGAAGAGCAGCATCCAGGTATGCTCAAAACTGCTGGCTTGGTAGCGGGAAATGGAAACATAGGTATCCGTAGCTAAATAGTTTGACACTCCGTCAAATTCAGCGCCTACGCTGCGGATGAGGCTGCTGTAATTGCTGATTCTGTCCTTTGTTTTGGAGTTTGAACTGATATATTGGCCGATCACGCGGACGGGTTTGTCAGCTAATTCCCCCTTTTGGGCCTTTTGGACAATGTCTGCGACTTGTGAGTCATTCTTTTTGGCTTGGAGAGCGGAATAGCCATCCTTGTACTGAATCAGCCAAACCTCCGTATTGTCATCAACATCAATAACAGGCTGCTCGGAAATGTTGTAAACATCAACATAAACCGTTTCATCACTGGTCTTGGTGCTGTCTCCGGCATAGGCAGTCTTAGGATTGGCCTCGCTGTAAAGCATGTAGCCGAAAGTAACTGCTGGAATGAGAAAGAGTGCAGCGACAATCACCAGAGCAACCATTCCCTTGTTGCGTTGTTCTTTAAGCATGAGTAAACCTCCAATTTAATCTGGATTCTTTGAAATTCAAAGTACCCTAACGACTCTAGTATAACATAATTGCTTGACAAATGTAAATAGGGTGTTATAATATGAATGAATAGAAAAAATGATTCATTCAAATAATCAGAAAGCAGGGCAGAGGAGATGGAGAAAAAGGCAGAATTGCTGGCTGCAGCGAGGGAAGTCTTCGCCGAAAAAGGCTACAAGGCCGCTGGGATTTCTGATATAGCTAAAAGAAGCCATATGGCTGTAGGATCCTTTTATAAGTATTATGAGTCCAAAGAAGCTGTTTTTCTGGATGTTTATGTGGCGGAGAACAGCCGCATACGAGAAGAAACGATGCAGCGCGTGAATTGGCAGGACAAGCCTGAAGCGGTTGTTGAACAGCTCTTTGCAGTGACTTTTGAGTTGATTTCGCCCAATAAAATTCTGGCTGAGTGGAACAAG
>NZ_KQ969393.1:233810-234589 GCF_001578865.1 Streptococcus sp. DD11
AAGTGATTGGCGGTGGGACAGAAGAGGCTGAGACAGACTCCCTTCACTCTTTTGTTTCTATGCTCAGGCTGAAAAGGTTCCCCAAACCTTTTCATTCCCAGACTGGGAGAGGTTGGGGATAAGGCAAGCGAAGCTTGCATCAGCTCTACTTTTGAGACTTTCTCACGGAAGCGCCATCCACCGCCACTGTTAAAAGCAAACGAAAAGACTATACATGCGGATGAACTTTGGGGTGATTCATTCAATCAAGGAGGTGAGGACTATGAGATGGGGCCTGCTGCTGGGATGAGACGGCTTTTCTATTTAAATAGATATGAATGAATTGAGAGAATTATTCATTCAAAAAAGAGAGTGAGGAAACAGAATGAACAAAAAAGAAGGATTTGCTATGAGCGGAATGGCAATTTTGGGCATCTGTCTGCTGGTGATTGGTCTTTTGATTATTGGCTATGGCGGAGTGAGCTATGGGTTTGGGCTGAGCCTGGATTTTCAGTCCTTTCTGGTGGGCGGTCTGACTGTTGCCTTGATTGGTGCAGGTCTGATTCCGGGCCTGCCGGCAGCGGCCAAGCTGACTGTACTGGCTTTAGCAGCCTTAGCGGGTCTCCTTTATATTCACAGCATGCCAGATGATTTTGAGCTGATGATGAAGCTAATTGCTGATGTCGTGGTTCTGGGTCTGGCAGCCTGGCTGGCGACCATTTTTCTAAGAAAGTAGGTGGAAGAGATGATGATTGTTTATGATTCTCATACAGGTGTCGGCAAGCGTTTTGCGGAGTCTC
>NZ_KQ969393.1:235363-237461 GCF_001578865.1 Streptococcus sp. DD11
TTTTAATCACACGAAACGCGGGGGCGGGGAAAATTCCCTGGTCAACCAAGCGCTTCATCAAGAAGCATCCGAGCCTGATTAAGGGCTTTGTCAACAACGGTGACTCGGTTAAACACGGCCGGACTTACTGCGGGGCGACGCCGTTGATCATTGAAAAATACGGTCTCAAGCATATCCGCAATATTGATCGGGGCGGCAGCTTGGACGATGTCAAAGCAGTGCAGGCCTTTTTGGCCGAGCTTTAATGTTAGAGGCTCTTTGAGCAGCAAGGCCAACCGTTGTTATGCATTTGAAAATCGAAGAAAGCGAGGATGGGACCAAAGTGTTTCAGCCTTGCTTTTTTTTTCGATAAAAAATTCGTAACGCGGCAGCTGATGGCTAAGAGAGCGGGACGGCTACCAATAAAGGCTGTGTCCTCATCTGCAAAGGGGACAATCTTTGATATAGTCTTTTAGTTTGCTTTTAGTACGAGGCAGCGAGCCACAGACAGTACTGGCGTACGGAAAGGCAACGCTGACGCGGTTTGAAGAGGGTTTAGAAAAGTTTAAGCTTTTAAATTGGCATATCAGATGGTGTATGGTAAAATGGAATAGTATTGTATCTGGAGCGTCTGCATACAGGAGACAGTGGCATAATTGAACCTGCCCATCCGGATTGCAATAACACCTTATACTTTTATTTTACGAAGTTCGGACGGAAGGGTCTGAAAAGATGAATCTGGGGGAGCGGCTGCCTCCTAATCAGCTTTTCTGCTTTTCCAGATGTCTTGCATTTTATGAAAGGAAGTTTGTATGAACAAGAAATTCAAAGCATGGTTTCAGGTTATCATTCTTTGTCTCGGTATTTTTCTGCCGTCTTTGTCCCATGCGATGAAGGCCCAGGCAGCGGAATTTGACAATGTCATCACTAAGATGGACATTAAAAACAGCTCTGGAACTGACTTGACCCAAGGGATAGATATTTGGGAAGCCTTCCGTATCAATGCTCAGTTTGTCCTGCCGGACAATCAGCTGCATGCTGGAGATACGACGACAGTCTCCCTGCCGACGGAGTTAGCTTTCAGCAATTCGTCAAATATCGAGCTTAAAGATGAAGATGGACAGGTTGTTGCAAACGGAGTTCTGGATAATGCTTCAAAAACCATTACATTGACCTATACGGACTATGTAGAGCAAAAATCTGGGGTTCGCGGAGAATTCTTCTTCTATGTGCGTATTGACCACGAGGTTGTCACAGAAGAAAAAGATATTCCAATTACTGTCCGCGTGGGCAGCAATACCTTTACCCCTGGTACGGTCCACTACAACGGCCCGCCCAAGCAGTATGACTCTAAGATCGAGAAAAGCGGCTATCAGGCCAGTGAAGATGCCAAAAATGAAATTCACTACAACATTGCCGTTAACCGCAATATGGATCAATACAATGATGTATCGGTGACGGACCAGCTGGCAGATTCCAGTATCAAAATCGAGAAAGACTCTATCAAGGTCTATAAGATTGACTGGCGCTGGAATAACGGCGACTGGGCGCGTGACAGTACGGAAGATGTGACTGCAGACTTCCAGTCTAATATCGCTGTTACGGGCGACGGTGAAGGCTTTACTGTTGATTTTGGCGACTTGAACAAGGTCGGCTATCTCATTGACTATAAGGCCAAAGCTGACTATGATCTTGTCGATGGGGAGAAGGTCAGCAACAGCGCAACTTTGAACTACAATGATACCCAATCTGTCACTGTTGCCAATGACTATTCCTATCAAATTGCCGGCGGTACTTCAGAAGGCTATACCTTTAAAATCGCCGTGCAGAAGACTGATGAGTCCAATGCTCCGCTGAGCGGTGCGGTCTTTGAGGTTATCCGCAAGTCCACTAATAAAGTCGTCGGCACTATCATGACAGATGCAGACGGCAAGGCAGAGGTCGGCAATTTGCTGCGCGACACTTATCTGCTTCGCGAAACAACTGCCCCAGCGGGCTATGACAAACTGACAGAGGATATTACCATTGGTGCTGGCGACTTTGGCAAGACGCTGACAGTCGGCAGTCCGGCATCTGGTGACTCTGGCGACAGCAGCCTTTTGCGGTCAATGTTGTCAAT
>NZ_KQ969393.1:237704-239242 GCF_001578865.1 Streptococcus sp. DD11
GCGGGCAGGAGATTGCCGGAGCGCAGATTCAGATTTTCAAGGGGAGCACGGCAGAGGGCACAGCAGTTGCCAGCTGGACGTCGGAAGCAAATGCCAGCAAAGAGCTGGAGCTGGAAGCCGGAACCTACACTTTCCACGAGGAAGCAGCTCCGACCGGCTACCTGAAAGTGACAGATATTACCTTTGAGGTCAAGGCTGACGGTACAGTGACGGTGAGCAATATCGGGGAAAAAGATGCCAAGGGCGAAAGCAATCAAGCTGTCGCTGCCGGCTCAACATTGACCGTTACTGATAAGGATGATGATTTGCCGCGCAAGGTGACTTTCAGCAAGGTCAATGTCGGCGGTGAGGAAATTGCCGGAGCGCAGATTCAAATCTTCAAAGGCAAGGAGGCAGCCGGAACTCCTGCTGAGGCATGGACTTCGGAAGCCGGCCAATCTCATGAGATTGACTTGGCGCCGGGCATCTATACTCTCCATGAGGAAGCAGCTCCGACCGGCTACCTTGCTGTGACGGATATTACCTTCCAAGTCAATGCCGACGGTACAGTGACCGTTCTGGATGCCAACAGCAATGCTGTGGAATACAAGGACGGCAAGCTGGTTATTACCGACCAGCTGAACCCCGACTCTGACAAATCGGATCCATCCGACGACAAGAACAACTCCGGAGACGGCAATCATTCCGGCAGCCAGAATGACCCTGGCAACTCTGGCAGTTCAGATCAAGCGGGTGACCCTGACCAAACAGGCAGAGGACAAGGGAAATCGAAAAAGGTTCTCCCGGCGACGGGCTCTGCGGACAGCCTGACTCTGGTCATGGCAGGTCTGGTTCTTTTGGCACTTGGCGGTCTCTGCTGCAGGGTGCGATTGTCTAAATAATCACAGAAACAAGTGCTAAGATATTAGCGCTTGTTTTTTTGCAGACCGGCCTGCTGTACCCTAGATGTTTCGAAAGAGGCCTGCAGCTCACAGGGCTTTCTCTGCCGCTTGCTGATTCTTTTTGACCACTTAGCGCTAAGCTCTTGCTTTTAGCTCGGAATCTTCTATAATAGTTAGCAAATAGGAAAGGAAGATGACATATGACAGAATCAAAACTGCAAGACAAACTCAAACCAGGCTTGAAATTAGAGGATTTCCAAAAAGAGGGAGAGATTTATCTGGCTCTGAATCCAGACTATCTCTCCGGTGATAATGCCAAGTACATGACCATGTATAACAAACTATCCCGCTGGTATGATATAGGTGAGAGGTGGTTTGGCCGTCTGGTCTATGGCAATAGCCTGACTCAGATGAGGAGAGAGCTGATGGAGGAGATTGAGTGGCAAAATGGCTTATCTGTCCTCTACGTATCTATCGGGACAGGCTCTGACCTGCGCTATCTTCCCAAGGGAGTCGACCTGAAAAGCTTGGACTTGGTCGGAGCAGATATTTCCATGGGCATGCTGAAAAAATGCCAAAAGGCTTGGTCCCAAAAGACCCATCTGCATCTGTTTAATGCCTGTGCCGAGGACCTGCCCTTTGCGGATAATAGCTTTG
>NZ_KQ969393.1:239373-243595 GCF_001578865.1 Streptococcus sp. DD11
CGAGGACCTGCCCTTTGCGGATAATAGCTTTGACATCGTTTACCACGTCGGGGGAATCAACTTCTTCAGCGACAAGAAAAAGGCCATGCAGGAAATGCTGCGGGTAGCCAAGCCCGGCACCAAAATCCTGATTGCAGATGAGACGGCAGATTATGTAGATCAGCAGTACAAGAAAAATCACTTCAGCAAGGACTACTTTAAGGATGCGGAGGTTGATCTGAGGGAAATCGAGGCCGCTGTGCCGGCCGGAGTCAAAGAGAAGGAGTTGAAACTCCTCTGGGATGGGAAATTTTATGCCCTGACCTTTAGGAAATAAATCAGAAGAACCGGACTTTGTTTCCGGTTTTTTTGCTTCGGAATGACAGCAGCAGAAGGCCAAGCAGTCGAAAGCTGGACATCCGAAGCAGGTAAGTCTAAGGACATCAACTTGGCACCAGGTACTTATACCTTCCATGAGGAAGCTGCACCGACCGGCTACCTGAAAGTAATCGACATCACATTCCAAGTCAACCATGATGGTACAGTGGAAGTGATTAATGTCGGTGAGAAAGACGCTAAGGGCGAAACAAATACGGTCGCGACAAATGGTTCGACTGTTACAGTAACCGATAAGGACGATGATCTCCCACGTAAGGTGACCTTCAGTAAGGTCAACCTTGGCGGTACTGAGATTGCCGGTGCAGAGATTCAAATTTTCCAAGGCAAAGAGGCAACTGGTAATCCTGTAGCAAAATGGACTTCAGAAGCAAATACATCGCACGAGCTTGAATTAGCTCCTGGGGTATATACCTTCCATGAAGCTGCAGCCCCAACTGGTTACTTAGCTGTTACTGACATTGTGTTCCAAGTGAATCTCGATGGCACAGTAACAGTCGTAAATGCCAATGGAAATACAGTAGAATACAAGGATGGGAAGTTAGTCGTAACTGACCAAACGAAACCGACTGGTCCAGACAAAGATCCGTCTAAAGAAACACATAATTCAAATCTGAAAAATCAAATCAAGATAAACCTGGAGATAAGGGGAAGGCGAAGAAAGTTCTGCCATTCACAGGTACAGAAATCAGCTTTACGCTACTTGCTATAGGCTTGATTATCATAGTTGGTTGTGGGGTTTATTTCGGGATCCGTTTCAAAAAATAAAACAGAAAGCAAGGCGGTGGGACAGAACTAAATTTTGAAAAAATTTAGTTCCCTTCGCTCTTTTGTTTCTAAGCTCAGGCTGAAAAGGTCTCCCAGACCTTTTCACTCCCAGCCCGCGAGGCTCTCACAGTCCGGGTGGACTGTGAGAGGTTGGAGATAAAACAAATGCAGTTTGTGTCAAAACAGTCCGGGTGGACTGTGAGAGGTTGGGGATGAGGAAAACAGAGTTTTCCTCAATGTAGGAGCTTTTTGGAGTCTAAAAGACGAACAAAGTTGAGACTTGCTTTGCAAGTCCTATCCGCAACCTCAAAGCAGTGCTTTGAGCAATCAGCTACCGCGTCAAGAGTTTTTTCCAAAACAAAGCGAGACTGAAGGACTTTTATACGGTATCTTCCCAAAGGTACATCCCTCTGTGGGTGAGGACGCAGCCATCATGGGAGTCTGTTCAGTCTCAGCCGCTTGTTTTTTTATGCAACTGACCATCGTTTTCTTACCGGATACCTGACGGTTAATACCGCTTACTGAAAAGCCCTTGTTTTGGCCTCTGAATCTTCTATAATAGTTGTCAAAGAAGAAAGGAGATTTTTACTATGTCTAAACAAATTGTAGGCCCGATTCAATTGCGTCACGGTGCCAAATTAACCAACCGTTTGGTGCTGTCCCCTATGTATACTTTTAGTGGCTTAGAAGGAGGATTTGTGTCTGATGATACTTTGCAATACTACGGAGCACGCTCTCAGACAGCAGGACTTTTGATTACTGAATTTCATTATGTTAGCCCATCGGGAGGACCTTGTTACCAGACTGGCTATCCAGTTCAATTAGGTATTTACTCTGATACCCATATCGAAGGGGAGAGAAAATTAGCAACTGCCCTTCAGAAGGATGGCAATAAAGCGATTTTGCAGCTTCATCATGGTGGGATAGCAGCTTCTGGCCGTGCTATGAAGGGTGAGGAAGTATTGGCTCCAAGTGCCTTAGATTTTTCTTTCCTGCCATATCCGGTGAGAGAATTGACCGATGAAGAAATCCTTGAAATTATCAAGGATTTTGGTCGGGCAGTCAAACGTGCAGTTCAAGCTGGTTTTTCAGGAGTGGAAATCCATGGTGCCAACCACTATCTGCTGCAGCAATTCTTTTCTAGCACTTCCAATGTTCGTCAGGACAGATGGGGCGGAACTTTGGAAAAACGTATGGCCTTTCCTTTGGCGGTAGTCGAGGAAGTGAAGTGTGCTGCAGCCAAGTATGCGCCGGAAGATTTTATTATTGGCTATCGGATTAGCCCAGATGAAATCCATGAAGATCAAGTAGGCTATACTTATGAAGAAGCCAAGCTTTTGGTCAAGGAGCTAGTCAAGCACAAACTAGACTACATCCATTTGTCGCTTTTGGCTGGCTATGCTTCAAAACCTGCAGGATCAGACAAGACCTATGCAGATCATTTTAAGGAAGTTTTGGATGAACAAACCAAACTAATTACAATCGGTGGTGTCTTTAGTCAGGAAGAGGCAGAAGCTGCTATTGAGGATACAGCTGCGGATTTAGTTGCAATCGGGCGTGGGACCTTGATTGACCCTCTGTTTGGTTATAAAATACAGACGGGACGAGGAGCAGAAATTGTCCATGAGATTAGCCCTGAGCAGTTGAAAAATTCTCAATTGACACCGGGCTTGCTTGAAGTGTTCAGCCGTAAGGATTCTGGCGGGCTGCCTCCTCTACCTGGTCATGACACTATTACTCATCTTCATACTGGTAAATTTGGGGATGAGGGGCAGTAACAATAGCCTATTCAAGATAGTATTGACAGAAGTCTGAACCTCCTCTGGAAAGAAAACTTCTATATCTTTAAATTTAGGACATATATCATGAAAACCGGAAACAAATTCCGGTTTTTTTATGTTCTTGATGAATGAAGCTGATATACATCGTTGAATTTAGGCCTATTGACGCAGTTTAAGGGCAATCGAAAACAATTTTTCTAAGTGACAAAAATGTAAGTTTAAAGGCTGAAATGTAAGGTAAAGCTATGGCAGCTAGTTTGGGAATTCGGTATCCTATAAGTGTAAAGAAAAAGAAGATAACTATCTTCCAAACTAATAATCAGATTTCAAGAAGGAGGCCCGCTATGAAAATCAATCTTTTTAACCATCGCCAAAGTAAACCTAAAGCTCAAATGATTTCCAAGGAAGAAATCGAGAAGACTCGCCTAGGCTGTGCTTCCAGTCAATATTATTTCTGGCTGCAGTACAGTCACTGAGAGATTCCAGTATTCAAGGATAAGAGAAAGGTCAGTTGACTTTTCTCTGATCCGACTTGGAGTACAAGATGACAAAAATGTAAGATTGGCAGGCAAAATGAAAGATTAGGTTATGGAAACTTGTCTGTCTTTTCGGTATGATAGTAGTATCAAGCTTAATGAAAAAGAGGTTCAAGTATGACATTATTAGACGTACAGCACGTGAAGAAAATTTATAAAACCCGCTTTCAGGGCAGTCAGGTAGAAGCCCTCAAAGACATCCACTTTACAGTGGAAAAGGGGGAATATGTCGCCATCATGGGGGAGTCGGGCTCAGGGAAATCCACCCTGCTCAACATCCTAGCCATGCTGGACAAGCCGACCGAGGGCCGCGTCTTTCTCAACGGAACTGACACGGCAACCATCAAAAACAGTCAGGCTTCCAGCTTCCGCCGGGAGAAGCTGGGCTTTGTCTTTCAGGATTTCAACCTGCTGGACACCCTGTCCGTCAAGGACAATATCCTGCTGCCTCTGGTCCTGTCCCGCCGGCCCATCACCGAGATGATGCAAAAGCTGGTTACGACTTGCAACGAGCTGGGGATAAATAAACTCCAAGAGAAGTTTCCTTATGAGATTTCCGGTGGCCAGAAGCAGCGGGTAGCAGTAGCTCGGGCCATCATCACCGAGCCGGAGATTCTGCTGGCGGATGAGCCGACCGGGGCCCTGGACTCCAAGTCATCGGCGGCCCTTCTGGATGTCTTTGACGACATCAACGACCGGGGCCAGACCATTCTCATGGTGACCCACTCGACAGCGGCAGCCAGCCGGGCCAAGCGGGTGCTC
>NZ_KQ969393.1:243639-258605 GCF_001578865.1 Streptococcus sp. DD11
AAGGACTAGTGTTTCGATTAGCAGCAAAATTGGCGGTATCCAATCTGATTAAGAACCGCCGTCTCTATTATCCATTTGCACTGGCTACCTGTGTGGCTGTAGCCATTTCTTATATTTTCAACTCCTTGGCTTTTAATCCCAATCTATCCAAAATGACAGGGGCTAGTTCGATTATAGCTGTTTTAATCCTAGGGCTCGTCATCGTGAACATCACAGCCGGGATCATCGTCTTTTATGCCAATAGCTTTGTTATGAAAAACCGCTCCAAGGAGCTGGGGCTTTATGGCATGCTGGGGCTTAATAAGCGCCATCTCTTTGTTATGACCTTTATTGAGCTACTAATCTTCGGGCTAGTGGCTGTAAGCTTGGGGCTGACTATTGGTGTTCTCTTTGACCAGCTGATTTATGCCTTTCTGCTCAAGCTTATGGGGACCAAGGTGGTTTTGGTTTCAACTTTCCAGCTACCGGTCTTGATTCTTGTTTTTATTTTCTATGGCTTTATTTTTGCAGGCTTGGTCTTTGTTAATGGTTGGCGAATTCTGCGTTTTGATTCCCTGAAGATGTCTAAGGAAAAGGCCAGCGGAGAGAAGAAGAGCCGGTTTTTACTGCCACAGACCTTTATTGGCCTGGCAGCTCTGCTCTACGGCTACTATCTGGCTCAGACTGTGCGGAATCCTATGGAAGCAATCTTCATCTTTTTTGGAGCAGTCCTCTTAGTCATTTTAGGAACCTACCTGCTCTTTAACGCTGGTATTACAGTCTTTCTGCAGCTTCTTCAAAAGAACAAAAAGTATTACTACCAGCCCAATAATATGATTTCCGTCTCAAATCTTATTTACCGTATGAAGAAAAATGCAGTGGGGCTGGCTACTATTTCCATCCTATCGACAATGGTTCTAGTGACCTTTTCTGCCGGCATGAACATCTATTCTGGCGCGGAATTTATGCAGAAACTTATGTTTCCGCATGATTTCTCTATCAATGGCGGTGTAAATGCAAAAAAAGAACAGCTGGATCAGGTCTTGACAGAGTTTGTAGCAGAGAATCAGCTGAAGGTCAAGCAACAGGAGACCTATCAGTTTTACTCCATGGGCGTTGAGCATCAGAAGGGCAACCAGCTGGATATTTATCCCAAGGGTCAACGGGCTGTTACACCCAGCACCTATATCTTGATGTTCTCCAGCGAGGACTACCAGAAGCTGACTGGCAGGGAGCTGGATTTGCAGGAAAATGAAGTGGCTGCCTTTAATAAGGGGGCAGATGTTGACTTTCAACAGCCCCTGCAGCTGGCTGGTCAGACCTTGATGGTCAAGGAAGTCCTGACAGAAGATTTTGTCTATAATAAGATTCCGGATGAGTTTAATATCATAGTGCCTAAAGGCTTGTATCTGGTCGCCAAGGATCCTAGTCAACTCTTAGCTCCGCAGATGGAGCAGCAAGCTATTAATCCTGTACTCTATGGTAGTCTGGATATTGAAGCTTCAGAAGATGAAAAGGCTAAGTTGGATACAATTTATCAAAAGAAAATGGCGGACTACAACCAGTCCCTGCCGGAAGGTGCAGGCGGTGTACACGGCGAAACTGGCGTTGTTGGCATGCGTGAGATCAATGGTATGCTGGGCGGTGTGTTCTTTATCGGTATTTTCCTTTCCGTTGTCTTTATGATGGGAACGGTGCTGGTCATCTACTACAAGCAGATTTCCGAAGGATACGAGGACCGCGAGCGCTTTGTCATCCTGCAGAAGGTCGGCTTGGACGAGCAGCAGATCAGAAAGACTATCCGCAAGCAAGTACAGACGGTCTTCTTCCTGCCTCTGATTTTCGCCTTTGTCCATCTGGCCTTTGCCTACCATATGCTCAGTCTCATTTTACAGATGTTGGGCGTGCTCAATGCAAGTTTAATGTTAGCAGTAACCTTGGGAGTCTGTGCTATTTTCTTTATCAGCTACATTATTGTCTTTGCGATTACATCGCGTAGTTATCGTAAAATCATTTCAATGTAAGAAGTTGGGTTTGCCAACTTCTATTTTTATACAGCTATTATGCTTTACAAAGTAGTGAAAGTGTGTTATACTAAGTGTAAGAAAGCTAGTATGTATTGCATATTAGTTGATGTCAATTTTCACAGAGAAATTTGAAATTAGATGAAAGGAGAGAGGATGGAACAAACGCAACTGTTAAAAGGAATCTTGGAAGGCTGTGTCTTGGAAATCATTTCGCAAAGAGAAATCTACGGTTATGAATTGATTCAAATATTAAATGAAAAAGGATTTAATATCGTAGCTGGGACAGTCTATCCCTTACTTCAGAAATTAGAGAAAAAAACCTACATTAGGAGTCGGCTCAAAGCATCACCAGAAGGACCAGATAGGAAATACTTTTCTCTGACCAAGGAAGGACGACTCTATCTGAAAATGTTCTGGCAACAATGGGAAGGGCTGCTGACTAATGTCACAAATGTCAGAGGAGGAAAAAGCAAATGAAACAGGAAAAAAACAATATTCAGGAACTCATTCAAAAAACAAATGACTCAGTCCAGAACTTAAAACCTGAAAATAAAGCCTATTTTGATGATTTAATTGTTTATATGGCTTCGTCCTCTTTGTTTCATGACGAAGGGGCTATTCGTGAACAGTTATATCAGATGGTACTGGATTTTTCGGACGCTGAGAAGGATGGAATTACTGCTCAAGAATTTTTCGGTGAAAATCCTCAAGCAATGGCAGATGAACTAGTTAAAGACAGTCCTAGGATCAGTAGGCGACAAGTATTCGAAATCAGTTTGATGGTGGGGGCCATTTTGGTCTTCTTCCGTCTCCTAAGTAGTTTTGCCAGTAAATCTTATTTGCAAATCGCTCCGCTAGTTTACCTTAGTGATACAGTTTTAGGGCTGGTAGTTGTAAAAGTGATTTTTTACTTAGTGGCTAAGACTATTTATGAAGATTGGAAAAAGTGGCAATTATGGCTGGCTAGTTCTTTAACAATCATACTGGCTGTCTTACTTAGATATGGAGCAGAAACTAGTTTGGTGGGAGTAGGTGGTTTTGTCATCTCTTGGCCGTGGGATGTCATTCTTTTAGGTAGCCTAGTTAGTCTTATTTCCATCTTTCTAAGCAAAAAAGAAGCTCTATTTCGAATGATGCTTATCCCGATTGTTGCTCTTTTCCTAGTTGGATTACTTAAACGTTGGTCAGACAGAATGCAGATTACAGATCCTTTATGGACAGTGGCTCTGCCTATCGGACTAATTTGCCTATCGCTTCTTATTTTCTATTTTTATAGTTGGAAGCAAGGTCGGAAATAATTTTGCGGTTTCTAAATGCCAAAACTTGTGATATAATGAACCGTCTATATTTTTGAGGAGATGATAATGGATATTTTTCGTAAAAAAGATGTTAGCAAGTCACGAACTAGTATGAGGCGACATCTAAAAATTCCTGATTTGATTTTGCTTGGTATTGGAGCCATGGTAGGAACTGGAATTTTCACTATTACAGGGACTGGAGCGGCCAAATATGCTGGGCCAGCTCTGACCGTCTCGATTGTCATTTCAGCGCTTTGTGTGAGTATTTCGGCCCTTTTTTACGCTGAGTTTGCCTCACGGATTCCGGCTAATGGCGGAGCTTACAGTTATATTTATGCGGTTCTGGGGGAATTTCCTGCTTGGCTGGCCGGTTGGCTGACCATCATGGAGTTCATGACCGCTATCTCAGGTGTTGCCTCTGGCTGGGGCTCTTATCTGAAAGGATTGCTGAGCGGCTTTGGTATCCAGCTGCCAGCAGCTCTGAATGGTACCTTCAATCCAAAAGCAGGTACTTATGTGGACTTGCTGCCTATTCTGGTCTTGGTCTTTGTTACAGGGGTTGTCCTTTTGAACTCCAAGGCAGCCCTGCGCTTTAACTCAGCCTTGGTCGTGCTGAAGTTCTCAGCCTTAGCTCTCTTTATTCTGGTTGGTCTTTTCTTTATCAAGCCGGAAAATTGGTCCGACTTTGCCCCCTTCGGTTTTGGTCAGATATACGGCGGCCAGACCGGTATCATGGCGGGTGCTTCGCTCATGTTCTTTGCTTTTTTGGGCTTTGAGTCCATTTCCATGTCGGTCGATGAAATCAAAGAACCGCAAAAGAATGTACCGCGCGGAATTGTCCTGTCCTTGACCATCGTGACCGTTCTCTATATCTTGGTAACGCTGGTCCTGACCGGGATTGTCCATTACAGCAAGCTCGGTGTTTCTGATGCGGTGGCCTTTGCTCTTCGCAGTATCGGTCTGGGCTGGGCGGCAAACTATGTATCCATGGTGGCCATTTTGACCCTGATTACCGTCTGCATCTCCATGACCTATGCCCTGTCGCGGATGATTTACAGCATTGCCCGTGACGGCCTCCTGCCTCGGTCCTTTAAGGAGCTGACGGCGACCAGCCGCGTTCCCAAGAATGCTACGATTTTGGTAGGAATTGTCTCCGCCGTTTGTGCAGGGATTTTCCCTTTGGCCAGCATCGCTTCCTTTCTCAATATCTGCACATTGGCTTATCTGATTTTGCTGGCGCTGGCTATTCTCAAGCTGCGCAAGGACAGGGGACAGCCCAAGGAAGGCGAGTTCAAAACGCCTCTGGTCCCCCTGACCCCTATCCTGTCCATCATCATCTGCCTGTCCTTTATGACCCAGTACACTGGAGAGACCTGGCTGGCGTTTGGGATTGCCCTGCTGCTGGGAATACTGCTGTACTTTGGCTATGGCTACCAGCATTCGGAAATCCATTTGAAAAAGGAAGTTGAGGAGCAGGCATGAGGTTAACGGATAAGAAGAAAAACTGGCTGATTGTCTTGGGGCTGATTGCTGTTCCCCTGCTGATCTTTGTCATCCATGTCCAGCTCAACCAGCCCGAAAGTATGACCGGTGACTATATTAGGCTCTGGAAGTCTACCTGGCATGAGAAAAACAAGGAATGGCTCTATCCTATGAAATTTATCTGCCTTGGCATCCTGGGCCTTCTGGCTGGCAGCGGTCTGATGATTGCCCTGTCCAAAAGTGAGCGGTGGAAGTAGATGATTGAATGAGATTGGGGCAGCTAAATCAATCTTACAAAAATGTAAGATTAACTATAAGAAATGTAAGGCAGAGCTATTGAATGAGCATCTGCCTTTTGTTATACTTATATATCATATGACTAAGAAAGGTGTGGTAGAGGATGAAAAAAGTGTTACTTGGCTGTTTGGGAACGGTGCTGCTTTTGGCGGCTATTCTAGTGGGGTTGATTGCCTACTTTGGTCCAGAGTATAATGTTTATCTCTTCCCGCCCAATCCCCAGACCTATGCGCGCTCGGTCATTAGAAAGCTTGATTTTGGACTTTATACAAGTGAGGACTGGGAGCGGCAGAAGGCAGCAGCGTTGGAAAAGCTTAAAGGAGCCAAAAGTTATCAGGATACCTATCCGATTTTGAAAGAGTTGACCCAGCAGGCTGGTGGAAAGCATTCTTATTTTTACAGTCCTGAAGAAAATCCCGAAATCGGACCAGAAAGTCAAAATCAGCCTCAGACAGAAAATCAAGCTGGGATTCTCTATCTGAAATTGCCTGCCTTTTCAGGTGATTTGAAAGCAGCGGGAGTTTATGCAGACAAGCTTGCTGGAGCTTTGAAAAAGGATGATTATCAGGCAGTCGTCCTGGACCTGAGAGACAATACTGGCGGAAACATGTACCCCATGCTTGCTGGCCTGTCCTCACTGTTGCCAGATGAAGAACTCTTCCAATTTGACTATGGAAACGGCAGTAAAACTCCGGTGTCCCGGTCAGAAATTCTCAGTCAGAGCGGGCTGGACAGTACCGAGGAGGAGCCGAAGGAAGTTCCGATAGCGATTTTGGTGAATGACCAGACAGGCAGTTCTGGTGAAATGGCCGCCTTGGCCTTTAAGGGGTTGGAAAATGTGAAAATTTTTGGACAGCCGACAGCAGGCTACACAAGCGGCAACCAAGTTTATTCCCTCTATGATGGAGCAAGTTTGCAGCTGACGACTTCACGAATCTTGGATCGGACTGGAAAAACCTATGAGAATGAAGCTATACTGCCTGATGTCGAGACAGAACAGCCCTTAGAAAAAGCTCAAGGCTGGCTAAAAGAGCAACTGAATACAAAATAATAAAGTAAGAGACTCTGATACAAGGGTTTCTTTTTTGGCCATATCTGTTATAATAATAGGCAGAAATGAGGTGGAACAGATGATTCGTACAGTGAGGCTGACTGATGCGGCAGCTATCCAGCAGATTAATGCGGAGGTGCTGGGCTATGATTTCAATCTTGAGGCGACAAGAGCTCAGCTGGAGCGTCTTTTGCCGGACAGCCGGCACCTGTTGTTAGCGGCTGAGACGGATGATGGTCAAGTCATAGGCTATGCTCATGCGGCTAGCTACGATTGCCTTTATTTTCCGCCCTTGCTCAATCTGCTGGCCTTGGCTGTTGATGCGAAAGCTCAGGGGCAGGGATATGGCAGAGCTTTGATGCAGGCGCTCCGTGAGCAGGGGGTAGCTGCTGGCTACACAGGCATTCGAATCAATTCGGGCATCTCACGAACCGAAGCCCATGATTTTTACCGCTCGCTGGGCTGTTTGGAAAAAGATGACCAGAAACGATTTTACTGGAATTTTTGAAGGGGGAAAGAATGAACATCGAACTACTTAGTCAGAGCCATGCTTTGGAAATTGCCAATGACTGGCATTATCCTGAACCCTATGACTTTTACGATATGAAAAATGACCCGGAAGACTACGAAGAAATCCTATCACCAGAGAAGCGGGGCGGCCATTACTATCAGGTTCTGAAAGACGGTGCTCTCTATGGCTTTTTCTGTCTGATCCCCAGTGGGGAAGGCAGCCTGGAATTAGGCCTGGGACTCAAACCAGAGCATTGCGGGCAAGGGCAGGGTGCTGCCTTTTTAGAGGGAATCCTAGATTTTGCGCGTGAGAATTTTTCCGTCCAAAAACTGACTCTATCCGTCGCTGACTTTAACCAGCGAGCCCAGAAGCTGTATCTCAATCTGGGCTTTGCAGCAGTGAGGCGCGTTCCCAAGGAAAGCAATGGCGATATTCATCTCTTTGTGGAGATGGAGAAGGATCTCTAAACGAAAGGAGCAAACCATGACATTTGAAGAAATTTTACCGGGCCTTAAGGCCAAGAAGAAATATGTCCGCACCGGCTGGGGCGGGGCGGAGAATTACGTCCAGCTCTTTGACACCATCGAGCAAAATGGCGTAGCGCTTGAGGTGACACCCTACTTCCTCATCAATGTATCCGGCGAGGGAGAGGGCTTCTCCATGTGGAGTCCGACCCCCTGCGATGTGCTGGCTGACGACTGGGTAGAAGTCCATGACTAAGACGGTTTTGGTGACCGGGGCCAGCTCTGGTATCGGCCAGGCTCAGGCGCAGACTTTTTTGGAAAATGGCTGGCGCGTTTATGGTCTGGATAAGGGGGACAATCCTGAACTTCCGGGAGATTTCCGCTTTCTGCAGCTGGATGTAACCGGGGATTTGACCCCGCTTTTCAGCTGGCTGCCCGAGGTCGATATTCTCTGCAATACAGCCGGCATGCTGGATGATTACCGGTCCCTGCTGGAGACCAGCGATGACGACTGGGAGCGGATCTTTGCGGTCAACCTGACGGCTGCTATGAAAATCACCCGCTTTTACCTGCAGAAAATGGTGAAAAAAGAAGCCGGCATCATTATCAATATGTGCTCCATTGCCAGCTTTCTGGCCGGCGGGGGCGGCGCAGCCTATACCGCTTCCAAGCATGCCCTAGCCGGCTTCACCAAGCAGCTGGCACTGGACTATGCAGCGCAAGGAGTTCAGGTCTTTGGCCTGGCTCCGGGTGCTGTCAGGACGTCTATGACGGCCGCAGACTTTGAACCGGGCGGCCTGGCAGACTGGGTGGCTGAGGAGACCCCCATCAAGCGCTGGCTGGACCCGCAGGAAGTAGCGGATGTCACGCTCTTTCTGGCCAGCGGCAAGGCCGCCGCCATGCAGGGCGAGATACTCAAGATTGACGGCGGCTGGAGTTTGAAGTAGGGAAATATAATGTTTAAACGCAAAAAAATATATCTGATTTGCCTCGCTCTGCTATTTCTGATCTGGCTGAACAATACAGGTCTCTTTTCTCATCGGGAGGGGCAGGATTATAAAATTCTAGCCCATCGAGGACTGGCGCAGACCTTCGATGAATCGAAAGCGGACTGGGACAGCAATACGGCCGCCATGATTGACCCGCCTGCACATCCCTATCTTGAGAATACCATCCCATCCATGCAGGCGGCTTTTGACCTAGGAGCGGATGCCGTGGAGTTCGATGTGAAATTGTCCAAAGACAAGCAGCTGGCGGTTTTTCATGACTCGACTTTGGAATACAAGTGCGGAGTCAAGGGCGAGGTTCAGGATTACACCATGGACCAGCTGAAAAAGATGGACATTGGCTACGGCTATACGGCTGATGGCGGGAAAAACTACCCTTTTAGGGGCAGGGGAGTCGGCCAGATGCCGACCATGGACGAAGTCTTGGAAAGGTTTCCTGATAAGGAGTTTGTGATTGAGGTCAAAGACGGGAAATTAGAAACCTATAAAGTCTTGTGGCGAAAATTAAAAACGCTCTCACCTGAAAGGCTGGATAAACTCAGTGTCTGCGGAGCAAGTGAGGAAGGAGTTAATTGGCTGCGCAGTCAGAGCCGCAGCCTCAAGCTTTTATCCAAAGAAAGCATGATTCGGGCACTTATCAAATATGAATTGCTGGGATTTACAGGCTACATTCCGGAGGAAATGAAAAATGCTGAGCTGCGAATTCCTTTGAAATACGCCAAATTCTTATGGGGGTGGCCTTATAAATTTATGGATAGAATGGAATCGGTCAATACTCGGGTCGAATTAACAGCTGGAGGAGCTGACTTATCGGTTGGCTTTGATGATGTTACTAGCTTAGAATCGGTCCCTAAGGAATTTGGGGGCTATATCTGGACCAATAAAATCAATGAGCTGCATCTGAAAGAAGACTGATCATGAATAAAAAGCATACTTTTTTTCACTCTTGGTCCAAAAACATGGTTCGCTATGGTTTGCAAGCGGATCTTGGACAGATTTTCACGAATACCGCTGAGACTTCAGCCCTCTACCAGCTGGGGAATTTCCTCTTTCCGGCTGGTCAGGCGGACCCGGAGTTTTGGCAGGATTACAGCAGCCAGAGCGGTCTGGCGGATAAAATCATTATCTCCGAGGAGCCCAGCTGGCAGCAGTTTCTGGACAGCCAGAGCCAGCTGCACCAGTTTACCCGCTATGCCTTTGCGGACAGAGCAGACTTCGATGCAGAGACCTTGGGGAAATGGCAGAGCAGCTTACCAGCAGATGTTCAGCTTTATCCGATTGAGGAGAATAGCTACACGCTGCTGGCCGAGGAGAGCTGGTCCCATGATTTGCAAGGCGATTTTACAGATTTTGCTCATTTTCAAGCTGCAGGCGGCTTTGGCTTTGTACTCTGCTTAGGGGAGGAGATCATCGCAGCCGTCTCAACAGGACTGACTTATCATGGGGCTGTTGAGATTGAAATTGCCACCAAACCAGCCTGCCAAGGGCAGGGGCTGGCCAAAGTTCTAGGCGCTGCCATGATTGTGGAAAGTCAAAAACGCTCGGTCTTCCCGCTCTGGGATGCGCATAATGAAGCTTCCAAGAAGGTCGCACAAAGTCTGGGCTACCAGCTCTTGGGAGCCTATCGGGCTTATGAATGGAAAGGCAGTTTTGACCAATGAAGAAAAACCAAAGCTATTCCTTAAAAGACATCATTGAGACTGTAAAGTCGGAAGAGCTAGATGATGATTTCTGTTTGTATGCTAAGGAAAATGGAGAACTGAATTTTCAGGACAGCTACTTGCTTCCTTGTTGGTAAAGTTTTTGTCCTTTAGGGCAAAAATCATGGCTATTGTTATCATTAAAGCAAACCAAAAGGCGGGAATGAGAATAGGAGAAAGCATTTCGCGAAGGGCTGGTGCAATAGCGCTGAGTAGCCGACTAAGGAGAATTCCTGTTAAGGGAGTTGTTAGGGCAAACCAGCGCGGGTAAGCCGTTTTCTTACTCAAAACGAGGATAACAATAAATAGGAGAAGTACAGCCATAAGTACGAAATAAATAAGCAGAAAGTTATTTTTCACTATTGAAAAGCTTTCTAGTAATTTTGCAATATCGGCAGAGGGATTATGGGCATACAGCCGCGAAGTGGCGGCAAAATAGAAATAGCTGGTGTGGAGGAAAACACAGACAGTCATGAGAATCCAAGCTCCTACTATTCCTAGCCATTTTTGTCTCAGCCCGATAGAGAGGATATAGACGCCCATTCCTAAAAGCGGGAAAAGAAGTAAGGCATAGCCTGCAAAATCAACTTTCCAAGCTGCTAAATCAGGCATGTGCTGCCAAAATCCCTTTCCAAAACCGTCAGAGATAGCAATCAATATATCTGCAACATAAATCAGCCAGCTTCCTAAAATAGACCAGGGAGCCCAGCGACGGATCGTTTTTTGAGTCATAAGCGCCTCCTTTAGACTTGTGTTACTAGCATTTTACCAAAGGTTTGTTACGGAAGCAAGTCTCGAAATGCCTAGAGGCTATAAAATGGTGTCTGCTTTCTATGTAAGGGGATGAAATGATTTCAGAAAGTGTGGGAAATGTTTGATTTTTGGGCTCTTTGTCAACTGTAGTGGGTTGATGAGAAGTTATAATCTGGAGAGGACTAAATCAGTCCTCTCCTTTTTGATGTTCAAAGCGATGAGGATTCTAGTTTTAAAATTGTCAAAGTTCCGAAATCCGAAAGCGTTTCGCTTGATGACTTTGATGAGGTTGTTAGTAGCTTCTAGTTTTGTGTTTGAGTAGGGCAGTTCCAGTGCGTTCAGGATCTTATCCTTGTTTTTCAAGAAGGTCTTAAAAACAGTTTGAAAAATAGGATTTACATAAGAAATGGTATCTTCAATGAGTCCAAAGACAAGTAAGGGAGCAGGAGCTGGAGTTGATTTATTACGGTGAAGATTTTGCGGATGTTCTCTTGTCAGTCATGGAGCAGAAAGCAGAAGTGACTGATCAAGAGTGTTTACAGGCTCTGATTTACTATTATGAGCATGATGGCTTTATGGATTTTGAATAAGGATTTTTGTAAACTAAAATAAACAGGCGGCCTTACAGGAAGCAGTTTCAGAAAGAATTATTTTTATGTTAGAAAGATAGGAACAAGCATGACCCCTCAAGAAATGTGGCAGATATACAAGAAACTCAATCCCAGCATCGGCGACCAAATGGATGCCTGGGCCTTTGGCGCAGAGCCAGACCAGCTGGCCGAGCTGGTGCTGCGTGGTCAGAAGACAGCGACGGCCTCGGCCTATGAGCTTTATGCTGTAGACCAGGAGCCGATCCCGCAGGCCGGCACCTTTGATGTCATCTTGGACAGTCAGGGCAGGGCTGTCTGCATCATTGAAATCACTAAAGTTACAGTTGTTCCCTTTAACCAAGTATCAGCTGACCATGCTTTCAAAGAAGGTGAGGGCGACCGCAGCCTTGCTTACTGGCGGCAGGTGCATGAGGAGTTCTTTACCGAATGGCTGGCAGAAGCCGGCTTGGAATTTTCAGAAGAGACCGGTGTCGTCTTGGAAGAATTTCGGAAAGTCTATCCGCTGGACTAGTCCAGAAGTCTATCAGATTTGATAGACTTTTTATAATTTCTTGACAAACTTTAATAAAAATATTACTATTAGGTATATAAGAATAATGGAGGGAAGCAATGGACAAACTTATTTTAGGTCTGCTCATGATAAAACATTTCACGGTTTATGAGATTCGCCAGATCATTCGCCAGAATTTCACTAGTATCTGCAGCGACAGTCTGGGCAGTATCCAAGCTGCTTTGAAAAAACTATCCCAGCAGGAAGCAGTGACTTTTTCAGAGTATGTCGAGAAAGGAAAAATGAAAAAAGAATACGCTCTTACCCCCGCTGGGCGGCAGTTGTTTTTAGACTGGCTTAAAACTCCCATTGATATGGGCAAAACCAAAAATATGGATTTGGGGAAATTTCTCTTTATGGGCTATCTTCCTAGGAGGGAGCAGATGGACCTGCTGAATCAGACCATTGAGGGTCTGGAGGGCGAGCTGAGCAAATTAAAGCAGGTCAAAGAGGGTATCCAGCTGGCTGAGGAGCAGGCGGTGATTCAGGCTTATTTGGAGCAGAAGGAGCAGCTGGCTCAAAACCTGATGGAGATCAGCCAGACCGGCAGCCTAGCCGAGAGCATTTCTCAGGTTGCTTACTTTGAGCTCAAGACCTTGGAGTTTGGAATGGACTCCGCTCGCTTCCAGTTAGACTGGTTTAAGAAACTGCGCCAGCAGCTGGCTGAAGAAAAGAAGGAGGTTTCGTATGGTAAAGATCAGAAAAGCGGCCGAATCCGACCGTAAAACCATTGCCAGCACTATTGTCACTGCCTATGACAATGATTTTTCTGCTTTCGTTAAGCAGTTTGGCAGAGAATTTGTTCTTGACTTTATGGAGCAAGTGCTGCAAATCAAGTACTTTTATGTCGCTGAGCAAGCTGGGCAGATTATTGGTATTTTAGCCATTTCGGATGCGAATGGCCGAGCCACTAAGCTGGATAGACAGCAGTTGGCTGAGCGCTTTGGCCGGATTAAAGTTTTTTTCCTGAGCCTAGGTTTCAGTGATTTCGAAAAGCCAGGTAAGATTCCTGCGACCACTGGCTATATCGAGTATGTGGCAGTCGCTGCTGCTTACCGGGGGCAGGGGCTGGGCCGGCAAATGCTGAAAGAAAGCATGAAGCTGGCGGGCTTCAAAGATTATATCCTGGATGTCAAGGACAGCAACGAAGCTGCCATCCGCTGCTACCAAAAGCTGGGCTTTCGGGAGTTTGCCAGAAAAAAGAAGCCTTTTCTCAATCCTCTAAAAGACTTCAAAGAATTTATCTGGATGGAGCGACTGGCTGACAGAAAAGCCTGATTTGATCGCAGAATCTGGCTGAAGTGCGGAGGGCGGTGGGACAGAACTAAATTTTTAAAAATTTAGTTCCCTGCACTCTTTTGTTTCTAAGCTCAAGCTGAAAAGGTTCCCCAAACCTTTTCACTCCCACAGCTGCCGCGTCAAGAGTTTTTTACCAAAATAAAGCGAGGCTGAAGGACTTTTGTCTCAGCCTCGTTTTTTTATCAGTTTGCCAAAGCTTTTTCTGAAAAAGATTGAAAATAAGGTCAAAAAAGCTTATAATAAAAGCTGCAAAATAACAGAGAATCTCTAGGAGGTTGGGTTTGAAGAAGCTTCATTTTTTTATCATCTATGGCTGTGTCTGTTCTGTGCTGATTGGCGGGACCGCGCTCTATACTTACTTTAAGCCCGGAGGGATAGCAGAAGTTCTCGAGTCGCGCTTTGAGCTGCCTGCTGTGTTGGGTGCCTCCTTGGAAAAATTCGATCAGGACAGTTTCTACATGGACCGGCAGTCCGAGTCCACCAATCTGGAAGACGGCCGGCTCAAAAAAGCCAAGACAGTGAAGCAGCTGACCGTTGCAGAATCGCCTTACTTGGCCAAGCTCTATGAAAGCTATGATGATCAGGAGCTGACCCATTATTTCAGTGAGGATCGGATGTATTTAGAAGGAGAGGATGGTTTTGAGACGCTTGATGATACGAAAGCGCGGCAATATATCGATGGCTATTCGGGAATCTCTTCTTTTAAGGCCTTGCTGGAAGCTATGGCAGATAATGAGTCAGAACTGACCAAGAAAAAGGTGGAAAACGGTTATGAGTTTTCAGTCACAGCAGAAGATGATTTGGCCTATGACTTGATTGATGCCTTCTACTATGCCTATAATGATGAGCATTATGATCCATCCATCGGTATTGAGCAGTGTCAGGTTTCCTTTGTGGTAGACCCCAAGAGCCGGACGATCCAGTCCATTGATATGGAACTGGAACTGGACCAGGATACTGCCCTCGATGGCGAGTTGGTCCACTTCAAGCAGCGGGCCGTCTTCAAGGACTATGGCAAAACGACAGTCCGCCTTCCCAATAAAATCAAAGAAAAAGAAGCAAAATCAGCAGTTTAATGGCTGATTTTTTTGATGGGAAAGGGCTCTGCGGCTGCCTTTTTCACCTCCAGCCTGATTTTGATTTTTAAAAATTACCTTTTAGTGATATAATAATGGTGATACCTTACAGAAAAGAGAAGACTATGACAAATTATGCGATTATTTTAGCTGCCGGCAAGGGCACCCGTATGAAATCTGACCTGCCCAAGGTTCTGCATCAGGTGGCAGGGATTTCGATGCTGGAGCATGTCTTCCGCAGCGTCAGCGCTATTGAGCCTGCAAAGACGGTGACCGTGGTCGGCCATAAAGCAGACTTGGTAGAGCAGGTCCTCTCCGGCCAGACAGAGTTTGTCCGTCAGACAGAGCAGCTGGGGACTGGTCATGCGGTTAGGATGGCAGAGCCGGTGCTGGCAGGTCTCCCCGGTCAGACGCTGGTCATCGCTGGTGATACCCCCTTGATTACGGGTGACAGCCTGAAACATCTAATCGACTTTCATATCAATCACAAGAATGTAGCGACCATTCTGACGGCAGAAGCGGACAATCCTTTCGGCTACGGGCGTATCGTCCGCAACCAGCATGGCGAAGTACTGAAGATTGTCGAGCAGAAAGATGCCTCTGACTTTGAGCAGCAAATCAAAGAAATCAATACAGGGACCTATATTTTTGACAATGAGCGTCTCTTTGAAGCCCTGAAAAAGATCAATACGGACAATGCTCAGGGGGAATACTATATTACGGATGTGATTGGCATTTTCCGGGAAAATGGAGAAAAGGTCGGCGCCTATACCTTGGCGGACTTTGATGAGAGTCTGGGAGTCAACGACCGAGTGGCTCTGGCAACAGCAGAAGGCGTGATGCGCCGCCGCATTAACCAAG
>NZ_KQ969393.1:259240-271074 GCF_001578865.1 Streptococcus sp. DD11
AAGCGACGTCTTACGAGATTCCGGCAGGCAAGCTCGAGCTGGGGGAAAATGCCGACCCCAAGGCAGCGGCTCTGCGTGAATTGGAAGAGGAGACCGGCTATAGAGGCCGGCTGGAGCTGGTTTATGACTTTTACTCTGCTATCGGCTTTTGCAATGAAAAAATCAAGCTGTACAGCGCCAGCTATTTGACAAAGGTCGACAATCCGCGGCCCCAGGACGAGGATGAGACGCTGGAGATTGTTGAAGTGACCTTGGAGGAAGCGCGTGAACTGCTGGCAAGCGGGGATATTTGCGACGCCAAGACCATTATGGCTCTGCAGTACTGGGAAGCAAAAATGAACAAATAGGAACGTAAGACAATGGGAAAAGCTTTATTAACGGATGAAATGATTGAGCGGGCCAACCGCGGCGAGGATATTTCAGGACCGCCTCTCATGGATGATGAGGAAACGAAGATTATCTCAACCAGCAGAAGCCCTTTGGGCTATCAGGACCGGCGGCAGGATAGTCAATTTGGCTACCAGAGCCCTCAGAGCCGCCGCTTTGGCTATGAGGAACCCAGCGGTCAGCAGGCTGCTTTTGGCTATCAGGAACAGCCCCAGCAGGAAGGCTTTACAGATGAGACTCTGCATATCGAGGTGGATCCGACGGTGACCAAGAGCCGCCGCATTGAAAATCAGAAACGCGGTATCTTTCAGGCTAAGCTCAATAAAATTCTGTTTTGGGTGGTGATTCTGCTGGCGATTTTGATTGCGGCCATTATCTGGCTGTAAGTGCCCATTAAAAGCAGAAATAGGATAGACTGATTCAGAAATCCTCTCTTTTTTGTCAGCTGGATAGCAGCTCATCCGATAAGGGTTCGCATCAGCCGGCGAGCAGAGCCTGTCCCGCTGTCTGGCAGAGGAGGCTTCTGAGATGGATTGAGGATAGAAGTGTTTAAAATGTAATTGGAGAAGTCATGAAAATTGGAATTATTGCGGCTATGCCGGAGGAACTGAAGGTTCTGCTGGAGCATCTGGAAAATCATCAGAAGCACCTGCGTTTAGGCCATGTTTACCATACGGGCTCTATCGGCCGCCATGAGGTGGTTCTGGTCGAAAGCGGGATTGGCAAGGTTATGTCGGCCATGAGTGTGGCGGTTTTGGTCAATGATTTTAAGGTGACAGTGGTCATCAACACCGGCTCAGCCGGTGCGGTAGCAGAAGGGCTGGCTGTCGGAGATGTCGTGGTAGCCGACCGTCTGGTCTACCACGATGTTGATGTGACCGCCTTTGGCTATGACTACGGTCAGATGGCCCGTCAGCCGCTCTATTATGAAGCCAGCCGTTATCTGCTATCTGAAATGCGGAAGATTTTGGACAAAACCCAGCAGACCAGCCGGGTCGGCTTGATTGCAACAGGCGACAGTTTCATCGCCGGTCAGGACAGGATTGACCGCATCAAGGAGCATTTCCCTGATGTCTTGGCTGTCGAGATGGAGGGCGCAGCTATTGCTCAGGCTGCGCATTCGGTCGGTCTGCCCTTTATGGTCATTCGGGCCATGAGTGACACGGCCAGCCATGATGCCAATATGACCTTTGATGAATTTATCCATCATGCTGGTAAACGTTCTGCGGAAACCCTGATTCAGTTTTTAAAAGAGCTGGTATAGAGAAGGAGAAATTGTGGGTAAAGAATCTTATTTTGATGGGGGCCTTTTTTCCTACATTGGCCATGTCATTTTAGCGGTTTTGATTGCTGCCTTGACCTTGGTCATCTGTGTTCCTTGGAGCCTGTGTATCCTGTATAATTGGAAGGTGAAGCACACGGTCATCGATGGGCACCGCCTTTATTTCGACGGGACCGCGATGCAGCTTTTCGGAAATTGAATAAAATGGTGGCTCTTGACCCTGATTACTTTTGGGATTTATGGCTTCTGGCTCAATATCAAGCTAACCCAGTGGATTACCAAGCACACCCATCATTTGAACTAGAAGAAACAGAGCGGGCACCGGGGGCCCGCTTTTATCGTGCAGTCTGGTGGGCAGATAGAGCAAGGCGGCGCTGACGTGGTTTGAAGAGATTTTCGAAGAGTATAAAAGATAAACTAAGTGACGATAAATGACTCTGTCTTGCCAAAAAATCCCTTTTGGTGGTATAATCAAGGAACTGCAATCAATGAAAGAGGAGCAAAATGAGTATTTTAGAAGTGAAAAATCTCAGCCACGGTTTTGGAGACCGGGCTATTTTTGAGGATGTGTCCTTCCGCCTGCTCAAGGGCGAGCATATCGGTCTGGTCGGCGCCAATGGTGAGGGAAAATCAACCTTTATGAGCATCGTGACGGGCAAAATGCTGCCGGACGAAGGCAAGGTTGAGTGGTCCAAGTATGTCACGGCTGGCTATCTGGACCAGCATGCTGTGCTGGAGCAGGGCCAGTCTGTCCGTGATGTGCTGCGGACGGCTTTTGATGAGCTTTTCAAGACAGAAAGCCGGATCAATGAGATTTATATGAGCATGGCCGAAGACGGTGCGGATGTGGATGCTCTTATGGAAGAAGTGGGTGAGCTGCAGGACCGTTTAGAGAGCCGGGATTTCTATACGCTGGATGCCAAGATCGACGAAGTCGCGCGGGCTCTGGGGGTCATGGACTACGGCATGGAGAGTGATGTGACGGAGCTGTCGGGCGGCCAGCGGACCAAGGTGCTTCTGGCCAAGCTTCTGCTGGAAAAACCGGATATCCTGCTCTTGGATGAGCCGACCAACTATCTGGATGCCGAGCACATTGACTGGCTCAAGCGCTACCTGCAAAATTACGAAAATGCCTTTGTTCTCATCTCCCATGACATTCCTTTCCTGAATGAGGTCATCAATATCGTCTACCATGTGGAACAGCAGCGTCTGACCCGCTATTCCGGCGATTACTACCAGTTTCAGGAAGTCTATGAAATGAAGAAATCCCAGCTGGAAGCGGCCTATGAGCGCCAGCAGAAGGAAATTGCGGATCTTAAGGATTTTGTGGCCCGCAACAAAGCGCGCGTGGCGACCCGCAATATGGCCATGTCCCGCCAGAAAAAACTGGATAAGATGGATCTGATTGAGCTGCAGAGCGAGAAGCCCAAGCCTTCCTTTGACTTCAAGCCTGCCCGCACACCGGGCCGCTTTATCTTTCAGACAGAGGGCTTGCAGATTGGCTACGACCGGCCGCTGACCGGGCCGCTCAACCTGACCTTTGAGCGCAATCAGAAGGTCGCCATTATCGGGGCCAATGGGATTGGAAAAACGACCCTGCTCAAGAGTCTGCTGGGCATTATTCCGCCGATTGCAGGCCAAGTCGAGCGGGGCGACTATCTGGAGCTGGGCTATTTCGAGCAGGAAGTCCAAGGCGGCAATCGTCAGACTCCGCTGGAGGCTGTCTGGAACGCCTTTCCAGCCCTCAATCAGGCAGAAGTAAGGGCTGCCTTAGCCAGATGCGGCCTGACGTCCAAGCATATTGAGAGCCAGATTCAGGTGCTGTCCGGAGGCGAGCAGGCCAAGGTCCGTCTCTGTCTCCTCATGAACCGGGAACACAATGTGCTGGTACTGGATGAGCCGACCAATCACTTGGATGTGGATGCCAAGGAGGAGCTCAAACGGGCTCTGAAGGAATACAAGGGCAGCATTCTCATGGTCTGCCACGAGCCTGATTTTTATGAAGGCTGGATGGACCAGATCTGGGATTTCAATCAGCTGACCTAGCAGCAGCTCTGTTAAGAGTTTTTTGCCAGAACAAAGCGATAGTTCATCACTTTTATCCAAGTATCGTAAGCCGATGAGAGGATTTATCGCCCACTGGCTTTACTCTCAACCCTTTTTATCTTTGGTTTTCTTTGCATATCAGACTTCAGTCCGCCATAAAAATCTGTCTTGGGCTAAGACCAGCCCAGGGAGGCAAACGGAATTGACTTTGAAATGTTGCGCAAGTGATAAAAAGCAGAGAAATCGCTGTCAGCAGGTGCGTTTGCGCCTGTTTTTTGGTATAATAGTACTTGTACTATTTTTGGAAAGGAAAGAGAGGAATCGTGCTGCTCGCTTTGGCTGAGAGCATGATCTAGTTGAATAATGGAAGATTTAAAAAGAGCATTGCTGGAACAGTTTGGCCTGGTCTTTGCGGATGCCAGTCTGCTGGAGACGGCCTTTACCCATACCAGTTTTGCCAATGAGCACCGCCTCTTAAAAATTTCACACAATGAGCGCCTGGAATTTTTAGGAGACGCTGTTCTGCAGTTAATTATTTCAGAGTATTTGTATAAAAAATACCCTAAGAGACCGGAGGGAGATTTGTCCAAGCTCCGCTCCATGATTGTGCGCGAGGAGAGTCTGGCAGGCTTTACCCGCGACTGCCAGTTTGACCGCTATGTGAAGCTGGGCCGCGGAGAAGAAAAGTCAGGCGGCCGCAGCCGCGATACCATTCTGGGGGATTTATTTGAGGCGTTTTTAGGGGCTCTGCTCTTGGACAAGGGGGTGGAGACTGTCAAAGACTTTCTTTATCAGGTCATGATTCCCAAGGTGGAAGCTGGGAATTTTGAGCGGGTGACCGATTACAAGACCAAGCTGCAGGAGCTGCTGCAGGTCAACGGAGATGTCGAAATCCTTTATCAGGTCATCTCTGAGTCGGGACCGGCACATGCCAAGAATTTCGAGGTGGCGGTCCGCATTAACGGCCGGGAGGCCGGTCAGGGCCAGGGCCGCTCCAAGAAATTGGCTGAGCAGGAAGCTGCTAAAAATGCATTTGAAAAGGAAAGTCATTCATGTTTTTAAAGGAAATTGAAATCCAGGGCTTTAAGTCATTTGCAGACAAGACCAAGGTCGTCTTTGATCAGGGAGTGACGGCCGTTGTCGGACCTAATGGCTCTGGGAAGTCCAATATCACCGAAAGTCTGCGCTGGGCGCTGGGGGAATCCAGCGTCAAAAGTCTGCGGGGCGGCAAGATGCCTGATGTGATTTTTGCGGGAACAGAGACCCGCAAACCGCTCAATTATGCCTCAGTGGTGGTGGTTTTGGACAACAGCGACCAGTTTATCAAGGAAGCAGCCAGCGAGATTCGAGTGGAGCGCCATATTTACCGCAGCGGCGACAGCGAGTATAAGATTGACGGCAAAAAAGTACGGCTGCGCGATGTTCACGACCTTTTTATGGATACTGGTTTGGGCCGGGACTCCTTTTCCATTATTTCCCAAGGGAAGGTAGAGGAAATCTTTAACAGCAAGCCGGAGGAGCGCCGGGCTATTTTTGAAGAAGCAGCCGGGGTTCTCAAATACAAGACCCGCCGCAAGGAGACAGAGAGCAAGCTGGCCCAGACTCAGGACAATCTGGATCGGCTGGAAGACATTATCTACGAGCTGGACAGTCAGGTCAAGCCTTTGGAAAAGCAGGCAGAGACAGCCAAGCGCTTTTTGAGCTTGGACGCAGAGCGCCGGGAGCTCTATCTGGATGTGCTGGTGGCCCAGCTGACGGCCAATAAGGACAGACTGACTCAGGCTGAGCAGGATTTGGCAGAGATCCAGCAGGAGTTAGCGGTCTACTACAGCAAGCGCGATGAGCTGGAAGTGGAAAATCAGCAGCTGAAAAGCAGGCGCCATGAGCTCAATCAGACCTTGGCTGACGATCAGGCCAGCCTGCTGGAACTGACCCGCCTCATTAGTGACTTGGAGCGTCAGATTGACCTTTCTAAGCTGGAGTCCAGTCAGGCAGCCACCAGCCGCCGGGAAAATGAAGAACGCCTGGCGAGTCTGTCAGAAAAGCTGGCTCAGATTGCAGGCAGTATCGAAGACAAGCAGGCAGGACTGACAAAGTTATCGGATCAGCTGGAGGACAATGAAAGAGCACTGACTGCCTTGGAAAGCGAGCTGGCCGATTTTACAGATGATCCGGACCAGCTGATTGAGCATCTGCGGGACAAATATGTCCGGCTCATGCAGGAGGAAGCAGAGCTTTCCAATGACCTGACCTCTTTGGAAAATCAACTGGCCAATGAACTCCGGCAGGCAGAGAGCCGTCAGGCGGATTATGCTAAGCTGCAGGCTGATTTGGCCAGCAGTCAGGAAGCAGAGCAGGCCGGCTTAGAGGAGCTGGAAACGGCCCGTCAGGCCCTCCAGCAGCTTTTAGCCGACTACCAAAGCCAGCTTGCAGAGGCAGAGCAGCTGCAGGCTGCTTACAAGGCCCAGCAGGACTCTATGTTTGAGCTTTTGGATGATATCAAAAACAAGAAAGCCCGTTCAGCCAGTCTGGAAGCCATTTTGAAAAACCACAGCAATTTCTATGCCGGCGTCAAGAGCGTGCTGCAGGAGGCCGGCCGTCTGGGCGGCATCGTCGGAGCTGTCAGCGAGAAGCTCAGCTTCGATTCGCATTATCAGACCGCGCTGGAAATTGCGCTGGGAGCCAGCAGTCAGAATATCATCGTTGAGGATGAGGCTGCCGCTACCAGAGCGATTGCATTTCTCAAGAAAAACCGGTCCGGCCGGGCAACGTTCCTGCCGCTGACCACCATTAAAGCCCGTCAGCTGCCTGAGCAGAACCGCAGCAGCATTGAAAAGAGTGAAGGCTTTCTTGGGCTGGCTGCTTCACTGACGACCTACGATCCGGCCTTGGACAGTATTTTCCAAAATCTGCTGGGGACAACCGCCATTTTCGATACAGTGGAGCATGCCCGTGCTGCTGCCCGCAAGGTCCGCTATCAGGTTCGGATGGTGACCTTGGATGGAACGGAGCTGCGGACCGGAGGTTCCTATGCCGGCGGTGCCAGCCGCAATAACAATACGATCTTTATCAAGCCCGAACTGGATGCTCTCCAAGCTGAAATCGCAGAAAAAAATGCCAGCCTGAAAGAGCAGGAAACCGCTGTGCAGCAGCTGCAAAACCAGCTGACGCAGGCCCGTCAGCTTTTGGAGAGCATCAAGACTGACGGCGAGCAGGCCCGTTTGGCTGAGCAGAAGGCTGCTTTGGCTTATGAACAGCTGGCCAAGCGGGTGGAGGACCTGACCCAACTGAAAGCAGTGCAGGAGCAGGAACTGGCCAGTCAGTCAGGGCTTGATATTTCAGCTGAAAAAGACCGGCTGCAGGGCCGTCTGACAGAGATTGATCAGGAAAAGTCAGCTATTAATGAGGAGATTGATCAGGTCAAGTCCAATAAAGATGCGGTGCAGGCGCGCTTTGACAAACTGTCGGCCAGTCTGGCCGACCTCAAGCTGCAGCGGACAGAGCTGTCTTCTCAGCAGCGCTTTGAAAAAAATGATCTGACCCGTTTGCAAGAGGAGCAGGCTGCCCTGAACAAAGACCGAGCGACACTGGAGCTTCTCATGGAGCAAAAAGAGCAGTCCAGTCTGCAGAAGGTGGATCTTGCGGTCTTGGAAAGCCAGCTGGCAGCAGCCCGGCAGGAAAAAACAGAACTGGACCAAAAACTCATCCGCCTCAAATTTGAGGCAGAGGATTTGGAGGGGCAGTCGGACGATATTCTCAGCCGCCTAGAAGAAGCCCGCCGGCAGAATGAAGAACTGATTCGCAGGCAGGCCAAGGGTGAGGCCGAAAAAGACAAGGTGACAGATGTGCTGCGCCGTCTGGCAGGAAATCTGACCGATGATTATCAGATCAGCTTTGAAGAGGCTGCTGCTCAGGCCCGGCCGCTGGAACATCTGGCTGCAGCTGAAAGCCAGGTCAAAGACTTGGAAAAAGCCATCCGTGCTCTGGGTCCGGTCAATCTGGAAGCAGTCGAGCAGTTTGAAGAAGTCAGCAGCCGCCTTCATTTCCTCAACAGCCAGCGGGATGATGTCCTGTCGGCTAAGAATCTCCTCCTTGAAACCATTGAGGAGATGAATGATGAAGTGAAAGAGCGCTTCAAATCAACCTTTGAAGCGATTCGTGAGAGCTTCAAGGTGACTTTCCGCCAGATGTTTGGCGGGGGGGCTGCTGATTTGATCTTGACCGAGGGCGATCTGCTGACGGCCGGAGTGGAAATTTCCGTCCAGCCGCCCGGCAAGAAAATCCAGTCTCTCAATCTTATGAGCGGGGGTGAAAAAGCTCTGTCTGCTCTGGCTCTGCTCTTTTCCATTATCCGCGTCAAGACCATTCCCTTTGTCATTTTGGACGAGGTGGAAGCGGCCTTGGACGAGGCCAATGTCAAGCGGTTCGGAGACTATCTCAACCGCTTTGACAAGGACAGCCAGTTTATCGTGGTCACCCACCGCAAGGGAACCATGTCGGCTGCGGACTCCATCTATGGGGTGACCATGCAGGAGTCGGGCGTCTCAAAGATTGTATCGGTCAAGTTAAAAGATTTAGAAAGTATGTAAGATGAGTATAAAATTAGTCGCAACAGATATGGACGGAACCTTTTTGGACGGCAAGGGCCAGTTTGACATGGACCGTCTCAAGCAGCTGTTGGCCCAGTTCAAAGAAAAAGGCATGTATTTTGCAGTGGCCAGCGGCCGCGGTTTGCTGTCACTGGAAAAGCTTTTTGAGGAAGTCCGCGATGAGATTATTTTCATCGCTGAAAATGGCAGTGTGGTTGAATTTCACGGTCAGGATCTCTATGAAGCCGTTATGCCTCAGGAATTTTATCTGCGGGTTTTTGACAAGCTGACAGAATGTCCTTATATCAATGTTAATGAGCTGCTTTTGACCGGCAAGCATGGCTGTTATGTCCTGGAAACAGTGGATCCGACTTATCTGTCTTTCAGTGCACATTACAATGAAAATATTCAAAAAGTTACCAGTTTTGCAGAAGTGGAGGATGAGATTTTCAAATTCACCACGAACTTTGCGGAAGAGGAAGTAGCTGCCGGTGAGGCCTGGGTCAATGAGCATATCGAAGGAGTTAAGGCTATGACGACCGGCTACAAATCCATTGACATTGTTTTGGATTATGTGGACAAGGGCGTAGCCATCGTTGAGCTGGCCAAAAAGCTGAATCTGGAAATGTCTCAGGTGATGGCTTTTGGGGACAATCTCAACGACCTGCACATGATGCAGGTGGTCGGTCACCCCATTGCACCGGAAAATGCTCGGCCGGAAATTCTGGAAGTGGCCAAGGAAGTGATAGGACATCATGCAGCTCAGTCTGTGATGACCTATATGGAGGGTTTATAATGGCGGATATTCGGTTAATTGCACTTGATTTGGATGGGACCTTGCTGACCTCGGATAAGAAGATTTCTGAGCGCAGTCTGGCAGCCCTTAAGGCTGCTCAGGCTAAGGGAGTCAAGATTGTCCTGACCACCGGCCGGCCGCTCAAAGCGATGGATTTCTTTCTGCACGAGCTGGGAACAGACGGCGAGAAAGATGAATACACCATTACTTTCAATGGCGGTCTGGTTCAGCGCAATACAGGCGAGATTCTGGATAAGACAGTCTTTTCCTATGATGATGTGGCCAGGATTTTTGAAGTGACGGAGAAGCTGGGTCTGCCTCTGGATGCTATCTGCGATGGGCTGGTCTATCAGATTCAGTCGGATCAGGAGTCTCTTTATGCTAAGTTCAATCCAGCTCTGACCTTTGAGCCGATTGACTATAGCGACCTGTCTGACCAGCAGACTTACAATAAGTGTGTCACTGCCTATGCTCAGGAGCCGCTGGATGCAGGGATTGCGCAGATTTCACCGGAGCTCTTTGAGCGCTATGAAATTTTCAAATCCCGTGATATGCTCTTGGAGTGGTCACCGAAGAATGTCCATAAGGCTACTGGACTGGAAAAGCTGATTGCTCATCTGGGACTGGATCGCAGTCAGGTCATGGCCTGCGGTGATGAAGCCAACGACCTGTCCATGATAGAATGGGCCGGGCTGGGTGTAGCCATGCAGAATGCTGTAGCGGAAGTCAAGGAGGCTGCTGCTGTCGTGGCGCCTCTGACCAATGATGAAGACGGCGTTGCTTGGGCTATTGAAGAATTTGTACTGAAGGAGGATTAGTCCATGGGATTGTTTGATCGCCTGTTTGGCCGCAAAAAAGAAGAACCGGCACTGGAAGATAGTATCAAGGAAGCTTTGGAAAGTCTGGATGAAGCAGCAGAACAGTCTGGCTCAGCCGCCGCAGCAGAAGCAGCTTCTGAAAAAAACGGCGCAGAGCAGGAAGGGCAGGAGCAAGAGAGCTCCAGTCAAGAGCTGGATGGTGCTGCAAGGGAAACAGAAGCATCCGAAGCAGAGCACAGCTATGCTCCAAAAGACAGAGCGGAAACGGAGCAGGAGAGTCCCACCCAGACAGCTGCAGGTGCGGACGAGGGCATAGCTGGAGCTGAAGAAAATTCAGAGCAGCCAGACCGAGAAGGTGCTGACTCTGCTGAAAGAGGAGAGCAGGCAGAACGAAAATCCGCTGATCCGGTCGCAGATCAATCCGCTCCGACGGCTGAGCACAAAGAAGATGCTCCGTCTGCGATGGCAGCCTATTATGCTGACCTGCAGGCGCGTATCGCAGAAGCAGCAAGCCGCAGCCAGGAGGAGGCAGTGTCGGAGCAGGCTCAAAGCCAGAGCGTCTTGGCAGAGACAGCGGCAGATCAGTCAGCAGAGCAGGAATCCGATTCAGCGGCAGACCAACAGCCGGAGCAGGAAGTGTCGGAGCAGGCTCAAAGCCAGTCTGCCTCCGCAGCAGAGCAGCAGGACGGCCCGGCAGAAACGGTTCAGGACAAGTATGACCGCAGTCTGAAAAAGACCCGTACCGGTTTCGGTGCCCGGCTCAATGCCTTCTTTGCCAATTTCCGTTCGGTCGATGAAGAGTTCTTTGAAGAGTTAGAAGAGCTGCTCATTACCAGCGATGTCGGTGTACAGGTGGCTTCTAGTCTGACGGAGGAGCTGCGCTATGAAGCGCGGCTGGAAAATGCTAAAAACCAGCTGCTCTGCGTCAGCTGATTATTGAAAAATTAGTCGATATTTATGAAAAGGACGGCCGTTTCAACGAGAAAATTAATTTTCAAAATGGTCTGACGGTCATGCTCTTTGTCGGAGTCAACGGTGTCGGCAAGACGACCTCTATCGGCAAGCTGGCCTATCGATACAAACAGCAGGGCAAGAAAGTGATGCTGGTTGCGGCCGATACCTTCCGGGCCGGAGCTGTTGCCCAGCTGGCTGAATGGGGCCGCCGGGTGGATGTGCCGGTTGTGACCGGGCCTGAAAAGTCTGATCCTGCCAGCGTGGTCTATGACGGGATGGAACGAGCTCAGGCCGAGCAGGTAGATATTCTCATGATTGACACGGCCGGCCGCCTGCAGAATAAAGACAATCTCATGGCAGAGCTGGAGAAGATTGGCCGTATTATCAAGCGAGTAGATCCAGAAGCTCCGCATGAGACCTTTCTGGCTCTGGATGCTTCCACCGGTCAGAATGCTCTGGTCCAAGCCAAGGAATTTTCTAAAATCACACCAGTAACAGGTATCGTTCTGACCAAAATCGATGGAACGGCTCGAGGCGGAGTGGTGCTGGCTATCCGTCAGGAATTGGATATTCCGGTCAAACTGATTGGTTTTGGTGAGAAGATTGATGACATTGGCGAGTTCCATTCAGAAAACTTTATGAAAGGGCTGCTTGAGGGCCTGATTTAATCCGTAAAGAACCTCTATTTTTGACAGGGCAAATGGACAAAGGCAGAGCCGGTGCTCATCAAGGAGATTTCAGATTCAGTGAAAGTTGCAATCAGACTAGGCAGTGAGATGCTGAGAGTGGGACAGACTCCCATGATAGCTGTGTCCTCACCCACAGAGGGATGGATCTTTTGGAAGATACCGTATAAAAAGACAGAAAAAACTACTAACCAAATAAGGATTAGTAGTTTCAGATTGTAGACAAAGTCTTGAGAAATTTGTTTTCTCAAGGCTTTTTGTCGTTTTTAGGAGTAT
>NZ_KQ969393.1:272148-274728 GCF_001578865.1 Streptococcus sp. DD11
ACGATAAAGATAGGTGTCAATCCCTGTCTCATCAATGTAAACGACTGGAAGATTTTCCAAAGCCTCCAACGACTTGAGGTATTGACGAACCTTTTTCGGATCTTGCTCTTTATAGCTTGTTGTCTTTTTTTAAAGTGATATTCGCTTGTTTTAGTGCAGCCCAAACAGAGGGAATACTGCAAGAAAAGTGTGCGGCTATTTCCCTTAAAAAGGAGTCAGGATGAGCTTCTACGAATGTTGTGAGTTCATCTAAGGGGATTTTCCTGCTTTTAGCTACCCGTTTTTCCCGCTCTAAGTGTCCCAGCACACGCTGCTGCTTTTCCCAAGTATATAAAGTATTTGTACTGATATTAAATATTTTTGCAGTTTCTTGACGGGTATGGCCTTCCTGGACATAGGCAAGAACTCGTTTTCGAAAATCAATTCCATATAACTAGTATAACATATACTGGTTATAAACTAAAGGACTATATCATTTGATAGACAGCCAGACTTTGTTTATTGACGGCACACATGTCAAAGCTGCCGCTAATGGCCATAAATTTACCAATCAGGTCTGCCAGCAGGAAGCGAAATTTATGGCGCAGGAATTGGAAGATGAAATGAAGAAAGACCGGGGTCAGCACGGAAAAAAGCCCTTAAAACCTAAAAAGGAGGAGAAGGAGAAAGATAGAAAGGTATCCACTACCGACCCTGAGAGCGGCTGGTTTCATAAAGGGGATCATAAGCAGGTCTTTGCTTATAATGTCGAGGCAGCCTGTGATAAGAATGGCTGGATTCTTTCCTATGCCGTCGCAGCAGGAAATGTGCATGACAGCCAGCTCTTTCCGCTCCTCTTTGCCAAGCTGAAACCCTTTGAGCCTCAAACTTTTGTAATGGATTCTGGCTTTAAGACGCCCAGCATTGCCAAGTTCCTGCTGGACCAGGAGCTGACACCAGTTCTTCCTTACACCCGTCCAAGGGGAGATAAGAAGATGCTTCGCCCTAAGGACTTTGTTTATGATGCATACTATGACTGTTATCTCTGTCCGCAAAATCAAGTATTGAGCTACAGCACAACGAATCGGGAGGGCTATCGAGAATACAAAAGCGATTCTTCTATTTGCCAAACCTGTCCTCTTTTGTCTGTCTGCACCAAAGCTAAGAATCATCAGCGGGTCATCACCCGGCATGTTTGGAAGGACTATTTAGATAGATGCGAAGATATTCGGCACACCCCTGAGATGAAAGAATGGTACAAGCGGCGCAAGGAGACCATTGAGAGAGATTTTGGGACCGCCAAAGAATATCATGGCATCCGCTACACTAGACAGATTGGCAAGGCCAAAATGGAAGATCAGGTTGGCCTGACTTTCGCCTGCCTGAATCTCAAAAAACTGGTGAAGATGGTCGCCTAGAAGGGCTTTTTATTTTGCCCGAATCCCAAAACCTCAACTATAATGCCGGCGCACCAAGAAAATCAGACAAAAAAAGACAAACAAAAAAGACAAACCGCTTTGAAAAAAGGAGTTTGTCTACGGTCTGAGCCTATCGCATAGGCTTTTTCATGTGTTATTTCATGCCCTCTGCAGGGATAAATAGTAAGAAGTGCTAAAAATAAGAAAGTAAGAATCGCGATATATTAAAGCTTTGACGAATTCTTAATAATATTGAAGTAATAAAAGTTGACCAAATTTTATGATGGGTACGTATTTAGAAGGGTAAATTTTTATCTTCTTTTTTGAATAAGTAAAATTATGAGGAATAGTCGATAGAGTTAAATATTAATGTCCCTTGTTGCTATTTGGTTTTACTTGACAAAAATTCACAGTAAGATAGAGGTTTGAGATTATTCTTATCTGCTGTGATAAAATGCTGCAGGATAGCTAAAGGTGTCAACTTAATAGTGTCTATCACCAATAATATTCTTTCTTATTTTTATTAATTAAATTGTTTTTTAATCAGATACAGAGATATACTCTTCAAGGTTTCGTCTTGGACTGATATTTTCTCCATACTCTTTGACATATCCAACTCTGAAAATCATTTGGATATCCTTGTTCAAATTGAGTCGGTTTTGGACCTCCTCTTTGATTGATGGAACTTCAATAATTGAACTAATTGGTTGAACTGCGATCTTTTCTTTTACACAATCATACCAAAAACGTTGAGTTTCTCGGCCAACTCTAATCCAATCAGAAATTGTTTGATTACCAGTAATAACGAAGAAACCACTGGAATTTTCAACTTGGTTCTTTAAAGTGTCAATACTTTGTTTAGCAAATGTTTGACTTGTCGAATTTTGATGATTTGTTGTCAAATAGTATAGTGATTTCAAAATAGGATTCAAGCCAAGCATGTCTCCTGAAATTCCATCTTTTTTTTCTTCCACTTCCTTATTCGAAAAACGAAGCCAATGGTCTTGTTCTTTGAGAAACTCTATATTGCTAGTCTGTTCGGTCATAGCCTCAATGCTTTTATCTTTTAACAGATTGTATTCAGAGCTTCCTGCTTGGTAATAACTCATATCCTTATAACGCTTTGTAAAATTAGTAATAGTTTTTGAATCAATTTGTTGAGACAAGTACTTCCTCTTATCGG
>NZ_KQ969393.1:274748-276767 GCF_001578865.1 Streptococcus sp. DD11
ACTTCCTCTTATCGGTATGTCGCTGCTGGATAATGTCAATTGTCTCTTGATTTGGCTTAGAGTTTTCTTTCTTTTTGTAAGAAATAATGGCAACCTGATAATGGTTTTCTTTATTAGGAGCAATATCTTGAGTAATCATTTCATAACCATAAGCTTGAAAGGATGTTTGAAGGGATTCTATATAGCAACCCAAAGAAATATATAATTCCCGATTTTCAGGGTCAACAACATCTAACAATCGCTTCTCATCAAGGTGAAGCTCTATTGTTTTGTTTGAGTGGGATATTCTTAGTTTCCAGCTTTGAGCATTGTGTGAGTTTGCTGCAAACGAAGCAAGATAAAGAACATTTTCCATATCCGAGGGGATATTTTTTAATGCCAAATTGGACTCTACTTTGGCGGGGCTTCCAATACTAAAAATCATGAGACAACCTCCGGAAATAATCAGTAATAAGAGGAACAAAATGTATTTTTTCATTTATACTCAACCTTTCTTTTTATAATACTCAAGTAAAGCTAAAAACTCGTCTTTTAGAAACTCACTATTATCTAACCCGAGTAATTGATAGTATTCTTTTTTGTTTTGAAACATCCGAACAATACCAGAGAGTGCACTCCATAAAAACATGACAACTCGATTAACGTTTAAGTTAGAATGCAAATAATTAAGTTTGATACCGTCCTCGATAATAAGTCCAATGAGTTTATTAAGATCTAACCCTAGCTGATAAATTTCTCGATATACATTGGGAGTAGACTCTGAATGTATATCCACATTAATGTTTCCAATCATTCCATCGAAATAAATTGGATAGTTTTCACAAAGCTTTGAAATAGCAAAACAAATTTTCAGATAATTATTTGTCCAATCCTCTTTGTTATCAGGAGAATTAGAAATAATATTCTGAATATCTTGATAGAGCTGTTTTGTGTGTTGGTAAACTAAATAAAAGAATATCTCTTCTTTGTTCGCAAAATAAACATAGAGAGTTGCCTTGCTGTAACCAGCCAATTTTGCGATATTATCCATTGTCGTAGCTTCTACACTATTACTCGTAAAAAGAGTATTAGCTGCTTCTGAAATTGTTTTTCTATGGGCATCTGCGGGCTCTTTTTTTCTTCTACCCATTTTATCACCTCCAATAAATTAAACTGTTGGTTTAATTATAATCTGTTTTATCTTTTATGTCAATGAATTAAATTTTAAAAAAAGAGATGACATCTTCTTCCTCCATATAATGCTTTGTTGTCTTTTCCGGATTTTCACAATTGATTGAACAACGATACCCATCTTCTTCCCAAGAATAAAAGATAGAATTTGGTAGAGATAGAGTACTTATATGCTCCGTTTCAGGGGTTAAACCAGTTCCAATTCTTTTAAAATAAGCTTCCTTTTTTGTCCATGTTTCGAAAAAACGTTTGTTGATAATTTTTTCGTTGTTCTCAGCAAAAATAAACTTACACTCATCTGAATGAAACAAATCAAGTGGCATCATAGATTGTAAATTATTTTGAATAAATTCAATATCACATCCAATTTCTTGACTGGTAGATGTACATAATAAAATTTTTTTATGAGAATGTGACAAGCTAAATTTAATTTTAGGAAAAGTTAAAGAAACAGGTTTACCAAACTGGTTAGTTGAAAAATTTAGAAAGTTTGGGGAACAAGATTGTGATTTTGCTAGTTGCATTCTAACTAATAAGGCGGAATATAGAGAAAGATCATAGCACATAAAAAGAGCCAATTCCTAGAGATCTTACTTGCTGTCGCAGCAAATGTAATCGCGTATTTTATTTGCAAATAGCCAGACAGCAAGGACAACCGAGATGACTAGCCTAGCCCACCCTGTTTAAACCGCAAGGAACATAAAAACCACCCCATCTATTTGATATACTCCCCTTATAGTGGACAGTGAAAAAACAAAAATTCACTAGAAGCTATAAGAGGAGTTTTCATATGTCCAAAAGAAGTCAAACCTCCGTTGAGGAAAAGTTAAAAGCAGTTCATCTTTACTT
>NZ_KQ969393.1:277767-282352 GCF_001578865.1 Streptococcus sp. DD11
TTCCTGAAGTATGGATTGGGGAAGAAGGCTTATCTCAGTGCCATTAAGGACCTTTATGACGGTTCGATTGTTGCCTATCACATCAGCCAGCACAATGATGATCCTTTGGTCATGGAGAATCTGAGAAAGGCTATGGAAGCCAATCCAGGAGCAGCACCGCTCATTCACAGCGACCGTGGTTCACAGTACACATCACGAGAATACCGTACGGTAACTACTCAATATCAGATAACTCGTTCGATGTCACGAGTAGGCAAGTGCATTGACAATGCGCCGATTGAGAGCTTTTTCGGCCATTTTAAGACGGAGTGTTATGACTTAAAGAAGTATAAGACATTTGAGGAGCTGGTCGCTGATATTGATGATTACATCTACTTCTACAATAACCAACGATTTCAAGAGCGCAACAACGGCCTTGCCCCTCTTGAAATGAGGAACAAGGCCGTTGCTTAATCTTTTATTATTTTATTGTCCACTTGACAGGGAGCAGTTCAGTTTGTCTATAATCTGAAACTACTAACCAAATAAGGATTAGTAGTTTTTTCTTCGGTTATTTATCCGGTTCCCACTGCCATTTGGCTCCGAACTGCTCCAGCAGTTCAAAGGAGGCCGAAGGCCCCATAGAGCCTACGGGGTAATCGTGCAGGGGTACTTGATTCTGGCTCCAGAGCTTTTCAATCTGGTCAATCAGCTCCCAGCTGGCTTTGACTTCGTCCCAATGGCTGAAGTTTGTCGAGTCGTTGTTGAGCACATCAAATATTAATTTCTCATAAGGCTCTGGTGATGCTCCAGCTGCTGTTGCATCGGTCCGATAGTCCAGAGAAATCGGTGCCAGACTGAAACGCTCACCGACTTCTTTGCCGTTGACGCTGAGGGAGAAGCCTTCAGTCGGCTGGATATAAATGGTCAGTACATTGGGCTCCAGAGGCTGACCGAAAATGGAATCCATCTGCTTAAAGATAATGTTGACATGGGTTCCTTTCTCTGTCAGGCGTTTGCCGGTTCGGAAGAAGAAAGGCACATCCCGAAAGCGGTCACTGTCAATGAAGAAGGCACCGGAAGCGAAAGTCTCCGTCGTGGACTCAGGATTGACATTGGGCTCGCTGCGGTAGGAAATATACTTCTTGCCGTTGACCTTGCCAGACTTGTACTGGCCGCGGATAAAGAAGCGTTTCAGGTCCTCTTCACTGGGCTGCAGCAAGCGCTCGAAAACCTTAATTTTTTCAGCCCGGATGTCGTCCTTGGTAAAGCTCTTTGGCTTGTCCATAGCCAGGAGAGACAGCAGCTGCAGGGTATGGTTCTGGACCATATCGCGCAGAGCCCCAGACTGGTCATAGTAGCCGCCGCGCTCTTCCACGCCCAGCTTCTCAGCAAAAGTAATCTGCACATTGTCAATATAATCGCGGTTCCAGATATTTTCAAAGAGCAGATTGGCGAAGCGGATGGCAAAGATATTCTGAATCATCTCCTTGCCCAAATAGTGGTCAATCCGGAAAATCTGTTCTTCATCAAAAGCAGCCAGCAGTTCTTGATTGAGCTGGCTGGCGCTGGCCAAGTCCGTCCCGAATGGCTTTTCCACGATCAGACGCTCAAAGCCCTGCCCATCCACGATTTTTTCTGACTGAAGATGCTTAGCAATGGTGCCGAAAAACTGCGGTGCCATGGACAGGAAGAAGAGCTTGTTGTGCTCTGCTTGGTACTGTTCATTGAGCCGGTTTTGCAGCTTGCGCAGCTCGATATAGTGGTCGCTGTCCTGCACATCATGGCTCTGGTAATAGAAGTGGCTGGCAAATTCCTGCGCTTGCTCTGGGCTGTCTGCTAAGTCTGCGATAGACTCCGCGACAACGGACTCGAAGTACTCCTTGCTCCAAGGCCGGCGGGCCGTTCCAATCACAGCAAAATGCTTGGAAAGATTGCCGGATTTATAGAGCCGAAAGAGCGAAGGATACAGCTTGCGCTTGGCCAAATCCCCGCTGGCTCCGAAAATTGTAACAATAACTTTTGATGACATCTCTATACCTGTTTTCTAATGAAGATTAGCGAAGGCTGGGCCCGTCCTGTCAGTCAGCCTGAATCCGTCAGCATAGCCTGGACTCAGACTTGGTTCGGTCGCCTCGTTTTTCAAAACAAACAGGAGCGGCAGCCCCTATCCGCAATGAAACTGTTTCTATTTTATCACAAATGCTGCAAAGTTTGTATTAGGAAGCACGGCCGTTTGCGGAAAAGAATTCTCTGCTCTATTTCAGTCATTCTCATTGAAAAGCCTGTTAAATATCTGAAGAGCTCTGCTTTTTCAGCAGTGCCGAATCCGTGGCCGGACTTTACTGCTTAGGGCCTGTTTTCTCAGCCTGCTTTTTCTGAATAGCTCGGAAAAGGAAGGCGTAAAAAAGGAAATTTCCGGTCACAAGGATCAGGAGCAGGCTGAAGACGTGATGGGCGCCGGCTGCCGTGTCAGGAGCCTGATTGACCAAGACCGCTGCGATAGCCGTTCCCAGCGCTCCGGCAAAAGTCTGGGCCAGCTGAAAGAGGGCCGTAACGTCGGCTGTCTTCTCGCGGCTGACCTGAGAGCTGGACAGGGCCATGGTGTTATTGAAAGCCATATTGCGGCCCAGCGTAAAGAGGACGTAAAAGCCCAAAATGATTGGCAGATTAAGCCAGGACGTAAAGAAGGAGTAAACGGTCATGACCATGAATACAAGACTATTGCCTCCCAGCAGGGAGAGTTTCGGTCCTTTCAGGTCATAGATTTTTCCCAGCAGGGGTGCCATAAAAGCCCCAATCATGGTTCCCGGCAGTAGCGAGAAGCCGGCCTGAGCGGTTGATACGCCCTTGGACAGGACCAGAAAGTTTGGGATGAGGAAGTTGGACGACAGATTGGTAAACTGATAAATCAGAAAGGGCAGGATACCAAAGAGAATGGTCGGCTGTTTCAGGATGCGGATGTCAAGGAAGGGATGCTCGACCGTCAGGCTGCGCCAGATAAAGCAGGCAAAGGTCAGCAGAAAGACAGCCACATAGAGCCAGTTCAGCCCAGCTCCCTCTTCCAGACTGGAAATCGCCAGAATGGAGAATACCAGAGCCGCAGACAGAAAGAGAAAGGACAGAATATCAAAGGGCCGCTTGCTCTTGCTGCTGGAATTTTTCAGATTAAAAAAGGCGATGGCAAAAGAAAGCAGGGGCACCGGCATAATGAAGCTGTAAATCATGTGCCAGTCAAAGGCTCCAATCATATAGCCGCCGTAAGTGGGGCCGATAGCAGGTGCTAAGCTGACAACCAGACCGCTTAAGCCCATGTAGAGACCGATTTTCTGCCGGGGCACCCGCTCGACAATGAGATTAAACATGAGCGGAATAGCCACCCCCGTCGCTGCTCCCTGCAAAATCCGCCCCAGCATGAGGAAGCTGAAATCCGGCGCCAGCATGGCTACTCCATTGCCCAGTGTGAAAATGGACAGGGCCGTAAAGAGAATCCGGCGCTCGGTCCAGTTGTGGGCCAGAGTGGCTCCCAGCGTAATGGTAATGGCGACAGCCAAAAGATAGCCGGTCGTAATCCACTGCAGCACCCCCAGACTCAGACCAAAGACCTTGCTCAGATGCGGAAAGGTCACATTCATACTGGTTTCGGACAGGATGCCGGCAAAGGCGACCAAGGCAGTGGCTAAGATAGCCAGCAGGTCGGCCCGCTCCACTTTTTGTACTTGTTTCAAAATTTTACCTCCAAGAAAGATTTCTCTTTTATTGTATCATGCTTATAACATTTATGTAAGAGGGAAAGTGAAACTCATCCTCTTCAAACAGCAAAATCTGCCGTTGTAGGTTTCGACAGCCGCCAACTGTTTGGGAAACTGCTGGAGCTGACCTGGTTTGAAGAGATGTTCGAAGAATACAAAAGAAAATGAAATGCCAGATAAAAAATCCTATAGAAGCTTTCATTCATCTTCTATAGGATTTTTGCTAAAATACTCGATAGACGTAAGGATTGTCTGGTTTTTCAACCTTGTCCAAGCTCTCAATTTCCAAGGCTGGCAGGCTCTGACCCAGACTCTTGTGATACTGGACGGCAATTTTGCCCTTGGCATGGATCCATGTATTGTCATCATAATGCTGACTGCTGCCGGTGGTCAGGAGACCGTAGACGCCGGAGTCAGCGATACAGTGGATGATACCAAAGCGAAAGAGAAACTGGTTCTTAGAGTCGCTGGGATCATTGTAGACAAAGCCGGTAAATTCCAGTGTCTTGCCCACAAAGTTCTCCGGATAGTCATAAATGACTTCCATGACCTCCATATAGTTTTCTGTCGTGACCTCGATGGTCTCCTTATCGACATATTTCTTGGCAGCGGCCCGCATTTCCTTTTCATAGGCGCCTTTGGTAAAATAGGTGCTGGTATCTGGCTTGAGATACTGACTGCTGGTGCCCTCATCTTGCTGGACAGCAGCAGAATTTCCCTCAGCCAGCGGGAAATGAAAGCCCTTGGCCGAAACAGTGGTCGAGTCAAGAGTGACGGTTGGAAAGAACATGCCGACAAAGAGCGGCAGGAGCAGGAGTGCTGCACTGCCAAACTGAGCCCAGCGGGTCGTCAAA
>NZ_KQ969393.1:282702-285881 GCF_001578865.1 Streptococcus sp. DD11
GAGATAATGCTCCCAATCAGGACGAAGGGCAGGGCCTCAATGATAATGGATAGAAAGATGGCTCCTGCCTGCAGGACGCTGTCCGGCAGCTGGGAAAAGAAATTCATCTTTTGTCAGCCTTCTGATCTTGCGTTTTTTTCTTATCTTTTTCATCCTCCGGAAATTCAACCTTTTCTACCTTGGGCAAGGTTGCGAACTCTTCAAACATCTTATCCAAGTCATCGGATTTGGTAAATTTAATAGCCATAAAAAACCTCATTTCAAAAATTATTTAGTTCCATTATACTACCAAAAAGGAAAAAATGATATTTAAAAACGTGAGAAAAAAGTCAGAAAAGCACTTGACAAGTGATATATATATATAATTAAAGTTGAGAAAAAGTTGGGAGATTATTATGGCTAAAATTATCAAAGTAACTGAGTCGGAAGTTACAATTGCAAAAGATGACTCATCTGTCATCAAAGTTCTGCGTTCAAATTTGGACTTTGAACCTGCTTCTGGAGAAATTGTAGAAGTCTATGATACCGGAGAAGAAATTATTGTTCATCGTTCAAGACAAACGACAGCGGATAACTTGCAGGATAAAATCAATATCAATATTGTCAACGAAAATAATAACAGCCAAAGTCAGATAGTTTACGGAGCTGGTCAGGGGCGGCTCGTAAACAAAATGGTTTATGCTCTCTTGGCTATCTTTTTGGGGACTTTTGGTGTACATCAGTTCTATGCTGGAAAGATCGGTTCAGGTTTTATGTATCTGATTTTTTCTTGGACAGGTATTCCTACCATCGTGAGTCTGTTCCAAGGTATTTCAGCCTTGCTGAGGCCTGCGGATGCCAATGGAAATATTTTTGTATAAGGATAGAAAAGCTGGAGAAGTTCTTCAGCATTTTTTATTCCTAAAATGAGCTTCGAAACTGTCGTCCTCTCTCCCTCACCGCCTTACCTGAAACTTTTCTTAAACTGTCACTAAATAGTTGTAAAAAGTTCTAAGTTTCAAACTTATTATGGTATAATAGAGCCGATATGGAAAATATAACTATTGCAAAAATCGCTCAGGAACTGGGCATTAAAGAAAGTCAGATTACTAAAGTTTTGGAATTGACCGCCGAAGGCAATACCATTCCTTTTATTGCCCGCTACCGTAAGGAAATAACAGGCAACCTCGATGAGGTCCAGATTAAGTCCATCATTGACTTGGATAAGAGCCTGACGGTTTTGGCTGAGCGCAAGGCTGTGGTTCTGGCCAAGATTGAGGAGCAGGGCAAGCTGACAGACCAGCTGCGCTCGGAGATTGAAGCGGCTGAAAAGCTGGCCGATATTGAAGAACTCTACCTGCCATATAAGGAAAAACGCCGGACCAAGGCGACTCTGGCGCGTGAAGCGGGTCTCTTTCCGCTGGCCCGGCTCATCCTGCAGGATGCGTCTCATCTGCAGGCAGAAGCTGAGAAACTTACGAGTGAGGCCTTTCCGACAGCTGAGGCGGCTCTGGCCGGAGCGGTGGATATTCTGACCGAGGCCATCTCAGAAGACACCAAGCTGCGGGCCTGGACCTATCATGAAATCCAGACCAACTCTGCTATCTATTCCAAGGTTAAAGACGGGGATCTGGATGACAAGCAGGTTTTTCAGATTTACTATGATTTTTCTGAAAAAGTCGCAACCATGCAGGGCTACCGCACGCTGGCCCTCAACCGCGGAGAAAAGCTGGGGATTCTCAAGGTTGGCTTTGAGCATCATGTAGATAAAATCATTCGCTTTTTTGAAGTGCGCTTCAAGGTTAAAAATAACTACATAGTGGAAGCCGTTCAGCAGGCGGTCAAAAAGAAGATCCTTCCTGCTATGGAACGCCGCATCCGCACCGAGCTGACAGAGGCAGCAGAGGATGGGGCTATTCAGCTTTTTTCGGACAATCTGCGCAGCCTGCTCTTGATTGCACCTCTGAAGGGGCGCGTGGTTCTGGGCTTTGACCCAGCCTTTCGGACCGGAGCCAAACTGGCTGTGGTGGATGCGACCGGCAAGATGCTGACGACACAGGTCATCTATCCGGTGCCGCCGGCAAAACCGGCCCAGATTGAGGCAGCTAAGAAAGAACTGTCTCAGCTGATTGGTCAGTTCGGAGTAGAAATTATCGCTATTGGAAATGGCACAGCCAGCCGCGAGAGCGAGGCTTTTGTAGCCCAAGTGCTGAAAGAGCATCCGCAGGTCAGCTATGTCATCGTCAATGAAAGCGGAGCTTCGGTCTATTCTGCCAGTGAGCTGGCCCGGCACGAATTTCCGGATTTGACCGTTGAGAAGCGTTCGGCTATCTCTATTGCCCGCCGCCTGCAGGACCCGCTGGCAGAGCTGGTCAAGATTGATCCCAAGTCCATCGGAGTCGGCCAGTACCAGCATGATGTCAGCCAGAAGAAACTGACGGAAAGTCTGGATTTCGTAGTGGATACAGTGGTCAATCAGGTCGGGGTCAATATCAATACCGCCAGCCCGGCCCTGCTGGCCCATGTTGCCGGACTGAATAAAACCATCTCTGAAAATATCGTCAAGTACCGGGAGACCGAAGGATTGATTACCTCACGGGAGGCGATCAAAGAGGTCCCCCGTCTGGGTGCTAAAGCTTTTGAGCAGGCTGCCGGCTTCCTCCGCATTCCCGAAAGCGACAATCTGCTGGATAATACTGGTGTTCACCCAGAGAGCTACCCGGCTGTCTCTCGTCTGTTTGAACGGCTGGACATCCGCCAGCTGGATGCAGCCGCTCAGGCCAGATTAAAGGCCGTCAAGGTAGAAGAGCTGGCTTCCCAGCTGGGCATCGGTCAGGAGACTCTCAAGGATATTATTGCTGATCTGCTCAAGCCCGGCCGCGATTTGCGTGACTCGTTCGATGCGCCGGTTCTGCGGCAGGATGTGCTCAATATCCGCGATTTGCGTATCGGCCAGAAGCTGGAGGGCGTTGTCCGCAATGTCGTTGATTTCGGTGCCTTCGTTGACATCGGTATTCACGAGGACGGTCTCATCCATATTTCCAAGCTGAGCAAGGACTATATTAAGCACCCCAGCCAGCTCTTATCAGTTGGTGATTTAGTCACTGTCTGGGTGGACAAACTAGATGTGGAGCGGGAGAAGGTCAACCTCTCCCTGATAGCACCAAATGAATCTAACTGATTATGTTAAGCAGGTTTCG
>NZ_KQ969393.1:286008-304559 GCF_001578865.1 Streptococcus sp. DD11
TGTTAAGCAGGTTTCGCTGGAGGATTTCGGTCAGGAATTTCAGCATGAAGCCTATTGGAACAAGCGTCTCCGCACCACTGGGGGACGCTTCTTTCCTAAAGACGGCCATCTGGATTTCAATCCCAGGATTTACGAGACTTTTGGCCTTGCGACCTTTCGCAGGATTGTCCGTCACGAGCTGGCCCACTACCATCTCTACTATCAGGGCAAGGGCTACCGGCATACGGACAGAGATTTTAAGGAATTGCTCAAGGCTGTGGACGGCCTGCGCTATGCACCTGCCCTGCCCACTGATCAGAAGAAATTGTACTATCAGTGTCAGCAGTGCCAAGCGGTCATTGTCCGTAAGAGGCGGGTTGAGTTGCAGAAATACCGCTGCGGCCGCTGTATGGGCAAACTACGTTTATTAGAGGATTGAGAGCCTGCAGCCATGAATCATTCCGCCGCATTTGCCACTATTCGATTTGCCAGAATCAGCCTTTGGGCTGATGCAGTTGCTCCCTTACTGTGGTAGAATAAGCTATCGTCATTTAGTTTGTCTTTTATTACTTTGTCAGCTAACAGTCAGGAAGAGTGAAAAGGTTCCCCGGACCTACCCAGCTTGTGGATTTCTGGGCAGGGGCTAAAAAGGTCCCTCGGACCTTTTTACTCTCCCAGGTCATTTCATAGCTAAAAGCAAACTAAAAGACTCTAAAAAGGTGACTAGGATAGCGAGGTCGATGATGATGAAAGCAACATTTTACAAATTAAGAAAAAACCGAATCATTTCCGGCGTCTTGGCTGGTTTGGCGGATAAATTTCATTTTGATGTCAGCCTGCTTCGTTTCCTCTTTATCATTTTTACCGTGCTGCATTTTGGCCTGGGCATTGTCATCTATATCTTGTTGGCCATGGCCATGCCCTACAAGGAAGATATTGAGGAAGAAATGTACGGAACTGGGCCGCGCAAGCGAAAAGAAGCAGAGGCTGTCAAGGATGACAAGGATGGCTGGACTTGGTAAGGGACAAGGCTAAGCAGCCTAGGGAAATTGACCGATTTTTCTATTTCGGTGAGGAGAGGTTGTGAAAGAGGCAGCACCTTTAGAATAGTCAGTAACAGTTTGATGCTGTATATAGCTGTTGCTGAAAAAGTCCAACCTGCATCTCTAAAATAAGGAGGAGCAGTTTATGAAACGGTTTTCTTTGCCTTTTTATTATTTGTTCTTTTTGATTTATCTGATTGGGAGTTTCTTCCTTCACCTGTTCCTTTTTGGAATGGTTTTCTCTTTGATGCAGGGAGGATCCTCCGGTGGTTTAGTGGGTCTAATCTTTGGACTTTATTCTTTTCCTTTGGGCTTGTGGAATTTTTTATTCTTTATTTTTACCCCGCCTGTGGAGCAGGCCCTTAAACCCCAAGTCTGGTTAGGTTCTGTCTTAGGCCTGCCCCTGTTGGCGTCTCCTTTCCTTGCTTATATGATTGGCTCATCTGTCTTCAATAATGATTCGCCGTATATGCTCTATATCACGTCAATCCTTCTGCTTTTTCTGCTTGGTATGATTGTTTCAAATGCCATCATTTACGCTTTGGCTTATGCTGTCAAGTTTCTGTGGAAGAAAAAGCAAGCAGGCAAAAAGGCCTAGGAAAAGAGCTGGGAGCAGACTCATTTTGAGGAAGCAAGATTATGAGAATTGCTGAAATAATGTAAGGAAAACTAATGTCTGAAATCTGGAATGCTTATGACTTAAATCGAAATAAACTGCCCCGCCTTTTAGTCAGAGGCGAGCCCGTTCCGGAGGGGCTCTTTCACCTCTGTGTCAATGTATTTGTCCGCCATGCGGATGGAGAGCTGCTCTTTATGCGGCGAGCGGCCAGCAAGTCTTTCTATCCCGGCTACTACGAATGTGGAGCCGGCGGCAGTGTGCTGGCTGATGAGAGCAGCCGGACAGCTGCCCTGCGGGAATTGGAGGAAGAAACAGGACTGGTGCCTGACAGTATCCGATTGATTGCACAGGCCAGATCAGCTGAAGACCAGTGTCATTTTGACTATTACGAAGCGGCGGTTTCTGCTGACAAGGGCAGTGTCCGCTATCAAGCCGGCGAAACCGATGCCCATCTCTGGCTGCCGCTGTCAGCAGTTGCTGATTTTATGGAGACTCATCCTTTTTTCCGTCATCAAAAGGAAGTCCTGTCTGGATTAATTGACTGAGCACTGCTCGGTTTTTTTATCGTCATTTCGTTTCTCTTTTATTCCTATTCCGTCGTTAACTGGCCTTGCTCCAACAGTCCATAAGGACTGTTGGAGGCTGGAGATAAAGAGGCTGAGGCAAAAGTCTTTCAGTCTCGCTTTGTTTTGGTAAAAAACTTTTGGCGCGGTAGCTGATTGGACTTTTTGTTCGTCTTTTAGACTCCAAAAAGCTCCTAATCATCCTTGCGGGGCTGGGACGACGAACTAAATTTTTAAAAATTTAGTTCTGTCCCACCGCCGGCTTTCGCTCACTCCGAGGGAGTGAGGCAGGGTCAGACTCCCATGATGGCTGTGTCCTCCCCCACAGAGGGATGGCTCTTAAGGGAGATACTGTATAAAAGTTCTTCAGCCTTGCTTTGTTTTGGTAAAAAATTCTTGAGCTCGTTACCCTATCGTCCTATATTTTTAGCGGTAGGCTGAAACTGTCCCCCGGACAGTTTCACTACTAAAAGACTATATTATGAAAGAAAAGAAGGGGGATATGATTTAATTCAAATTAAAATTTCTCTTTCAATTTCCTGCCTTAAAAACTCTTTTGAGCTAAAAATCTGCTATAATAGAGGAAGAAAAATTTTGAAGGGAGAAGATGATGTCTGTAAAGGTCAAAGACCTCTTGAAAAAGTCCCGTCTGTATCAGGTTTACGGAGATGAAAGTCTGCTGGACAAAGAAATAACCACTTCGGACATTTCCCGTCCAGGACTTGAAATGACAGGCTATTTTGATTACTATACCCCTGAGCGCATCCAGCTGATTGGAATGAAGGAGTGGTCCTATCTGACCAAGATGACCTCCCACAACCGCCACCAAGTGCTCCTTAAAATGTTTCAGCCTGAGACGCCGGTGATTATCGTTGCCCGGAATTTAGAGATTCCCGAGGAAATGGTCCGGGCGGCAGAGCAGAAGCAGATTGCCATTCTTCGCAGCAAGACCTCAACCAGCCGCCTGTCTGGGGAAATCTCCAGCTATCTGGATTCACGGCTGGCAGAAAGGACCAGCGTCCACGGTGTCCTCATGGACATTTACGGCATGGGCGTGCTCATTCAGGGCGACAGCGGGATTGGTAAAAGTGAGACAGGGCTTGAATTGGTCAAACGCGGGCACCGTTTGGTTGCTGATGACCGAGTGGACATCTTTGCCAAGGATGAAATGACCCTTTGGGGCGAGCCGGCCGAAATTCTGCGCCATCTGCTGGAAATCCGCGGTGTCGGGATTATCGATGTCATGAGTCTTTATGGAGCCAGCGCCGTCAAAGATTCGTCACAGGTGCAGCTGGCTGTTTATCTGGAAAATTATGATACCAATAAAACGTTTGACCGTCTGGGCAACAATGCGGAAGAGCTGGAGATTGCCGGGGTCAGCGTTCCTCGGATTCGGATTCCGGTCAAGACCGGCCGCAATATCTCAGTCGTAATTGAAGCAGCAGCCATGAACTATCGGGCCAAGGAGATGGGCTTTGATGCCACCAAGATTTTTGAAGAGCGCCTGACAAATCTCATTAACCAGAACGAGGTGAAACATGATTGATCCAGTAGCTTTTCATCTCGGTCCTTTCAGCATCCGCTGGTATGCTGTCTGCATTGTCACCGGTCTTGTCTTGGCAGTCTATCTGGCCATGAAAGAAGCACCGCGCAAGAAGATTATTCCCGATGATATTCTGGATTTTATCCTCATTGCCTTTCCTTTGGCTATCGTCGGTGCCCGTATTTACTATGTGGCCTTTGAATGGGACTATTACAGCAAAAATCCTATTAAGATTATAGATTTCTGGAACGGCGGCATTGCCGGTATTGCCATTTACGGCGGCCTGATTGCAGGCGCTATCGTTCTCTATTTCTTCACCCGCAGGCGTCTGATCAACACCATTGATTTTCTGGATGTTGCAGCACCCAGTGTTATGATTGCCCAGAGTATTGGCCGCTGGGGGAATTTCTTTAATCAGGAAGCTTACGGCGCGGCTGTTAAGAGCCTCAATTACCTGCCTGGCTTTATCCGTGACAATATGTATATAGACGGCAGCTACCGTCAGCCAACCTTCCTCTATGAATCTCTTTGGAATCTGCTTGGTTTCAGTCTGATTCTGTTCTTGCGCCGCCGGCCGAAATTCCTGAGACAGGGTGAGATTACCGCCTTTTATCTGGTTTGGTACGGATTCGGCCGCATGATTATTGAAGGAATGAGAACAGACAGTCTCATGTTTGCAGGCCTTCGCGTTTCTCAATGGCTGTCTCTCCTGCTGATTTTTGCAGGACTTGCCATCATTATTTACCAGCGCAGGAGACAGGCCCCCTATTATCAGAATGAGGAGGAGATAAAAAATGATAATTGAAATTGCTTATGCCTTATTGGCAGTCGCCCTCATCGTCTTTGTGATTTACCTGACCATCACGGTCAAAAATCTTGGCGACAAAGCCGGCAGAATGCTGGACGAAACAGAGAACACCATCAAGGTTCTGACCTCTGATGTCAATGTGACCCTTCATCAAACCAATGATTTGCTGGCTAAGGTCAATGTGCTGACAGACGACATCAACCAGAAAGTTGCCACTATTGATCCCTTGTTTACAGCGGTGGCCGACCTATCTGAGTCTGTATCTGACCTGAATGATCAGGCGCGCACCCTCAGCAGGAAAGCAGTCGCAGCCGGCAAGGGAACAGCCAAAACAACAGCAGGTTTATCTGCTTTGCGTTTTGCATCAAAACTATTTAAGAAATAAGAAAGAAGGTCTACTATGGGAAAATTTTCATCGCTTTTATTGGGCGCCGTTTCAGGTGCTGCAGTCGCTTATTTTCTGACCAGCAAGAAAGGCAAAGAAACGACAGATAAGGTTCGCAAATTTGTTAAGGACTATCAGGAAAATCCGGACGATATCCATGATGCAGTCCTTCAGTCAGCCAAGGATTTTTCGAATCAGGCAGTCAGCGTCATCAATGAAACCAAGGAGAAGGTTGAGAATGGCGAAATTACGACAGAAACCGTCATCGAATCTGTGAAAGAAAAGACGAAATCAGTTGTGGACTACTCACAGGAAACCTTTCAGGTGGTGAAAGACAAATTTGAAAAAGAAGCAGAATCTGCTGAGCAAGACGACTTTGAGGCTCCGGCTGAGGAGGAAGCAGCACCGGCAGCAATAGAATCAGAAGATATTATCATTGACTTGGAGGCTGAAGCTGCCGAACAAGATTGGACAGCAGCAGAAGAAACAGCAGATCAAGACAAGAAAGACTAGCAAATAAAGGCGGTGAGACGGAACTAAAAATTGAATATTTTTAGTTCCGTCTCACCGCCTTTATCTCTAGGGGCTAAAAAGGTTCCCCCAATCTTCCCTGCCCAGATTGTTGGAGCTGACATCATTTGAAGAGGATTAGGTCAAAAAAGACAGCAAAAAGAGGTTGACAGCAACCTCTTTTATCATATTTAACATTGTCGAATCACATTTTATTTTTTGGCTTGTCGTTTTTTAGCAAAGATACGATAGGTCTGAATAGTTAAAAGGCTGGACGCAATAGCCAATGTAAAGGCCATAAAGGTATTCATTTTCATTGTCAGGAATACAAAGCTAAAGAGCACTGTCAAGACACAGAAGACAGCGATATTCAGGAAGAAGAACAGTTCACTCAGTCTTGGTGAAGTTTCTGCTTCAGGCAGGTATTCCTGATAAAGCGGGGTTTGTTCAAATTCAATTTCTTGTTGGTAGTTGTAGTCAGTTGGGTCGTCATATTGTTGGTATTTTCTTACGGGCATAATTCTCTCTCCTTACAGTACCCTCTAATTCTACCATTTTTTTGCTGGTTAAAATATTACAAAAGTGTTACAAAACGAATAAATTCGAATGAAAAACAACCAGCTTTTATTTTTTTGCTATAATAGGTCTATGAAAAAGATAATCATTACAGCAACAGCTGAAAGCATAGAGCAAGTCCAAGAGCTGTTGGCGGTCGGTATCGACCGTATTTATGTTGGCGAGCAGCATTACGGCCTCCGTCTGCCTCATAATTTCAGTTTAGATGAATTAAATCGAATTTCCAAGCTGGTTCATGCGGCCGGCAAAGAGCTGACGGTGGCTGTCAATGCCCTCATGCATCAGGAAATGATGGACCATATCAAGCCCTATCTGGATTTTCTGCAGGAGATTCAGGCAGACTATATCACGGTCGGGGATGCGGGCGTTTTTTATGTCCTGCAGCGTGACGGCTACCGGCTGAAAACGATTTACGATGCCTCGACCATGGTGACCAGCAGCCGGCAGATTAACTTCTGGGGCAGGAATGCTGGTGTTTCTGAGGCGGTTCTGGCTCGGGAAGTGCCGTCTGCTGAGCTCTTCAAGATGCCGGAAATCTTGGAAATTCCGGCGGAGGTTCTGGTATACGGGGCCAGTGTCATTCATCATTCCAAGCGCCCCCTGCTGCAGAATTACTATAATTTCACCCATATTGATGATGAAAAAAGCAGGGAACGCGATCTTTTCTTAGCGGAACCGAGCGATCCTCAGAGTCATTATTCGATTTTTGAGGACAAGCATGGAACCCACATCTTTGCCAATAACGACTTGGATTTAATGACCAAGCTGAGCGAGTTGGCCCAACATGGCTTTACGCATTGGAAGCTGGAAGGCCTCTATACACCGGGTCATAATTTTGTAGAGATTGCCAAGCTTTTCGTACAGGCACGGGGTTTGCTGGAAAGAGGAGAATTTACGCCCGATCGAGCCTTTATGCTGGATGAGCAGATTCATCGGCTGCATTCCAAAAACCGTTTCTTAGATACAGGATTTTATGACTATGACCCTGATATGGTCAAGTAAATGCCTGATGGTCCTTCTGCTCTTCGAAAATCAAGGCCGGCCGTCGTTCATTTCGACTTGTTCCAACAGTCTGGGGAGTGAGAAGGTTCGGCCCGTGCCTAACTATTTGAAAGCAAGGCAGAGAGGTTGGGGAGATAAGGAAAGGGAAGGCCGTTTCCGGCTTTCATTAAGCCTGAGAGGCGGGTGAAGGCCGCAGATAAAGAAAAAGCAGTTCCCGGCTTTCGTCCAATCTGGGGGAAACTGTTGCCAGTTGTGGCTGAGTCCAGCGAAGCTTGCATCGGCCGGTACAGTCCTCCTTCTCTGACAAGAGCTTCATCCGCAGCCATCATGGGAGTCTGTCCCACCGCCTTGATACTTCCTGCTCTGTTTTGGCTTTTCATTGAGTAAAAAGAGTTCTTTTATTTACAGTATTGAGGCTGGGTTTCGATTATCCCAGCTTCTTTTTTGAAGGTTAGACGTTTCAAAAATCAAAGCTAATCCTTCCCTGCGGCAGGTCCGTCCGCAATCTAAAAACATATTTGAATTAACTCGAAAAACAGAAAATGAGAATTGTCAAAACAATCTGCCTCGCCTTGCTTTTGCTTTCGAATTGCTATAAAATAGAAAGAAAACATCAAACTTTTATATTGCAAATAGGAGAAACGATGGTAAACATTTTAAAACGGCCGGAGGTGCTGTCACCTGCCGGAACGCTGGAAAAATTAAAGGTGGCTGTCCGCTACGGAGCAGATGCAGTCTTTATCGGCGGTCAGGCCTATGGCCTTCGCAGCCGGGCGGGCAACTTCACTTTTGAGCAGATGGAAGAAGGGGTGCAGTTTGCGGCCCAGTACGGTGCCAAGGTCTATGTTGCGGCCAATATGGTCATGCACGAAGGAAATGAAGAAGGGCCGGGACTTCTTCCGTAAACTTCGTGATATTGGCATTGCAGCCGTAATTGTGTCTGATCCGGCTCTGATTGCTATTGCGGCTGCAGAGGCTCCCGGCCTTGAAATCCACCTGTCCACTCAGGCCAGTGCGACTAACTATGAGACGCTGGAATTTTGGAAAAATCTGGGGCTGACCCGGGTCGTTCTGGCCCGGGAGGTCTCCATGGCTGAGCTGGCAGAAATCCGCAGGCGCACCAATGTCGAAATTGAGGCCTTTGTCCACGGCGCCATGTGCATTTCTTACTCTGGCCGCTGTACTCTGTCCAATCACATGAGTATGCGGGATGCCAATCGCGGCGGCTGTTCCCAGTCCTGCCGCTGGAAATACGACCTCTATGATATGCCTTTTGGCCAAGAGCGCAGAAGCCTGCAGGGGGAAATTCCTGAAGAATTCTCCATGTCAGCAGTAGACATGTCCATGATTGACCATATACCGGATATGATCGAAAATGGCGTTGACAGCCTGAAAATAGAAGGCCGCATGAAGTCTATTCACTATGTTTCCACTGTGACGAATTGCTACAAGGCAGCGGTGGATGCTTATTTAGAAAGTCCTGAAAAGTTTGAAGCCATTAAGCAGGATTTAGTTGATGAGATGTGGAAGGTGGCCCAGCGGGAGCTGGCAACTGGATTTTACTACCATACTCCGACGGAGAACGAGCAGCTTTTCGGTGCCCGCCGCAAGATTCCAGAATATAAGTTTGTAGCAGAAGTGGTGGCCTATGATGCTGCGACTCAGACGGCGACGATCCGCCAGCGCAATGTCATCAACGAGGGGGACCAGGTGGAGTTTTATGGACCGGGCTTCCGGCATTTTGAAACCTTTATCACAGATCTTCGCGATGCGGATGGCCAGAAGATTGACCGCGCACCTAAACCGATGGAATTGCTGACTATTACTGTTCCGCAGCCTGTTCAGCCTGGCGATATGGTCCGCGCCCGCAAGGAAGGTCTGTTCAATCTCTACAAGGAGGATGGCAGCAGTGTGACGGTTCGTGCCTAGATCGGGAGGAGAAAATGGTCAACGTTTACGGCGATCTGATAGACAAGGAGACGCGCTGTATTCATTATCACAGCGCTTTGGACATCATTGCACTCAAATGTTTTGCCTGCCGCAGATATTATCCCTGTTTCGCCTGCCATGATACTTGTGAAAGGCATACCTATGTGCCCTATCCCATGAGCCGGTCTGCAGACAAGGTGGTGCTGTGCGGCGGCTGCCGGAGTGAGCTGACCATTGCCCAGTATTTGAACAGTGCAGCTGCCTGCCCTGTCTGCAGCCGTTCTTTTAATCCCGGCTGCAAGGCACATGCTGCCATTTACTTTCAGGCAGACAGCAGGTTTGAATAAGATGGCAATCTGTTCAGCCTCTCAAGCCCTGCCTTTTTCATACTCTTCGAAAATCACTTCAAATCGTGTCAGCCCTGCCTGAAAATTCGAAAGCAGGGAAGACTCGGAAGACCTTTTCAGCCCGAACTCAGAAACGAGATAGTGAGGCAGGGAGTGGGAGGCTGCAGGTCAAAGAGCCATATTTTTGATGCTTCCTATCGGAGTTCTATTTGCCACCTCAAATAATCTCCCGGACTAGTTGAACAGTCTGTTTTCCTGCCTGCTTTGCTGAAGATTTTCATTGAGTATTAGACTGGATTTACGAAGAAGCAGAGAAAAAGAACTCCTCAGCGTTATGGGCTGAGGAGCTATCTTCTTATCTTGGGGCTGTTGAGGCGGATATCTTTTTTCTGAGCCTCGCGGATATTATTGGGGACTAGACTGATGCGCTTAATGTCCTGCACACGGATAATTGTGGTCATGCTTTTCTTGAAATTCTTGATAATGAGCTGCTGACGGTCGCGGTCATATTTGACAATATCGCCGGTAAAGCTTTTATCCAGAAAGATGACATGCACACCGGATTTTTTTCGCAGTGCCAGCTCAATGGTGCGCAGGATACGGCTGTTGTCCTCAAAATCCCTGTCCGTTCTTTTGGAGTTGATAAATTCATTGGCTCTTTGTAAAATCATTTCGAGATATTTTTTCATAGCTAAAATCTCCATAACTTGATACAATCATTATATAATAAAATCTACAAAAAAGTAAAATCTTTTACGAATTATGTAGGTGGAAAGTAAAAAATGAGGTGAAACATGTCAGAATTTACATTTGAAATCGAAGAGAAGCTGCTGGTCCTGTCGGAAAATGACAAGGGCTGGACCAAGGAGCTCAACCGCGTCAGCTTTAACGGCGCACCGGCCAAGTATGATATCCGCACTTGGAGCCCAGACCATAGCAAGATGGGCAAGGGCATCACCCTGTCCAATGAAGAATTTGACACCTTGGTCAAAGCATTTAAAAACTGATAGATTCGATCTATCAGTTTGAGACTGAAGACAAAGTTATCCAAAGTCTTTCTTTAAGTGAGTGCGGACGGTAGCGACTTCCTTCGGAATTCCATACCTAAGATTTGAGCCTAAAGTCTCAAATCTTCCGAGCGCCTGAAACTCTTTAGTTTCAGGCGCTTTTCTCACAGCGGAAAGACTTGGTTGATCTTTGTTTTAATTATAGCAATGAGCTTTTTCTTAATTCTTTGTAAGAATTTATAAAATTTTTACAAAGAAAATGGAATTTGTATACGTTCTGAAGAGGCTGTCCCACCGCCTTTTTTATATGGAATAGTTCATAAAGCTTTCTTTTACCGGTCTGCCCTCTACGGACATCAGGAGCATTCACACCAGGCAGCCAGTCAAATAAGATGACTGCATCGGTTTATTTCCTTGAAAAATAAGGGTGAAAGCTGAGGCTTTTAAAAAGAGGGATGCTGATAAGAGTGATGGCCGCAATTTTCAAGAGATCAGGCAGGATGAAAGGAGTGACGCCGACGGCAAAGGCATAAGACCATTCAAAGCCTCCGAGCAAGTGCAGTCCCAGTACGCCGCCGACAAAGACCAGAGCATCGCCCAAGAGATTGGCTGCAAAGGTCACATAAAAAGGCCGGTCCTTATGAGTCAGGCTGGAAGTGACCAAGGCGAAGAGCAGGTAGGCCCAGAGGTAGCCTGCATTTGGACCCAGCAGAGCTTGAAAGCCGCCGCTTCCGCCTGCAAAAACCGGCAGACCCAAAGCTCCCAGCAGCAGATAAAGAGCGACAGACAAAACTGCTTCTCGGCTTTTGAAGACCGTGGCAAGCAGGCCGACAGCGAAAGTCTGCAGAGTGATTGGCACTGGGCCGATACTGAAGCTGAGCTGTGACAGAACAGCCAGCAGAGCCGCTCCGATGGCCGGAAGCACTAAGGAAAATGTCTTGTTCATAAAATAGTAAACCTCTATTGTTATTTATGGTAACTATTTTAAAAAGAAAATTCAAAAAAGTCAAGACCGGCTGCATCAGACTAGACAGTTTTTGCTTATTTTGTCCGCTTCTTGCTTCTAATCAGCAGGATGATAAAGGCGATAAGGCCAAAAATATTAAAGAAAAGAATGCCCAAAGCGGCCAGAATCTTTTTTGTCTTACTCATCAGAAGAAATCCTCATTTCTGCAGTCTTTTTTCTATCATATCAAAATTAATCAATCTTGAATAGTAAGAACCATCAAACCGTTGCTATAGTTATAAACTATAGATTTATCAATGAAATGAGATTAGCTGAAACTGCTCCAAATGATTGATAAGACAGGGCTTGGCTGATATAATGTTTCTTATCCGATAAGGGTTTCAAACCTTATAACCGGATTAAAGATATGATACAAAAGAGGTATATTTTATGACACAGACACATGCACCTTTCAGAGTGGACCATGTTGGTTCTTTTCTGCGCCCTCAGGAGTTGGCAGAAGCCCGTGAGGCCTATGCGGAGGGCAAACTTAGCCGTGAGGAGCTGACCGCAGCGGAGGACAAGGCTATTCGCGACTTGGTGGCCAAAGAAGTCAAAGCTGGGCTCAAAAGCGTGACAGATGGGGAATTCCGCCGGGCTTACTGGCATCTGGACTTTTTCTGGGGCTTCCAAGGCATTGACCATGTGCAGGCAGCAGAGGGCTATCACTTTCACGGAGAAACGACCAAGGCTGACTCGGCTCTCATTGCCGGCAAAATTTCCGGCCGGCAGCATCCTTTTGTGGAGCATTATAAATTTCTGCGGGATTTGGTGGCTGAACAGGACCAAGTAGAAGCGAAGTACACGATTCCTGCTCCGGCTCAGTTTTATTTTGAGCTTATACGCGATGCAGAGCATGTGGAAAAACTCAATCAGATTTATCCAGATTTTACTGAGCTTCGCCGGGACATCAAGGAAGCGTATCTCCAAGTCATTCAGGATTTGGTGGATGCGGGACTCAAGACCCTGCAGGCTGATGACTGTACTTGGGGAGTGCTGGTAGATGATCAGTTTCTGACTGCTTGGGGAGCAGCACAGGGGAAAAGCAAGGATCAGGTGCGGGATGAATTGGCCCAGCTTTTCCTGACCCTTAATAATGATGTCTACGAGAATATTCCGGCTGGTCTGACCCTCAATACCCATGTCTGCCGCGGCAATTATCATTCTACCTGGGCTTCGTCAGGCGGCTATGCTCCTATCGCAGAAGAGCTTTTTGAAAAAGAAGCGGTCAATGCCTATTTTCTGGAATTTGACACGGAGCGGGCCGGCGGCTTTGAGCCATTGGCCAAGGTCACACCGGGCAAAAAGGTCGTTCTGGGCCTCTTGACCTCCAAGAGCGGAGACCTAGAAGATAAGACAGAGGTGATTGCCCGCATCAAGGAGGCCAGTCAGTATGTGCCGCTGGAAAATCTCTATCTGTCTACTCAGTGCGGCTTTGCTTCCACAGAGGAAGGCAATATTCTGACTGAGGAAAATCAATGGGAAAAAATCGCTCTGATTTCAGAAATTGCTAAAGAAGTCTGGGGCGATTAGAAGAGGAGCAGGAGAAACAGATGACGGATTTACTGACATTATGCAAGGAGCTGAAAAGCAAAAAATGGGTCAATCTCTCTCATCAAATCAAAGAGGACAGCCCGCGTTTTCCGGCTTTGCCGGCCTTGGAGAAAAAAGATATTTTCACCTTGGCAGATGGTTTTCATGTCCAGCAGTTTTCTGTGGTTGGCCAGTACGGCACCCACATTGATGCTCCCATTCACTTTGTGGAAGGCGGCCGCTGGCTGGAGGAGCTGGATTTGAAGGATTTGCTGCTGCCTTTAGTAGTCATTGACAAGTCGCAGGAAGTGGCTGAAAATCCAGACTACATTCTGAGGAAGCAGGATATTGTGGATTTTGAAGCGGAGCACGGTGCTGTTCCTGAGGGAGCTTTCGTGGCCTTTCGCTCGGACTGGTCCAAGCGCTGGCCCAGTCAGGAGCAGATGCGCAATCTGGATGAGCAGGATATTCAGCATACCCCGGGCTGGGGACGTGATGCTCTGGAATTTCTGATCCATGAACGCGGCGTTAAGGCGGTCGGCCATGAAACCTTTGACACCGATGCCGGAGTTCCGGCGGCAGCATCTGGCCTGGTCAATGAATATTATCTTTTAGAGCAGGATATCTACCAAGTCGAAGTGCTGGCCAACCTAGACCAGCTGCCGGCAACCGGTGCTCTGATTTCCATTGCATTTCCAAATTGGGAGCAGGCGACAGGATCGCCGGTACGTGCTCTGGCAATTCTGCCTTAGCCAATCCATCAAAGAAACCACCCGTCTTTTCTGAAAATAGAAGAGGGTGGTTTTTGTCTGCTGTTATTGTTTTTTATGCTTTTACTCGTTGAACTTCTCTTCAAACCGCATCAGCCCCATCAGTCTGACTTCCTATTCTTTAGAAATATTTTAGAATTTCTTTAGAAATTCTTGATATTTTTGCTTTAGAATAATGAATAGAGATGTTTATAATCTGATAAAAATCTGAACATGTATTCTTAAAATATTATAGAAAAGGGGGTGGTGGAACCATTCGAAATGACTTGTGTTTTTATCGTCATTTAGTTTTTCTTTTATTCCGTCCTTAGCTCGCCTTGCTCCAACAGTCCAGAAGGACTGTCGGAGGCTGGAGATAAAGGCGGTGGGACAGACTCCCATGATGGCTGCGTCCTCACCCACAGAGGGATGAATCTTTTGGAAGATACCGTATAAGACTCCCATGATGGCTGCGTCCTCACCCGCAGAGGGATGGATCTTTTGGAAGATATTGTATAAAAGTCCTTCAGCCTCACTGCTAAAAGCAAACGAAAAGACGATATCTTACAAAAATGTAAGATTCGTCGGCAAAATGAAAGGTTAGGTTATGGAATGGGCAGGATATTTATTATAAAATAGCAGCAGAAGTCAAAAAGAGGCTGGGATTCCAAACCTCTTCTGATTTTTTACCGCATGGTCACGAATTCTTCGGAACCAGTCGGGTGGATGGCAACCGTGGCGTCAAAGTCCGCCTTGGTGGCCCCCATTTTGATGGCAACGGCAAAGCCCTGGATCATTTCATCCACCCCGTAGCCAATACCGTGCAGGCCGACGACTTTCTCGTCGCTCCCTGCGGTGATGAGCTTGAACTTAGCTGATTGGCGGTGCTGGGTCACAGCCGAATACATGGAGGCAAAGCTGGAAGTGTAGACATGAATCTTGTCCGCACCATAAGCTTTTACCGCTTGTTCTTCGGTCAAACCGACCGTTCCGATAGCGGGATGGGAAAAGACAACTGTCGGGATGGTGCTGTAGTCCATCTTGGCATCTGACTTTCCGTTAAAGAGGCGTTCTGCCAAGGTCCGTCCGGCTTTAATGGCAACAGGAGTCAGCTCTTTTTCACCGGTGACATCGCCCAGAGCGTAGATGCCCGGGACAAGGGTATTTTGGTATTCGTCAACAGCGATGAAGCCGCGCTCATTCAAGGTCACACCGGCTGCTTCCAAGTTGAGTCCCGCAATATTAGGCTGGCGCCCGATCGCCCAGATGACGCGCTCAGCGGTGTGGCTGCTGCCGTCTTCAAAGTAAAGCTTGAGCTGGCCGTCTGCTAGTTTTTCCAGCTTTTGCGGGATTTTGTGGGTATGCAGGCTTGGACCGGACTTGGCCATTTCTTCGACCAAACCGTCAATCAGATAAGAATCAAAGTTGCGCAGGGGACGGTCGCGGCGGACAAAGAGGTCTGTCTGGACCCCCAGAGCATGGAGGACACCGGCCAGCTCAACGGCGATATAGCCGGCTCCGACAATTGCTACAGACTGAGGCAGCTTTTCCCAGGCAAAGACATCATCGGAATTTTCACCGAAACCGGCTCCTGGAATAGTGGGGATAACGGGGTGGGCTCCCGTTGCGATGACAATATGGCTGGCTCGGACCAACTCACCGTCAACCTCGACAGTGTTTGCATCAACAAAGCGGGCATAACCTTCAATCAGCTCTACTCCGTTGCGCTTAAAACTTCCGTCATAGGAAGAGCGGGCCCGGTTGATGTAGGCTTCGCGGTTTCTGCGCAGGGTGGCAAAGTCAAACTGCTGATTGTCTGATGTGAAGCCATAATCAGGTCCATAGTGTTGAATAGCTTCGGCAATCTGAGCTCCGTACCACATGATTTTCTTGGGCACACAGCCGACATTGACACAGGTACCGCCCAGCTTTTTGGCTTCAATGACAGCTGCTTTGGCACCGTACTCGCCAGCCCGGTTCATAGTGGCAATTCCGCCGCTCCCCCCGCCGATCGCAATGATATCAAATTCTTTCATGGTCTTGGTAATCTCCTTCTTTTATATGAGGTAATTGTACCTTTTTTAGCAGGTGATTGCAAAAATCTGCTACGGATTGCCCGAAACCACCATTGAGGATGAGATAGCGACCATTTATGAAATCTGTGATATTTTTTACGAAAATTATGATAGGCTTATGATATAATAAGACAAAAGAAAATCGTTTTCATCAAGAGGAGGAAAAAAGATGAGAAAGTTAAAGAAGTGGCAATTATTTAGCATTATTGGAGCCAGCCTTGCGGTTGTAGTCGGTGCACTTTTCTTCATGTTTTTAAATGGAGGAAATTCCTCTGAAACAGCAGCAGAATCGAAACCATATGTTCAGCAGGCCAAGGAAGGCTCCATAGCCTCGTCTGTTTTGCTGACAGGAAATGTGACAGCCAATAATGAGCAGTACATTTACTATGACAGTACCAAAGGTGACTTGGACAGCGTTTTGGTCAATGTCGGCGACCAAGTAGCTGCAGGTCAGGCCTTGGTAACCTATAAGAGCGCAGAAGCTCAGGCTGCTTATGATGCGGCTGTCCGCGCTGTCAATAAGGCCGACCGTCAGCTCCATGATTTAGAGACGAATGGTGTGACTGTCAATACGACTGGCGATGAAGAGACGGACGGCCAATCAGTGGCCCAGGCTCAGCGTTCTGCTGACTCACAGGCTGCTGATCTCCGCGACGCCCGGGCTGATGCCGTTGACAATATGAACAAGGCACAGGCTGCGCTGAACGCTCTGACGGTTACCAGTACAGCCGACGGCACCGTAGTAGAAGTCAACCGCGATGTTTCCAAATCAACAACCGGCACCACTCAGACCTTGGTCCATGTCGTCAGCAATGGCAATCTGCAGGTCAAAGGGGAGCTGTCAGAGTACAATCTGGCCAACCTGTCTGTCGGTCAGGAGGTCACGATTACCTCAAAGGTTTATCCGGATAAGAAATGGACCGGCAAAATCAGTTATATTTCCAACTATCCCAAAGACGGCCAGCAGGCAGCAGCCGCTCCGGCGGCAGGCAGCAGCGGAACGGGAACAGCTTCTTCCTCCAAATATCCCTACACAGTGGATATTACCAGTGAAATCGGCGAGCTCAAGCAAGGCTTTTCTGTCAATCTGGAAGTGAAAAACAATACGCAGGGAATTTTGGTGCCAGCCAGCAGCGTGGTAGCAGATGGAGACAAAAACTATGTCTGGACTCTGGAAAAAGGGATTGCCAAGAAAGTAGAGGTAACCCTTGGAAATGCTGATGCTGAAAATCAAGAAATCTCATCCGGTCTGACAAAAGACAGCAAAGTAATCACCAATCCGACAGATAGCCTGAAAGACGGTCAAGAGGTGAAATCCTATGAAGAAGCTAATTGAGTTAAAAGACATCAACAAAAGCTATCGAAATGGTGATCAGGAGCTTCAGGTTCTGAAAAATATCCATTTGGAAGTGGAAGAAGGAGAATTTGTCGCCATTATGGGGCCGTCCGGATCGGGAAAATCCACTCTGATGAACATTATCGGTATGCTGGATCGGCCGACGACTGGTGAGTATCATCTGGGCAGCGAAGAAGTTGCCAAGTTGGGTGATAAAAAACTGGCCAAGGTCCGCAATCAGCAAATCGGTTTCGTCTTCCAGCAGTTCTTTCTGCTGTCTAAGCTCAATGCCCTGCAGAATGTCGAGCTGCCGCTCATCTATGCCGGAGTCAGCCAATCCAAACGCAAGGCTTTGGCTGAGCAGTTTCTGACCAAGGTCGAGCTGGACACACGGATGCACCATCTGCCCTCGGAATTATCCGGCGGTCAAAAACAGCGGGTCGCCATTGCGCGTGCCTTGGTTAACAGCCCTTCTATCATTTTAGCAGATGAGCCGACTGGAGCCTTGGATACCAAGACCGGCGAGCAGATCATGGAACTCTTGACCGAGCTGAATAAAGAGGGCAAGACCATTATCATGGTCACCCACGAGCCGGAGATTGCGGCTTATGCCAAGCGGCAGATTATCATTCGGGACGGTGTCATCTCATCGGACAGCGCTAAGGAAGGAGGGCAGGTCTAATGCAAAACTGGAAATTTGCCATCAGTTCCATTCTTGGCCACAAGATGCGGTCTTTCCTGACCATGATTGGCATTATCATCGGAGTGGCCTCGGTTGTCGTGATTATGGCCTTGGGAGACTCCATCACTCGGCGGGTCAATGAGAGCTTTACCAAGAATCAGAAAAATATGCGTCTGGTCTTTTCTCCGAAAAAGAGCAAGGATGGCTCCTATACCCAGACTGCTGATCTCTATGCCGTTGACTTGGGCGAAGAAAGCGATGAAGCAACTGTAGAGCCGCCTAAGGTTCAGGAAGCCTGGATTAAGGAATTGGCTGAAATTCCGGGCGTAGATGGTTATTATGTCAATAATTCTGCCATGGAAACCTTTACTTTTGAGTCCAAAAAGGCTGAGCGGGTCAACTTCATCGGCGCCAATCTGACCTACATTCAGGTGCAGAACTACAAAATCATTGCCGGCCGCTCTCTGATACCGCAGGATTATCAAGGTTTTGCCAGTGTCGTTCTCTTAGATGAGGGCTTGGCCAACAATCTATTTTCCTCCCCTGAAGAAGCACTTAACAAAGTTGTCATGGTAGGAGATTACAACTACCGTGTCATTGGTGTCTATAAGAATCCGGACAATTCAGCCGGCAGCATGGCGCAGGTCTACGGAGGAAATGCCATTACCACCAATACCCTGCTGGCAGCCAACTTTGGCTTAGATGAAATTACCGATATTACCGTCCGGGTCAACAATACCTCTTTGGTGCCCGAGCTGGGCCCTAAGGTTGCTAAGAAACTGACAGAGCTGGCCTCTCCTCAGCAGGGAGAATACCAAGTGACGGATGACAGTGCTATTTATCAGGAAGTGCAGAACAT
>NZ_KQ969393.1:304665-306283 GCF_001578865.1 Streptococcus sp. DD11
TGTCATGAATATCATGCTGGTGTCTGTCACTGAGCGGACGCGGGAAATCGGCCTGCGCAAAGCTCTGGGGGCGACACGCAGCAATATTCTGATGCAATTCTTGATTGAGTCTATGATTTTAACCTTGATTGGAGGTTTGATTGGACTGATCCTGGCTGCAGGCCTCGCCTCTCTACTGGGCTCCGCTATGAGTCAAATGCTGGAAGGAACACCGGTGACGGTCTCCCTGACAGTCAGCATCGTCAGCCTTCTCTTTTCAGCCAGCATTGGTATTGTCTTTGGCATCCTGCCGGCCAACAAAGCCTCCAAGCTGGATCCGATTGAAGCGCTGAGGTATGAATAATAGCAGCAAAAAGTCTGGGAGACCAGGCTTTTTTGTGTTTGATGGTGCGCCATCTATCCACCAGTCATCAATATTTTTCCAGCATTTCCAAAAAAATACCGCCGGATTTCCAGCGGTATGTATCTTCTTCTATTTGTCTAGGTTGTGATTTACTTCATGGTCGGGAAGAGCAGGACGTCGCGAATGGTGGTGACATCGGTCAGCAGCATGACCAAACGGTCGATGCCGATGCCCAGTCCGCCGGTTGGCGGCATGCCGTATTCCAGCGCTTCGATATAGTCATAGTCAATGCCGGTGGCTTCGTCGTCACCCAGATCTTTGGCTTTTGCCTGAGCTTCAAAACGGCTCAGCTGATCGATGGGGTCATTGAGCTCGGTGAAGGCATTGGCATATTCCTTGCTCATGATAAAGAGCTCGAAGCGGTCGGTGAAGCGAGGGTCTTCTGGATTTTTCTTAGCCAGCGGAGACACAGCGACAGGATGACCGTAGACGAAGGTAGGCTGAATCAGGGTCTCCTCGACAAATTCTTCAAAGAAAGCATTGATGATATGGCCCACTTCAGTGAAGTGTTTTTCCAGCGGTACATGCTTTTCCTTGGCGAAAGCAGCAGCTTCCTCAAAGCTCATGTCCTGCCAGAAGTCAATGCCCGTGATTTCCTTGATGGCATCCACCATGTGAACACGTTTGAAAGGCTCATTGATTTTGATGTCAGTACCTTGGTAGTTGACAGGGCCGTCTCCATTGACAGCGATAGCCGCATGCTGGATGATGCCCTCGGTCAGGTCCATGATATCCTGGAAGTCCACATAGGCTTGGTAAACCTCAATCGTAGTGAATTCCGGATTATGGGTGGCGTCCATTCCTTCATTGCGGAAGATACGGCCGATTTCATAGACCCGCTCCATACCGCCGACAATCAGACGCTTGAGGTGGAGCTCAGTCGCAATGCGCAGCACCATGTCCATGTTTTGGGCATTGTGGTGGGTGATGAAAGGGCGGGCTGCTGCACCGCCGGCTTCATTGTGAAGGACAGGCGTTTCCACTTCCAGAAAGCCCTGACCGTCCAGATAGCGGCGGATTTCAGAGATGATGTTTGAGCGGGTAATGAAACGCTCAAAGCTCTCGCGGTTGGAAATCAAATCCAGATAGCGTTTGCGGTAAATAGTCTCCACATCCGTCAGACCATGGAATTTCTCAGGCAGCGGCCGCAAAGCCTTGGATAAATGCGTGATGTGGGTTGCCTTGATGGACAGCTCCCCCATATCCGTCCGCATC
>NZ_KQ969393.1:306489-319574 GCF_001578865.1 Streptococcus sp. DD11
CTTTTTGAAGATCTCGTAATTTTCCTCTCCGACAGCATCTTTGCGGACATAGATTTGAATCTGGCCTTCCCGATCCTGGATGTGGGCAAAGCCAACCTTGCCCTTGCCGCGCTTGGTCATGAGCCGGCCGGCGATAGTAGCGGTTTGCGCTAAATCGTGCAGTTCTTCCTTGCTTTTATCGCTGTATTTTCTTTTAGCTGTGCGGAATCTGCAGTGCGCTCAAAGCGTTTGCCGAAAGGATCAATTCCCTGTTCAGCCAGCGCAGCCATTTTTTCCCGGCGGATCAGCTGCTGGTCATTTAATTCTTCCATATGTTCGGTGGTCATTTTTTCCTCCTAAAGGTTATAATTCTCAAATGATAGAACTCTCATAGTTTGAGTATAAATCGCCTTACTATTCTATCATAAAAAGTGTGGAAATTCACCTATATTTGGTCAGAAAATAAGAAAAACTGCTATTTTCGGGAAATGGCAGTTTCATCCTCATACAGGTAATCCAAATTATTCCAGGTGAGCAGCTGGAAACTGTCGAAATCTTCCGTTTCCAAAATGGTCACGCTGGCATTGGCCAGGCCGCCTTTCTTGCGCAGCAGAGGAGTGGCATATCCCAGCAGGGTCCGGATACTGGCTGTCAGATTGGCACCGTGGCCGACAAAAAGCAGCCTCCTGCAGTCCTCATCTTTGAGGCTCTTGATAAAAGAGGTGGTCCGGTGGGTGGTCTGGTAGACCGATTCTGCTTCAAACATGCTGTGATCAAATTTTGCCAGATTGTGACGGAAAGCCGTCATTTGGTGAGGATAGATGGCCTCAATGGTCGCAATTTTGGCCCCTTCCAGCTTACCCAGCCGCCATTCTCTCAGTGCTGCCGTCTGGATGATTTCTGCGGGGAAGCAGCTTTCTTCCTGCAGGATCTGGGCAGAGCGGACGGCCCGCGGTAAATCGCTGGTGTAAATCCTATCAAAGCGGGTGCGGGCCAGATGCCTGCCCAGCAGGTGCAGCTCTTCGATAGCCGCAGGAAGCAGGGGTGAATCGCCTCCGGCTCCCTGAAAACGTCCTTCCACATTCCATTCCGTTTTGCCGTGTCGGATAAAATAGAGTTTCATTGTTAATCCTTGCCTCTTTCTTCTCTTCTAAGTCCATTATAAACGGAAAAGCCCCAATCTTCAATAGGAAATCGGGCTTTCTTGTCTTTCTTCTTTTAAATCAGCAAAGCTGGCCTGTACAAAATCGGCCAGTTCCTGAGCCTGAATGGCAATGCTGCGGCCGACTTCGCCGGCAGAGACAATAATCCTGTCCTCAGTCAAAGCCTGCTGGTCAATGTAGATAGGAAAGCTGTGCTTTTGCCGGATTCCCACTGGGTTGTTGGCTCCGTGAATGTAACCGGTCGTCTTTTCCAAGTCCTTCTGCGGAATCATGCTGACCTTTTTATTGCCGGAAATTTTCGCCAGTTTCTTTTCAGAAAGGTGTTCTGTAATGGGCAGGATGCCAATGACTGTCCCGGTTTTGTCACCTTTCAGGGCCAGTGTTTTGTATATTTTTGAGCGGTTGCAGGCTGGCAGCTCCTGATCCTCTAAGGCATTGAGCTGCAGGCCCTGATGCGGAATCTCAGCCTTGGTCAGAATCTGCTCAACCAAGGTCTTTTTCATTTTTGTTTTTTTAGCCATTATTTGTACTGATCTTCTAACTGCGACATCCACAGTCCCAGCCAAGTTCCCAGTCCGAAGAAAAAGACAGCGAGAACGAAGGTAAAGACGGAGATACCGCTGTAATGGATGCTTTCACTGTTGCCAGTCTGAGGGATGACGATTAAAAGCGTGCTGGACAGGACAATACCGATAATAAAGTGATAGACACGGGAATGGTAGCGATTCAGAATATAATCCATCGCCTTGGAAAAGAGAACCAGAGCCAGCGCTCCGCCAATGGCAATCGGCAGGAAAGTCCCCAAGAGGTCCAGATGCTTGAAGCCAATCAGCATAGGACTGTAAAGACCTAAAATCAGGAGCAGATTGGAGGGACTGAGTCCGGGGACGAGTATGCCCAGAGCGATTAAGGCGCCGGCCAGAATGAAAGAAAGGAAATTGGCGGGAAGGGTTCCTGTGATTCCATTTAGGGAATAAAGAAAGACTCCCGAGAGGATGAAAGTCAGCCAGAAGACGGCTATGTCCACGCGGTCGCGCTCGCTTTTCTGGACAGACTCCCGAATCAGGCTGGGAATGGTTCCGATAATGGCGCCGGCAAAGCCCCAAAGGACAATGACCTTATAATGCCGCAGCAAAAATTCGACAGGCAGGGAAAAGGCCGCAATCCCCGCAACCATACCAATGCCCACCGGCAAAAAATAGAGGACATTTTTTTTAAAATCTTCCTTGATATGAGCCAGAAAATGAATCAGCCGCTCATAAATACCCAAAATAGCAGCCAGAACACCGCCTGAAACTCCTGGTAAAATAAAGCCCAGAGCAATCACCATGCCTTTAAATACTCTTGCAAACCAAGAAACCATAATTTCTCCCTTTTTTATCATTTCATATTTTCTACTTAAAGAACCCTCATCTTTGACAGGCAGCCTTCAACAGCCCCCAATCCGGCAGATCTGATTCCAGAGTGGGGCAGGCTGGGGAAGGTGCTTCAGCCTGCAGCCAGAAACAAGAGAGGGAGTCGGGCAGGCAGCAGGACAGACTCCCCGCTGCTGCATCCTGTACACCAAAAGCTATCACGATAGGAAGATAGCTGCTTCTGTCCCAGTCTCGTAAGTCCCTGAGACGATTTATCGGCCATTGGTGTTCCGCTGTTCCCTTGTTTGCTGTTGATTTTTATCGGGAAGTCTAAAACAGTTTGAGAATCAGAAGGATGATTTCATTAAGTAGTAATTAAATTATTATACCATAAAGTCTACTGATAGCGACAGTCTTTTGGGAAAATAAGTGAAAAGTAAAGGATTTGCAACAAAAAAGCGGCAGCGGCATTTCAGGTGCCTGCTGTCGCTTTATTCATTTATTCCTCGGCCTTAGGCACGGAGAATAATTTTTGATAGGTTGCCAGGCTGTCTTTTAAGGTAGACAGCTGGTTCAAATCCAGATAATGTGAAAAACCAGTCAGCTGTCCCTGAGAGGTGTATTGGTGCAGATCGTAATCCTGATCGGTACTTGGAGCGGCATTGTAATAGCCGTTGTCATTGCCGTAGGTCGGAATCCAGATGGCTGTAAACTTGTCAGTAGAAATACTGTGTTCTTCCATAAAGTAGGTTCCGATATAGATTCCGATATTGCTGACACCTAGGGATGCGAGTTTGGCCCGAAAGGCTTCGACTCCTGCATTCATATCAGACATGGTCTTTTCTTCAACATCAAGCCAATAGTAGGTTGGATTGTATTTTGAAGCAGCCTTGTAGAAACTTTCCGCCTCTTTTTCCATTTCTTTCTTGCTGTTGGCAGCCACATAGGCATAAACAGCCACCGGGATATTGCGCTTCTGAAACTCCTTGATATGCGTCTCGTAGGCCTTGTCAAGTCCGTTCAAATGAGTAGCGGCATTCTCTTTTTTGGCCTGAGCGCCGCTGTGGACACGGACGATAACTCCTGAGATATTTTGTGATAATACATCATAATTTATCTCACTGGGCAGCTGCCAGCCAGAAATATCAATAATCGGTCTGGAAATGAATTCTTCATCTAACTCCAAATCCTGAGTTCCTTCCTTTGAGGAACTGGACGATGTTGTCTTAGGGTCTGAATTTTGTGCTTGTACTTGCCGCTCCTGAGAGTCTGTTAACTGCTTGCTAATTAAAATAAATGCAATAAAACAGCTAAAAAATATCAGGACTGCAAGCGGTTTAATCCTTTTCCTCATACTGATTCATTTTAACTTAAAATAAATAAAAAAGCAAAAAATATCTCTAATTTTGCATGAAAATAGATAAAATGTAATACAACTGAAATATAAGAAAAGCAGGAGACCTATTTTGAAAGCTCAAAGTTTTTTGTTCAGCAGTTTTTGGATTGTTTCTTCCATGGTCCGGGGAGAGGTTTGGGGAGAGAAGCGCTGTTCGACCTGTCCGTCCCGGCCGACCAAAAACTTTGTGAAATTCCATTTAATGTCACGGCTCAACAGCCCGCCTTTTTCCTTTTTCAGCCACTGAAAGAGCGGAGCGGCCTCGGGGCCGTTGACTTTGACCTTGGCAAAACGGGGAAAGCTGGTGCCGTAGGTAAGGCTGCAGAAGCTGTTGATGTCGTCAGCATTTCCTGGTGCCTGCTGGGCAAATTGGTTGCAGGGGAAGTCCAGAATATCAAGCCCGGCTTCGTGGTAGCGCTCATAGAGCTCCTGCAGTTCCTGGTACTGCGGAGTCAGTCCGCAGCCGGTCGCTGTATTGACAATCAGCAGTACCCGACCCTGATAGTCTGCCAGTGTCTGCTCGCTGCCGTCCTGTTTCCTGACAGGGAGTTGGTAAATCGTTGTCATCCTAACCTCCTTCTATATCTTCTCTATCCTATCATATTTTATTTGAGATTTCATGCCAAAAGTTGCCTTCCGTCTCCTGCTAATGCTTTTTTTTCAGGCCAAAAGGTGGTATAATGAGAGTTGAATTTTTAGAAGTTTGATGGTGAAGTATGAAAATTGATAAGAAGCACTTGCTGAATTATTCCATCTTGATTCCCTACATGATTCTTTCTGTTTTGGGGCTGATAGTGGTTTATTCAACGACAAGTCCAACCTCGATTCAAGCTGGGGGAAATGGTTTCGGGATGGTCTTGAACCAGGGAATTTTCTGGATAGCGAGTTTATGTGCGATTGCACTCCTGTACAGGATGCGCTTGGATTTCTTAAAAAAAGGGAGCTTTATCACTCTGATTATTTTTATCGAAATCATTCTCCTGCTCCTGTCCCGATTTGTATCAGGGACCATCAACGGGGCTCACGGCTGGCTGAGAATCGGAGCGTTCAGTGTGCAGCCGGCGGAGTATCTGAAGATTATCCTTGTCTGGTTCTTGGCCTATCGTTTTTCCAGAAAGCAGGAGGAGATTGGCATTTATGATTACCAGGCCCTGACCCTCAACCGCTGGATCCCGCGGGCCTTTAATGACTGGCGGGTCATTGTAGCTTTGCTGATAGGGATTGTCGCGATCATGCCTGACTTGGGCAATGCGACCATTCTGATGCTGACTGTTGTCATTATGATAGCTGTCAGCGGGATCGGCTACCGCTGGTTTTCTACCATGCTGGGCTCGATTGTCGGGGGTTCCACGATCATCTTAGCCAGTATCTGGCTGATTGGAGTGGAGCGGGTCGCTAAGATTCCTGTTTTTGGCTATGTGGCCAAGCGGTTCAGTGCCTTTTTTAATCCCTTCAAAGACCTGTCAGGTTCGGGGCACCAGCTGGCCAATTCCTACTATGCTATGAGCAACGGCGGCTGGTTTGGTCTGGGGCTGGGAAATTCCATTGAAAAGCGCGGCTATCTGCCGGAGGCTCATACAGACTTTGTTTTTTCCATTGTCATTGAAGAGTTTGGTTTTTTCGGAGCCAGTCTGATTTTGGCCTTGCTTTTCTTTCTCATTCTGCGGATTATCTTGGTCGGGATTCGGGCCAAGGATCCCTTTAACTCCATGATGGCTCTGGGCATCGGCGGTATGATGCTCATGCAGACCTTCATCAATATCGGCGGCATTTCCGGCCTTATTCCTTCAACAGGAGTGACCTTTCCTTTCCTATCACAGGGAGGAAACAGCCTCTTGGTCCTGTCAGTGGCCATAGCTTTTGTGCTGAATATCGATGCCAATGAGCGCAGAGATGCTCTTTATGAGCAGCTGCGGGCTGAGAAGGAGCAGGAAGAAAACTAGTGTGAATAGTCTATGTAAAAATTGAAAGGTGAAAACATGTCCTTTAAGAAACTAGAAAGCTACAGCAATAAAGAAGTCATCCGCGAAGAAGTTGCTATTTTGACGGATTTGCTCTCTGATATTACGCGCAACATTCTCAGTCCAGAAACCTTTGAAAAAATTTCTGTCATGGAAGAGCTGGCAATGGCTTCTAACTATCAGGAACTAAAAGCCATTGTAGAAGAGCTGACCACTGACGAAATGGTTTATATTTCCCGCTATTTCTCCATTCTGCCGCTTTTGATTAACATTTCCGAAGATGTTGACTTAGCTTATGAAATCAATCATCAGAATAATATCAACCGCGATTATCTGGGGAAGCTGTCCACGACCATTGATTTGATTTCCACTCGGGAAAATGCTCAGGACATTCTGGAACACCTCAATGTTGTGCCGGTTCTGACAGCTCATCCGACTCAGGTACAGCGCAAGACCATGCTGGATCTGACCAATCATATCCACAGCCTGCTGCGCCAGCACCGCGATGTCAAAGCGGGTCTGGTCAATGAAAAGAAATGGCTGGCCAATCTGCGCCGCTATATTGAGCTCATGATGCAGACGGACATGATTCGGGAGAAGAAGCTGAAAGTGACCAATGAGATTACCAATGTCATGGAATACTATAACAGCTCCTTCCTGCAGGCTATCACCAACTTTATGGTAGAGTACAGGCGGCTGGCTGAAGAGAAGGGGATTCAGCTGGAAAATCCCAAGCCCATTACCATGGGAATGTGGATTGGCGGCGATCGCGACGGCAATCCTTTTGTAACGGCTGAAACCCTGAAATTATCGGCTACCGTGCAGAGTGAGGTCATTCTCAACTATTATATCGACAAGGTTTACACCCTCTACCGTACCTTTTCCCTGTCGACCAATCTGTCAGAAACCAGTCAGGCAGTAGCTGAGCTGGCGGCTCGGTCCAGCGATACATCTGTTTACCGTGAAAATGAACCCTACCGCCGTGCCTTTCATTATATCCAGTCCAAGCTGATTCAGACTCTGCTCTATCTGAAAGAAGGCGACTTTTCCGGCAGCGGCCGCCATAAGGCAGGCGGACCGGGGGCAGATCGGGACAGCCAGAACAGTCTTGCCGTCAGCAATAAGGGCAAGGAGATCATTCCCAACTATATCCAGTCCCGCATCAATGAAACCCTGACAGAGCTGAAGAAGGAGGACACTCCTTCTTATAAGACGGCTCAGGAGTTCAAAGACGATCTGCTGATTATTCGCGATTCCTTGATTGAGCACCACGGGGAAGCTTTGGTCACGGGTGATTTGACGGAGCTGCTGCAGGCTGTGGATATTTTTGGTTTCTATCTGGCCAGCATTGATATGCGTCAGGATTCCAGTGTCCACGAAGCCTGTGTGGCTGAACTTCTGGCCTCAGCCAACATTGTGAAAGATTACAGCAGCCTGCCTGAAGAGGAAAAATGCCAGATTCTGCTCCAGCAGCTGCTGGAGGATCCTAGGATTCTGTCTGCAACCCATGTTCCGAAATCGGACCTGCTGCAGAAAGAGCTGGAAATTTTCAGGACAGCCCGTCAGCTTAAGGATGCGATTGGTGAGGAAGTGATTAAGCAAAATATCATCTCACATTCAACCAGTGTATCGGATTTATTGGAGCTGGCCATTCTGCTCAAGGAAGTGGGCTTGATTGATGAAAATGGTGCCCGTGTGCAGATTGTACCACTTTTTGAAACCATTGAGGATTTGGATAATTCCTGTGATACCATGGAGAAATACCTGTCTCTTCCTATCGCTCAGAAGTGGATTGCATCCAAGGACAACTATCAGGAAATCATGCTGGGCTATTCAGACAGCAACAAGGACGGCGGCTACCTGTCATCCTGCTGGACTCTTTACAAGGCCCAGCAGCAGCTGACCGCTATTGGAGACAAGTTTGGGGTTAAGATTACCTTCTTCCACGGCCGTGGGGGAACCGTGGGCCGCGGCGGCGGTCCGACTTATGAGGCTATCACTTCTCAGCCTCTGCGCAGTATCAATGACCGCATCCGCCTGACTGAGCAGGGCGAAGTCATCGGCAACAAATACGGCAATAAAGATGCTGCTTACTACAATCTGGAAATGCTGGTATCGGCCGCCATCAACCGGATGGTGACGCATAAGAAGAGCGATACTCATACTTCCAATGAATACGAGCGCATCATGGACCAAGTGGTCGGCCGCAGCTACCAAATCTACCGTGATCTGGTCTTTGGCGACGAGCGCTTCTATGATTATTTCTTTGAATCCAGTCCAATCAAGGCTATTTCCAGCTTTAATATCGGCTCCCGTCCGGCAGCCCGCAAGACCATCACCGAAATAGGCGGTCTCCGGGCCATTCCTTGGGTCTTCTCCTGGTCTCAGAGCCGGGTCATGTTTCCAGGCTGGTACGGTGTCGGCTCCAGCTTCAAGGAGTTTATTGACGAGGATCCCGAGAAAAATCTGGCCTTCCTGCAGTTCATGTATAAGAGATGGCCTTTCTTCCAGTCCCTCCTGTCAAATGTAGACATGGTCCTGTCCAAGTCCAATATGAATATTGCCTTTGAGTATGCACAATTATGTGAAGATAAGGATGTTCAGGATATTTTCACTATCATCCTGGATGAATGGCAGCTGACTAAAAATGTGATTTTGGAGATTGAGGGCCATGAGGAACTGCTGGCAGAAAATACCTATCTCAAGGACAGTCTGGACTACCGCATGCCTTACTTTAATGTTCTCAACTATATCCAGCTGGAGCTGATCAAGCGCCAGCGCCGCGGCGAACTCTCACCAGAGCAGGAAAGACTGATTCATATCACCATCAACGGAATCGCCACCGGACTTCGGAATTCAGGCTGATGGAAACCCAGAAATAGCTGTAAAAAAATCGGGTTCTTCCCGGTTTTTTTGTTATACAGTCTCTTAGCGTTAAAACATCTCAGGGAGAAGTCTACAATACGGACAAAGAGTTAGCTTATCTTAATCAGACTTATCAAACAGCAGAGGAGTGCAAATTTTCCGGCATCATCCTGACTGGCAGGGCCGAGAATTTCGCCCAGTTAGAGGGGAAAGAATGGATTTATGCCTCCAGTATCGGAGCCTCTGCACCCAATCAACCTTATTATCAATTAGACAGGGAATAATTCACAAAAAAATGCTAAAAGGCTTGCTTTTTCATTAAAATTTGATAAAATAGTAAGGAAAGTTAGACTGTATTGCCTACTGTCTATCTATAAAATATATTTTATTGGAGGCTTTTACTCAAATGGCAAAAGAAAAATACGATCGTAGTAAACCGCACGTTAACATTGGTACTATCGGACACGTTGACCACGGTAAAACTACCCTGACTGCAGCAATCACAACTGTATTGGCTCGTCGTCTTCCAAGTTCAGTGAACCAACCAAAAGACTACGCTTCAATCGATGCTGCTCCAGAAGAACGCGAACGCGGAATCACCATCAACACTGCGCACGTTGAGTATGAAACTGCTAAGCGTCACTACGCTCACATCGACGCTCCAGGACACGCGGACTACGTTAAAAACATGATCACCGGTGCCGCTCAGATGGACGGAGCTATCCTTGTAGTAGCGTCAACTGACGGACCAATGCCACAAACTCGTGAACACATCCTGCTTTCTCGTCAGGTTGGTGTTAAGCACTTGATCGTCTTCATGAACAAAGTTGACTTGGTTGACGATGAAGAATTGCTTGAATTGGTTGAAATGGAAATCCGTGACCTCTTGTCAGAATACGACTTCCCAGGTGACGATCTTCCAGTTATCCAAGGTTCAGCTCTGAAAGCTCTTGAAGGCGACTCTAAATACGAAGACATCATCATGGAATTGATGGATACTGTTGATGAGTACATTCCAGAACCAGAACGCGACACTGACAAGCCGCTCCTCCTTCCAGTCGAAGACGTATTCTCTATCACTGGTCGTGGTACGGTTGCTTCAGGACGTATCGACCGCGGTATCGTTAAAGTCAACGACGAAATCGAAATCGTTGGTATCAAGGAAGAAATCCAAAAAGCAGTTGTTACTGGTGTGGAAATGTTCCGCAAACAGCTTGACGAAGGTCTTGCAGGGGACAACGTAGGTGTGCTTCTCCGTGGTATCCAACGTGATGAAATCGAACGTGGACAAGTTATTGCGAAACCAGGTTCAATCAACCCACACACTAAATTCAAGGGCGAAGTTTACATCCTTACTAAAGAAGAAGGCGGACGTCACACTCCATTCTTCAACAACTACCGTCCACAGTTCTACTTCCGTACAACTGACGTTACAGGTTCAATCGAACTGCCTGCAGGTACTGAAATGGTAATGCCTGGTGATAACGTTACAATTGAAGTTGAATTGATCCACCCAATCGCCGTTGAACAAGGTACTACTTTCTCTATCCGTGAAGGTGGACGTACCGTTGGTTCAGGTATGGTTACAGAAATCGAAGCTTAATTCGGTTCCGTTCCCAGATGAACAATTATAATCAGACACTAAGCTCCGCTTCGGCGGGGCTTTTTTGCGGCTGAGCGTCACTGCAGCGGACTGCTGGAGTCAGCCGAGCCGAAGGGTTTCTGCTCTTGATGTTAGAAGAAGATGAACCTAAAATTGAATGAGCAGACCTTCGTGCTTCAACAGCCCAGACCCGGCAGTAATCACTGCTTATCAACAGGAACAGGGTGTGTGAAAATAAAGATGTTTCAATTTGATGAAATTCTGTGGATAACCTTTATTAATTGGCGGAACTGTGGTACAATACTACCTATAAATAAAAATAGAAGAGGTATGTGAAATGTCACGTAAACCATTTATTGCCGGTAACTGGAAAATGAATAAAAATCCGCAAGAGGCTCAAGCTTTTGTGGAAGCTTTAGTAGGTAAATTGCCATCTTCAGACCTTGTTGAAGCAGCAATTGCTGCTCCTGCAGTTGATTTGAATGCTTTGCTTTGGTTTGCAAAAGATTCAGAATTGAAAGTTGCAGCTCAAAACTGCTATTTTGAGAATGCGGGTGCCTTTACTGGTGAAACTTCTCCAAAAGTATTGTCAGAAATGGGTGTTAACTACGTTGTTATTGGTCACTCAGAACGCCGTGATTACTTCCATGAAACTGACGAAGACATCAACAAAAAAGCAAAAGCAATCTTTGCAAATGGTATGCTTCCAATTATTTGTTGTGGTGAATCACTTGAGACTTATGAAGCGGGTAAAGCTGCTGAATTTGTAGGTGCTCAGGTATCAGCAGCGCTTGCGGGATTGACAGCTGAACAAGTTGCTTCAACTGTTATTGCATACGAGCCAATCTGGGCAATCGGTACTGGCAAATCTGCGACTCAGGACGATGCACAAAAGATGTGTAAAGCGGTTCGTGATGTCGTGGCTGCTGACTTCGGTCAGGAAGTTGCAGATAAAGTTCGCGTGCAGTACGGCGGTTCTGTAAAACCTGAAAACGTTGCAGAGTATATGGCTTGCCCAGATGTGGACGGAGCGCTTGTCGGCGGTGCATCCCTTGAAGCAGAAAGCTTCTTGGCCTTGCTTGATTTTGTAAAATAACATTTTATCAAAAGACTTGTCTTCTCAAAGGTGACAAGTTTTTTAAAAATTGGAGAGAAAAGGTGAAATCGAAAGAATTAGTTTATTTAGCGAGTACGGCCATCTTATTGGCCGCAACAGCAAATGTGGCTCAGGCTGAGGAAAAGACAGTTGCTGATTCCGGGATACTCGTAACGGAGCAGCCAGCCGGTCTGCAGGGCCAAGCAGCAGGCGAAGAAGCAGCGGTGTCTGCTGCCGATGAAAGGGCCGATCAGACAGGTATAGCAGACAGTCAGCCCGCTGTGCAAACACAGCCGACTGTGACAGCGTCGGAGACAGCAGCGGCTGGTCAGACTCAGGCAGGCTCAGCAGCTCAACCCTCTGCCTCTGCTGCAACGGAAGTGCCAGCTCAGCCGGAAGAGCCAGCTGCAGGCCAGAAAGAGCAGGCAGCCACTCAGGAAAGCATGGCTGCAAATCCAGCGGCAGCAGCCAGCCAAGAAAAAGAAGCTGCAAAAGCTCCCGCAGCCAATGCGGAAACACAGCCGTCTGCTGCAAGTGCAAGTTCAGCGGGCCAGTCCGGATTTTACAATGCAGCAGCTAATGCCCAGACCGCCCGCAGCAATCCGCAGGCGGAAATCAAGGGTTCTTCCTTTGTGGATGTCAGCAGCCACAATGGCCAGATCAGCGTTGAGGATTATCGCAAACTGGCCCAGCAAGGCGTGGGAGGCGTCGTGGTGAAGCTGACTGAAGGCACAACCTATACCAATCCCTTTGCTGAATCGCAGGTGAAAAACGCCCAAGGTGCCGGTCTGCAGGTGTCTACCTATGCTTTTTCACACTATACCAGTGATGAAGAAGCAAGAGCAGAAGCGCGTTATTATGTATCGGTTGCCAATCGGCTCGGCTTATCGAAAAGCACAGTCATGGTCAATGATATGGAAGATCCTAAGATGCAAAATGGGATTAACCAGCATACGCAGGCTTGGGCAGATGAAATGCGCAGGCTTGGCTATGCCAATCTCATGTATTACACCAGTGCCAGCTGGCTGGATCAGAATAATCTCCGCAGCAAGGGACCGGTCAATACTGCTCAGTTTGGTTATAGCAATTTCTGGGTGGCTCAGTATCCGTCTGCCAATCTAAAACTGGACGGCGCCAAGTCTCTCAAATACAACAGCGGAGCAGGAGCATGGCAGTTTACTTCTCAGGCCCAGCTGCTGGCTGGCAAGCATGTCTTTGATCACAGCATTGACTATACCGGGCGGTTTACCAAGCAATCGGCTCTTGCCAATCAGCCTTTGAAAGGCGACATCGGCATTCAAAACAACAATACTGCCAATGGAAGCTTTGATGTAGTCATTTCAAATGTTTCTGCTCCTTATGGAGTATCTGCTGTTAAGGTGCCGGTCTGGTCTGAGGTAGACGGCCAAGATGATATCATCTGGTATGAGGCTGGCAGACAGGCTAATGGGACGTATAAGATAACCGTTGAATCAAGCAGGCACAAGAACTCGACGGGTCAGTACAATGTCCATCTTTACTATGTCCGCAATGACGGTCAGCTGGTCGGTGTGAGCGGCACGAAGACAACCGTTTCTGTCAAAAAGCCTGAAGGCACGCTTAGTATCCAAAATAAAAACAACAGTACGGGCGAATTTGATATTGTGGTCTCAGGGATTGTGGCTCCT
>NZ_KQ969393.1:319921-321553 GCF_001578865.1 Streptococcus sp. DD11
AGTGGTACACTGCTGAACGCCAGGCCGATGGGACTTACAAGAAGCATGTCAAGGCCAGCGACCATAAAAATTCTGTTGGTGACTACAATGTCCATCTTTACTATGTGACAGCTGAGAATAAGCTGCAGGCTGTTGCAGCTGAAAAGACCAAGGTTGTAATCAATAAACCCCAAGGCAAAATCAGCATCCAAAACAACAATAGGAACTCCGGGGAGTTTGACATTGTGGTTTCAGACATCGTCGCACCAGAGGGGCTGAAGACGGTTTATCTGCCGACTTGGTCAACTGCAGGCGGTCAGGATGATGTCAAATGGTATGAAGCGCAGCGCCAAGCTGATGGTACTTATAAACAGCATGTTAAGGCCGGCGATCACAAGGATTCTCTGGGTGAGTACAACATCCACCTCTATTATCTCAGCAATGCAGGAAAGCTGCAGGGAGTTGCTATGGAGAAGACAACGGTCTCCAAGGCAGCTGCTCCAAGAGCTGTTCAAGGCAAAATCAGCATTCAGAATCAGAATCAGGACAATGGCGATTTTGAGATCCTTGTTTCAGGAATTTCGGCTCCAAACGGCGTGAAGACGGTCTATCTTCCGACTTGGTCAGAAGCGGGCGGTCAGGATGATGTGCAGTGGTATGTAGCTGAGCGTCAGGCCGATGGGACTTACAAGAAGCATGTCTCAGCTAGCAACCATGATAATGGACAGGGTGACTATAATATCCATTTGTATTATGCTGATAATGACGGTAAACTGCACGGTGTAGCTTCTGCCAAAACAAAAGTGACCATCAGTAAGCCGCAGGGCAAAATCAGTATTCAGAATAAGAATAATGATACCGGTGAATTTGACATTGTTGTTTCAGGCATTGTGGCGCCGGAAGGTTTGAAGACAGTTTACCTGCCGACCTGGTCAACGGCTAACGGTCAGGATGATGTGCAGTGGTACACTGCTGAACGTCAGGGTGATGGCAGCTACCGCAAGCATGTCCATGCTAATCAGCACAAGAATGTTGCTGGTGAGTACAATATTCATTTGTACTACCTGAATAATCAGGGGCAGTTACAGGGAGTTGGTATGCAAACGACTGCTATCTCTGTCAACCGTCCGCAGCCGGTTTCCAGTCAGCGCGACCGTGTCCTTGCAGCAGCAGCGGCTCTGGTCGGAGTGCGCGGCGGCAGTGCTGAGCACCAGCGCTTGGTCAATGATTACAACAGTGTCCGTCCGCTGCCTGTCGGCTATGCTGTTAAGAATACCGATGACTGGTGCGATGTTTTCACGACGGTTGTTTTCCAAAGGGAAGGCCTCAGCGATTTAATCGGCCGTGAGTGCGGAGTGGAACGCCATATTCAGATCTTTAAAAATCTGGGCATCTGGAATGAGGATGGCAACACAACTCCTAAAGCCGGTGATATTATTACCTTTAACTGGGACCAAAACAGCCAGCAGAATAACGGCTGGGCCGACCATATCGGTATTGTGGAGAAGGTCGAAAACGGCATTATCCATACCATTGAAGGCAACAGCAACAATCAGGTTAAACGCAATACCTACCGGATTGGCCATGGCAATATCCGCGGCTTCGCAACTCCGCGTTACAAATAAAGAAAACAACCAAGTGTTTGCTTGGTTG
>NZ_KQ969393.1:321573-322569 GCF_001578865.1 Streptococcus sp. DD11
GATTTGAGCCTAAAGTCTCAAATCTTCCGAGCGCCTGAAACTAAAGAGTTTCAGGCGCTTTTCTCACAGCGGAAAGACTTGGTTGATCTTTGTTTTAATTATAGCAATGAGCTTTTTCTTAATTCTTTGTAAGAATTAAGAAAATTTTTACAAAGAAAATGGAATTTGTCTACGTTCTGAACAACCAAGTGTTTGCTTGGTTGTTTTCTTTACAGTCTTTTTTATGTTGCGAAAGCTCAGAGCAGTGCTTCGAGCGGTAGTGTTAACGCCCTAAGAGCTTTTTCAGCAGGCTGAGCACTTTAAATTTCAGAGGGTTTGGGTAGTAGCGGAAGGTGCCCATTTTGCGGACAATGTAACCGTTGAAGTTTTGTTTGAAGCGCAGCACCCCATCTGAGCCGTCAAAGATTCCCATGATTCCCAGAAAATTATAGAAGGGAATGCCTTTTTTGATGCTTTCGGTCATGACATATTCCTGCAGCAGGGCCGGAGCGTAGAACTTGTTGAACTCCGGATAGGAGCCGCTGAAAAGATAGGTAGCTTCCTGAGGGCTATAGATAAAGAGGCTGGCAGCCAAAATCTGGTCTTGATTGCCGTACTTGGCAATCAAATCCTGTGCTTCAGTCTTGCGGGTTTCAAAAGTGGCAAACTGACTGGAAATCTCCCGCAGCTGGTTTTTCTTTTTCTCGGACTGGGGATTTTTTTCCAAGTCTGCTTCCAGTTTTTGGATTCTTTGCCCCAGTTTTTGTTGGTCGTTTTCCAGATGGCTGAGGTAATCCTGAAAATTCAGGCTGGCTATCATAAAATCAGCCTGATTGCCAAAAGCATCATAGAAATCTTCATAGTAGTCCAGCGGTTTGTCATCGTATTCGCGGCGGTCAGAGGTAGCAGCGGTTATGTCTTTAAAGAGGTTCAGCTCCTCCCGTTTTAGTTTTCTCAGTTTGATGCCGAAAGTATTGGCTTTTTTGACTGTAGCCCTGCCGTTTTTACTGAAGGATT
>NZ_KQ969393.1:322943-326542 GCF_001578865.1 Streptococcus sp. DD11
CTTGACAATCAATTCCAGAGCCCCATTTTCTTTGGCGTAGGTCTGCAGGGCTTGGTAGAAGGCCGTGAGGTATTCCGGCTTGGTTGAGAGCGGGCCGCAGTTGATCTCCATATGGAGGCCGCCGGTCATGGGGATGCTGTACAGGACAGCAGAGACAGCGATTTGCCCCTCGTGATCAGCATAGCCGATATACTGGCAGTGAAAGCCTCGCTTGTGCAGCAGTTCCGCCATTTCAGCGGTCTGCATAAAAGAGCGCTGGGAGCAGGCTGCAGCATGCTCTGTAAATTCTTTCTGGCTGAGAATTTGAAAGTCATCTTGTTCCTTTCTCTTAGTGCCTGCTGCGCAGTTTTTTTCTGACAGTGTAGGCAAGGTTGGACAGGTGGTAGAGAGGATGGGTCGGCAGGTTGAATTCACCAGCGAATTCCTCAATGGTCGGGTTGAATTTGGACTTGAAATGGTAAAGACCGCCGTCAAGGCTGTTTTCGATACCGCCCATATTCTGCCAGTCGGCGCCGCGCTCAAAGGCATGCTTAGCTGTTTCATACCAAGTGATGATGGCTGGCTGGTAACGGCGGTATTCCTCGTCCATACCGGCGTAGATATTTTCGGATGTGGCTCCATATTCTAAGGTCAGGGTTCCGGACAGAGGAACTGTTTTAGCCCCCTGATTGATTTTTCCTTGGAGGAAGTCTATTTCTTCCTGCAGGCGTTTTTGCTCCTGCTGGTTGTTGTCTCTTTTGCCGGGCTTGGTTTTTTCTGTAAATTTCGCTGCTTCTTGCTGAGCTTTGGCCAGCTGGTCCTCTAGGTCCTGCAGCCGCTGTTCCAGATTGAGGCTGGAAAGGGTGACATAGGAATGCTGAGGATAGGTATCCAGCAGTTTCTGGTAATAATCCCTGCCACGCAGAGAGATCTTTTTCCGCTGTTCCGTCTTTTTCATCAGGCCGGCAAAGTCATCCAGCAGTTCAGCACCGCCAAACTGTATTTCAATACCTTTATTGCGGGCTGTACGGATAGCCTGCCGGGTGCTTTTGGACAGGAGCTCCTCGCTGAAATCTTCCCGGTGAATGTTGGCCTGAAAGCGAGGCTGAATCGTCTCATCCAGCGATTCAGTCCGGCCGACCCAAAGGGCTCCGGCCTGCTGCAGTTCGGCAATCAAGGCCAGGGTCTCTTCCTTGTCCTGCCAATCCTGCCCAATCTTGCTTTCCGCTAGAAAGAGACTGGGGTCGAACTTGACAAAGAGGGCTTTTTTCTGCTTGGCAAACTGCTTGAGAGAGCTGAGTACAAAGGCTGTCAGCTCCTTATTGCCATAGTCCATAATGGGGCCGCGGGGGATATAGAGCATGGTGAAGCCCAGAGGCAGCGGCTTGATAAGAACGCTGGCAGCAGCGACCAGCTGCTCATCCTTATAAAAACCCAGCCGTTCATTGGCCCAGTTGTCCTTGATCTGTGCCCAGGCCGAGCTTTGCAGCAGATTGGCCAGCGGACTGTCTGTGACAAAATCATCATGCTCTTGGGCAGAAATTCCAATTTTATAGCTGTACATTAATCTAATACCCACTCTCTAATGGCGTGTGCCACACCAGATTCTTCATTTGATTTGGTAATGTATTCGGCCATCTTTTTCAGCTCTGGCCGGCCGTTTTCCATTACAACCGGATGGCCGACGGCTTCCAGCATGGCCCGGTCGTTTTCTTCGTCTCCGATGGCCATGGTCTGATCTTTGGTCAGCCCCAGCTTTTCTGCCAGATGCAGTACTGCGGCGCCCTTATTGACGTTTTTTTTGACAATTTCCAAGTAAAAGGGAGCAGACTTGACCAAGGTATAGCTGTCATAAAGCTCCTGAGGCAGGCGGGCAATGGCCGCATCCAGAATCTCCGGCTCGTCAATATACATGACTTTGACAATTTCCTTGTCCGCCATCTCTTCCGGCGTCCGGTAAAAGACCGGCATATGGACCAGATTGGCTTCATAGACCGTATACCTACCAATGTTGCGGTTTGCCGTGTAGATGCCGTCCTTGCTGATGGCATGCATGTGAACATTCAGTTTGCGGCTGAGAAATTCCAGCTCCAGATAGTCTTCATAACTCAGCGTTTCCTTTATCAGCTCCTGTCCAGTAGCCGTATCCTGCACCAGACCGCCGTTGAAGGTGATGACATAGTTGTCCGGCTCCCTTAGGCGGAGCTCCTCCAGCAGCTTTTGCACACCGGCAATAGGGCGTCCGGTTGCGATGACAATCTTGACCCCGGCCGCCTTAGCGTCCTGAATGGCGCTGAAGACCTCCGGAGTAATTTCGCGTTTATTGTTTAAGAGGGTGCCGTCAATATCGACAGCCACTAATTTAACAGTCATTTGCTTCTCCATAGATAAAGTAGTCGTTTTGTATATAATTCATAAAGGCATGATTTTTTTTCACTGAAGAGTCCGGCTTCTGCCAGCATTTCCTTAGGGAAATAGAAACGATTGTCACCCTGTCTGGTTCCGGCCAGAGAGTGGACCAGAGGAGACAGGCTGGACAGTTCTGCCAGACTGCCGTCCTTTTGCAGAATCTCAATCTGGGTCCGTGGTTTCTCAGCATCAGGCCGGTAGAAATCATAGGGTAAATCAAAATTCCGATGAATAGCTGTGTAATAATCAGGATCGAAACCAACCTGACTGATCAAATCCCGCATGATTCCCAGATGTTTTTCATTTTTCTGAGAAAAGATGACGGACTTAAAGACCTTGCGGTTGATGAAGCGCTGGGCCAAATCCGACAGAATGATGTCGGGGCTGGTCATCCAGATCTGAAAGTAGGTGTTCATGACCCCATCATCTAGAGCCAGATAGTCCTGCAGTGTCACCTGTTTCTCAAAAAAAGGGATCAGATTGGGCGAAGTCAGGGCAAAATAGTCTTTTTGCTCAGGATAGAGAAACTTAGCCCGCTTGAGCAGATTCTGCAGCAGGACCTCCATGGCCCGGCTGGCCGGATGAAAGTAGACCTGCATATACATCTGATAGCGGCTGACGACATAGTCCTCTACTGCGTGCATGCCGTTGCGTTTGAAGGCAATGCCCTTCTCCACCGGGACAATAACCCGCAGAATGCGCGTCAGGTCAAACTGACCGTAAGAGGCTCCGGTGTAGAATGAATCCCGCAGCAGATAGTCCATCCGGTCTACATCAATCTGACTGGAAATCAGCTGCACCACTTGTTTATTAGGATAAGTGTGATGGATCACGCTGGCTACTTTATCAGGAAAGTCAGGTGCCACCTGCACTAGGACCTGATGGATTTCAGTTTCAGGATTGGTAATCATCTGCCGGGTCAGCTCCTCGTGGTCGGTATCAAAGAGACGTTCGAAGGTGTGGGAATAAGCCCCGTGGCCCACGTCGTGCAGGAGCGCGGTCACCATAGTCAGCAGGTTTTCGTGGCTGTCCCAGCTATCCTGATATTTTTCACTGAAAATCTTGGTAATCCGCCGGGCAATCTCATAGGCTCCCAGACAGTGGGAGAAGCGGCTGTGCTCCCCCCGTGGAAGGTATAGCCAGATGTCCCCAGCTGCTTGATGCGGCGCAGCCGCTGAAATTCTTTGGTGTTAATCAAATCATAAATGACC
>NZ_KQ969393.1:326919-328214 GCF_001578865.1 Streptococcus sp. DD11
CGAAATACTTTTTCAATCATAGGTCCATTATATCATAAATCCAGGATAGACAGAAAAGGAAAAAGAAAAGTGAAAGAGTCTGATAAAAATGAAAAGCCAGCTGAACAGAATGTCCCGATTTTTGGTACAATAGAAAGTAATCAATGTAAAGGAATAAGTAAATGCAAATCAGACTAAGGAATCAGATTCAAATAGACGACCAGACAGAAATCATTGACCAGATCTACGAGGCGGACTGGACCCAGAAAGGCGGCAGCCATTACCTGCTTTACACAAATGAAGAAGGAGAAAAAGCAGTCCTGAAATTTCAGGAGGAGGAGCTGGTCATGACTCGTTTTTCCACCCCTAAATCCATCATGCGTTTTATCAAAGGCGGACTGGCTCCGGTCAGCATTCCTACTCCGCTTGGCCTGCAGCATTTCATCACCCAGACAGAGCACTATCAGCTGGACATGAAAGAGCAGACCATTCAGCTCCGCTATGAGCTGAAAACACCGGACAGCGTGCAGACTTTTGCCCGCTATCGACTGGAAATTTCTTGGAGTTAAATAGGAAAAACCTGCAGCCCTTTTGTCAGGTCAGCCAGTGTCTCCTTTTTCTTTCTGAGCAAAGTATGAGGGCTCTTTTCATGAATACTGGTTTGAATAGTTGTTTTTGGACAGGAACCATCAGGCCATTTCAAAGAGAATCTTAGCCGAAAATCTGGGAGAGGCTGAGACAGACGCCCATGATGGCTTCGCCCTCACCCACAGAGGGATGAATCTTTTGGAAGATACCGTATAAAAATTTAGTTCTGTCCCACCGCCTGCGGGTGGGGCCATCATCATTTAGAGTTTGAAGATGCCGGTGAGGAGGGGCTTTTATAGCTTCTTATGGGAAGCCCCATCCGCAGCCTCAAAACAGTAGTTTGAGCGGTTAGCTCCGCCGCTGACTGCATGGGAGCCATTATTTTCAATTCAAGCGTTTCTGCCGTTCTGGCTGCTCCTGCCTGGTCTGCTGATGATGTTCACTGCCTATCTGTTTATAGGGGAGGGCTTTATCAGCCGACATTTGGTGCTGGTGTTGAAAATTCCTGAATTTTTTTCAAAAATCAAGAGACTGGCTCTTGCGAAACAGGGGGAATTTTGATACAATATAAAACACTCAAGGGAGTAGCTAACGGTAACACCGTTACAAGGTCGTCAATACGAAAGAAATTTCCGGCCTTGTATGAAATAGCGAGACTTGTTAATCAACAGGTCTCTTTTTGTTTATCCAAATAGAGACCAAGGTGTTTGTCCTAAGAAGGTGAGGAG
>NZ_KQ969393.1:328833-337060 GCF_001578865.1 Streptococcus sp. DD11
TCTAGCTCTCGCTTTCTGACGGGCCTTACAGCGCAAAGGAGGAAAAATTGTCAAAAGAACAAAAGCGCCAAGCCTTTTATACTCAAAGTCCTGAAGAAGTTTTGCAGGCAATGGAAACTTCGGATCAGGGTCTATCCAGCAGTCAAGCCCAGCAGCGTCTGGCTGACTATGGCCGCAATGAACTGGATGAGGGAGAAAAGAAATCTCTCCTCATGAAATTCCTAGAGCAGTTTAAAGATTTGATGATTATCATCCTGCTGGTAGCAGCGGTCCTTTCCGTTGTTACCTCAGGCGGCGAAGATATTGCAGATGCGATTATCATTCTGGCCGTTGTGGTCATCAATGCCATTTTTGGTGTTTATCAGGAGGGCAAGGCTGAAGAAGCAATCGAAGCACTTAAGTCCATGTCCAGTCCGGCAGCGCGTGTGCTGCGGGACGGTCATGTGACGGAAGTGGACTCCAAAGAATTGGTGCCCGGCGATATTGTCAGACTGGAAGCCGGTGATGTCGTTCCGGCGGATATCCGCCTCTTGGAAGCCAACTCTCTCAAGATTGAAGAAGCGGCGCTGACAGGTGAATCTGTTCCGGTTGACAAGGATTTGACAGTGGAAGTTTCTGAAGATGCCGGCATCGGCGATCGGGTCAATATGGCCTTCCAAAATTCCAATGTGACCTATGGACGCGGAGTTGGGGTTGTGGTCAATACCGGTATGTATACCGAAGTGGGGCATATTGCCGGTATGCTGCAAAATGCCGACGAAACGGATACGCCGCTCAAGCAGAATCTCAATAGTCTCTCAAAAGTGCTGACCTATGTCATTCTGGTCATTGCAGCTGTAACCTTTGTCGTGGGTGTTTTTATCCAAGGAAAGGCGCCTCTGGAAGAGCTGATGACCTCTGTTGCTCTGGCTGTTGCCGCTATTCCGGAAGGACTGCCGGCGATTGTGACCATTGTGCTGGCTCTGGGGACTCAGGTTTTGGCCAAGCGCAATTCCATTGTCCGCAAGCTGCCGGCTGTTGAAACACTGGGCTCAACTGAGATTATCGCATCTGACAAGACCGGTACCCTGACCATGAACAAGATGACGGTTGAGAAGATTTTTTATGACGGCGAACTCAGAGAAGCGGGTCAGGATATTGAGCTGGGACTAGAGCTGCCGCTGCTGCGTTCAGTTGTTCTGGCCAACGATACTAAGATTGACCAAGAAGGCAAGCTGATTGGGGATCCGACAGAAACGGCCTTTATCCAGTATGCCCTGGACAAGGGCTATGATGTCAAGGCTTTCCTTGAAAAATACCCACGTGTAGCTGAGCTGCCCTTTGATTCAGACCGCAAGCTCATGTCAACGGTTCACCCTCTGTCGAACGGCCAATACTTGGTAGCCGTCAAGGGTGCACCAGATCAGCTGCTGAAGCGCTGTGTCTCCCGCGATAAGGCCGGTGACATTGCGGCCATTGATGAAGCAACGGCACAGCTGATTAAAACCAACAACTCTGCTATGGCCCATGAAGCCTTGCGGGTGCTGGCCGGTGCCTATAAGATAATTGACGCTGTTCCGGCAGAGCTGACGACGGAAGATCTGGAAAATAACCTGATTTTTACCGGCTTAATTGGGATGATTGATCCTGAGCGGGCCGAAGCAGGAGAAGCGGTTCGGGTAGCCAAGGAAGCCGGTATCCGTCCGATTATGATTACCGGTGACCACCAGGACACGGCAGAGGCTATCGCCAAACGCTTGGGCATCATTGATGAAAATGATACGGAAGACCATGTCCTGACTGGTGCAGAACTGAATGAACTGTCAGATGAAGAGTTTGAAAAAGTGGTCGGCCAATATTCTGTCTATGCGCGTGTATCACCTGAGCACAAGGTGCGGATTGTCAAGGCCTGGCAAAATCAAGGCAAGGTTGTGGCCATGACTGGAGACGGGGTCAATGATGCGCCGGCTCTGAAAACTGCTGACATCGGTATTGGCATGGGAATTACAGGCACAGAGGTATCTAAAGGTGCTTCTGACATGATTCTGGCGGATGATAACTTCGCGACCATTATCGTGGCTGTTGAGGAAGGACGCAAGGTCTTCTCCAATATTCAAAAGACAATTCAGTATCTGCTGTCTGCTAATACGGCTGAAGTGCTGACCATTTTCTTGGCTACGCTCTTTGGCTGGGACGTGCTGCAGCCGGTCCATCTGCTTTGGATCAATCTGGTAACCGATACCTTCCCTGCGATTGCTCTGGGTGTTGAGCCTGCAGAGCCTGGTGTGATGAACCACAAACCCCGCGGACGCAAGTCCAGCTTCTTCTCAGGCGGTGTCTTGAGCTCAATCATTTATCAAGGAGTTCTGCAGGGACTCTTGGTGCTGGCTGTCTATGGCTATGCTATTGCCAATCCGGTCCATGTCGGTGATTTGAAAGCAATCCACGCTGATGCCCTGACCATGGCTTTTGCGACTCTGGGGCTTATCCAGCTCTTTCACGCTTTCAATGTCAAGTCTGTTTACCAGTCTATCCTAACCGTCGGTCCTTTCAAGTCCAAGACCTTTAACTGGTCCATTCTGGTGTCCTTTGTCCTGCTGGCTGCAACGATTCTGATTAAGCCGCTGGAAGGTATCTTCCATGTGACCCAGCTTGACTGGTCGCAATGGCTGGCTGTTCTGATTGGCAGCTTTGCCATGATTGTTATTGTTGAAATTGTCAAGTTCATTCAGCGCAAACTGGGGATGGACAAGAATGCTATTTAACAGAAAAAGTCATCTACGGATGGCTTTTTTGCGTATAAGGGGGTATAATTATACAAAAAAGAAGCTAGCTGGAAGGCAGGTTAGATCATGTACCAAAACTTACAAAAGAAGTTGGAAGAAGAGACCCCTTTCTATTGTGAAGAAGAAATCTTATGGTTGCTGGATCGTATTGGTCATCAGGAAGCGTCAGTCCGTGATGGATTGGTCTTTTCCTCCCTGGCAAGGGGCCTTCAGAATGAGTTGTTTTCAGATAAACAGTTTCGTTTCTTGGCTCAAGAAGCAGTCAAAAGACAGGGACTTTTTTACAAGAGCGATGAAAATGGTCAAGCTGCTTTAACGCGTTCTTTTACAGCTTTGCTTTATGCGAATCTCTTAAACTGTGATGGAAATCCAAACTCTTCGTATTATCAGGCTTTATCAGTGCAAGAAAGAAAAATCCTTCTGGATAACGGGTTAGCCTACTTGCTAACAGAAAAAGATACAAGCGGTTACTCAGAGGAATACGGTTGGGTCCACGCCTTCGCTCATGGAGCAGATTTATTGACGGAAGCAGCCTGTCATCCAGACTTTCCTTCAGGTAAGATGTCTGAGGTATTACAGGTCATTCAGCAAGTTTTTAAAATAGTTTCCGTCCGCTTCGGAAATGACGAGGACTGGCGCTTAGCGCAGGTGCTCTATCAAGCGGTCTTAAAGGGAAAACTATCACAGCATGAACTCAGCCTCTGGCTGCAGTCACTGAATTTTCCATTGGACAGCAAGCAAGACTTCATCGCATTTTCCAATTTTCGCTCCTGTTTATTAGAAGTCTGTGTGCAGCTGGACAGCAAAAAGCAGCTCTCAGAGGAGCTGAGAACTGCTATTCAAAATTTTCATTACTGAACCTCAATCACTGTTAAAGCATCCCGCAGTTCGGCTGCCAGGTGCTTTTTCTTATAATCCTGAAATTCCGGCAGGTCTTTGACAGCATTGTAGCGCTTGTGCAGTCGGTAGTGCTGGGAGATACGGTATTGGGGGAAGTCCTCAAAAAATGTTCGGGTCAGCTCCCATTCACGGATGTAGCCCAGCGGCCGCATGTGGTAGCGGATGCCGTCAATCTTCCGGCTCTGATGGCGGTGATGCAGGTGGCCAAAGACAGCCTCTTGAACGCCGTGCTTTTGAAAGACCTGATGAAAGGTCTGACTGCCTAAAAAAGCGTTGAAGCGCTGAAAATAGGGGTGGTCGTAGAGAAAATCCCTGTGGGGGACAAAATGCAGGGCGGCAATCAAAGGCCCTTGCAGACTGGTCAAGAGTGCATCCAGCCGCTGCACCAGCTGCTGGGTGATGGCCGAGTCGTCCAAGTCCCGCTGCAGTCTCCGGTCAAACCAGAAATTATTTTTAGTCCGCAGGTGCTCTTCCTTGCTTTTTTCAGGGACAAAGCTGTAGTCATACCAGCCGGAAAAGCTAATCAGCTTAGTCTGACCAAACTGCTGGACCTGAAAATCATAAGCCACAATCTCGCTTTCTGACAGCCCCAGCATGTCGTGGTTGCCCAGATTGAAAGAAACAGGCAGGACTTGCTCTAGTTCTCTTATAAAAGGCAGGCTGATGCCGTAAAAGTCATTGGACAGGTCGCCTGCGATATGCAGATGCTCCAGTCCCTGCTCCTGTAGAAGGTGCTGGAGTGTCTGCCGTTCAAAGGCGCCGAACTGATTGGAGTCCAAGTGCAGATCACTCATAAATCCGATTTTTGTCATGACCTTAGTCTAGCATATTTTAGCCGACTTGGAAAACTTTTTTGCGGTCCGCTGCAGAGCCAGTCTTGAATTTTCCCGCTGCTTTTCTTAATTTTTTAAGACTTTTATTGTAAAATAGAGAGAAGGAGGGGAATGCCATGATAAAACTCATTGCTTTTGATATGGACGGTACTTTTTTGCGCTCGGACAATACTTATGATTTGAAACGTTTTGAGGCTGTTTATGAGCAGCTGAGAGCAAAGAAGATCAAAGTGACCGTCATTTCCGGCAACCAATATGCCCAGCTGGCTTCTTTTTTTCCTCAGTATAAGGAGGAGCTCTTCATCGTTTCTGAGAACGGTGCCCTGATTTTTGAAGGCGGCCGTCTGCTTATGGAAAGAAAAATAGCGACGGAGCTTATTGCCAAGGTTCTGCGGGTTTTGAAAACGGAAGGCCTGGACCGGCAGACGACCCTCTGCGGCCTGCATTCGGCCTATTTGCTTGCATCGGCTCCCCAGAGCTATAAGGACGAAATCGGTATTTATTACCACGCTTTGACAGAAGTGCCGGATTTTGATCATCTGCCGGCTGATGATTTTGTCAAGCTGGCTCTGCTGGTTCCGCCTGAGCAGACCAGCCGTCTGCTGGAGCTGCTCAATCAGGCCGCTGGTCAGCAGATGACGGCGGTCTCCAGCGGCCACGGTTCTATTGATATGATTCAGTCAGGCGTTCACAAGGGAGCGGCTTTGGCTTATCTAAGCCAGTATCTGCAGATTGAGCCTGAGGAGATGATGGCCTTTGGAGACGGCGGCAATGATTTGGAAATGCTGGGCTATGTAGGTGAGAGCTATGCCATGGCCAATGGCTCTCCGGCTGTCAAAGCAAAGGCCAAGTACCAAGCACCCGGCAATGACCAGTCAGGCGTTCTCACAGTCATTGAAAAGAAAATCTTATCCTAATCGCTGCCGGTTTTCTCCAGCCTCTTGTCTGATTGTTGCTGGCGGATTGCTGTCTTTTGTTGGTCTATCTAACAATTCCGTGACAAGGGAGCAGTTTTCTTGCCTCTCAGCGGAAAATTGGTTACAATGAAACCCGCATTTATTTTGAGATTAGTCAAAAAAATGAATTTATGTTATAATTAAACGATATATGAAAAGAGGTATTTATGGACATTTCAGAAATTCGTCAGAAGATTGACGCAAATCGTGAAAAATTAGCTTCTTTCAGGGGGTCTCTTTGACTTAGAGGGACTGGAAGAAGAAATTGCTATCTTAGAAAATAAGATGACAGAGCCTGATTTTTGGGATGACAATATAGCTGCCCAAAAGACATCTCAGGAACTGAATGAACTCAAGCAGACCTACGAGAATTTTCATCAGATGACAGACCTGTTTGATGAATCAGAAATTCTGCTTGATTTTTTAGCGGAAGATGATACGCTGCGGGAAGAATTAGAAGAAAAGCTGGCTGAACTGTCTGCAATGATGACCAGCTATGAAATGACCCTGCTTTTGTCTGAGCCTTATGATAATAACAATGCTATCCTTGAAATCCACCCAGGATCGGGCGGTACGGAAGCACAGGACTGGGGCGATATGCTGCTGCGCATGTACACGCGCTTCGGCAATGCCAAGGGCTTCAAAGTGGAAGTCTTGGACTATCAGGCGGGCGATGAAGCCGGTATTAAGTCGGTGACCTTATCATTTGAAGGGCCGCATGCCTATGGTCTTCTCAAGTCTGAGATGGGCGTCCACCGGCTGGTGCGGATCTCCCCCTTTGACTCAGCCAAGCGCCGGCATACGTCTTTTACCTCAGTAGAAGTCATGCCAGAGCTGGATGATACGATTGAAGTAGAGATTCGCGAGGATGACATAAAAATGGACACGTTCCGCTCAGGCGGAGCCGGCGGGCAGAATGTCAATAAGGTTTCGACCGGTGTGCGGCTGACACATATCCCTACGGGAATTGTCGTGCAGTCGACAGTAGACCGGACCCAGTACGGCAACCGCGACCGGGCCATGAAAATGCTGCAGGCCAAGCTCTATCAGCTGGAGCAGGAAAAAAAAGCAGCAGAAGTGGACTCGCTTAAAGGAGATAAGAAAGAAATTTCCTGGGGCAGCCAAATCCGCTCCTATGTCTTCACCCCTTATACCATGGTCAAGGACCATCGGACCGGCTATGAGGTCGCTCAGGTTGACAAGGTGATGGACGGGGATTTGGATGGCTTTATTGATGCCTATCTCAAATGGCGGCTGAACTAGGAAATTAAAAGGATTAGAATTCAGATTGAAAGGATTTTTCAATACATGTCAATAATTGAAATGAAAGATGTTGTCAAGAAGTACGACAACGGGACCACTGCCCTGCGCAGTGTGTCTATCAAGGTAGATTCGGGAGAGTTTGCCTACATTGTAGGACCTTCAGGCGCCGGCAAGTCAACCTTTATCCGCTTGCTTTACCGTGAAGTGAAGCTGGATAAGGGCAGTCTGAATGTGGCTGATTTTAATCTGGCCAAGATTAAAAAGAAGGACATTCCCATGCTGCGCCGTCAGGTCGGAGTCGTTTTCCAGGATTATAAGCTGCTGCCCAAAAAGACCGTTTATGAAAACATTGCCTATGCTATGGAAGTAATCGGCGAGCGCCGCCGCAATATTAAAAAGCGCGTCATGGAGGTGCTGGATCTGGTCGGTCTCAAACACAAGGTCCGCTCTTTCCCCAATGAACTTTCTGGGGGAGAGCAGCAGCGGATTGCCATTGCCCGTGCCATTGTCAACAATCCCAAAGTGCTGATTGCAGACGAGCCGACAGGGAACTTGGATCCCGATAATTCTTGGGAAATTATGAATTTGTTGGAACGCATCAATCTCCAAGGTACAACAGTTTTGATGGCGACCCATAACAGCCAGATTGTAAATACTCTGCGTCACCGCGTCATTGCCATCGAAAATGGCCGTGTGGTGCGTGATGAAGCGGAAGGAGAATACGGATACGATGATTAGTAGATTTTTTCGCCATTTGATTGAATCGCTTAAGAGCCTTAAGCGAAATGGCTGGATGACTGTAGCAGCTATCAGCTCGGTCATGATTACTCTGGGTTTGGTGGCTATCTTTGCCTCTGTTATCCTCAATACGGCCAAGCTGGCAAACGATATTTCCAACAATGTCCGCGTCATGGTATACATGCGCAAGGATACCGCTGATAATAGCGAAACCATTGTCAAAGAAGGACAGACGGTCCAAAATGAGGACTACCACAAGGTTTATGATGCTTTGTCTTCCATGAAAAATGTAGCCAAGGTGGAGTTTTCCAGCAAGGAAGAGCAGTATGAAAAACTGACCGAAACGATGGGAAGTGAGTGGAAGGTCTTTGAAGGCGACTCGAATCCGCTTTATGACGCTTATATTGTAGACACAACTTCCCCTAAACATGTGGAATCCGTCACAAACAAAGCCAAGAAAATAGACGGTGTTTCCGAGGTCCAAAACGGCGGTGCCAATACCAAACGTCTCTTTGAGCTGTCCAATTTTATCCAGACCTGGGGCTTGGTCGGTGCAGGATTGCTGATTTTTATTGCCATTCTCCTGATTTCCAATACCATCCGGATTACTATTATTTCCCGCAGCCGTGAAATCCAAATCATGCGACTGGTGGGGGCTAAGAACAGCTACATCCGCGGCCCCTTCCTTTTTGAAGGCGCCTGGATTGGTCTTTTAGGTGCAGCCGTTCCGGCAGCCTTGGTCTACTTTGTCTACACCATGGTTTTCCAATCG
>NZ_KQ969393.1:337080-340224 GCF_001578865.1 Streptococcus sp. DD11
TTTTTTTGCAGTGTCTGTTAAATTTCTGTTTCACAGCCGGCCGTCAGCGATTTAGCCTTTAGTCTTGTTGGGAAACCGTCTGTTGAGTCAGTTCGCCTTCAGCTGGCAGATGATATAGTCTTTTAGTTTGCTTTTAGTACGAGGCAGCGAGCCGCAGACAGTACTGGTGTACGGCAAGGCGAGTTAACGACGTAATAAAAGATAAACTAAATGACGATAAGTCGAAATGAGGGATAGTTGGTATGGATTTCCGAAGAATATCAGCCTGCGGTTGGCTTCCCAGTCTGGTCTTTGATTTTCATTGAGTTTGAAAAAAAGGATTGAAGTTTTTTTCGTGGGCGATAGTCGTTTCATTTCCGTGACCGGGATAGACTCGATAATCTTTGGGAAGGATAAAGAGTTCCTGCCGGATGCTGTTTAAAAGCTGGTCGAGATTTCCGGTCGGCAGGTCCGTCCGTCCGATGCTGCCGCAGAAAAGTGCATCACCAGACAGGACGATGCGTTCTTCCGGGAAGACAAAGGAGACGCCGCCGATAGAATGGCCGGGTGTGGGAACGGCATAAAAGCGGAAGCCGTCTAAATGATAGTCTTGATGGTAGCTGAAATATTCCTCCGCCGGTCGGCAGATGATGTCGTCCAAGTCGGCATGTCGGTCCAGACCGGACAGATTGTCTGCAGGGCTGTAGAGCCAACTGGCTTCGCTTTGGGCTACATAGACCGGCGGCTGGGCAAAACTGTCTCTGACCTTGTCCAGACTCATGATATGGTCATAGTGGGTATGGGTCAAAAGAACAGCCGTCAGAGGCTTGCCGATTTCTTCTAATGTTCTTTGGATTTTTTTCCATTCGCTGCCGGGATCAATGACCAGAACATGGTCTTGATTTTCCAGAATATAGGTATTTTCAAAGGCAACGATATTGATGATTCGGTGAATTTTCATTGGCTTTCCTCGCAAAATTCTTCTTGTTACTGAGTGTAACAGAAAAATGCAGATTTTGCACAGAATTAATTCAGCCGCAGCAGGGAATTTTCAGATGTCTAAGAGACGCTTTTATGATATAATCATAGCAGTATGACAGACAAACAGTATAAGTATGCCGTCGTGGATTTGGAGGCCACGGGGGCCAATAGCAGTGGGAAAATTATTCAGATTGGCATTGTCATTATCGAAAACGGCGCGGTGACGCAGACCTATGAGACCGATGTCAATCCTCATCAGAAGCTGGATGAGCATATCAAAGAGCTGACAGGGCTTGATGACAGACGGCTTCGAAAGGCACCGGAATTTTCGCAGGTAGCGCGTGAAGTCTATGATCTGATTCACGATGCCATTTTTGTAGCGCACAATGTCAAGTTTGATGCCAATTTTCTGGCGGAGGCGCTTTTCTGGGAAGGATTTGAACTGCTGACTCCCCGCGTGGATACCGTTGAGCTGGCTCAGGTTTTCTATCCCAGCCTGGACAAATATTCTTTGGGACAGCTCTGCCGGACGCTGGCCATTCCCTTGGAAAATGCCCATACGGCCCTTGCAGATGCCCAGGCGACTGCCCAGCTTTTTTTGAAAATACAGGAGAAAATCAGAGGCCTGCCCAAGGCGTTGGTCGAAAAAATTCTGGATTTCGGAGACAGTTTGATTTATGAATCGCGCCTAGCCATTGAGGAAGTCTGCCAGAGCCTGCCGAATGGGCGGGTCAAGGGCCTGCAGGACTGTCAGGGAATTTTTCTGAAAAAGCCTGCAAGCAGGGGCTCTGAAAAGAAATTATCGCAGGATTTTCTGACCAATCTCTATCTGCTGGGACTGGAAGAACGGCCGGAGCAGCTCCGCTTTGCCCATTTTATGGAGGAAGCTCTGGACCAGCAGGAACCATCTTTTCTGCAGGCTCAGACCGGTCTGGGAAAGACTTTTGGCTATCTGCTGCCAATCCTGGCTCGGAGAAAGGAGAGGGTGCTGGTAACAGTGCCGACCAAGGTGCTGCAGGACCAGCTCCTGCAAAAGGAAGGCCGGATTCTGCAGGAAGTGTTTGGGCTGACCTTCCACAGTCTCAAGAGTCCGGACAATTATCTGAAGCTGGACCGCTTTTACGACAGTCTGGCTGTCCAGGACGATAACCGTCTGACGAATCGCTGCAAGATGCAGCTTCTGGTCTGGCTGACCGAGACCGAGACCGGAGACCTGAATGAAATCGGTCAGGCCCATCGCTTTTCAGCTTATTTCAGTGAGATTCGCCATGACGGAAAATTAAGCAGAAAATCGCTTTTTTATCAGGAGGACTTTTGGCGGCAGGGGCAGGTCAAAGCAGCTGTCAGCCGGGTGGTGATTACCAATCATGCCTATCTTTTGACCCGCCTGGAAGACGACCAGTCACTGCTGGACAATCGGATCTTAGTGGTAGATGAGGCCCAGAAGCTGTTTTTTGCCTTAGAGAGCTTTTCTCAGGCCAGCCTGAATCTGACCAAGCTCCTGCAGCAGATCAGCCAGCTGCTGCAGACCAAGCAGCGTCTGGTGCAGGAAAGGCTGCTGCAGAGCATCCAGTTTGAACTGGCCCATGCAGCGGAGCGGCAGAGAAAACGGGACTCTGAGCTGCAGACGGAAGTTGTTGAGAAACTGCGGCAGGATGTGTCCGAACTGGATGAGCACTTGCTGCCAGAGCTTCAGGCCATGTTCAGCCCCAAATACCAGTATTACTGGCTGACAGACGAAGCGGGAGTGGATTACAGGCTGAAAAAGCTGCATGCTGGGCGTTCGGACCTCCTGCGCTTTACAGAGTTTCTGCCGGAGACTGCCAAGGTCATTCTGGTCTCCTCCACGCTGGAAATCAGCTCCAAGGTCAACCTGGCCCAGCTGCTGGGCTTTGAAACCTATCATTTCTATAAGCTTAAAAACAGAAAAAGGCCCTTGCAGAAGCTCTTTTTAAATACAGATTTTCCGAATGTGACCGACCTGTCCAGCCAGGATTTTGCCCAGCAGCTTGCAGTTGCTCTGCAGGAGCTGGCAGCACTGGGCCGGCCTATCGTAGCGCTGTTCACTTCCAGAGACCTTCTGCTTGCGACCTCTGAGCAGCTGTCCCTTCCTCATCTGGCCCAATACAAAAACGGTGATGCCAGCAATATCAAACGGCGTTTTGACAGAGCAGAAGCCAATAT
>NZ_KQ969393.1:340244-348381 GCF_001578865.1 Streptococcus sp. DD11
TTTTTTGTGCAGAAAATCAACAGCTATCTGAAAGCTGACGGCAAAAATTCTTTCTATGACTATCAGCTGCCGCTGGCTATTCTGCGTCTCAAGCAGGCTATCGGCAGGACGCGCCGCAATGAGCGCCAGAAATCAGCAGTCATTCTACTGGACAACCGCATCCTGACCAAGCGTTACGGCAAGCAGATTCAGCATCATCTGAGCCAGCTGGCTTCTTTTGAGAGTCTGTCTCAGCCGGAAATATTACAGAAAGCAGCGGATTTTTTTGACGAGGAACAGTCGGACTGATTTGGAAAGTTTCCAGCCAGTCAGGCTGTTTTTTAAAAAATTCTGCAGATTGACTCAGTTACTCTTTTCAAAATCTGTTATAATGGTAAGAATAGGAAAGAAGGTTTATTCGTGAAAAAATATCTGCCCGGTCTGCTCCTGTCCTTTGGGCTGGCGGCTCTTTCTATTTTCTTGGGCGGCCAGCTGCCCCTGATTGGCTCCAGCGTTTTTGCTATTGTATTGGGAATGGTCTGCAGCAATACTGTCGAAATTCCAGCTGCCTTTCAGGCAGGTCTGGGCTATTCCGGCAAAAAACTTCTGCAGTATGCCATCATCTTTTTGGGCTTCTCCCTGTCAATCGGTCAGGTTTCGGAAACAGGATTTGCTTCGCTCAGAGTCAGCATCTTAACCATTCTCATTGCTTTTTGTGCAGCAGGTCTGGCTGGCAGATTTTTTGGAATGAAGCAGGTGCTGACCCTGCTGATTGCTTTTGGAACAGCAATCTGCGGCGGCTCTGCTATTGCAGCGGCTTCTCCGATTTTAGAAGCAGAAGAAGAGGACATCGCCCTGTCTATGTCAACGATTTTCTTCTTCAATATTTTGGCAGTTTTTATCTTTCCTTTTTTAGGACACCTGCTGCAAATGCCGGATGCTTTCTTTGGGACCTGGGCAGGGACGGCCATTAACGATACTTCATCCGTTGTAGCTGCCGGCTATACTTACAGCCAGCCGGCCGGTGATTTGGCAACGATTGTCAAACTCAGCCGGGCGCTGATGATTGTACCGGCCTGCCTGATTTTTGCCGGCTGCCGCTATGCTCGCTCAAAGCAGGCTGCTAAAAAGGTAGAGCTGAAAAAGATTTTTCCATGGTTTATTTTGTGGTTTGTGCTGGCTTCGCTCGTCAGCAGCTGGGGTATCCTGCCCGCAGCCCTGCTTCCCTACAGCAAACTGCTGTCCCAGTGGCTCATGGCCATGGCTCTGGCAGCCATCGGAGCCAAAGTTTCCTTCAAACAGTTTAGGGAGGCTGGCGCAGCCCCTTTGCTGACGGGAGCCTTTTCCTGGTTTTGTGTCGCTCTTTCCAGCTTACTGATTCAGTATTTTTTCTAACAAGGAGGGAATATGTCTTACCAAAGGCGGACTTTTGAGTCCCGAATTGACTATAGCCTGATTCTGCCGGTGCTGATTTTGCTGGCTATCGGCGTATTAGCCATTTATATTGCTGTCAGCCACGACTATCCTGACAATGTCTGGAATATTGTCGGTCAGCAGATTGCCTGGATTGCAGTCGGTTTTCTGATTAGCTTCATCGTCATGTTTTTCAATACCAAATTTCTCTGGCAGATGACGCCTTATCTTTATGTTTTAGGATTGGGCCTGATGGTGCTGCCGCTGATTTTTTACAATGATTCGCTGGTTGCTTCGACAGGAGCCAAAAACTGGATTGCAGTCGGCGGTGTCACACTCTTTCAGCCGTCGGAATTTATGAAAATTTCCTACATCCTCATGCTGTCCCGGCTGCTGGTGCAGTTTCTGCAGAAGCACAAGAAGGAAGTGCGCACGCTGAAGCTGGATTTTCTGCTGATTTTTGAACTGGGTCTCTTGACCCTGCCGGTGCTGCTGCTGCTGGCGCTGCAGAGCGATTTGGGAACGGCTCTGGTGTTTGTCGCTATCTACTGCGGCATCATCCTCCTGTCAGGTGTTTCCTGGAAAATCATCCTGCCTGTCTTTTTGACAGGAGCAGTGCTGCTGTCTGCTTTTCTCTTTATTTTCATCTCGGACGGCGGGCGGGCCTTTCTCCACAATACTCTGGGCATGCCAACCTATCAAATCAACCGTATCCTAGCTTGGCTGCATCCTTTTGACTATGCCCAGACAACAACCTATCAGCAGGCTCAGGGACAGATTGCTATCGGCAGCGGCGGCTTGACAGGCCAAGGTTTCAATGTGTCCAATCTTCTGGTGCCGGTTCGTGAAAGCGACATGATCTTCACGGTCATAGCTGAGGACTTTGGCTTTCTGGGCTCAACGCTGGTCATCGTTCTCTATTTGCTCTTGATTTACCGGATGCTGAAAATTACCATTAAATCCAATAATCAGTTCTACACCTATATTTCAACGGGATTTATCATGATGCTGCTCTTTCATATTTTTGAAAATATCGGAGCGGTCACTGGTATTCTGCCGCTGACTGGGATTCCGCTTCCCTTTATTTCTCAGGGGGGGTCCTCCATCATCAGCAATCTCATTGGTGTTGGTCTCTTGCTGTCATTCTCTTATCAAAACACTCTCCATGATGAAAGGAAAGAGAAGCTGCCGCTGGTCCGCAAGAAAGTGGTGCTGAAAAAATTAAAATAGCCAATGTTTTTGGCCGACAGTCAGCAGCCGTGGTGCGCGGCTGCTGCCAGCCCTCATTTTAGAAAGGAAAGCTTATGAAAAAAATAGCATTACTCTTAGCTCCCGGTTTTGAAGAAATTGAAGCCTTGACGGTAGTTGATGTCCTGCGCCGGGCAGGAATGACCTGCCACATGATTGGATTTGCAGCAACCGTGACTGGTTCGCACGGTATTACCGTTCAGGCAGACCAAGTATGGAGCGGCCGGCTGGAGGATTATGATATGGTTGTTCTGCCGGGCGGCATGCCGGGCTCAGCCAATCTTCGCGATGATGACCGGCTGATGCAAGAACTGCGCAGCTTCCAGGAAAAGGGGAAGTTTACAGCAGCTATCTGCGCAGCACCGATTGCCCTCAGCCGTGCAGGCCTGCTCAAAGGAAAGGACTTCACTTGCTATGACGGTGTTCAGGAAGGGATTGAGGACGGAAACTACCGCAAAGAGACCGTAGTCGTTGACGGCAGCCTGATTACCAGCCGCGGTCCCTCGACTGCTCTGGCCTTTGCCTATGAGCTGGTTCGCCAGCTGGGCGGAGATGCAGACCAACTGGCCGCTGCCATGCTCTATACAGATGTATTTGGCCAATAGGCCTTTCATGGCAAAAGCGATTTATCAAAGAGACCTGTTCGGAAACGGATCCGCCTTCTTCTTTTGCATTTCTTGGCTAAGAAGAGACAGCAGCCAATTCCCGAACCCCTTGCTTGCATCTTGAAAAAGATGATACTGCGAGCTTCCAATGGTCTGGAAGGATGGCGCAGCCATCGTGGGAGACTGCCATCGCCCGATTTTGGCACTGTTGGCGGCAGAAGGCAATCTGGGGAAAAGAGAACATTTCCGAATCAGTTTAATATAGACTCTACCGCCATTTAGTTTATCTTTATATTGCTAGTTCACTTTGCCGTATATCAGTACAGCATGAGGATTGCTGACGTGGTTTGAATTTAGTATAGGAGTAAACTAAAAGACTAGATACTACTGGCCGAATCCAGCAAAGGGCACTTCCTGTTTTTGGAGGTGTTTTTTGCTGAAGAGGCGCTTTGCACAGGGGCTTGCCTGCCAAGCAAGAACAGCGAAAGTCAAAGAGCCTCGTCAGGCTGTTTAGACTGTCATCCTCCGCCTTGCTCCAACCGCCCAATCCTGGAAATGAGCAAGCGAGGCAAAGAGCTTGGGGCTGATATCATTATTTAGTTTATCTTTATATCGTCATTTAGTTTATCTTTTATTACTTTGTTAGCTCGCCTTGCCGTACGCCAGTACTGTCTGCGGCTCGCTGCCTCGTACTAAAAGCAAACTAAAAGACTATATTGCTTTGTTAGTTCACTTTGCCGTAGGCCAGTACAGCTGACACTTCCTAACGGAAGCTTTATCTTTTGAGCAGCTCGCAGTCTTTCATTTTCTTATTTCAAGATGATAGGCTGAAACGGTTCCCCTTCGGGGGAGTGGAGTGCTGAAGCTGCCGTCCGCTCTTGCTTGAGAAAAAGGATATGAATCTAAGTTTAAATGGGTATGAAATATCTTTTGAAAGAATGGCTTTAACAGGCAGATTCTGGTAAATATTCGCACCTTTTTTGCAAAAAATATGATATAATGAAAGGTATGAATTATCAAGATTACATCTGGGATTTAGGTGGAACGCTCTTGGATAATTATGAAACTTCGACGGCAGCCTTTGTCCATACTTTGCAGAAGTTTGGCAAGTCAGCCGGCCATGATGAGGTTTATCGGGCCTTGAAGGTTTCTACGGATTATGCCGTTCAGCAGTTTGCTTCCCAAGAAAAGGACTTTTTACAGCTCTATAAGGCCAGTGAAGCAGAAGAACTGGAACATCCTGTCTTATTTGACGGGGCGGCAGAGCTGCTCGAGCGGATTGTGGACAAGGGCGGCCGGAATTTCCTGATTTCCCACCGAGGCAGTCAGGTCTGGGAAATTCTGAGCAAGACCGGCATTGCTGCTGCTTTTACTGAGGTGGTCACAGCGGATAATGGCTTTGAGAGAAAGCCCAGTCCGGCCTCCATGCTCTATTTAAAAGACAAGTACCGGATTGCTGCGGGTTTAGTGATTGGAGACCGTTCTTTGGACATGGAGGCCGGTCAGGCAGCAGGATTTGACACCTATCTTTTTGACAGTATGCAGCATCTTGAAGAATTTATAGCCATTGATTAGAAAAGGAACACTATGACAGAAGAAAAGCAACAAGACATACAAGCGCAGGAATATGACGCCAGTCAGATTCAGGTCTTAGAAGGCTTGGAAGCCGTTCGGATGCGTCCGGGCATGTATATCGGTTCGACCTCCAAGGAAGGTCTGCACCATTTGGTTTGGGAAATTGTTGACAATTCCATTGACGAAGCTTTGGCTGGTTTTGCCAGTCACATTCAGGTCTTTATTGAAAAAGACAATTCCATCACGGTTGTGGACAATGGGCGCGGCATCCCTGTCGATATTCAGGAAAAGACCGGCCGGCCGGCTGTGGAAACCGTCTTTACCGTCCTTCACGCCGGAGGCAAATTCGGCGGCGGCGGCTACAAGGTCTCAGGAGGTCTGCACGGGGTTGGTTCTTCCGTTGTAAATGCTCTCTCGACCCAGCTGGATGTCCGCGTTTATAAAAACGGTCAGATTCATTTTCAGGAGTACCGCCGCGGTCAGGTCGTGGCTGATCTGGAGATTATCGGAGAAACAGACCGCTCCGGTACCACGGTCCATTTCACACCGGATCCGGAAATTTTCACTGAAACAGTAGAATTTGATTTTGAAAAGCTCAACAAGCGGGTGCAGGAGCTGGCCTTCCTTAACCGCGGCCTCAGAATTTCTATCTCTGATAAGCGGGAAGGGCTGGAGCAGACCAAGGACTACCACTATGAGGGTGGAATTGCCAGCTATGTCCAGTACATCAATGAAAATAAGGATGTCATTTTTGAAACGCCTATTTATACAGACGGGGAGATGAACGATATCACCGTGGAAGTAGCCATGCAGTACACGACCGGCTACCATGAAACGGTTATGAGCTTTGCCAACAATATCCATACCCATGAGGGCGGAACGCACGAGCAAGGCTTCCGTACTGCCCTGACGCGGGTCATCAATGACTATGCCAAGAAAAACAAGCTGCTAAAAGAAAATGAGGACAATCTGACCGGTGAGGATGTCCGGGAAGGCCTGACAGCTGTTATTTCGGTCAAACACCCCAATCCTCAGTTTGAGGGACAGACCAAGACCAAGCTGGGCAACAGCGAAGTGGTCAAGATTACCAACCGTCTCTTCAGTGAAGCTTTTTCAGACTTCCTCTTGGAAAATCCTGCGGTTGCTAAGAAAATCGTAGAAAAAGGGATTTTGGCCTCTAAGGCACGTATCGCAGCGAAGCGGGCCCGGGAAGTAACCCGCAAGAAGTCCGGTCTGGAAATTTCCAATCTGCCCGGCAAACTGGCCGACTGTTCGTCCAATAATCCGGCAGAGACCGAACTCTTTATCGTAGAGGGAGATTCAGCCGGCGGTTCAGCCAAGTCCGGCCGCAACCGGGAATTTCAGGCCATCCTGCCGATTCGCGGTAAGATTCTTAATGTCGAGAAGGCCAGCATGGACAAAATCCTGGCCAACGAAGAAATCCGCAGTCTCTTTACAGCGATGGGAACAGGCTTTGGTGCTGATTTTGATGTCAGCAAGGCCCGCTACCAGAAATTGGTCATCATGACCGATGCCGACGTGGACGGTGCCCATATCCGGACCCTGCTTCTGACCCTGATATACCGCTATATGAAGCCAGTTTTGGAAGCTGGATTTGTCTATATCGCCCAGCCGCCTATCTATGGCGTTAAGGTCGGAAGCGATGTCAAAGAGTATATCCAGCCCGGGGCCAATCAGGAAGAAGAGCTGCAGGCTGCTTTGGCTCGCTACAGCGAGGGCCGTTCCAAACCCACCATTCAGCGCTACAAGGGGCTGGGGGAAATGGATGACCACCAGCTGTGGGAGACGACTATGAATCCTGAACACCGCTTAATGGCGCAGGTTTCTGTGGATGATGCCGCAGAGGCTGACAGGATTTTTGATATGCTCATGGGCGACCGTGTCGAACCGCGCCGAGAATTTATCGAAGAAAATGCAGTGTACAGTACACTTGATGTCTAAAAAAATCAGAAAAATCAACCATTACTGACAAAATTATGATATAATCAGTATGTTTGCTATATATAGTCTTATGGTTTGCTTTTAGGCGGCTGAAACAAGAGCAGAAGAGCGGCCTTGAAAACATCTGGTCAAGGGCATGCTGCCGCAGCCAAGCACAGGCATTCTCAGACTTAGCGAAGCTGGGCTGAAAACAGCATAAAAGCCGGACTGAATGACTATAGTAACAATATGAAGGAGTTTTGTATGTCTATTGGACTAATTATTCTCATTATTGTGGTAGCTCTGCTTTTGATTCTAGGGTACTTTACTGCAGTTTTGATGAGAAAAAGAAATGAAGCTCTACTTCAAAAATTGGAAGATAGAAAAGAAGAACTCTACAATCTTCCTGTAAACGATGAAGTGGAAGCTGTAAAAAATATGCACTTGATTGGACAGAGTCAGGTGACCTTCCGGGAATGGAATCAGAAATGGGTGGACCTGTCTCTCAATTCATTTGCGGATATTGAAAATAATCTCTTTGAAGCAGAGGGCTATAATAATTCTTTCCGTTTCATGAAAGCCAAGCATGCTATTGGTAATATCGAAAGTCAGATTGACTTGATTGATGAGGATATCAAGCTCATTCGCCGGGCTCTGGAAGACTTGGAAAAGCAGGAGTCTAAGAACAGCGGCCGCGTGCTGCACGCTCTGGATCTCTTTGACAAACTGCAGGTCCGGGTGGCTGACCATTCAGATTCTTATGGTCAGGCCCTGCCTGAGATTGAAAAGCAGCTGGAGCATATTCAGTCAGAGTTTTCTCAGTTTGTCACCCTCAATTCTTCGGGTGACCCAGTTGAGGCGGCTGAAATCTTAGATAAGGCAGAGGATCATATTCTGGCACTGACCCATATCGTAGAGAAAGTGCCGTCCATCGTCGAAGAGCTAACGGTCAAACTGCCTGATCAGCTGGAAGACTTGGAGTCCGGCCACCGCAAATTACTGGAGTCTGGCTACCATTTCATTGAAACAGATCTGGAATCACGTTTTCAGCAGCTGCATGCCAGCTTCAAGCGCAATGAAAGCAATATTGCTGCCTTAGAGCTGGACAATGCTGAGTATGAAAATGAACAGGCTCAGGAAGAAATCAACGCCCTTTATGCTGTTTTTACTAAGGAAATCGAAGCGCATAAGGTCGTTGAAAAACTGATTAAAAATCTCCCCAGCTATCTGGCTCATACTAAGGAAAATAACCAGCAGCTGCAGCAGGAAATGGACCGTCTGTCTCAGACCTTCCTTCTGACTGAACCTGAAACGTCACATGTCAAGGAGCTGCAGGCTGAGCTGTCTGCTCAGGAAGATGTAGTGCTGGGAGCAGT
>NZ_KQ969393.1:348401-350878 GCF_001578865.1 Streptococcus sp. DD11
CATCCAAGAGCGCCTGAAAGAAATTGAAGACGAGCAAATCTCTTTGGGAGACGAATTGGCTGAAATTGAAAAAGACGACGCCAATGCCCGTCAGAAGGTCAATATCTATGCTAATAAACTGCATACAATCAAGCGCTACATGGAGAAACGCAACCTACCGGGCATTCCTCAGTCCTTCCTGAAAATCTTCTTTGCGACCAGCAATAACATTGAAGAACTGGTGAGCGAGCTGGAAGCCAAGCAGGTGAACATTGAATCGGTTAACCGCTGGCTGGAAATTCTGACCAATGATATGCACGAGCTGGAAACAGAAACCTACCGTATCGTTCAGAATGCGACGCTGACAGAGCAGCTGCTGCAATACTCCAATCGCTATCGTTCTTTTGACGATAATGTTCAGGAAGCTTTCAATGAATCGCTCTATGTTTTTGAGCATAACTTTGACTATGCCAAATCCTTGGATGTGATTTCCAAAGCTCTGGATATTGTAGAGCCAGGCGTTACAGAGCGCTTTGTGACCTCTTATGAGAAAACACGCGAAAATATTCGTTTTTAAAAGCTCCTGCGGGAGCTTTTTCTTTTGCAGTACGGAGCGCTTAAGCCAGGGCTTGTCTTGTATCAGAAATTTCGGTATAATACAACAAACATGGAAAGTATGAGGTGAAATGATGCGACAGGTAAAAGGTCTCTTGGTCATGGATGTCGACAGTACCCTGATTAGGGAAGAAGGAATTGACTTGCTGGGAGAGGAAGCAGGAGTCGGCTCTCAGGTTGCAGCTATTACGGAGCGGGCTATGCGAGGAGAGCTGGACTTTGAGGCAGCCTTGCGTGAGCGGGTTGCTCTGCTGAAAGGCCTGCCAGACAGCATCTTTTCTCGGATTGCGGAGCGTATCCACTTCACGCCGGGGGCTCAGGAGCTGGTCAATGAGCTGCATAGACGCGGTTACAAGGTCGGTCTGGTGTCGGGCGGTTTTCACGAAACGGTAGACAGTCTGGCTGCGCAGCTGGGGATTGACTATGTCAAGGCCAATCGTCTGGAAATCCAACAAGGCTGCCTGACCGGTCAGGTATTAGGGGAGATTGTCACCAAGGAAACCAAGCTGGCTATGCTGCAGGCCTGGGCAGCAGAAAATGATTTGGAATTAAATCAAACGATTGCCATGGGAGACGGAGCCAATGACCTGCCCATGATTCAGGCGGCGGGACTGGGGATTGCCTTTATGGCCAAGCCGATTGTGTGCGAGCAGGCGCCTTATCGGATTGAGGAATGCAATCTTTATCGGGTGATTGACCTCTTGGATCAGAGAGAGCAATAGGAGGCAAGTATGCATATTCTGATTGCACCGGATTCTTTCAAGGAAAGCCTGTCGGCTCCGCAGGCAGCGCAGGCTTTACAGGAGGGATTTTCGCAGGCGCTGCCGGATGCGACTTTTGACTTGCTGCCGATTGGCGACGGCGGTGAGGGGACCATGGCTGCGCTGACAGCTGCCTTGGGCTGGGCTGAGTTTTATCATACGGTGACCGGCCCCTTTGGCCAGCCGGTCAAGATGACTTATGCCAGACAAGGTCAGCAGGCTCTTTTTGAAATGGCTGATTTGGTTGGTATGGCCTCCATTCCGCAGGAAAAACGAAATCCCCTAGTAATTGAGACCAGGGGATTGGGAGAGCTGATTCTCCATTTGGCGGGTGAAGGGGTCAGAAAGATGCTGGTCGGGGTCGGAGGCTCGGCCAGCAATGACGGCGGTATCGGGTTGGCAGCAGGTCTAGGCTATGAGTTTTACGATAGTGATCAGCATGTGCTGCGGCCGGTCGGCTCTTCTCTGGGCCGGGCTGCCCGGATTTCTGCTCAGCATGTCCCTGCCGTCCTGAAAGAGCTGGAGATTGAAATATTGACGGATGTGACCAATCCTCTCTGCGGTCCTCAGGGAGCAGCTTATATGTTCGGCGGCCAAAAGGGGCTGCCGGATCTGCTCTTCGCCCAGACCGACCAGGCTATGAGGCAGTTTTATGAGTTGGCCAATCCAGCTGTTTTCGGTTTGGCAGGAGCAGGCGCCGGAGGCGGGATGGCTGCGGGCCTGGTCACTTTTGCCGGCGGAAAAATCGTTTCAGGCATTGAAACCTGCCTAGATTTACTGGATTTTGATGAAAGAGTCAAAAAAGCAGACTTGGTAGTCGTGGGTGAAGGACGGATGGACCGTCAGTCCTTGGCCGGGAAAGCCCCAGTCGGTATCGCCCGGAGAACGCCTCAAGGCATACCGGTACTGGCTGTTTGCGGCAGTTTAGCAGCAGATTTGCCAGCTTTTCCGGCAGAAAATATAGCGGCGGCTTTTCCCATCATGGCTCAGGCCGACAGCCTGACCGCCGTTCTGGCGCAGGCTGAGGTCAACCTGATTCGAACGGCCAGAAACATTGGCAATGTACTGAAGATGAAAAAAAGCGGTTAGTCCGCTTTTTCAGTACATATTCCCTTTCTCTGA
>NZ_KQ969393.1:351184-359293 GCF_001578865.1 Streptococcus sp. DD11
GGTCAGGACTGAGATGATAATGGCTGCATTGGAATTGAACAGGGTTATTCCGGTAGGCCATTTGGATCCTAGCCAGATAGTCCGCTTTCCCACAGATGACCTCAAGACTGTCGCTCTGCAGTTCCCAGACGACCTGCTCGGCCAGAAAAGTCTGATATGTGTCCCAGTCTCGCTGATTTTCGGCCTCAAAAAAGGCCAGCAGTCTGTCAATGTTTTTCATTTATTTAAATAATTTCTCCCAGAAAGAAGGCTTTTTCTGCTGCAGGGCCGCTTTTTCCTCGGTATGGAGGAGGCCGGCAAAGTGCCGCAGCATTTCTTTTTCGTCCACCTCCACCGGCTGGTCGCTGTGAATGACCAGACCGAAAGGAGAGGCTTGGCAGTCAGCTGAAACGATGCTGGCCTGGCAGCCCAGTTCCTTGGCTGTTTTCAGATAGAAAATCTGATTGCTGGATTCCACTTGGGGAGAGATTTTGACGGTCACAGGGCTGTAGTCCTCTATGATTTTCACCAGCATTTCCTTAAAATGACTGCGAATCAGCGAACTGTTGGCTTCTTCAACTGAGCAGTCGGCAATGACGCGTTCTTCAAATGTTTCTAAGTATTTCCGCTGTTCATCAGGGCTGCATTTAGCGCCGCCGTTTGCTTTTTCCATAATTACTTTATCGATGTCTGTCATGCTTCCAGTATAACATAATTATGTTGATTTTTCTCTTTGGAAATCTGCAAATCCCTTTTTATCAGGGAGTTGCAATCGCTTGCAAGCAAATTATTGTGATTTTTTATGCAAAGCCATTATTTTTCCTTGAAAAAAAGGCGTTTTTAGGGTATCATAGACTAGTAAATAATTTTAAATAATAAGGAGAGTAAGAAATGTCAATTATTACTGATGTTTACGCTCGCGAAGTCCTCGACTCACGCGGAAACCCAACACTTGAAGTAGAAGTTTATACTGAATCAGGTGCTTTCGGACGCGGTATGGTTCCTTCAGGAGCTTCTACTGGTGAACATGAAGCTGTGGAACTTCGTGATGGAGATAAATCCCGTTACGGTGGTCTTGGTACACAAAAGGCAGTGGACAACGTAAACAATGTGATTGCTGAAGCAATCATCGGTTACGATGTCCGTGAGCAGCAAGCTATTGACCGTGCAATGATTGCTCTTGACGGTACTCCTAATAAAGGAAAACTGGGTGCCAATGCAATCCTTGGTGTGTCTATTGCTGTAGCACGTGCTGCTGCTGACTATCTTGAAGTTCCGCTTTACAGCTACCTTGGCGGCTTCAATACAAAAGTTCTTCCAACTCCAATGATGAACATCATCAACGGCGGTTCTCACTCAGATGCTCCAATCGCTTTCCAAGAGTTCATGATCCTGCCAGTTGGCGCTCCAACTTTCAAAGAAGCGCTGCGTTACGGTGCTGAAATCTTCCACGCTCTGAAGAAAATCCTCAAATCACGCGGCCTGGAAACTGCCGTTGGTGACGAAGGCGGATTTGCTCCTCGTTTTGAAGGAACTGAAGATGGCGTAGAAACAATCATCGCTGCGATTGAAGCTGCTGGCTATGTACCAGGCAAAGACGTATTCATCGGATTTGACTGCGCATCATCAGAATTCTACGACAAAGAACGTAAAGTATACGACTACACTAAATTTGAAGGTGAAGGCGCTGCTGTTCGTACATCTGCAGAGCAAATCGACTACCTGGAAGAATTGGTCAACAAATACCCAATCATCACTATCGAAGACGGTATGGATGAAAACGACTGGGATGGCTGGAAAGCTCTTACTGAACGTCTTGGCAAGAAAGTACAGCTGGTTGGTGACGACTTCTTCGTAACAAACACTGACTACCTTGCACGCGGTATCAAAGAAGGTGCTGCTAACTCCATCCTGATCAAGGTGAACCAAATCGGTACTTTGACTGAAACTTTTGAAGCGATTGAAATGGCTAAAGAAGCTGGTTACACTGCAGTTGTATCACACCGTTCAGGTGAAACTGAAGATTCAACCATCGCTGACATTGCCGTTGCAACTAACGCAGGTCAAATCAAGACTGGTTCACTTTCACGTACAGACCGTATTGCTAAATACAACCAATTGCTTCGTATCGAAGATCAACTTGGTGAAGTTGCTCAATACAAAGGTCTTCAAGCTTTCTACAACTTGAAAAAATAATTCATTCAGATTGAATGAATTAAGGGTCCCTCAAGCTTGACTTGAGGGATTTTTGAATAAAGTAAAGGGAGACTTGGGAGATGTTTTATTTCCTTCTCTATATTCTAAGCAGAGAGTTGCCAGCTCTTGTTCTCTTGGTTGTTGGACTTCTTGTATCTAATCGATGGAAGTCGAGGAATCTGGCGCCTTTGGTGGTTATTTTATTCTTTTTGATTACCAGTATATTGTGGAAACCTCAGTTGAGTCCGTGGCTTATTTTTCTCTTTTTATTCCTCGCTTTCTATTTATTGATTAAAAGATACAAATGGGTTCTTTATCCTGCCCTTGCTTTAGGTTTGTTGCTGTTGGCAGTTTTTCCTATAATTGGCTATCTTTTTACAGTTTATGTTCCAGTAAGCCATTATGCCTATCTAGAGGAGAAAGGACAGACGGTAGTGGTTCGAGAAGACTACTATGGAGCTTTTTTTAGTGATAGTAATATAGAGATTATAACTTATGGCGAAGGGAAGCTTATACCAGTAAATGTAAAGCAGTATGATAATGTTCCTATGCATGAATTTAATGAAGGTAAAGATGTTAACGAAGAAGCTTTTCTTGCTCAATCGCTAACAAGAGAACGATTAGAAGAATTAAAAGATTTTATGAAGGAGAGAGATTCTCGTAGAAGATAGTGAAAATAAGAGCCCTTGAGTTGTTTTCTCAGGGGCTCTTATTTTGCAGTCTTTTGAATCATGATGCAGGTTTCATTATTTGCTGCTAGGAGCAGTGACGGGACTTAGCAGTTTATTTAAAGGTCAGGCAAACAGCTTCCGGAACATAGAAGTCATGTGAGATTTCGGTCAGTTTCCCTGTTTCGGCATCGCGTTTGAAGACTGTAGCGTTGTCAGAGTCTTGGTGAACTGCGATGATATAGTTTTGGTCTGGGGTGATGTTAAAGTCCCGCGGATTTTGGCCATTAGTTGGGACAATGTCAGCCAGCTCCAAGCTGCCGTCGGCCAAGATGCTGTAAACAGCGATCGAGTCGTGGCCGCGGTTGGAGCCGTAGAGAAACTTGCCGTCAGCAGAGAGGCGGATAGCAGCTGTTCCGTTTGCTCCGTCAAAGTCCGCTGGCAGAGTGGAGATGGTCTGCAGGTGCTCAAAGTGGCCAACTCCATCGTAAATCAAGACTTCAATGGTTGAGTTGAGCTCGCAGATGAGATAGGCTATCTTGTAGTGAGGATGAAAGACGATATGGCGGGCTCCAGCGCCAGCGGCGCATTTATAGGTGTCTAGGGGAGTTATTTTTCCATCTTCGGCTACATCATAGGTAGTCACTTGGTCAGTTCCTAGGTCGCAGGTAATCAGGTATTGGTCTGGGGTGAGATCTGCATAGTGGACATGGGCGGAGGCTTGGTTGGCATGCGGTCCCTGGCCTTCATGGGTGTCAGAATCAGCCAGTTCCAGCCGGCCGTCAGCCAAGCGTCTGTAGACCAAGACCTGTCCCTTATGATAGTTGGCCCCGTAAACCAGACTGCGCTCTTCGTCGACTGCTACATAGCAGAGCGGAGCCCCCTCTTGGACGACATGGTTGAGCAGCTGAGCTTTTTGGTCGTAGGCAGCAATCCCGCCAGCTCCGTCTTCTGCGCCTACCGTGTAAAGATGGCCGGCCTGATCAAAAGCCAGATAAGTGGGGCTGGGCTCTTGGGCGACCAAGGTCAGGTTTGCCAGTTCTCCCTTGGAGGGGTCAAAATCTGCCTTGTAGATCCCCTTGGAATCTCTGCGGGTATAGGTTCCGAAATAAATCGTTTGTGTCATTGCATTACCTCTTTTAGATTGGACTTATTCTTATTATACCATAAAAGCAGATAAGCGGGTTTGCTTGCAGAGGATATGCCTGCTTTTCAAAAGGATAGTATCAGCAGGAAAAAACAGACAAAAAACAGATAGCGGGTAGGAAGGGGATAGATGGCTTTGTTAGAATAGAATTGTTCAAAAAATATCGTCATTTAGTTTATCTTTTATTACTTTGTTAGCTCGTCTTGCTGTACGCCAGTATTGTCTGCAGCTCGCTGCCTCGTACTAAAAGCAAACTAAAAGACTATAATAACTGTCAGGAAGCTTTCATCTTCCTGCTTGCTCAAACAAAGGAGAAGACAAATGAACTCAAAAAAATTTGCGATGCTTGTAGCCCTTATCGGAATGTCTGGGTTCTTTTTAGCCGCATGCGGCAATAAAAATGCCGACAATAAGGAAGTAATGGACGGCAAAGAAGTGGACTTTAAAAAAGACGCGGTCGATCAGAAAACCAAGACCGTTGACGGCAAGGAAGTCACGGAATACACCATGCCAGACGGCAATGTCATTCAGATCCCAGCTGATGGTGAGGAAATCCCAGAAGACGAATCTGGATCAGCTGATAAATAAAGTATAAGACGTGTAGGCTGGAGGCAATATGTTTCGAAGAAAAAAATGAATCGTAAGACCATTCTATTGGGCAGCGCGGTCATTCTCGCTTGTGCTGGGCTGGGAGGCTACCTGCTTCTCAGGCAGGTCAATCAACAGGAGGCCATGCAAATGGCAGACAGGAAGATTGATTCGCTGAAGGTCCAGGAAGCTGTCCATAACAGCAAAAAAACAAGCCTGGTTTTATCTGGGGAAGTCGTTGCTAACAATAGCAGTAAGGTCAAGATTGACCCTTCTAAGGGGGAAGTCAAGGAAGTCTTTGTCAAAAATGGCGACACCGTCACACAGGGGCAGCCCCTCTTTTCCTATGTGACAGAGCAGGAATTGACAGCCCAATCGGCTCAATACGACGCTCAGTCCAAGGCCAACAGCATTACGGCGGCTCAAAACAGCGCTGCCATCAAGTGGGAAACCTATAACCGCAAGCTGGCCAGCCTCAATGCTCTCAAGGACCAGTACAATGCCAGTCAGGACGAGTCCCTGCTGGAGCAGATCAAGTCCGCCGAAGATGAGCTGGCTCAGGCGCTCAGCGATGCCAAGACTGCGGACAATGAGGTGACGACAGCCCAGATCGAGGCTGAGAAGGCTCAGGTGACAGCCCAGACAGAGTCAGACCGAATGAAGTATGATACCGTCACGGCCGATACTGCCGGAACAATTACCTCTATGAACGAAGACCTGCCGACCCAGTCCAAGGCCAAAAAGGAAGAAGAAAACTTCATCGAAATCATGGATAAGTCCAAGACTCTGGTCAAGGGCTCGGTCAGCGAATTTGACCGTGAGAAGCTCAGCGTGGGCCAGAAAGTGGAAGTCGTGGACCGCAAAGATCCTAAGAAGCGCTGGAGCGGCACGGTGACCCAGGTCGGCAGTCTGACAGCAGAAAATACTTCCAATAATAATGGTGGGAATAAACAACAGGAAAACCCCAACCAAGGCAAGTACCCTTATACTGTCGAGCTGGATCAGGGGGGCGATATGCCGCTGGTCGGATCTCACTCTTACGTCAATATCATGGAAAATGCTCCCGAAGCCGGTAAGCTGGTGGTCAATCAGTCCTATACTTTCAGCAAAAACGGCAAGACCTATGTCTGGAAGGTAGAGGGCAAGACCCTGAAAATGCAGGAAGTCAAGACCAAAAAAGTCTCCGACCGTTTGGTAGAGATCACGGACGGTTTGAGCCTGCAGGACACCATTTCGACACCGCGAAAGGGCATGGAAGAAGGGATGGAGGTAGGTCAGCATGTTAAAGCTTAAGGACATTCACAAGTCTTATCGGCAGGGCAGTCAGGAGTTCCCGATTTTAAAAGGCATCGATCTGCATGTAAAGGAAGGGGATTTTCTAGCCATCATGGGGCCGTCTGGCTCTGGCAAGTCCACCCTGATGAACATCATCGGCTGTCTGGACAAGGCAAGCTCAGGCTCTTATCATATCGAAGGGACTGATGTCTCTGAGCTGTCGGACAATCAGCTGTCCGATCTGCGCAATCAGAAGATTGGCTTTGTTTTCCAGAACTTCAACCTCATGCCCAAGCTGACAGCCTGCCAAAATGTAGAGCTGCCGCTGACTTATATGAAAATCTCAAAAAAGGAAAGAAGGGAGCGGGCCATGGACATGCTGCGGCTGGTCGGTCTGGAAGAGCGGAGCGGCTTTAAGCCCATGGAGCTGTCCGGCGGGCAGAAGCAGCGGGTGGCTATTGCGCGGGCCTTGGTCACCAATCCCAGCTTTATCCTGGGTGATGAGCCGACTGGGGCCTTGGATACTAAGACCAGTGTTCAGATTATGGATCTCTTCAAGCAGTTTAATGACGAGGGCAAAACCATTGTCATCATTACCCACGAGCCCGAAGTAGCCCAGCTATGCAAGGAGACGGTGGTCCTGCGGGATGGCAATATAGAGACCAAGGCCATCGGATAGAGAGGAGGCTGTATGGAAGATATTTTTGTAGCCCTGAATTCAATCTTGTCGCATAAAATGCGCTCCATGCTGACCATGCTGGGCATTATCATCGGGATTGGGGCCATTATTGCAATCTTTTCCATCATTGAGGGCAATACGGAAAATACCAAGCGCCAGCTGATCGGCGGCAGCAACAATACCATCAAGGTCGTCTACGACAAGAAAAGTGCCATCGATCCCTCTATCCCAGAGAAAGCCCAAGCTCAGAAGCCCTCTTATATCCCTTTTATGGGAGAGGAGGTATTAAGCCAGATCAAGGAAATCTCTGGAGTCAAAAATGCCCTGATGACTTATGGGACAGACGAGAAACTTTACTATCTGAGCAAGAAGTCGTCCGGCAAGGTTCAGGCCGTTTCGCAGACAGCAGCAGACATCAAGCAGCTGCGCCTCTTGGAAGGAGAGGGCTTTGAGTCAGCAGCCTTTAAAAATCAAGAGCAGGTGACCTATCTGGAAAAGAGTCTCTACGACAGCCTGTTTCCTCAGGGAGACGGCATCGGTAAGTATGTGGAGGTTTTGGGCAATCCTTTTAAGGTCATCGGGGTTTTTGAGTCCAAGGAGCAAAGCGGCCTAACAGCAGGAGCTGAAAAAACAGCCTATATCCCTCTGCAGCAGTGGCACCGGATTTTTGATACCATCAATGTCAATCCGGAAGTGACAGTCCAGACCCACAAGGCCGATGATCTGAAGAAGGCAGCCAAGAAAGTCAGTGACTATCTCAACCAGCAGATACCGCCGTCAGACTATATGTTTGGTGTGCTCAATCTGCAGGAATTTGAGCGCCAGCTGGATAATCTCAATCAGTCCAACTTTGTCCTGCTGGCCGGCATTGCCAGTATTTCCCTGCTGGTCGGCGGTATCGGCGTCATGAATATCATGCTGGTGTCGGTGACTGAGCGGACCCGTGAGATTGGGATTAAAAAGGCTCTGGGGGCTCGGCGTAAGATCATTCTCAAGCAGTTTCTGATTGAGGCGGTCATCCTGACTCTCATGGGCGGGATGATTGGCGTGCTTGCTGGTATTGCCTCGGGCTTTGCTATTACACAATCGCTGGCCTATCCTTATATTTTATCCCTCTTTTCGGTCTTTGTCAGTTTGCTCTTTTGTTGTATAATAGGAGTAGTATTTGGTCTTCTGCCGGCTGTCAAGGCCTCCAAGCTGGATCCGATCGAGGCTCTGCGATTTGAATAAGCCCACATGCTGCAAGTTCCAACAGTCTGAGGCTGCTGGAGCGAACGACGGTTGGCGTGGATTCTCGAAGAGTCTGCCGGCTGCCGCCGCTTGAGAGAAGGATGCGAAGCTAAAAATAAAAAGAGTATCAGAGTCTGCCCTCATGTCTGCTGCTGCCGGGACTGTGAATCCCATTGTTTGAGAATGAGCCGGCAAGAGCACAAAAGCAGATCAGGAGCAGGCGCGCTGGACCAGCTGCTGGAAAGGCCAAACAAGTACAAGGAGAAAAAGAACGTATGCACAGAATTTTAGTAGTGGAAGACGATAGCACCATCAATCAGGTTATCTGCGAGTTTTTAAAAGAAAGC
>NZ_KQ969393.1:359313-360932 GCF_001578865.1 Streptococcus sp. DD11
AGTCAGAGTCCTTCGACTTGGTGATTTTGGATATGATGCTGCCTACTAAAAGCGGTTTGGAAGTGCTGAAAGAAATCCGCAAGACCTCACAGATTCCGGTCATGATCCTGACAGCGCTGGATGATGAGTATACTCAGCTGGTCAGCTTTAACCATCTTATCAGCGACTATGTTACCAAGCCTTTTTCACCGCTGATTCTGGTCAAGCGGATTGAAAATATCCTGCGCCGAAATGCGCTTCCTTCAGAAATTATCATCGGTGATTTAAGGGTTTCTCTGGATGACTGTACGGTTTACTGGCAGGAGCAGAAGATGGCCCTGACCAAAAAGGAGTTTGAAATCCTGCAGGCTCTGGCTAAGCGCAAGGGACATCTGGTGACGCGCGACCAGCTGATGAACGGCATCTGGGGCTACAGCGAGCTGGACAGCCGGGTGCTGGACAACCATATCAAGAATATCCGCAAGAAAATCCCGGGGCTGCCGCTTAAAACCATCACCGGCATGGGCTACCAGCTGGGAGGAGAAGAAGAGTGAAAATTGTCAAAAAGAATTTTCTTCTGACCTCCTCTATCATCTTTGTCGTGGTGACGGTTGTGCTGGCCTCTCTCTACTTTGCCATGCCGCTCTACTACCAGCAGGTCAAAAGCAGTGAAGCCCGGCGGGAGTTTGATCAGGTTGCCCGGCAGATAAAGGGAAAGTCCCGTCAGGAAATCGGTGAACTCTTAACGGACTACAGCAAAAAAGCAATCAAATCTGGTTCACGCTGCTGGCCAAGGACAATACCATTCTTTATCCTTCTGTGGAGAGCGGTGCAGAGGATTCTCTGCAGCTGACCATTGTTCCGACGATTGCCAACAGCGACTATGAAAGCAAAACTCTGACGGAAACGATTGCGGCAGCAGATGGTCAGGAGCTGACTCTGAACGGTGAGTATTCCCTGCAGCCGGTGTCGGATGCCAGCCGCATTCTGCTCAATCTCTACCCCTTTGTGCTGCTGCTGTCGCTCAGTCTGGGGGGGATTGCTGCCTATCTGTACAGCCGTGCCTCCAGTCAGCGGATCAAGGCTATTTCAAGAAGTACCCGGCAGATGATCAGCCTGGCTCCGGATGTGGTTTGTCCGGTCAAAGGCCGGGATGAAATTGCCGAGCTGGCTGATGATATCAATCGCCTCTACGCCAATCTGCTGACCAGTATGGAGGCCCTGCGGCAGGAAAATGAAAAGGTGGCCGAAAGCGAGCGGGAGAAGGCGGAATTTCTGCGCATGACCTCGCACGAGCTCAAGACCCCCATTACCAGCATGATGGGCATGGTTGACGGCATGATATACGGAGTCGGTGAGTTCAAGGACCGTGACCGCTATCTGCAGAAGTGCCGGGAAATTCTGGAAGAGCAGTCGGACTTGGTCCAATCCATCCTGGCCATTTCTAAGCTGGAGATGCAGACAGAAAAGGAGCAGGAAGTCTTCTCCCTCAAGCAGCTGCTGGAGGAAAACCTAGGCAGCTACCGGATTTTAGCGGATGTGCGGCACTACCATTTTCAGGTGGAGCTGGCAGAAGCAAGGGTCAAGGGCAATCGGACTTACCTGCTCAAGGCTATCAAGAATCTTCTGGACAATGCCTT
>NZ_KQ969393.1:361078-367490 GCF_001578865.1 Streptococcus sp. DD11
TTCAGCCTTTTTACCGGCCGGATTACAGCCGCAACCGCAAGGATGGCGGCACTGGTCTGGGACTCTTCATCGTTCAGCAGATTTTGGACAAGCATGGTCTGAGCTATCAGTTTGAGGCTGTGGATCTGAAAGCCATGCGGTTCACTATTTTTCTGCCGTCCATGGAGAGCTAACCCTCTGCCAAAACCTCAGACGATACTTCTTGGCGGCAGCTCTATCCGCAAGATCAGAGCAGTGCTTGAGCCTGTGCTGCCCTTCCTTAGCTTGTTGGCTTTTGATGTTCATCGGCTATAAGCAGCTCTATTCCTGAAGAGGAGTTTCATAGGCTCTTGGATGCAAGAGTTACGGATGCTGCGGTTGATAGAGAAGAGAGCGGCTGCTGACTGGCTGGAACTGCAGCAAGGCAGAGCGCTTCGAAACTGTAACAGCCTGCCTGCAGTGAGAAGGATTCAAAATAAATAGAAAACGAATGAATGATGGCTGAGCCCTTGTCACCTGCCCTTATCATTCGTTTTTTGCTTCTTCATCTCCAGGAAAATCTTCTGCAATTAGGCAGGAATAGACAGCATTTGAGTATGAGCTGAGAATTTTTCTGAAAAAAATGTTACAATGAAGTGACATGGTAAAGGAGAAGGATATGGAACACAAAGAAAAAGATTTCAGCCTGTCTTGGTTTTTTAAATGGTTCTTAGATAACAAAGCAATTACAGTCTTTTTAGTAACTTTACTGCTGGGACTCAATATTTTTATTCTCAGTAAAATCACCTTTATTTTCACCCCGATTCTTGAATTTCTGACTGTTATTATGCTGCCGGTCATTCTGGCCGGGCTGCTTTATTATCTGCTCAATCCCATTGTGGACTTTATGGAAAGGCATAAAATCAATCGGCTGGTGGCCATTACCCTTGTCTTTGTGCTGATAGCTTTTTTGATTGTCTGGGGGCTGGCTGTGGCGATTCCCAGCCTGCAGCACCAGATGATGACCTTTGTCAAGAATGTGCCGGCCTATCTGAAAGAAGCGGAACGGTTTATTGACAATGTGCTGACAAATTATATCTCGGAGGATGTCAAGCCGCAGCTGGAGGAGTTTACCAGCAATCTGTCCAGCCAGATTACAGACTGGGCCAGCAATTTTTCCTCGCGGGCAGTCAACTGGGCCAGCAATCTCATCAGCACCACCTCGCAGATTGTGGTGGCGATTATTATCATGCCCTTTATCCTCTTTTATCTCCTGCGGGACGGTAAAAATCTGCGGTCCTATGTGGTGCAGTTCCTTCCGACCAAGTTTCGCGATTCTTTTGGTCAGGTGATGACCGATGTCAATACCCAGCTGGCTAACTATGTACGCGGTCAGGTGACGGTTGCTATTATTGTGGCGGTCATGTTTATCATCTTTTTCAAGATTATCGGTCTGCGCTACGGGGTGACGCTGGGCGTGATTGCGGGCATCCTCAATCTGGTCCCTTATCTGGGAAGTTTTCTGGCCATGCTGCCGGCGTTGGCTATCGCCCTTATTGCCGGCGGGCCCATCATGCTGGCTAAGACAATCCTTGTTTTCATCATTGAGCAGACCATCGAAGGCCGTTTCGTTTCTCCCTTGGTTCTGGGCAGTCAGCTCAGCATTCATCCCATTACGATTTTATTCGTATTGCTGACATCGGGATCCATGTTTGGGATTTGGGGGGTATTCTTGGGAATACCGGTCTATGCCTCGGCCAAGGTAGCCATTGCCGCTCTCTTTAAGTGGTACAGAAAGGTCAGCGGTCTCTATGAGGATGATTCTCAGCAAGCAGCAGAAATAGGAGAAGCCAGTGAGCAATAGTCAGAACATGCTGGAAGCCCTGCAGCATCAAGATCTGGTCCAGGCGGACAAGTATTTTGAAGCGGCGTTGGCCAGTGACAGTCAGGAAGAATTATTGGATCTAGCCGATTACTTGGAAAGTATCGGTTTTTTCCCGCAGGCCAAGCGGATTTATGAAAAATTGGCCCCTCTTTATCCTGAGTCCTATATCAGCTTGGCAGCCATTGCCAGCGATGACGGGGAGCTGGAGGAAGCGTTTGCCTATCTGGAGGAGATTGAGCCAGACAGTCCGCTCTATCCTGCGGCTCTTCTGGCCAAGGCAGATCTCTATCAAATGGAGGGCCTGCCCGATGTGGCCAGAGAGAAACTGGCCGCTGCAGCACAGCTGACCGAGGAGCCCTTGGTGACTTTTGGTCTGGCGGAGATAGATCTGGAGCTGGGGAATTTTTCGCAGGCGATTCAGGAATATGCCAGTCTGGATAATCGCTCCGTTTACCAGCAGACTGGGGTTTCGACCTACCAGCGGATCGGTCTCTGCTATGCCAGTCTGGGGAAGTTTGAAGCAGCCATTGAGTTTCTGGAAAAGGCTATTGAGCTGGAATATGATGATAGGGCAGTCTATGAACTGGCCAGCCTGCTCTGCGAGCAGGAGGAATACCAAAAAGCCAGCCTCTATTTTAAACAGCTGGACACGATTTCGCCGGATTTTGAAGGCTATGAATACGGCTATGCCCTGTCTCTGCATGCTGAGCACAAGACAGAAGCAGCTTTGGCTATAGCAAAACAGGGTCTGGATAAGAATCCCTTCGATACCCGCCTCCTGCTGCTGGCTTCCCAGCTGTCCTATGAGCTCCATGATGAGAAGGCAGCGGAAGCCTATCTTCTGCAGGCCGCTGAAAATGCGGATGACATAGAAGAGACGGCTCTGCGCCTGACCACTCTTTACTTGGAGCAGGAGCGCTATGACGAGGTTCTGGCTTTTGAGGGGCAGGATGTGGACAATGTCCTGACACGATGGAATCTGGCGCGTGCCTATCAGGCCTTGGAAAATCTGGACCGGGCAGCGGAAGCCTACGACGGGCTGGCCCGTGATCTGCAGGAAAATCCAGAATTTCTGGAGAGCTATACCTATCTGCTGCGGGAGCTGGGCCGCTTTGAAGAGGCGAAAGTTCAGGCTCAGAAATATCTCAAGCTGGTGCCGGATGACGGCGGGATGCAGGATGTGCTTGACAGTTTGTAAAATCTTTAACAAGCGCTTTCTTAGAATCTTTTAAGTCACCTGTGTTATAATGTTTGTCATGAAAATCAGGAAGGAATGAGAAAATGACAGAAAAATTTGGAGCAGATCTGATTGTTGACAGTTTAATCAATCACAAGGTAGACTATGTTTTTGGCATCCCGGGTGCCAAGATTGACCGGGTTTTTGATACCTTGGAAGACAAGGGACCGGAGCTGATTGTAGCCCGCCATGAGCAGAATGCTGCCTTTATGGCTCAGGGGATTGGCCGGATTACCGGAGAGCCGGGGGTCGTCATCGCAACCAGCGGACCCGGTGCGTCCAATCTGGCGACAGGTCTGGTAACGGCAACGGCAGAGGGCGACCCTGTTTTGGCACTGGCTGGTCAGGTCAAGCGCTCGGACCTGCTGAAGCGGGCTCACCAGTCTATGGACAATGCGGCCCTTTTTAAGCCGATTACCAAGTATTCGGTAGAGGTTCAGGACGGCAATACCTTATCGGAAATTATTGCCAATGCTTACCGCCACGCCAAGTCTGGAATGCCGGGAGCCAGCTTTATCTCTATCCCCCAGGATGTAGTTGACAGCCCGGTCAAGGTCAAGGCTATCAAGCCGCTGACGGATCCTCAGCTGGGCTCCAGCTCAGTAGCCGATATTAATTATCTGGCTCAGGCGATTAAAAACGCTGTCCTGCCGGTGCTCTTGCTGGGCAACGGCGCTTCCAATGCTACCGTAACAGCTGCACTCCGCCGGCTTTTGGAGCAGGTCCAGCTGCCAGTGGTGGAGACCTTCCAAGGAGCCGGCATTGTGTCCCGGGAGCTGGAAGAAGACACCTTCTTTGGACGGGTGGGGCTCTTCCGCAATCAGCCGGGCGATATGCTGCTGAAGAAGTCGGATCTGGTCATCGCTATTGGCTACGATCCCATTGAATATGAAGCCCGCAACTGGAATGCTGAAATCTCTGCCCGCATTGTTGTCATTGATGTGGAGCCGGCTGAGATTGATACCTACTTCCAGCCTGAGCGTGAGCTGATTGGAGATATTGCCAATACGCTGGATTTGCTGCTGCCTGCAGTCAACGGCTACCAGCTGCCGGAAGGCTCCAGAGAATACCTGCAGAGCCTGCGCAATAAGATGGATGGCGATGTCAAGTTTGACCGCAGTCAGACTGAGCCCGGCCGTCTGCATCCGCTGGACATCATTGAGGTCCTGCAGGCAAATGCCAAGGATGACATGACGGTGACGGTGGATGTGGGAACCCACTATATCTGGATGGCCCGTTATTTTAAGAGCTATGAGCCTAGACATCTGCTCTTTTCAAATGGAATGCAGACGCTGGGGGTGGCCCTGCCTTGGGCCATTTCCGCAGCTCTGGTCCGTCCCAATACCAAGATTATCTCAGTATCCGGAGACGGCGGCTTTCTCTTTTCGGCCCAGGAGCTGGAAACAGCTGTCCGCCTTCAGCTGCCCATTGTCCACATTATCTGGAATGACGGCCGCTACAATATGGTCGAATTTCAGGAAGAGATGAAATACGGCCGTTCGTCCGGTGTTGACTTTGGTCCGGTTGATTTTGTAAAATACGCAGAAAGCTTTGGAGCCAAAGGCTTCCGTGCAACTTCTCAGCAGGAGTTTGCAGATTTGCTGCAGGCTGCCTTTGAGGAAAAGGGGCCGGTCATCATTGACCTGCCGGTTGACTACAAGGACAGCAGCACTCTGGGAGAGACTATTTTGCCGGATGAGTTTTATTAGTTAGAAAAAGGTTGATAGAAAAGGAGAAAAAATGGCAGAGCCAGTAAAATTATTTCAATACAATACTCTGGGAGCTCTCATGGCAGGGCTTTATGACGGCAGCATGACGATTGGTGAGCTGCTGCAGTACGGAGATTTGGGCCTGGGGACTCTGGACTCCATTGATGGTGAGCTGATTGTGCTGGATGGCAAGGCCTATCAGGCCAAGGGGTCAGGCGACCAGCTGGAAGTGGTCGAGCTGGCAGACGATGTGACGGTTCCCTATGCAGCTGTAGTGCCTCATCAAGCCGAGGTTATTTTCCGCCAGCGCTTTGAGATGGATGATCAGGAGCTGGAAAAGCGGATTGAGTCTTACTATGACGGAGAAAATCTTTTCCGCTCTATCAAGATTCACGGGGATTTTGCCCATATGCATGTCCGGATGATTCCGAAGTCGACCACTGAGCGAAAATTTGCGGAAGTGGCCGTCAACCAGCCTGAATACAGCAAGGACAATGTGTCGGGGACCATTGTCGGCATTTGGACACCGGAAATTTTCCATGGGGTCAGTCTGGCGGGCTATCATCTGCATTTTGTATCCGATGACCTGACCTTTGGCGGTCATGTCATGGACTTTGTCATCAGAGAGGGCATTGTCGAGCTGGGAGCGGTTGATCAGTTGGATCAGCGCTTTCCGGTGCAGGACCGCAAGTATCTGTTTGCTAAGTTTAATATGGATGAGATGAGAGAAGATATTGACCGGGTTGAATAGCATTGATAGCTGAAGAACATCGGGCTGATACTGCTCAAGATCTCTGCAAATCAGGCCAGCGCCGCCTTGCTCTGGCAGTCCGGAGGAGTGGGAAAGAACGCCAAACAAGTCAAAAGAGTTGGTCTTCCCCCTCCGAACAGCTCATCAATCAGGGAATGATGGTCTGAGCTGGTGAATACAGCCAAACAAAGCATGCTGTCAAAACAGCGGCTTGTAAGAGCTGATTTATCAACGAATGAGAAGCCGTTCAGCAGGGGGGTGATGGCGCTAAAGCGCTTGATGAACTGTGCAGGGGGAGATGCTGGTTGACCAAAGTCAACAGTATCTCCCCCAACCACTGCAACTTGCAATCAAACGATAGAAATAGACGAAGCTGGGTAGGGTTGTCCCAGCTTCTTTTGTCAGCCGTTGTTTGCTGGGCTTTTTTCTGCTATAATAACGATAGGAATAAATCCAAGATAGGAGAAGCCATGATTTATCTAATCAATGCCAGCCCCAACAAAAACGGCAATAGTGTGCAGTTAGCCCGCCTCTTTCTGAAAGGCCGAAAATATGAGACCTTGGATTTGGTGGACTTTCATATTGAGCAGTACGGTCAGAAAGCAGAGCAGGACCAGTTTTTTCAGGTTTATGAAAAACTGACAGAGGCCGATGTCTGGGTCTTTACCAGCCCCATCTATTGGTGGTCTTTTTCGGGTTTGCTCAAAACTTTCTTAGACAGGGTAGCTGACATCCCCTATCCGCCGGAGGCTCTCAGGGGCAAGCAGCTTTTCTTTCTCCTGCAGGGTTCTCAGCCCAGTAAGGAGATTGAAATGCTGGACTATGCCATGCACCGTTTCTGTCGCAATTACGGACTTAAATACCAGGGACTG
>NZ_KQ969393.1:368151-372292 GCF_001578865.1 Streptococcus sp. DD11
GGCAGGACCAGCCAGTGAGTCCAACTCCAACTGCAGCTAGCGAGCAGGCAGCACCTGAACCGACTGAAGACGCAAGAGACACTGAAACAAGGGCTGCTTCGGCAACGGAAACAGCTGTCTCCGCTAATGAAGCGACTTCTGCCGCACCAGCTCAGCCTCGCTCATATAGAGCAGAGGTCACACCGAAGCCGGCTACTGCGGCGATGCCAAGGTCTGAGCGCAACGGCCAGCCCATGGAGACAGGAACATCCTTCCGCGCTGCCGATGCTGCAGGAACAGCAACTGCTGCTTCTGGCTTGAAAGATGCGACGGCAAACCCTGCTGTGTCCAAGCCAACGCTGGAAGAGTCCGTGAAGAAGCGGTCGGATGAGCTGATGAAGCAGGCCAACTGGCTGGATTTTGGGGATACCAATGCTTTCAAAAACCTAGACACCGATGGCTCTCTTAAGGTTGGAACAGTCTATGAAAAAGAGATTTCACCGGGCTATCGTATCAAGCTGACGGTAACCGAGCTGAAACCTTTCTATGCGACAGAGATTTATCGTGACCGGGTAAAAGGGACAGAATATGAAAGCAGCTATGATCCAAATGCCAAGAATACCTGGCTGCAGTATAATAACAGCACAAATTATGCCTATCAATATTGGTACGGTGATGACTATCGTCCTAAAATCGTAGGAGCTCCGCAGAATCAATGGTCGGCTATCAAGTCAGAGGGGATTGACACCAAGGGACGTAAGACCCAACTGCAGGTTCCTAAAGATGAAGCCAACTATGGTGTGAAATTCAAGGTTGAAGCCACCTATCTCGGTAAGGCGGTCAAGGCTGCAGTCGTCATGGCGGATGGAGAAGAAGCCAACCCAGGTGAGTATGCCATCTTCACGACAAATGGACAGGGCTGGGAGCACTTAGCAGAGTGGAAGCGGACTGTCACAGACACGAACGGTGTGACGACGGAAATCACAGAAACCTACAAGCCTATGCAGCCGACTACTGAAGGCCAGTATATTGGGAAGGACGCCAGTGGCGTTCATTGGCAGGCCTATGTCAGTCCGGATCAAAAGACCGGCGGACTGGGCAGTCAGGTATTCGGTCCGAATGTTTCCAGATACAATACCATTCCACTGGTGATGTCGCGCGGTGCTTCAGAGGTTGGAATCTATATTGCTTCCTCTGGTCAGCAGGCTGCGATGATTGGCTTCATGGCAGTAGATGAGGGGGATGCGCCGGACTCTTATGGCAAGGCCGTCCATGCGATTTCAAGGTATAATGCTGAAACAGGAGGCCCAAACCCACAGCCGTTTTTAGGCCGAGTAGAGGCGGACATTGACACCACGTCTGGGAATAACTGGAAGCATGATGAGCAAACAGATTTGGCCGATGAAGGGGTGGATCAGCTGCTGTCTGATGATTTGGTCGGAAAAACCAACAACCTTTTCCGAGTAAACCGTCTTCATGACGGAGACTACTCTCTGCGGCTCCATGCTTCGGCGAATGGCTACGAAAAGGCCTATGTCCGCGCTTGGATAGATTTTAATAACAATGGCGTCTTTGATGAAGATGAAGCCAGTGAGTTTACCGAAGTAACGACTGCGGGTGACTATACTGTCAGCTTCAAGAAAAATCCTGCCATGACTGATCCGGCTCTGAGCAAGCTGGGGATGCGGGTCCGTATTGCTCTGAATAAAGGAGATATTGAAAAGCCTACAGGCACGGCCTTTAGCGGTGAAGTTGAAGACCTGCAGGTCGAACTGACTTATCCGCCAAAGGGTGAGAAAAAAGAAAGCGTCGGCATCCGCAACCAGCAGCAAGCGGCCACTCTTCATTTTACACCTCAGGGCATCGATCAAAACGATGAAAGTAAGAAAGTAGCCATTGACACGACGAAAGCTCCTTTGGTCTTGGATGCGAAAGGAAATGAGCTGACGGCTGATGCAGAGGGCTGGTACAGCACGGTTGAGGGACGCTATAAGGTTACGCCGAACGGCGCAGATGTGAAGGTGGTGTTTGAGCCTAAGGCGGACTACATCGGCACGGCGCAGGGGATCAATATCCGCCGCTTTGATACCAATGGCGCCAGCACAGACTGGACTGCGAAAAATCAGGCTGAAAGGGCCATCAACGACCAGCTGAATACCATGGATGGGCGCTATGTTCCAACAGTTCTCAACTATAGCAAGTATGAAACGACCGATATCCAAGGAGTTGATCAGGAACAGACTCCGGTCTTTAATGATGGCGATACTACTAGAACTCCAGCGAGTCCAAGCGCAGCGCATCCTGTGAAATTCGTGAAGGCTGATGGCACGACAACAGATGATGGAAGTCTTCCGGCAATATCAAATGGTCAAGAAGTTGGCCGATTTGAAGTGGAGCCGGCTACTGGTAAGATTACTTTCAAGCCAAATAAGGACTTTGTCGGAACGGTTGACCCGGTGTCTGTTCGGATGATGGATGCCAATGGTATTTTCCACCAAGCGGTTTATCAGCCAAAGGTAAGGCCAGTCAAACCGACTGCTCAAGACGCTAGCAGTGAAGGCATTCAAGGGGCAGTTCAGACAGGCCAGCTGACCTTCACTTCGGGTGACAAGCGTGTACCGATAGATAGTAGTAAGCTGCCAGTCTTTGACAATGGCAGTCAGACCAAAACGGTGGCAGGTGTAGGGACCTATCAGGTGGATGAGCAAGGGTTGGTCACCTTTACCCCGTTACCGGCATATACCGGCCGTCCAAATGCAGAGACTGTCAAGCGCGTGGATCTGTATGGGACAGAAGTGACCGCTAGCTATCAGGCGGATGTCAAAGCCGCGACTCCGACAGGCCAAGATGCACAGACGACAGGGCTTCAAGGTCAGTTGCAAAAGAGCAGCCTTCAGTTTATGCCAGGACAGGCAACTGTGAATGGACAGAAGGTGACTGTCCCCCTAGCAACAGAAGGACCACGATTCGTGGTTGATGGGCAAGTCCAGCCAGGAAACAGCCTGCCGGTTTATGATGCAAACGGCAAGCTTCAAGGGACCTATACGCTGCAGGGAAATGACGAAATTCATTTTCAACCTGCCCCGGATTTTTATGGAATACCTACGCCAGCGCGCCTGCGTGTGACGGACAAGAACGGATCAAGAGCTGAAGCGGTGTATCAGCCAAAGGTGACCCAAGTGATGCCAACCAGTACGAACGCTGCTTCGACAGGTCTGCAAGGCCAGCCGCAAAAGGGCACGCCAAGCTTCACGGGCGGCAACCCCAATGTGCCATTAAACGATAATATTCCAGCGACCTTTGATGACGGATCCAAGCGTAAGGAAGTACCCAAAGTTGGTATTTTTGAGGTGGCGCCAGACGGCACGGTGACCTTTACGCCGGACAAGTCCTATTCTGGTACGCCGGATCCCGTCACCGTCAAGCGGGTGGACAAGAACGGCACACCGGTCACGGCAACCTATACCCCAACCGTTACCAAGGTCACTCCTACAGGAACTGGCGGCAAGACAGAAGGTCTGCAAGGCTTGGTGCAAAAAGGCAAGGTGACCTTTAAAGCTGGAAATCCGCAGGTCGGCTTTCCGGCAGACAAAACGCCCGTCTTTGATACCGGCATTAATGTCAAAGAAATTGACCAAGTCGGTAGATTCGAAGTGGCTGCCGATGGCACGGTGACCTTTACGCCGGATAAGACCTTCGTCGGCAGAACACCGGAACTTGACATCAGCTATGCCGATGTCAATGGAACGGTAGCTAAGGCCGCCTATCGGGCGACTGTGGTGGCTGTGACTCCGACAGCGACAGGTGCGCAGACAGAAGGCCTGCAAGGCCAAGTACAGACAGGCACTGTAACCTTTACCCCTGGGGCGCCATCAGTCGGCTTCCCGGCAGACAAAACGCCTATCTTTGATACCGGCACCAATGTCAAAGAAATTGACCAAGTCGGTAGATTCGAAGTGGCTGCCGATGGCACTGTAACCTTTACCCCAGATAAGACCTTCGTCGGCAGAACACCAGAACTTGACATCAGCTATGCCGATGTCAATGGAACGGTGGCTAAGGCCACCTATCGGGCGACTGTAGAAGCTGTTATCCCGACTGGAACTGGTGATCGGACAGAAGGCCTGCAGGGGCAGGTTCAAGAAGGCCGAGTCAGCTTCAC
>NZ_KQ969393.1:372324-374967 GCF_001578865.1 Streptococcus sp. DD11
TCAAGAAGGCCGAGTCAGCTTCACGCCAGGCCATGCATCAGTCCCATTTCCATCTGAAACAACTCCGCTCTTTGATAATGGCCAAACTGTCAAAGAAGTGGCCGGTGTAGGTAAGTTTGAAGTGGATGCGGATGGTAAGGTGACCTTTACGCCGGACAATCAATTCAAGGGAACAACTCCTGAAATAACGCTAATCCGAGCGGATGAGAATGGCACTCCAGTGACTGTCAAGTACCAAGCGGTGGTGAAAGCCGTTGTTCCGACTGGCACAACGGCAACCAGTACAGGCCTGCAAGGCCAGCCGCAAAAGGGGACACCAAGCTTTACAGAAGGCAATCCAAACGTTCCGCTGGATGATGATGTTCCAGCGACCTTTGATGACGGATCCAAGCGCAAGGAAGTGCCGAATGTCGGTATTTTTGAGGTGGCGCCGGATGGATCTGTCACTTTCACGCCAGACAAGCAGTTTGTCGGTACGCCGGATCCAGTCACGGTCAAACGTGTGGACAAGAACGGTACGCCGGTCACAGCTGCGTACACGCCAACCGTGACCAAGGTCACGCCGACAGGAATTGGCGCTAAGACAGACGGACCGCAAGGTTTAGTTCAAAAAGGCAAGCTGACCTTTAAAGCTGGAGATCCGCAGGTCGGCTTCCCAGCAGACAAAACGCCCGTCTTTGATACCGGCACCAATACGAAAGAAATTGCCAAGGTCGGAAAATTTGAAGTCGACGCGGAGGGCGAGGTGACTTTCACACCGGTCAAGACGTTTATTGGCCAGACACCAGAGCTGGAAATCCGCCATACAGATAGCAATGGCACAGTGGCCAAGGCGACCTATCGGGCGACTGTAAGAGCTGTTACTCCGACCGGAAAAGGCGCCAAGACCGAAGGCCTGCAAGGCCAGGTGCAAAAGGCCAAGTTTCCTTCACACCAGGCCATGCTTCTGTTCCATTCCCAGCGGACTCTGCTCCGCTCTTTGGTAATGGGAAGGCAGTCAAAGAAGTGCCGAACATTGGCAGGTTTGAAGTGGATGCGGACGGCAAAGTGACCTTCACGCCTGAAAGGCAATTTATAGGTGCAAGTCCAGAGTTAGGAATCATTCGCTTTGATGCGAATGGCACTCCGGTGACTGTTAAGTATCAGGCCATAGTGAAAGCAGTTGTACCAACTGGAAGCAGTGCAGCCAGTACCGGTCCACAAGGCCTTCCGCAAACCGGTATGCCAATCTTTACTGGCGGCGATCCGCTGGTTCCGATTGATGAAACCATTGAACCGGCTTTTTCTGACGGCAAAAAAGAAAAATCAATCCCAGGTCAGGGTACCTACACCATCAACCCAGATGGCTCTGTCACTTTCACGCCAGACAAGCTGTTTGTCGGTACGCCGGATCCAGTCACGGTCAAACGTGTGGACAAGAACGGCACGGAGGTGACAGCTCAGTACACGCCTACGGTTGAGAAAGTCACTCCGACCGGAAAAGGCATTAAGACAGAAGGCCTGCAAGGCCAGGTGCAAAAGGGCCAAGTTTCCTTCACACCAGGCCATGTTTCTGTTCCATTCCCATCAGGCACGACTCCGCTTTTCGACAATGGCTCAGCTGTCAAAGAAGTGCCAACTGTCGGCAAGTTTGAAGTGGATGCGGAGGGCAATGTGACCTTCACACCGGATAAGCAGTTCAAGGGCGAAACACCAGAGCAGAAGCTGACTCGCTTCGACACCAACGGGACATCAGTGACCGTCAAATACCAAGCAGTGGTGAAGGAAATCGTGCCAAACGGAACGACTGCGACCAGCACAGGACCTCAAGGCCAGTCGCAAACGGGTACGCCAAGCTTCACAGGCGGAGACCCGACTGTGCCGCTGGATGATGATGTTCCAGCGACCTTTGATGACGGATCCAAGCGCAAGGAAGTGCCGAATGTCGGTATTTTTGAGGTGGCGCCGGATGGCTCTGTCACTTTCACGCCAGACAAGCAGTTTGTCGGTACGCCGGATCCAGTCACGGTCAGACGTGTGGACAAGAACGGCACGGAGGTGACGGCGACTTACACGCCAACGGTTGAGAAAGTGACTCCGACTGGCAAAGGGGATCAGACCGAAGGCCTGCAAGGTCAGGTGCAAAAGGGCAAGGTGACATTTGAAGTTGGAAATCCGCAGGTCGGATTCCCAGCTGGCAGTACGCCGGTCTTTGACACCGGAACCAATGTGAAAGAGATTGCCAAGGTCGGTCGGTTTGAGGTCGACGCTGCAGGCAATGTCACTTTTACGCCAGATAAGCAGTTCAAGGGTGAAACACCGACAATAGAGCTGACTCGTATCGACACTAATGGCACCCCAGTGACAGTCAAGTATCAAGCGGCAGTAAAAGAAGTAGTTCCTGCAGGTACCAATGTGACCAGCAGCGGCCCGCAGGGAGTTCCGCAGACAGGAAAGCCAAGCTTCACAGCCGGTGACCCGCTGGTTCCAATCGATGAGAGCGTAGAGCCAAGCTTTGACGACGGCACGAAGGAGAAAACTATTGCAGGTCAGGGGACCTATACCATCGCAGCCGACGGCACCGTCACTTTCACGCCAGACAAACAGTTCGTCGGCAGGCCAGATCCAGTGACGGTCAAACGTGTAGATAAAAATGGTACGCCC
>NZ_KQ969393.1:376352-377832 GCF_001578865.1 Streptococcus sp. DD11
TTGGGAGACCATGAGGCCGATATTGATATTTCCGACGGCAATGACCGGACTTTTGATGACAAGGATGAACTGGCAGACGAAGGGCTGACCCAGCTGCTGACAGACGACCAGATCAGCAAGACCAAAGATCTCTTTGACTTTGCCAAACTCAAAGATGGCAGCTATACCCTCAAAGTCAAGGCTTCGGCCAATGGCAATGAAAAAGCCTATCTGAAGGCCTGGATTGACTTTAATAACAACGGGCAGTTTGATGATGGCGAAGCCAGTGCTCTTACCGAGGTCACAACTGCAGGAGACTACACTCTGACCTTTGGCCCGACCGCAGTCAGCTATGATAAGACTTTGGATAAACTAGGTGTCCGCCTGCGGATTGCTCTCAATGCAGGTGACATCGAAAAACCAACTGGAACAGCCTTCAGCGGAGAAGTAGAGGATTTGCAGATCTTGCGGCCTCTCCCGCCTCAGGGGGAAAGGAAAGAAACTGTCGGCGGTATAGGGCAGAGACAGGAAACCACCATTTTCTTCACAGCTCAGGGTGCGGACCAGAAAGATTATGATAGAGCCGCTGTTATTGACGAGAGCAGCCAACCGCTGGTTTTGGACGATGCAGGACATTCTCTGCAGAAAGACGCCCAAGGCTGGTATGAACGCTCAGAAGGCCGCTACCAGGTGACGGCAGACGGCGCCAATGTGAAAGTGGCCTTCGAGCCTAAAGCAGACTTCACAGGTCAAGCAGCAGGAATCAGTATCCGCCGCTCTGACTCAAATGGTTTGACCACTGACTGGCAGTCAGCTGACAATGTCAACGACCAGCTGCACAATATGGACGGCCGCTTTGTACCGACTGTTCTGGAAACGTCTCACTACACTTCAAGCGGCATCCAAGGGCTGGAGCAGGTCCAAGAGCTGGTCTTTAATGATGGTTCTGAGAACAATATTCCGACCAATCCTGATGCCGGCAGACCGGCTCAGTTCCTGGATGCTGCGGGTGAGCCGCTTGACTCCAATACAGTTGCTGCTACTTCAAATGGGCAGACTGTCGGAACCTATGAGCTTGATGGGGCCAGCGGACGCGTGACCTTCAAGCCTAATAAGGACTTTGTCGGGCTTGCAGATGCTGTCACTCTGCAGGTGCTGGATACAGGAAACATTCGTCACCGGGCAAGCTATCAGCCGACTGTGACAGCTGTACGTCCTGTCGGAACTGATGCTAAAAGCGAGGGGATTCAGGGGGCGGTTCAGACTGGTCAGTTGGTCTTCACTGAGGGGGATGCCCGCATTCCGATTGATACAGGCAAATTGCCGGCCTTTGACAATGGCAGCCAGACCAAGACGGTGGCTGGTGTCGGGACCTATACTATTGATAATAACAATTTGGTGACCTTCCAGCCAGATCCTAGCTACAGCGGCAAGCCAGCAGCTGAGACCGTCACTCGGGTGGATATCAATGGCACGGCAGCTTCAGCGGCCTATCAGGCTG
>NZ_KQ969393.1:378460-380806 GCF_001578865.1 Streptococcus sp. DD11
AGGCTGAGGTCAAGCAGGCCCTCCCTAGCTCTAAAGGAGCTGAGACGCGGGAAGATCAATATGTAGGCAGCAGCGTTGGCAATCTTGAATTTATTCCGGGAGAAGCGACAATTTATGGTCAGACAGAAAGAGTGCCTTTTGTCGGTCAGCTGCAGTTTGTAGTCAATGGGCAGGTGCAGACAGGAAATACCCTGCAGGTTCCCCATTGGCTTCCGGGAAAAATCGCTGGAACCTATACCCTGTATCAAAATGGGGATGTTACATTTGCATGGAATCCTGACTATTACGGTAAGCCGGAACCGGCTGTTGTTCGAGCAGTTGACCAGAACGGCAATGTGACGGAAGCAGTCTATCAGCCAGAGGTTATCTATACTCCTCCAGTTCTGCATGATACTTCCTCTTCCAGTGAGCAGGGATCCGTTCAAAAAGCTCAATTATGGTATGAAGAAAATCCAGCCGTTCCGCTATCCAGTATCAGCTTTGAAGGAGGAGTGACCGAGGTTGTCAGAGAAGGTGTCGGCAAGTTTGAAATAGACAGTCAAGGGAAAATAACCTTTACACCGGTTAAGAGCTATGTCGGGACAGCTGAAATCAAAGTTGTATATAAGCTTGATGTCCTGCATCAAAAAGATCTCATTTCTGATGAGCTGGTAACGACTTATCAAGCAATTGTTAGACCAATCATTCCCACAGGAGACCACAAATCAACTACGGGACTTCAGGGTCAGATGCAAGAAGTTAGCCTTTATTTTAGTGGCGGATCCGGTCTGGGAATGGACAGATCAGTCCCACCGGTCTTTGTTGAAAGTAACAGCACCACTCTCACTGTAGAAAATGTCGGTCGGTTCATTACTTTTTCAGATGGGAATGTAAGAATTGACTTCATTCCAGACAAAAGCTTTGTCGGTACGACAGATTTAATCACTGTACGATGGGTCAATATGAATGGGACACCAGCCACAGGGACCTATCAAGCGACAGTGATTGCTGTCACTCCAAGCGCAACAGGTGCTAAAACAGAAGGCCTGCAGGGTCAAGTCCAAACAGGCCAGCTGACTTTCACAGCGGGCGCTTCCTCCATTGGCTTCCCAAGCGGCAGCACACCAATCTTTGACACTGGTACGAATGTCAAAGAAGTGGAAAATGTCGGTAGATTTGAAGTGGATGCCAAAGGCAAGGTCACTTTCACCCCGGCCAAAACTTTCACTGGCCAGACGGCAGAAATCGAAGTCAGCTGGGCGGATGTGAATGGAACAGTGGCGAAGACAACCTACCAAGCGACAGTGACAGCTGTCACTCCAAGTGCAACGGATGCGACATCCACCGGCAAGCAAGGCCAGGTGCAGACTGGTCGGCCAGACTTCACCGCTGGAAATCCAGCCATCCAACTGGACAGCAGTATTCCAGCGACCTTTGAGGACGGCAGCAGCCGTAAGGAAGTGCCGAATATCGGTATCTTTGAGCTGGCAGCAGATGGCACAGTTACTTTCAGGCCAGACAAGCAATTTGTCGGAACGCCGGATCCAGTCACGGTCAGACGTGTGGATCAGAACGGTACGGCAGTGACGGCGACTTACACACCAACAGTTGAGAAGGTGACTCCGATAGGTGAAGATGCGGCATCTACCAATATCAAAGGGCTGGTGCAGACGGGCAAACCGGTCTTTACCGCCGGTGACCCAGCTGTACCGATGGATGACACAGCAGCCGCAAGCTTTGATGATGGGACAAAGGAGAGAAGGATTGCCGGCGAAGGAACCTATCGTGTCGATGCAGCAGGTCAGGTAACCTTTGCTCCGGAAGCAGACTTTGTCGGTCAGGGCACCGGTGTGACAGTGGTCCGCAGAGATGTAAACGGCACGGCGGCCAGTGCTCACTATCGGCCGACAGTTGTCGAAGCAGCAAGCAGTCAGAATACGGTCTCAATCGGCCGCAAGGGTCAGCCTCAAACAGGCAGCCCAACCTTTGAGGGAGCTATTGATCTGACAGTTGATCCGACCTTTGATGACGGCAGCACCGTAAAAGTCGTTCCGGGTGAAGGGACTTACACTTTTGCGGTTCTGGGGGCTATTACCTTCGTGCCGGAAGCCGACTTTGTCGGGGTGGCCAGCGGAGTGATTGTCAAACGTCTGGATATTTACGGCAATGCAGTGACTGCCAGCTACACACCGACGGTTCTGGGTTCGGCTGTGAGCCAAGACCAAACATCGGTCGGCCGCAAAGGCCAGCCTCAGACTGGCAGACCAGTCTTTGAGGGGGATCTTGATCTGGCTGTGGCGCCGACTTTTGATGACGGCAGCACTCAAAAAACGGTTTCTGGTCAGGGGACTTACAGTCTTGATCCTG
>NZ_KQ969393.1:380826-384904 GCF_001578865.1 Streptococcus sp. DD11
GGCACGGTCACTTTCATTCCGGAAGCAGACTTTGTCGGGGTGGCCAGCGGCGTGACAGTCATCCGCAAGGATCGCAACGGCAATATCCTTTCAGCGGTCTATCGTCCGACGGTTACCGACCAGCCTGAACAGCCGTCAGAAGTGCCTGTCAGACCGGCACCGCCGGCTCTGGCGTCAGTATCGCCAGCTGTCGCTGTCAGTCAGCTTCAGCCGCAGGCCCAACAGGCAGCCCTGCCTGAGACGGGCACAAAAGAAAGAGGCCATCTGGCTTCCGGACTGCTGGCAGCGGCAGCAGGCGTGGGCCTGCTGGGATTGGCCAAAAGAAAGAAAAAGTCAGAAGACTAAGATTTTCAAAACTGCTTCCGATAAACCAGCAGAAGTTTATATAGTCATTTAGTTTACGAACTGTCCGAGGGACAGTTTCAGCCTATCGCTTGAAACACAGGGTGGCAGATAAAGCTTCCGCTAGGAAGTGTCAGCTGTACCGGGGTACGGAAAGACGAGCTAACGGCCTAATCAAAGATAAACTAAAGGGCGATAAAAGCAGAAAAAGAGGTGAGAGCACATCGGTTCTCATCTCTTTTTTGATATTTCCAAAGGAATCGCTGGCTCCTGCTGGAAAACGACAAGTTTTAGAGAGCGATTTTACATTTTCATCCTCTTAATCTTCTCTTCGTTTGGTGTCACCCGCAGGGTTTTCTGACCAGTGTAGGTCACAAAGCCGGGCTTGCCGCCAGTTGGCTTATTGAGCCGTTTGGTCTCAATCATATCGACTTGGACCAGATTGGACAGGCGCGCCTTAGAGAAGTATGCTGCCAGCTCCGCAGCGTCCGTCTTGACTTCGTCGCTGGGCTGAAGATTGCCTGTGATGACGACATGGCTGCCGGGGATGTCCTTGGCATGAAACCAAAGCTCATCTTTTTTGGCCATTTTAAAGGTCAGCTCCTCATTTTGCAGATTGTTGCGGCCGACCAGAATGATGGTTTTGCCGTCAGAAGCCAGATATTTTTCTGGCTTTTTGCGTTTCTGGCTTTTCTCCCGCTGCCTGCGGCGGATAAAGCCGGTCTCGATCAGCTCCTCACGGATTTCAGCGATTTCAGCCAGACTGGCCTGAGCAAGGGCAGTCTCCACACTTTCCAAGTAGAGGATAGTGGCCTTGGTTTCTTCAATCAATCCGGTCAGATGCTTGACGGCTTCTTTGAGCTTCTGGTAACGTTTGAAGTAGCGCTGAGCATTTTGATTCGGCGTCAGAGCCTTGTCCAGAGCGATGACAATCTTCTCCCCCGTATAGTAATTATCCAGCTCGACCTGCTCTTGGTCATTGGGGACCTGATGGAGAAAGGTCGTCAGCAGTTCGCCCTTTTGGCGGAATGCTTCGGCATTTTCGGTGGCGGCCAGCTCAGTTTCCTGCTTGCCCAGCTTTTTGCGGTTCTTATCCAGCTCATTTTCCACCCGGCGGATCAGCTCGCTGGCCTGCTGACTGACCCGATCACGCTCGGCCTTATCCTGATAGAAAAAGTCCAGCAGCTGGGACAGGCTGGCAAATGCTTCTTTGCTGTCAGAAAAGCGCAGAGCAGAGAACGATTTTTCGGTTAGACTGGGTTGGGTCGGACTGGCAAAGAAAGCCCGGAAGTTTTTCAGCCTGTCAGCAGTCAGACGGCTGCTGAGCTCGGCAGCTGTATCTCGGCCCAGTCCCTGAAAGAGCTGCTGCAGCCGCTTGGCTTCCAAATTCTCGGTCTGCAGGATTTCAAAGAGCTTTTCATCGCTGATTGTAAAAGGATTGCGGCTGTCAGTCTGGGGAGGACTCAGATAGACAGAGCCGGGCAGAATCGTCCGGTAGCTGTTCTGGGAAAAGCCTACATGCTTGATAGCCTCGATAATCTTGCCGCTGGCCTTGTCCAAGAGAATGATATTGCTGTGCTTGCCCATGATTTCGATGACCAGAGTCACGGCCACACTGTCGCCGATTTCATTCTTGTTGGACACGCTGATTTCCAAAATCCGGTCATTGTCCACCTGCTGGATAGCCTCAATCACGGCTCCCTGCAGGTACTTGCGCATGACCATGATAAAGGTAGTGGGAATGGGAGGATTCTCAAAAACGGTCTCGGTCAGCTGCACTCGGCCGAAAACCGAATGGGCCGACAGAAGCAGGCGGTGGTTCTTGCCCTTGCTGCGAATCTGCAGGACCAGCTCCTGCTCAAAGGGCTGGTTGATTTTCTGAATGCGGCCGCAGAGCAGTTTTTCCCTCAGCTCCTCCGCCATATGATGTAAAAAAAATCCGTCAAAAGACATGATTGACTCCTTGAAAGTTGCTACAGATGATTATAACAGAAAATGAGAGAAAAAGGTAGAGGAGCGGGAACAGCTATAGGCCAATTTAATAAGTGAGGCGTTCATAAACTGAATATCCTTGAGCAGAATCTGTACTTGCCTTATCTTAATGCCGAATCTGTCTGCTGCTTTGTCAGGTCTCGTTATTTAGTTTATCTTTTATGACTTTGTTAGCTCGCCTTGCCGTACTTTTGAGACTTCCCCACGGAAGCTTTATCTGCCGACTCAAAGGCGGTAGGACAGCCTCCCATGATGGCTGCGCCCTCACCCACAGAGGGATGTATCTTTTAGAGGATACCGTATAAGAACTAAAAGCAAACTAAAAGACTATATTTATCTTTTCCGTAGAATAGTGTAATGCAGACAGGATTGATTTCTGTTCAAAAGTTTAGCGTGATTTTCTTTCAAAAGCTCTTGACAATCCTGCCAGAAAACCTTAAAATAAAATTAATTAGAAAGTAGCACTTGCTTTGTTTTTAGAGAGCCTGCGGTCGGTGCAAGCAGGCAGGGGGCATTTGTGAAATTGGACTAATGCTATTAAAATGAATTTGAAACAATAAGAATTCGGTCCGCACACCTTACCGTGCAGCTTGTTTGATGACAAGATAGAGATATGGAAAAAGTGTCTGTTTTTCCATAAATGAGGTGGCACCGCGATTTACGCCCTCACGCAGTTTTTAGCTGTGTGGGGCTTTTTTGTTTTGAGGAGGGATAGGATGTTTCAGCGATGGCGATGCAAAGACATGCAGACAGAAAAATATTATTTCAAAAGGAGTTTCAATAATGAAAAATAAACGGTTAGCAGTAATTCTCGGATTTTTAGCAGTATTGGCAGTGGGGGCTGCGATTTATTCCAGTCTGGGCAGCAAGGGCAGCAGTTCTGACTCGGGCAGCAGCAAGACGGCCAAGGTCGGTGTTCTCCAGTATGTCAGTCATCCCTCGCTGGACTTGATTTACAAGGGGATCCAGGATGGTTTGGCTGCAGAAGGCTACAAGGGCGACCAGCTCAAGATTGATTTTATGAATGCTGAGGGGGATCAGAGCAAGGTTTCTACCATGAGCAAGCAGCTGGTGTCCAATGGCAATGACGTTTTGGTGGGCATTGCCACTCCGTCGGCTCAGGGTCTGGCCGCAGCGACTAAGGACAAGCCCATCGTTATGGGGGCTATCACCGATCCTGTCGGGGCCAATCTGGTCAAAAATCTGGAGCAGCCAGGCGGCAATATCACCGGCGTTTCTGACCATAACCCTGCTCAGCAGCAGCTGGATTTGATTCAAAAGCTGACGCCAAATGTCAAGACCATCGGAGCCCTCTATTCCAGCAGCGAGGACAATTCCAAAACGCAGGTCGAAGAGTTTAAAGCCCTGGCTGAAAAAGCCGGCTACAAAGTTGAGGAATATTCTGTGCCTTCGACCAATGAGATTGCATCAACTATGAATGTCATGACCGGCAAGGTGGATGCCATCTGGATTCCGATTGACAATACCATTGCTTCTGCCTTTGCGACGGTTGTCTCCAGCAATCAGGAAGCCAAAAAGCCCATCTATCCCAGTGCGACAGCTATGGTTGAAGAAGGCGGCCTGGCCTCTGTCGTCGTGGATCAGTATGACCTGGGCGTAGCGACAGGAAAAATGGCAGCCAAGATACTCAAAGGTGCCAAACCGGCTGACACACCAGTGGAAATCTTTAATACCGGAAAATCCGTCATCAACAAGAAAAACGCCCAAGAGCTGGGCATCACCA
>NZ_KQ969393.1:385333-386143 GCF_001578865.1 Streptococcus sp. DD11
AAGCTGTCATCCAGCTGCTGATGAGCAGGCTCAAGATGTAAATCCCGATGAGAGTGAGGATGACACCAGCAGTCTGGACTAATCTGTTTCGGAATAAAAATTCTTCTCCTTGTTTCTTGCAGTATGCTTTCTATTGTAGCAATCTCCTGACTTGGGAGCAATCGATGAATCTTACATTTTGCCCCCGCCATCTTACATTTTTGTAAGATTTGGCCGAAAGTTTAAATCAAGGCTCGCAGAAATTTCAAAAACCGAGCGAAACCGTCTGCCAAAATCCATCGAAGTGGCTTGCCAAAGTCTGTAAAATCTGGTAGAATGGATGAGAATTGAATAGAAGTCCGCAAGACTAGTAACTCAAGGGAAGTTTAACAGGGAGAAAGGTTATGACTGAGAGCCTTTCAGATGAAAATTGAGCGAATTCACTTGCACAGGGACTGACCAATTAAGATTCGGGCAACCGGATAAAAAACGGATGGTACCGCGTGTCAACGCTCCGCTTGTGGGTGTTGGCGCGCTTTTTATTTTGGAGGAAAGATGACAAAAACGATTGAAGAACAACTGAAAAGCCTGCGTGAAGAGACCCTGGCTGCTCTCAAGGAGCTCAAGGCTGAGAACCAAAAGGAACTGCAGGACTTGCGTGTGGCGGTCTTGGGGAAAAAAGGCTCTCTGACGGAAGTGCTGAAAGGCATGAAGGACATCTCAGCAGAGATGCGGCCCATAATCGGCAAGCATGTCAATGAAGCCCGGGATATTCTAACAGCAGCTTTTGAAAAGACGGCCCAGGAAATGGAAGAGGAGCTGGTCGCTTTG
>NZ_KQ969393.1:386406-387563 GCF_001578865.1 Streptococcus sp. DD11
GGATGTGACCCTGCCCGGCCGTCAGATTCCGGCCGGTAACCGTCACATTCTCAGTCAGACCAGCGAGGAGATTGAGGATATTTTCATCGGTATGGGCTATCAGGTCGTGGACGGCTTTGAGGTTGAGTCAGACTACTACAACTTTGAGCGCATGAACCTGCCCAAGGACCACCCTGCCCGCGATATGCAGGATACTTTCTACATTACAGAGGAGATTCTGCTGCGGACCCATACCAGCCCAGTGCAGGCGAGGGCCATGGATGCTCATGATTTCTCTAAGGGACCGCTGAAAATGATTTCTCCGGGACGGGTTTTCCGCCGGGATACGGACGATGCGACCCATTCCCACCAGTTCCATCAGATTGAAGGGCTGGTTGTCGGTCAAGGGATTTCCATGGCTGATTTAAAGGGGACCTTGGAGCTGATTGTTCAGAAGATGTTCGGTGCAGACCGCAGTATTCGTCTGCGTCCCTCCTATTTCCCCTTTACAGAGCCGTCAGTGGAAGTGGATGTTTCCTGCTTTAAGTGCGGCGGGGCGGGCTGCAATGTCTGCAAGCATACCGGCTGGATTGAAATCCTTGGTGCCGGCATGGTTCACCCAAGCGTTCTGGAAATGAGCGGCATTGATGCCAATCGCTACTCTGGCTTTGCCTTTGGTCTCGGTCAGGAGCGGGTGGCTATGCTGCGCTATGGTATCAATGACATTCGCGGTTTTTATCAGGGAGACGTTCGTTTTTCTCAGCAGTTTAAGTAAGGAAGTGTAAGCCCATGCTAGTTCGAGTAAGCAGAGAGGAAGCTCCTATTTTGCGGGAGCTGGAAGTTGCGACCTATCAGGAGACCTTCGGACCCTTCATCAAGGAAGCGGATATGGCCCATTATTTTGCCCATGAGCTGTCGCTGGCGACCATCGAAACGGAACTGGCCGACCCTGAGTCGGAGCATTATTTCGTGCTGGATGCGGACCAGAAAATCGCTGGCTTCCTTAAGTTCAACTGGGGACAGGCCCAGACTGAGCATGAGTTGGATCATGCCTTTGAAATCCAGCGCATCTATGTCCTGGCTTCTCATCAGGGGCAGGGGCTGGGCAAGGAACTGTTTGACTTTGCCCTGGAAGAAGCCCGAAAGCGCGGCTTTGACTGGGCCTGGCTGGGCGTTTT
>NZ_KQ969393.1:388176-389539 GCF_001578865.1 Streptococcus sp. DD11
AGAGCTCAGGACTTTTACTTTCAGTATGGTTTTGAAAAATTCAGCCAGCACGACTATATCACTGGCGAGACAGTGGATACAGACTGGCTGCTGCGCAAGAAATTGAACTAAAAGAGAAATTACAGAGAGGAATGGAATACGACCTAAAAGCTCGAAATTTAGATGATTTGTTTCTGAAATCAGGATTTCAGACAAATCCCTAAAATTTGGTCGTTCAAATTCTTCGGTGATAGAATAGAGAAAGGAATGGAACCCGGGCTAAAAACTCGGAAAAAAGATAGATTTCCTAGCATTCATCGAATGCTTCGTCAATCTCCTATTTTTCAGTCGTTTTTAAACGCCCTTGGTATCCTTTGTAGTCTTGGCACAGTATAAGTTCAGAAAATTTAAAGAGAGGAATGGAATACGACCTAAAAGCTCGAAATTTAGATGATTTGTTTCTGAAATCAGGATTTCAGACAAATCCCTAAAGTTTGGTCGTTCAAATTCTTCGGTGATAGAATAGAGAAAGGAATGGAACCCGGGCTAAAAACTCGGAAAAAAGATAGATTTCCTAGCATTCATCGAATGCTTCGTCAATCTCCTATTTTTCAGTCGTTTTAAACGCCCTTGGTATCTTAATTATGTTAGTAAGTTATAAATGGTTAAATGAATTAGTAGACATTGATGTGGCGAGCGCTGAGCTGGCTGAGAAAATGTCCACAACCGGGATTGAGGTAGAAGGTGTGACATCGCCGGCTGCCGGTCTGTCCAAGATCGTTGTCGGTGAGGTTGTATCGTGTGAGGATGTGCCGGATACCCATCTGCATGTCTGTCAGGTCAATGTCGGCGAAGCGGAGACGCGTCAGATTGTCTGCGGAGCTCCCAATATCCGGGCCGGTATCAAGGTCATGGTGGCCCTGCCCGGTGCACGCATTGCGGACAATTACAAGATTAAAAAAGGGAAAATCCGCGGTCTGGAGTCGCTGGGCATGATCTGCTCTCTCGGCGAGCTGGGCATTTCTGACTCAGTCGTGCCAAAGGAATTTGCGGATGGTATCCAAATCCTGCCGGAGGAGGCTGTGCCGGGTCAGGAAGTCTTTCCATATCTGGACTTGGACGATGAAATCATCGAACTCTCCATCACGCCAAACCGGGCAGACGCACTCTCTATGCGCGGTGTCGCCCACGAAGTGGCTGCAATCTACGACAAGGCTGTGCGGTTTAAGGCTTTCCCGCTGACAGAAGGTGACAAGCAGGCAGCGGATCAGCTTGCGGTAGCTATCGAGACAGAGAAAGCTCCCTACTATGCGGCCCGTATTTTGGTACAATGTGCGTATTGCTCCAAGTCCGCAGTGGCTGCAAAATCTCCTCATGAATGAGG
>NZ_KQ969393.1:389559-391257 GCF_001578865.1 Streptococcus sp. DD11
GGTCAGCCTATGCATGCCTTTGATCTGGATACCTTTGAGGGTGACAGGATTGTCGTGCGGGAGGCGCGTGCCGGTGAGAGCTTGGTCACTCTGGACGGAGAAGAGCGCCAGCTGGAAGCTTCAGACTTGGTCATTGCGGTAGCGGATCAGCCGGTGGCATTGGCCGGTGTCATGGGCGGTCAGGCGACGGAAATCTCTGACAAGTCAAGCCGGATTGTTCTGGAAGCAGCCGTCTTTGATGGCAAATCTATCCGCAAGACCAGCAGCCGTCTGGGATTGCGGTCGGAGTCTTCATCCCGCTTTGAAAAAGGTATCAATGCAGCAACGGTCAACGAAGCCTTGGATGCGGCAGCCAGCATGATTGCGGACTTGGCAGGAGCCACTGTCCGGGCAGGTATCGTCCAAGCCGGCCAGCTGGACATGGCTGACAAGCAGGTTTCGACCAGTCTGGCAGATGTCAATCGGGTCTTGGGAACAGACTTGACCTATGCGGATGTCGAGGATGTTTTCCGCCGGCTGGGCTTTGGCCTGAGCGGTTCGGCAGAGACATTTACTGTCAGCGTGCCTGCCCGCCGCTGGGACATCAGCATTCCAGCTGACCTCTATGAGGAGATTGCCCGTATTTATGGCTATGATCGCCTGCCGATTTCCTTGCCTCAGGATGCTGGTACAGCAGGAGAACTGACCGCGACACAAAAATTACGCCGTAAAGTTCGGACGGCGGCAGAGGGAGCTGGCCTGACAGAAATTATCACCTATGCTCTGACGACACCGGAAAAGGCGGTTGAGTTTAGCCTCAATCCCAGCAAGCAGACCGAGCTCATGTGGCCCATGACGGTGGAGCGCAGCGTGCTTCGTCAGAATATGGTGTCTGGCATGCTGGATGCGGTCAGCTATAATGCTGCCCGTAAAAATAAGAATGCTGCCCTTTATGAAATTGGCAAGGTCTTTGAGCAGACAGGCAATCCCAAGGAAGATCTGCCCCATGAAATCAACAGCTTTGCCTTTGCTCTTACTGGCTTGGTCCAGGAGAAGGATTTCCAAACGAAGGCTGTGCCGGTAGATTTCTTCTATGCAAAAGGAGTGGCAGAAGCCCTCTTTGACCGTCTTGGGCTGGAAGCTGACTATAGAGCTACGGATCAGCTGCCCAGCATGCATCCCGGCCGGACCGCGCTTATCTCTGTCAATGGCCAGCCGATCGGCTTTGTCGGACAAGTGCACCCAGCGACAGCCAAGGCCTACGACATTCCAGAGACCTATGTGGCCGAGCTCAGCCTCTCTGCTATTGAAGAGCAGCTGCAGCCAGCCCAGCCATTTGCTGAAATTACGAAGTTCCCGGCTGTGACCCGTGATGTGGCTCTGCTGCTCAAGGCAGAAATCACCCACCAAGAGGTCCTGGATGCCATTCAGGCAGCCGGTGTCAAACGCCTGACCGACATCAAACTCTTTGACATCTTCTCAGGTGACAAGCTGGGTGTCGGCCTCAAATCTATGGCCTACAGCCTGACTTTCCAAAATCCAGAAGCCAGCCTGACCGACGAAGAAGTCGCAAAATATATGAAAAAAATCCAACAATCCCTGACCGAAAAGCTCGGAGCAGAGGTGAGGTAGAATATATCCTAAAAGAGGCTGAGACAGACTCAATCCCACCGCCTTTTAGAAACACTTAATCAATAGACTTGCTCGGAAACCGTATCT
>NZ_KQ969393.1:391589-396867 GCF_001578865.1 Streptococcus sp. DD11
ATCAATAGACTTGCTCGGAAACCGTATCTTGAGTCAGTTGGCCTTAAGCGGTCGGCACATGGGCAAACGACCCCGCCCTTTCATTGCGAAACGAAAAGCTGGGGTCTTTTTGTTTGCCTCCGGAGTATCGCTGGATGAAACCTACGGCCTGATTGCAGTCATTGAAAAGGCTGCCATGATTTATTCCCAAATCGGGGCAGGGCAGCCAGATCAAGCAGGAAATCACCAATCCAAGAGCTGCAGGAAATTGCAGAATCTTTCAACAAGACCCCGCATGAAGGCTTCTTGGATAGATAGGTAAAAAGTGAGCTGGGGGAGAGGCTTTACTTTTCCTGCAGGATGTTTTGTTAAAAAAATCACAAAATACTTGAAAATCGAAAAAGATAGGTGTAAAATCATATTAACATAACAAAAAGGAGAAGAAAGATGTCAACATTTTATGTACCAGCCGTCAACCTTATCGGCAAAGGCGTTGTCAATGAAGTCGGCCCTTATGTTAAAGAATTGGGTTACAGTAAAGCCCTGCTGGTTACGGATAAATTTATCGAAAGCAGTGATATTCTGCCGAAGGTGCTTAAACCGCTGGATGCTGAAGGAATCGAATATGTCATCTTCAGCGATGTAGAGCCAAATCCAACTTGTAAAAATGTCATGGATGGGCTAGCAGCGCTGAAAGAAAATAACTGCGATTTTATTATCAGTGTCGGCGGAGGCTCTCCGCAAGATGCCGCAAGCTGTATCTCCGTCATTGCGACCAATGGCGGTAAGCCGCAAGACTATGAGGGTCTGCACAAGTCAGCCAAGAAAGGTTTGCCAGTTGCAGCCATCAATACGACTGCGGGAACTTCAGCTGAAATTACCATTAACTATGTGATCACTGATGAAGAGCGCAAGGTCAAAATGGTTATGGTGGATAAGAACAGCTTGGCCCTGATTTCGGTCAATGACCCCGAACTCATGGTATCCAAGCCAGCTGCCTTGACAGCTGCGACAGGTATGGATGCCCTGACCCATGCGGTAGAAGCCTTGGTCACTCCGGGCGCTTATGGTGTGACTAAGAAGCTGTCGATTGGTGCCATCGAACTGATCAAAGAATACCTGCCTCGGGCAGTGGCCAACGGCCATGACATCGAAGCGCGCGAAGGCATGGTGAATGCCATCTTTCTAGGAGGCATGTCCTTTAACAATGCTGGTTTGGGCTATGTGCACTCCATGGCTCACCAACTGGGAGCTGTCTATAATCTGCCGCACGGTGTCTGCTGTGCCATGCTGCTCCCGGTCGTTGAGCGTGAAAATGCCAAACGGGTGCCAGCAGCCTTCCGCAATGTCGCCAAAGCCCTCGGTCTTCATACCGAAGGCAAGACAGATGCAGAATGTGCAGCCTATGCCATTTCTGAAATCGAAAAACTCTCTGAAACCGTCGGCATTCCAAAGAAATTGACAGAACTTGGTATCGAAGAAAAAGACTTTGATTTTGATTACCTTTCTAATAATGCCTTGATAGATGCCTGCGCCCCAGGCAATCCATTTATGCCAACCTTAGAAGAAACCATTGCCTTTTACAGGGAGCTGTTTTAACACTCAAAGACAATCGAAAATAATCAGGCAGACCGATAGAGGCAGCGAGGCTGGAACCAAGTGTTTCAGTCTCGCTTGATTATGGCCGAAAGTTCTTGACCTTAGCGCGGCAGGCGATTGCCAAAACTCTGCGAAAATCTCTTCAGCCTGCGTCAGCTCCGGGGAACCTTTTCAGCCTGAGCTTAGAAACAAAAGAGTGAAGGGGACTAAATTTTTAAAAATTTTATACGGTATCTTCCAAAAGATAGCTCCCTCTGCGGGTTAGGACGCAGTCATCATGAGAGTCTTATACGGTATCTTCCAAAAGATCCATCCCTCTGTGGGTGAGGACACAGCCATCATGGGAGTCTGTCCCACCTGCTTTTGAGACTTCCTTCAGCAAAATATTTGAAATCGCTTGCAAAAATGGTATAATGGCTTTGTGAAAACTGAACAATATTTCTGCTGATACTCTTGCTGCCCTCAATTCTGCAGGGATTGGCTTGGGCTTGTGCCAACAGTCTGGGGAGTGAAAAAGGTTCCAAGAATTTTTTTCAGCCCTGCCCAGTTTGACTGTTTATCATTGGAGTGTGTGTCAGAACAGACAGGCCGATCTGTCTGAGTTCGGTTGGAGACAGAACTTGGGCTAAAAATGTTGAAAAAAAGAGCAATCGTTCTTGAAGCTGTTGCTTGAGTGTTTGCTTCTCATTTTTCTGCAGCTCTGGCAGCCTGCTTTGCTTAGAGATGTGGATGCCCATTGGGATTTCTTCGTTATTTAGCCCCTCAGATCTCAAAAGGAGGAAAAACGATGGCTTATAAGACAATTTACCCCTATACCAATGAAGTGCTGAAGGAGTTTGACAACCATACGGATGCTGATTTGGAAGCGGCTTTGGCTGCGGGCCACGCCCTTTACAAAAAATGGCGGGCTGAAGGCGGGCTGGAAGAGCGAAAAGGCCAGCTGCATAAGGTGGCGGAACTTCTTCGCCGTGATGTGGATAAATACGCTGAAGTGATGACCAAAGACATGGGCAAGCTCTTTACTGAAGCCAAAGGCGAAGTGGAGCTCTGTGCTGCTATTGCGGACTATTTTGCTGATAAGGCTGAAGAATTCCTGAAACCAAGAGAGCTGGAAGCCGTGCATGGGGAAGGCTATTACATCAAGCAGGCAGTCGGCGTGCTCTTCATGGTAGAACCGTGGAATTTCCCCTTCTATCAAATCATGCGTGTCTTTGCGCCTAACTTTATGATTGGCAATCCAACGGTGCTTAAGCATGCCTCTATCTGTCCGGCTTCTGCACAGGCTTTTGAGAATTTGGTCAAGGAAGCAGGCGCTCCTGCCGGCTCTTTTAAAAATCTCTTTTTGACTTACGGCCAAGTCAGCAAAGCCATTGCGGATCCGCGGATTCAGGGAGTGGCCCTGACAGGGTCTGAGCGCGGCGGGGCTTCCATCGCGGCCGAAGCTGGTGCCAATCTTAAGAAATCAGCGCTGGAACTGGGCGGAAACGATGCCTTTCTGATCTTGGAAGATGCCGATTTTGAACTGCTGAAAGATACCATTTTCTTTGCCCGTCTCTACAATGCCGGTCAGGTATGTACCTCATCAAAACGGTTTGTCGTTGTCGGTGAAGAAAATTACCGTAAGTTTGTGGATATGGTAGTGGAAACCTTCAAGACAGCAAAATGGGGCGATCCGATGAAAGCTGAGACCACTTTGGCTCCTCTGTCTTCTGCGGCGGCTAAAGAGGAAGTCTTAGGACAAATCAAACTGGCAGTGGATAATGGAGCAAGGGTCGCTTATGGCAATCAGGAGATTGACCATCCAGGCAATTTTGTCATGCCGACAGTCTTGACCGATATCAGCAAAGACAATCCAATTTACAACACCGAAATCTTCGGTCCTGTGGCGTCTATTTACAAAGTGGATACAGAAGAAGAAGCGATCGCACTGGCCAATGACTCCAGTTACGGTCTGGGGGGAACGGTCTTCTCCTCTGACCCAGAGCGAGTGGCGCGTGTTGCTGCCCAGATTGAAACAGGGATGACTTTTGTGAATTCAGGTTGGGCTTCTCATCCAGAGCTGCCCTTTGGCGGGATTAAGAATTCCGGCTATGGCCGTGAACTCAGTCATCTAGGTTTTGATGCCTTTGTTAATGAGCACCTTGTCTTTACACCAAAAGGATAGGAAGGCTGGGCTATCGCCTGTTGGTTTAGCATAGGGCAGCGGTGGCAGTGAGACAGACTCCCGCGCTGGCTGTGTCCTCACCCGCAAAGAGGGGAACCTTGTGCTTCTAGGCTCAGGCTGAAAAGATTCCCCTCAATCTTTTTACTCCCAGCATCTTATGCAGTTGCTTTGGTGCTAAAGTGAAGCACGGTGACTGGATTTCGGACTGAGGTTGGAAAATTACCGGAAAACCCCCGCTTTAAAATTTTTTTCATTTTTCTCTTGCTTTTTCTGAAAAATTCAGGTAGAATATTCAACAATCATTTAAAGCGATGAGAGAAAAAGCTTAAGACAACAGACAGAGAGTGCCCGGCGGTGAGAAGGCATGCAATCCTTAAGCGACACATTCTTGAGTGCGGCTGCGAAATCAGCATACTGAGATTAGTGGCCGACGGCTGATTCCCGTTACGAATTCGGAGTCTTGTACTCCATGAGGGTCCTCAGGCGACTGAGGGCTGAATAAAGGTGGAACCGCGTGTCAACGTCCTTGCAATGTTTTTTGCGAGGGCTTTTTATTATCTTTTGAATAGCATCAATCCTTATACTTTTCGAAAATCGGCTTCAGATCAGGCGTGTAGAGTTCCTTACCCGAACAGAGTGAGGCTGCAATACTTTTGTCGCCGTCTCCTATGCGGGTGAGGGTACAGCCGTCAAGGGAGTCTGTCTCCTAATCTACAAGATCCGACAGTTCCCCAAACTTAACGGACGAGGCGGATGCTGATTTTCAAAGAGCAGAAATGATTGGAAACAAGCGAAAGCGAGGTAGCAGTATGCTCAAACTAAAAGGTCTCAGATCACTCACTCCCTATGTGGCGGGGCAGCAGCCTGCAGGAGACAGGCTTATCAAGATTAATACCAATGAAAATGCCTATTTTCCCAGTCCGCGGGTGGCTGAGGCGCTGAAGGATTTTGACGCTGCCAGCCTGCGCAGGTACTCCAGTCTGGATCAGGCCGGCCTCTGTCAGGCTTTGGCAGCAAACTTGGGCGTCTCGCCAGACCAGCTCATTATCGGTAATGGCAGCGACGACATCCTGTCTATGGCCTTTCTGGCTTTCTTTAACAGCGGGGAGCCTGTTCTTTTTCCGGACTTGACCTATGGATTTTACAAGGTTTGGGCCCAGCTTTATCGGATTCCTTACAGAGAAGTACCGCTGACGGAGGATTTCCGGATTCGGACGGAGGATTATCTGAAAGCTGAGGGAGGCATTGTTTTGGCCAACCCCAATGCTCCGACCGGGATTTACAAGCCCTTGGAGGAGCTGGAGCAGATACTGGCGGCCAATCGGAATCTGGTCGTGGTAGTAGATGAAGCCTATATCAATTTTGGCGGCCAGACGGCCCTGCCGCTGCTGGAGGAGTATCCCAATCTCTTTATTAGCCGGACTTTTTCCAAGGATGCGGCTCTGGCCGGCCTGCGGGTAGGCTATGGTATCGGGCATCCGGACTTGATTGGGGTCATGAAGGCCGTTCAGCATTCGATCAATCCTTATTCGGTGG
>NZ_KQ969393.1:397031-410004 GCF_001578865.1 Streptococcus sp. DD11
CTGCTGGCAGAGAAGCTGGCTCAGGCAGCTATCGAGGACTGGGCCTACTATGAGCAGACCAGCCGGCAGATTGAGCAGACCCGGGACCTGCTGGCGGAGGAGCTGGCAGCGCTGGGCTTTGAGGTTCTGCCCAGTCTGGCAAATTTTCTCTTGGTCAGGCCGAATGGCGTGTCAGCTGGGGAACTATTTTCTCATCTGCAAAGCCAGAATATCTATGTCCGATATTTCCCAAAGGCTGAACGCATCAAGGATTATCTGCGGATTTCAGTCGGTCAGCCTCAGGAAATGGAGCAGGTTTTGGCCATTATCAGGGCATTTATCAAGGAGCGAAAGGAGGCCGGCCGATGAAGCAAGTCACTCTGCCTAACGGCATGCACGATAAATTATTTAAACGAGCCCGTGTGACCTATGAGATTGAGCGGAATATCAGTGATTTTCTCATGGCTCAGGGATTTAACCGCATTGATACACCGACTCTGGAGCATTTCGAAGTCTTTGGGGACAGCATTGAGGCCAGCCATTATCACCTGTTTGATAAGAAGGGCCATCTGCTGGCGCTGCGGCCCGATGTGACCAGTCAGATCGGCCGGGTCATTGCTTCGACCCGGGTTCATACCCCGACTAAATTTTCTTATTCGGGCAAGGTTTTTCACTACAATGAGGAGCTGCGCGGGCTGGCCAATGAGCTCAGTCAAGCCGGCATTGAAATCATCGGCTACCCTGTCCGGCAGGCGGTGCTGGAGGCCATTCAGTCGGCCAAGCAGTCGCTGGACCTAGCTCAGGTCCGCTCGTATCAGTTTGAGTTTTCCCATGCGGCTATTTTAAAGACCATTCTGGAAAAACTGAAGCTGGACGAGCAGGAAGAGGCACGGCTTTTAGACCATATTCGCAAGAAAAATATGACTGGCCTTTATGAATTTACTCAGGCCAATCCCAGTGAGTTTGATGAATTTCTGCAGAAGCTGCCCTGCCTTTTCGGCCCCAGCCGGCAGGTGCTGGATCAAGCCAGAAAGCTGCTTGAGAACCAGCAGATTCTGGCAGCCTTGGATGATTTGGAAGACATGCTGGTCCAGCTTTCGGATCTGCTGCCGGCCAGCACCATGGATCTGGGACAGGTAGCGTCTATGCCTTACTATACCGGCCTGACCTTCAAAGTCTTTGGCGAAAAAGTGCCGGCTGCCTTTCTGTCCGGCGGCCGCTATGACCAGCTCTTTGAGCGCTTCGGGGCAGATCAGCTGACGGCGGTAGGCTGGACGCTGGATATTGACAGCGTCTATCAGGCCATTCATGATGATCTGCCGGATGAAAATGGAAAGGAAGGTGGCAGCAGATGAGCCAGATTACCATTGCCCTGACCAAGGGGCGGATAGAGGAGGAGACGGTTGAGCTCTTGAGCCGAGCCGGATTTGACCTGGCCTTTATGGCTGACAAGGGGCGGAATTTGATTTTTGAAAGTCCGGACGGCCGCTTTCGCTTTCTCTTGGTCAAGGGACCCGATGTCACGACCTATGTCCGTCACGGTGTGGCCGATGTGGGCATTGTCGGCAAGGATATTCTCTTTGAGCATCCGACCGGCTATCTGGAAATGCTGGACCTCAATTTTGGTCTCTGTAAGTTTTCTCTGGCCTCGGTGCCCAGCTATGATCCGCAGGACCATAAGCGCAAGCGGATTGCGACCAAGTATCCGACAGTGGCGACGGATTATTTCAACCAAAAGGGCGAAGATGTGGAAATCATCTCCATTCAGGGCAGCGTGGAGATTTCTCCGGTGCTGGGATTGGCTGATGCCATCGTCGATATTGTCGAGACTGGCCATACCCTGTCGGCCAATGGACTGATTGTCTTTGAGGACATCTGCCGGGTGTCGGCCCGGCTCATTGTCAATCAGGCTTCCCTGAAAAATAATCCGGACCTGATGCCTTTTATTGCGAAAATTGAATCCCTGGTGGGAACGAGAGAGGTGGCTTTTGAATGAAAAGGATTGAACGATTAAGCGGAACAAATGAAGAAATTTCACGGATTCTCTATGAAGAGCAGCTAAAGCTCAGCCAGCAGAATCTGGATGTGGAAGATGCAGTCAGTGACATTCTGGAAGCCGTCAGAAAGGATGGCGACCAGGCCCTGACTTACTATTCTCAGCTCTTTGACAAGGTAGAAGTGACAGACTTTGAGGTCGGGCAGGACCTGATTGAGCGGGCTTTTGAGGAGATTGATCCGCAGGTGCTGACAGCCCTTAAGAATGCTCAGACCAATATTGAAAGCTACCACCAGCAGCAGCTGGAGGCCGGTTTTGAGGACAGCCCCAGTCCGGGTGTTCTGCGCGGCCAGCTCATCCGGCCCATCGAGCGGGTGGGAACCTATGTACCGGGCGGAACAGCGGCCTATCCTTCCTCTGTCCTCATGAATGTCATCCCGGCCAAGATTGCCGGGGTCAAGGAGATTATCATGATCACCCCGCCTCAGGAGCGCTTTAATCCGGCCATTCTGGTAGCGGCCAAGCTGGCTGGGGTCAGCCGGATTTTTCAGGTGGGCGGTGCTCAGGGAGTGGCGGCTCTGGCCTATGGGACCGAGACGATTCCCAAGGTGGACAAGATTACCGGTCCGGGCAATATTTTTGTAGCCACGGCCAAGAAATTGGTCTATGGTCTGGTCGGGATTGACATGATTGCCGGCCCGTCAGAAATCGGTGTGATTGCAGATGCTTCTGCCAGTCCGGTCTATGTGGCGGCGGACCTGCTTTCACAGGCTGAGCATGACAAGCTGGCCCGGGCCATTCTGGTCACAGACTCAGAGGAGCTGGCTGATCAAGTTGAGCAGGAGCTGGACAGGCAGCTGAAGACTCTGCCGCGGGAGGAAATCGCGCGTGCTTCTATCGAAAATAACGGCCGCATCATCATCGCGCCTTCTAAGGAAGCCATGTTTGAGCTTATGAATCAGGTGGCACCGGAGCACTTGGAGATTGCCATGGATGACGCCTACAGCTATCTGGATAAGATTGAAAATGCCGGATCGGTCTTTCTGGGCCACTATACCAGCGAGCCTATCGGAGACTACTATGCCGGAGCCAATCATGTGCTGCCAACGACCAGCACCAGCCGCTTTTCATCGGCTCTGGGTGTGCACGACTTTATCAAGCGCATCCAGTACACCCAGTACAGCCGGGAAGCTGTCAGAGCAGCTGACCGCGACATTACCAGCCTGGCCTATGCCGAAGGCCTGCAGGCTCATGCCAAGGCAATCGAAGCCCGAAGACAGGACAAGTAGAAAGAGGATACCATGAGAAAAGCTGAATTGAGCCGTACAACTCAGGAAACCAAGATTGCTTTAGCCGTCAATCTGGACCAGCAGGAGCCAGTGGACATTGATACGGGGATTGGTTTTTTTGACCATATGCTGACCCTCTTTGCCCGTCACAGCCGGATTTCCTTAACCGTCAAGGCCGAGGGAGACCTCTGGGTGGACAGTCACCACACAGTGGAGGATGTGGGCATCGTGCTGGGGCAGGCCCTGCGCCAGGCTCTGGGCGACAAGGCCGGCATTAACCGCTATGGCACGAGCTTTGTGCCCATGGATGAAACGCTGGGCATGGCCAGTCTGGATCTATCAGGCCGCTCCTATCTGGTCTTTGACGCAGCCTTTGACAATCCTAAGCTGGGGACTTTTGACACTGAGCTGGTGGAGGAATTTTTCCAAGCTCTGGCCTTCAATCTGCAGATGAATCTGCACTTGAAAATCCTGCATGGCAAAAACAGCCACCACAAGGCGGAGAGCCTCTTTAAGGCGACCGGCCGGGCCCTGCGCGAAGCGGTCACTGTCAATCCAGACATTCGCGGGGTCAATTCTACCAAGGGTCTGCTCTAGCCTGCCGGCGGGATGGAGCTGCTCTCTACTGATAAAGGATAGCTAACATGATTATTGTACTTGATTATGGTGCGGGAAATACGGCCAATGTTCTGCGAGCCCTGGCCCAGGTTGGGGTGGCCGCACGCCTGTCGGCCGATCCGCAGGAAATTTTAGCGGCTGACGGTCTGATTCTGCCCGGTGTCGGAGCTTATGCGGCTGCTATGCAGGAGCTGAGCAGGCGGGGACTGACTGCGATCATCCAGCAGGCTGTGGCAGCCGGCAAGCCGCTCTTGGGCATCTGCTTGGGCATGCAGTTGCTGCTGGAAGAGGGACTGGAAAACGGCCGAACGCAAGGTCTGGCTTTCATCCCCGGATCCTGCCGCAGAATCCCTGACCAAGCAGGCCTGCCAGTGCCCCACATGGGCTGGAATGATTTGAAGATTGAGCAGGAATCTGCCCTGACCGAGGGCCTGCAGGGACAGGCAGTCTACTTTGTTCACAGCTATTATACGGATGTTGCTGAGGCCTATATTGATGCGACTGCGGATTACGGCTTCCCGCTGCCGGCCATGATCCGCAAGGGTCATGTCTTTGGCTGCCAGTTTCACCCAGAAAAGTCCGGCTCGGTTGGTCTGGGCATTCTAGAAAGATTTAAGGAGTATGTCTATGAAGATTCTGCCTGCTATTGATATTAAGGACGGCCAGGCGGTCCGCCTCTTTCAGGGGGATTTCAGCCAGAAGACAGTCGTCAATCCGGATGTTCTGGGACAGGCTGAAACCTTCAGAGCCGCCGGCATCCGCATGATTCATGTGGTCGACTTGGACGGTGCCTTGGAGGGCCGGGCCAGCAACCGCCAGCTGATTTCCCAGATCAAGCAGCAGACCGGACTGGCTGTCCAGGTCGGCGGCGGCATCCGCAGTCTGGAGCAGATTGAGGATTATTTGGCAGCAGGGATTGACCGGGTCATCATCGGTTCCATGGCGGTCAAAGATCCTGCCTTTGTTGAGGCGGCGCTGGAGCGCTTCGGCAGCAGCAACATCGTCATCGGCATTGATGCCAAAAAAGGTCTGGTCGCTACCGAAGGCTGGCTGGAGACCAGCAGCCAGGACTATATCAGTCTGGCCTTGGCTATGGAAAAGATTGGCGTCCGTCTCTTTGTCTATACCGATGTTGAACGAGACGGCACCCTGACCGGGCCCAATATCCAGCATTATCAAAGGCTGCAGGCTGCTCTCACACATGCGAAAGTCATCGCCTCAGGCGGTATCCAGTCGCTGGCAGATTTGCAGGAACTGGAGGAACTAGGGCTGGCCGGTGCCATTGTCGGCAAGGCTTACTACAGCGGCCGGGTGACCCTGAGCCAGCTCAGAGAGATAGATGAGGACCAACCATGCTGAAAAAAAGAATCATCCCCTGCCTGGATGTCAAGGACGGCCGGGTGGTCAAGGGCATTAACTTTGTCAATCTGACCGATGTCGGTGACCCGGTCGATGCAGCTAGGGCCTACTATGAGGCAGGCTGTGATGAGCTGGTCTTTCTGGACATCACTGCCACTCATGAGCAGCGCGACACGACAGTTGAGATGGTCCGGCGGGTAGCCGAGCAGGTCTTTATCCCCTTTACGGTCGGCGGCGGCATCCGCTCGGCTGAGGATATGAACAGGATGCTCAAGGCCGGCGCTGACAAGGTTGCCGTCAATTCCTCAGCTCTGGCAAATCCCCAGCTGATTGCCGACTGTGCGGAGAAATTCGGCAGTCAGTGTGTGGTGCTGGCTGTTGATGCCAAGAAAGCAGCTGACGGCAGCTGGCATGTCTATCTGGCCGGCGGCCGCAAGGACACTGGCCGGGAGCTTCTGGCTTGGGTCCAGGAGGCTGTTCGTCTAGGGGCCGGAGAAATCCTCCTGACCAGCATGGATAAGGATGGGACCAAGTCTGGCTTTGACCTGCCCATGCTGCAGGCTGTTTCGCAGGTTGTATCCGTGCCCATCATCGCCTCAGGCGGGGCGGGCAGTCTGGAGGATATTTTGGAAGTCTTTGAGAAAACGGCGGCAACTGGGGCCTTGGCTGCTTCTATCTTTCACTATGGGCAGGTTTCTATCCCAGACACCAAGCAGGCCATGCGGGAAGCAGGATTGGAGGTGAGGCTCTGATGGCAGATGTAAGATTGGATTTTCAAAAACAAGGCGGTCTGATCCCGGCCATTATCCTAGACCACAGCAGCAAGGAAGTCCTCATGCTGGCCTATCTCAATGAAGAGGCCTACCAGCTGACCCGCTCCAGCGGTCAGATGTGGTACTGGAGCCGCTCGCGTCAGGAGCTCTGGCACAAGGGGGCCACCAGCGGCCACTATCAGACTGTCAGGAAAATCACGGCCGACTGCGATCTGGACACCCTGCTGATCGAAGTGGACCAGACAGGCGCTGCCTGCCATACCGGCGCCAAATCCTGCTTTTTCAACCAGATTTGGCAGGAGCAGGCATGATGGCAGGCAAGCTGCTCATCCTGCCACGAGAAATCCCATGGGACTTTCTCTAGCTCCTGCACTAACCAGCTGAATTGAAAATCATCGTTTCCATTCAGCTGGAGTCGGCAGTTTACAGCCATGATGGCAGCTCCAACAGTCTGGGAGACTGTTGGAGGTTGCGGATAAAGCAAACGAAGTTGGCGTCAAAACAGTCTGGGAGACTGTTGGAGGTTGCGGATAAAGCAAACGAAGTTGGCGTCAAAACAGTCTGGGAGACTGTTGGAGATCAAAAGCACTGCTTTGAGATGTCCTGATCTAAAGAGTTTTCTCAAAAGTATAAAAAAGGAGACACCATGCTAGAAACCCTTTACCAAGAAGCCCTCAAGCGCAAAAAAGAGCCCAAGGAAGGCTCCTATACCAGCTATCTCTATGACAAGGGGCTGGACAAGATTCTCAAAAAAGTCGGCGAAGAGGCAGCCGAAGTCGTCATTGCAGCCAAAAATGCGGATAAGGAAGAAATCGCTAATGAAACGGCCGATTTGCTCTACCATCTGGCAGTTGCTCTGGTGGAGACCGAGGTCAGCCTAGATCAGGTCGAGAGCGTCCTCCAAGCCCGTCAGGGCAAGCAAAGCCGGATCCATGACCGGCCGGAAATTGACAATTACTAAACGAATAGATCTTTAACAGAAAGGCGGCAAGCATGCGCGACAACCACCTGCATACCTATTTTTCCTACGACTCAGAAGCCGATTTTCGTGACTATCTGGACCACTATGAGGGCGAGATTGTCACCACTGAGCACTATGACCTGTCCAATCCCTACCCTTATCAGGCAGCTTCGCCCCATGATGATGTGCCCGACTATGCGGCCTATTCGGCGAAAATAGCAGAGCTGAATAGGCAATACGGCAACCGCATCAAAAAGGGCATTGAAATCGGCTATTATGCCCCCCGCAAGGCGGATATTCTGGCCTTTCTGGCTGACAAGGACTATGACCTCAAGCTTCTCTCTGTTCACCACAATGGCAGCTTTGACTATCTGGAGGAGCCCGTCCTGCAGCTGGATAAGATGGAGCTGATTCCCCGCTATCTGAGAGAGCTAGAAGAGGCGATTGAGGCCATTCCGGCGGATGTCTTGGCCCACTTTGACTATGGCTTCCGCCAGTTTGAGGTCACAGTGGAGGAGCTGAAAAGCTTTGAGCCTCAGCTGCGCCAGCTTTTTCAAAAGATGATCGACCACGGCCTGGCCTTTGAGCTCAACTGCAAGTCCATGTATCTCTACGGCCATGAAGACCTCTATATCTATGCTCTGGGTCTGGTCAAGGAGCTGGGCGGCCAGCGCTTCTCTGTCGGATCGGACGGGCACAAGCTGGAGCATTTCCGGCTCAATTTTGACCGAGCGGAGCAGATAGTAGCAGAAGCTGGCATTGATGACAGCCAGCTGATTTAGGGCAGTTAGCAAGAATTTGACAAAATTCCTTATTTGATATACAATGTATTACATATAAAAAGAGAGGTAAATCTTATGGCAATGGTTTCTTTGAGATTAAACGAGGCTGAAGAGGAATTATTCAGAAGTTATGCTATTCATACAGGTAAATCTCTATCTGAGCTTTTTAAGACAGCTCTGAAGGAACAAATAGAAGACCAGCTTGACTATGAAAAGGGCATGCAGGCCTTGGAAAGATTTGAAAAAAATCCTGTCAGCCATTCCATTGATGATATCATTTCGGAGTTGGAAAATGACTTATAGACTGCAAATTTCTGATGATGTCAAGAAGCAGCTTAAGAAAATGGATAAGCATGTCGGCCTGATGCTGGCTAAGGATATGAAGAAGCGGCTGGATGGATTGAGCAATCCACGGCAGATTGGCAAAGCCTTGCTCGGTCCTTACAAGGGACTGTGGCGATACCGGGTTGGCAATTATCGGGTCATTTGCCAAATCATTGATGACCAGTTGCTGGTCTTGGCTCTGGAAGTCGGCCATCGCAAGGAAATTTATAAGAGATAGAGGCAGGTATCGATGAAAGCCAGTTGATTTGAAAGGAGCAGCTATGAGCACAATCAGACCTATCAAATCAGAAGAAGTACAGCTTTTAGAGGAGTCTCTCTATCAGGCTATTTTTGTTCCGGAGGGTATCCCGGCTCCGTCCAGGAGTATTCTGCAGGATCCTGATTTGCAGATGTATATCAAGGGTTTCGGCAATTCACCAGATGACTGGGCCCTGATAGCTCAAGCGGATGGACAAGTGGTCGGAGCCGTCTGGGGCCGTCTCATGCGGGATTACGCTATTATGATGACCAGACGCCTTCCCTATCTATCTCTCTCTTGCCCGACTATCGGGGGCAGGGAATTGGCCAGCAGCTGATGACAGCCATGCTGGACCTGCTCCGAGACAAGGGCTATCCCCGCGTCTCCCTGTCCGTTTCCAAAGACAATCCCGCTGCGCGCTTCTATCAGCGGCTGGGCTTTGTCACCGTGGAGGAAAGGGAGACGGACTATCTGATGCTTTGTGATTTATAGGAAAAAATAGAAATCATGAAATTAGAAAGATTAATTTACATTTTACTGGCTCTTTTAAATAAGAGGCAGATAACCGCTAAAGAGATTGCCGCCCGTTTTAGAATATCGACTCGCACGGTATACAGAGACATGGACACGCTCAGCTTAGCGGGTATTCCTATCTATTCCGAACGAGGAGATAAGGGCGGCTTCTATATACCGGACGACTATAAGATGGACAGCAGCTTTTTCACAGAAGAGGAAAAACAGTTTATCATCAATATGAGCCAAAACGTTGGCAAAATTGTCGGCCGTCCAAGCTTTGACAGCATCGAGCACAAGCTGGCTTCTCAAGAAAGTGCAGGCAGTGCCAATCCTTTTTACTTTGATCTCAGTTCCTGGTCTCTCAATACCAATTATCTGCTGGAGATTGAGCAGGCGATTCAGGCGGGGCAGAAGATTTCCTTTTCTTATTATTCCAAAAAGCAGGAGCGCAGCCAGCGTATGATACTTCCCTACCGACTGGTTTTTAAGCTGAATGCTTGGTATGTCGTCGGCTTTTGCTTGGACAAATCCGACTTTCGCTTTTTCAAACTCAGCAGGATTCGCCAGCTGCAGCTGATAGGAGAAGAGACTTGTCCGAAAGATTACCCGCTCTTATCTCAGGAAAAGTTAGACTATTTTCTAAATCCTCCAAAGGAAAAAGTAGAGGGCAGCAAAGAGGAAATAGACTTACAGTTTGCGGCGTCTGCCCTGCCAAAGATTTATGACCATTTCACAGAAGAAGAAATCAGCATAGAGGAGACCGGAATAAGAATACATACTTTTCGAGCTTTAACGCCAGCCTTCTTTGAATTGCTCTTAAGCTTTGGGCAACAGGTGAAAGTCTTGTCTCCCAGTCACTTGCAGGAGCAGTTGATCCAGACTCTCCAAAAAAATCTTCAGCAATATGACAGGCCCTAGTCATATTGCTTTTTGTATAATCTGAAGTGGGTTGAAAATCTCATTGTTGAGTGCTTGCCCAAAATTATTTTATTGGAGGTTCCAGATGGATACAAAAACATTAGCAGAAAGCTATTTTACTGCTGTCAATACAGGCGGCTGGGAAGACTTTGTAGCAGAAAACTTTGAGTATGGAATGTGCGACAGTCAAAAAATCAGACAAGGACGCGAAGTTTACCTGCAGGGTGCGGGTCAGTTCTATGCTTTAAGCCAACATCTTGAAGTGAAGAAATTGCTGATAGAGGGACGAGAAGCAGTTGCTTTGAACCGCTATCGATTGCAATCACCCCACGGAAAAGAACTAGAATTGGATGTCGCAGAATTTCTAACATTTGATGAATCAGATAAATTAGTTTCATCTTTCATTTACTTCGATACAAATCGTTTTCAAGAATTTATGCAGGGAAAATAAGACTAAAGACCGCCAATCAGCGGTCTTTTCACTTTGTCTTACAGAGGGAAATTCACCATATCAACTGCAAAATTTCCTATTTTTATGGTAAAATAGAACTGTAAAGTGAAGCCGCTTTCTCGGGACTGCTAAAAGCAATCGACCATTTAAGACCTCCTGGCTACCATTTAGGATTTTGCCCACATTTTGAGGTAAAAATATGCTATGCTAGAGAAAAAAGGAGGTAGATCATGACTACTATCGTAATCAAAGACGGCGGCACCTATCGCAAGCTGAATCTGTCAGCAATTTTCTATATCCAGTCCCATCCCCAAAAGCCGCATTTCGTTCTTATCGTGACTGGAAAAGGTGACTTTGAGCTCCGGGCATCTCTGGCTGAGCTCAAAGAGACCTACCCCGACTCTTTGCTGCACTGCAACCGCCAGACCTTGGTCAATCTCGCTAAAATCAAGGGAATCAATCGGCAAGCTAAGTCCATTCTTTTTGACAAAAAAGGCCTGCCCGACTTGGTCTGCTCTAGACGGCATTTTGCCAGCCTGCTCAGAAGATGGTCAAAAGAAGGAGGAAAATGACATGAAAATTTTTGTACTAGACGATGATAAGCAACAGCAAGTCTATATGGAAACAACCATTCGCCGGATTTTTGAAAAAAATAGCTGGGAAGCCTTTCAGCTTTTAGAAATCTACGGCAAGCCAGAGCAGCTGATTGACGCCATGCATGAGCGGGGCAGCCACCAGATTTTCTTTCTGGATATTGAGATCAAGAAAGAGGCTCAGAAGGGGCTGGAGGTAGCTCAGCAAATCCGCAAGCAGGATCCCTATGCCCTGATTGTCTTTGTGACCACCCATTCAGAGTTTTTGCCCCTGACCTTCCGCTATCAAGTCTCTGCCTTTGACTTTATCGACAAAAACCTGTCAGATGAGGATTTTGCGGAGCGGATAGAGCAGGATCTGGCCTATCTCTATGAGAGAAGGGATATCTACCAAGCTGATGAAACCTATATTTTTGAAAATGGGCATTCAGAGTTTCAAGTTCCCTTTAACGAAATCTACTATTTTGAAACATCCGAAGTTCCCCACAAGATCATCCTCTATACCAAGACCCAGCGCCTGGAGTTTTACGGCCAGCTTTCAGAGGTCGTCGACCATGACAAGCGCCTCATTCGCTGCCACCGATCCTTTGTGGTCAATCCAGGCAAGATCAGCTCCATTGACAAGGATAAAAAGATGGTCTTTTTCCCCAATGGCTCCAGCTGCTATGTGTCGCGGTATAAGATGAAAGGATTACTAGAGGCTTTTAGAAAAGTAGGGAAACACGGATAGGAATAGGGGAGAAAATTTTATGTTATTAGGATTACAGATTACTACGTTATTACTTCAGTCATTTGGTTTATTTGTCCTCTATTCAAATGTCAGTGGTGTAAAAATGACTTGGATAAAGTATGGACTAGCAATTTTGGGAGAATTTTGTTTGGGCATGCTCTTATCGTTTTTAGATTTGCTTGCTTTTAATAGTCTTATCTCTTATGCGGGGCTGTTTGAGCTTCCCATCTACTTTTTATTTTTTTCAATGCTAATGGACAAATCTATTCCCAAGTATTTATCTATTTTTTATGGTTTGTTTCCAGTTGTTCTATGGAACCTTCTGCATCGGTTGTTTTTCTTTCTTTTGACTCATGTAGCCGAATGGAATAATGGACTTCTAGCGGGTCAAGCTAAGTACGATTTATATTTTTCAAGCATTTTAGCCAGTCTGTTATCTTTAGGATTACCATCTTTATTACATTATGACTTTAAACGTTTGAGAGAATTCAAATTAAACAAAAAAGATACGAAATTAATTCTTATTTTAGATATTTCAATGGCACTTTATTATATTCTTGTTCAATTTTTTGCATATTTACAAGAATATCATCACTTGACTGGTTTCTATTACAGAGAAATGATAGTTATAATTTATATCATTCTCTTTCTCAGTTCTATCAATATCCTAGACCGTAATCTTCGTGAGCGAATCCAGCAAGAATTGGACCGGCAGAGGGAGATACAGTTAAAAAATATGGCTGACTATAGCCGGCATATTGAGGAACTTTATAGTGAACTCCGCAGTTTTCGTCACGACTATATCAATATTCTCAGAAGTCTCAGACTGGGTATTGAGAATCGGGATTTGCCGGCGATAGAACGGGTTTATAATGATGTTCTTAAGGACTCCGGTCAGCCGCTCAATCAGCCCAAGTTTGATTTAGGCCGACTAGTTAATATTCGGAATGATGCTCTCAAGAGTATTTTATCAGCTAAATTCTTAGAAGCCCAAAGCAAACAAATAGTGGCTGAATTGGAAGTGCCACAGCCGATTGAACCTGAGAACGTGGAACTCCTTGATTTGATTACCATTGTTTCTATTCTAGTAGATAATGCCATTGAGGCAGCATTAGAAGCTGAAAATCCTAGAATTTCTATTGCTTTTTTAGAACAGGATGATAGGCAGGTTTTAATTATAGAAAATACTACTAAAGATTTTTTGGTGAATACTACTAACATTTTTGAAAAAGGCGTTAGTAGCAAGGGAGAGAATAGGGGAATTGGTCTCAACAATATTCAGAACATTTTACAGAGATATAAGAATATATCTTTACAAACAGTCAGTCAAGACCATCTTTTTAGGCAGGAAATAATTATTACGAAGCAAACTTAAAATGATTCTCTTATTGCAAATTCCTATGAAATATAAGTAAAAAACAATTT
>NZ_KQ969393.1:410024-412552 GCF_001578865.1 Streptococcus sp. DD11
CTTATTCTAAATAGAATAAATCAAAAAGATTTGATTCATCTCTTTAAAAAAGCAAGGTCAAACCATTCTGAAAGATGGCTGAGCCAGTTCTTTCCCCCTCCCTCTATCTTTTCCAGTTGCTCTGGCGACAGAGCGGCGAATTGTTCCAAAGACTTCTTTTTGTTCATGATATGAACCTCCTATATTTGATGTACTTAGTATAGCAAATAAATTGCAGTTTGTGGGGCAAAAATCCTAAATGGTAGCTATTTACTCCTAAACAGTCATTGACCCTGATTGACAAGTTTATCCTTGTAATAGTCAAAGAAGGTCTTTCGTGCGATGACGCTGGTTACTCGGCCTTGGAGTCCATAGCGGACCAGCTTGCTGTCCTGCTCTGACAATCTGGCCTTGGCTTCTATCTTAAAGAGGCTGCCTTCCTTGGTCTCTGTGGCCGAGCTGGCGATGCTGCTGATTTTCCCCGTGATGACCAGAGGCTGGTTGCCAATCTTTTCTAGGCTGAGGCGAACTGTCTGGCCTTTTTTGAGATTGGTCATATAGGCCGAGGAGACATAGTAGGTTATGAGAACATCCTGATTTTTCTGGATGCTAGGGTAGATCTGGGCGATTTCTGTCCCCTTGGGCAGCAGATTCTTACCCTTATAGGCTTCATTGAGGTGGATAACACCGCTCTCAGGGGCTGTCAGCTGGGTATCCTGCAGCTGGCTGTCCGTTTGCTTGAGCTGGTTTTCCAGATCGGTGATCTGGGTCTGCAGGGTGGTCAGCTGCTGGTCGGCATTTTGGAGAAATTGGCTCCGCAGGGCTTCGACCTTAGTCGCGGCACTGTTATCATAGGCGGCAGGACTGCCGGTACCGGCTTTTTGGATCTCCAGACTGGCGATAGAGGAGTCCAGATTGGAGATGCTGGAGGTGATTTGCGACAGGTACTGATTGGTCACATCGCTGTCTGGCTGCTCCTTGATCTGACTGAGGTAGCTGTTGAGCGTGTCCTTGTGGGGATTGTCGCTGGATAGGCTGCTGCTCCTGTTGGAAATGGCATTGTAAAGCTCTTTGTAGTCATCAATTTGCGAGCGTAGGGAGGCAATTTGACTGTCAATAGCTGCAATGGTGTTGTTAGCAATGGCTGCTTGGTTGCTGACTTCTGTATTGGTCCTAGAGACGCCCAGATTGATGTCATTAGCTTGATTGGCAAAGTTATTGTAGGTATTTCCGTAGCCAAATTCATCATTATCGCCAAAGAGATTGGTATTTTGCTGCAGGCTGGACTTGAGGGTTTCCAGACCGGTCTTTTGCCTCCGGTAGCTGTCCAGCTGGGTCTCAATGGCCTGCTTTTGGGAAGCTTCCAAGGTCTCAGCATAGCTGACCAGAAGGTCGCCTTTTTTGACAGTTTTATTTTCGGAGAGATGGTTGGACGTGACGGTATGGTCGCTGGTCGACTGGATAGAGGCGATAACCTTGGTAGGCGTAATCTGGCCGACAGAGGTCACAGTCACTTCCTTGCTGGCAATGAGGGAAAAAAGGACCAAAAAGAGAACCAGCAGGGCCAGCGGGATAGTCAGGACCGTCGCAAAATTATGATAGCGCCTTTGGTAAAATTCTGTACTTTTAAATAAATTGGGATTCATTATATAACCTCCTTATACTCAAAGAAAATCGACTTTTGACAAGGCAAACCGATGCAGATAGCTCCAACAATTCAGTGAATTGTTGGAGGTTGCAGATTAAACAAACGAAGTTTGTATCAACTATAGTTCATCAAAGAGGTTTAACACAGTCAAAATTTGATTTTCAAAGAGTATTACTTGTCAAACAAATGCTGGTAAAAACCACCCTTGACCATCAGGTCCTGATGGGAGCCGGTTTCAATGACCCTTCCGCGGTCCAGGACGATGACCTGGTCGGTCCGTTCGGAAATGCTGAGTCGGTGGGCGACAAAGATAATGGTCTTATCGGATAGGGCCATGAGATTGTCCACAACCTTTTTCTCCGTCAGAACATCCAGGCCGCTGGTGGCTTCGTCTAGGATTAGGACAGGGGCCTTGGTCAGGAGGGCGCGTGCCAGGGCAATCCGCTGTTTCTGGCCGCCGGACAGGCCAGCGCCATCTGACAGCTCGGTCTGGTAGCCCATGGGCATCTGCTCGATATCTCTGCGGATCTCGGCAATCTCGCAGGCCCGGATTAGGTCTTCCTGATTGATGTCACCCTTGCTGCCCAGGGTCAGATTTTCTAAGATGGAGCCGCTAAAGATATAGGGCTGCTGGGGCAGGTAGTTGATATACTGGCGCAGGACTTTCTTGTCCACGGTCTTGAGGTCATGGCCGTTGAGCCGAACTTCACCTTGATAGGGCTCGTAAAAATTGACAATGAGCTTAGCCAGAGTCGTCTTGCCAGAACCGCTGATGCCGACCAGACTGACCTTGCTGCCTTCTCGAATGGTCAGCTGGATGTCGGATAGGGTATCACGGCCAAAGCCGTACTTGTAGGACACATGGTCAAAGGTAATGTCGCCAGCCAAGGCTGCTGTATCT
>NZ_KQ969393.1:412572-416525 GCF_001578865.1 Streptococcus sp. DD11
GATGAGCTGACCGATAGAAATGCGACCGTTCATGACCAGCTGGGCCCCAAACCAAAGGATGCCGACCTGAAGCAGGAGCTGGGCGCCCTGCTTGAGCGAGGTCTGGAGGATGGAGAGCTTGCTGAGTTTGAAGGACTTATCCAGATAGTCGACAAACTCGCTGTCAATCTTTTGATAGCGAACTTCCTCGCTGGTCAGAGACTTGATGGTCTCGATGCCATTGATATCCTCGATAATGGCAGAGCTGACCATGGAGTTGGCTTGCATGACATCCTGGTTCATCTTTTCAAAAGGCTTCATAAAGGTGAAAATGATGACCATATAGATAGGAATGGAGACCAGAGTCAGCAGAAAAAGATTGGTATTTTGCAGGAGGAGGACACTGCCGACTGTGATCAGGATGGAGACATCCAGAAAGAGAGAAAGAATGGTCGAAGCCAGTGCATCAATGATGGAGTTGGCATCTGTAAAGCGGGAGATGACCTCACCCGTCCGCCGAGTCGCAAAGAAGGACATAGGCAGCTCAAAGATATGGCGGATATAGGACAGGATGACATCAATGGTCAGCCGCTGGCTGAGAATGGTCAGGAGATAGTCCCGCGAAAAGGTCATAAACTGCTGGAGGATATAGGTCACAATCAGACCGATGGAAATGACTCCCAGCGTCGTCTTCATCTGATTGGGGATGTATTCGTCTAGGATTCCCTGCAGATAGTAGGAACCAGCGATATTAATCAGAGTCACTAAAAGACTGGCCAGGACGATATAAAAAATCAGGGCCTTCTGTCTGAGAATCAGCGGGATAAAGCTCATGAGGCCGTTTTTCTTGTCATGATGGACCTTGTAGCTGGGCTCAGGTGCCAAAAAGATAGCTACTCCAGTCCACTCAGCCTCAAAGCGCTCCCGACTCATCCGAGACACCTTGACCGCTGGATCCGGATCTCCGATAATCAGCTGCTTTTTCTCCTTTTTATAAACGACATAATAGTGCTGAAGCTTGCTCTCTTTATTGACATGAACGATAAAGGGATAGGGGACATCGGGCAGGTCAAAGAGCCCCATGTCTGCCTTGATGGCCCGCGTCTCAAAGCCGAGCTCCTTGGCTGCCTTGACGATGCCCAGAGCTGTGGTTCCTTCCTTAGTCGTCTTAGCCAGCTCCCGCAGATGGGCCAGAGAATAATCCGAGCCATAGTATTTTGCGACAGAAGCCAGAGCTGCTACCCCACAGTCCCTAGCGTCCATCTGAGGGACAAACGTCTTTCGATACCTAAACATAATTATCTTCCTTTCCTATTGATCAAATGCACCCTTATTATCGCATAAATCGGACCAAAAAAGTCAGGAAAATCCCAAATGGTAGCTATATCATCCCAAATGGTCAAAAATTCCCTTGAATTTTTTGTCAATGACTATTCAGGAGTAAATAGGGACCATTTAGGATTTTGCCCCCAAAACCTAGAAGAAAGTGCTATACTCTAGTTGTCGAATTGCAATGAGACAGATTTTTCACTCAAACTTGGACTAAAGAAAAGATCCAAGAGATATTGTCTTTAATCCCTCGCATTTTACGAAAGGAAGGTTTCTCATGTCTACAAAAACAATTTCACAATTTGATGTGATGGACGATAACATGCTAGCTGCTGTTGAAGGTGGTGGTGGTCACTATAATCCCAGTGCGCAAGATATCTTTAAAGCTGCAGCTTCTGGTGCAGTTCAGGTTGGACTTTCTTGTTTGCCCGCTGGCCCATGGGCTGTTGCTGGCTGTGCCATAGTAGGTGGAGTTTGGGGCGGCTATATTCAATACGAGTTGAGACACTAAGATTAGCTCATATTGAAAAACAAAAATAGTAGCGGAGGTATATGATGCGAAAAAAGAAATATTTAATCATTTACTTTTTAGTTGTTATCTTAGGTTCTATATTTGGCGGTTGGAAGTATGTTGAGCCTCCTATGCCGAATATTGATCATTTGAAAGAAGACTAAATACCTTTCATATCGCATTTTGATTATCTATCCGTTTTTATTAAGGAAGAAAGATTAATTGAGGAAAAACGATGAAAACAATTTAAGAAATTTCAGAAATCAATGTCGAAACATTGGAACAAGTTAATGGTGGTGGTTGTACAGTTGGAGGGTACGTTGGAGCCTTTATAGACGGCTACTAAGTTCCTTTAACTGGATACCGGCTGCTGCTTATATGGGAGCAGTTTGTCATTGACTAGACTAATTCCTAATAAATTTAGGTTGACTGAAGTTATTCGATTTCTTCTATTCTCTAAGTTGTAATGTCATTTATCAAAATATCAATAAAAAAGTGATCTAGTTGGATATGAAATATTTAAAAGTCTGTTTATGCTTTATGAAAAGTGTAAGCAGACTTTTATTCTTATGTAAATGACTGTTTAGGATGAAATAAAAACCATTTATGATTTAGCTCTTTCATTATGGTCAAAAAGAGGTAAACTAAGGGTATCAAAAGAGAAAAGGAGTTTTCTTATGAAAAACAAGTTTTTAATGTCTATATTGCTTTGTCCGCTTTTGCTTGGTCTAGGGGCTGTATCGGTCTCAGCTGATACGGATAGTCCCGTGGCTCAAGCTGGCCAAGAGCAGACAGAAGTCAGCAGAAGCACAGAGACAACCCTGCCTGATGCGATAGAGGCGAAAGCTGATGATGAGATGTTGACCGAGCCTAGTCCAAGCCAACCTACAGACGCTCAAGCTTCAGATCAGAATCAAGAGTCATCAGAAGAAACTGAGAATGAAGCAGCAGAGGTCAGTCCAGCCAGCTATTTAGAAAACGTTGCTGATTTTCAAAAGATTACGATTAATCAAGTTTATCAGGCTTTTACGGAAGATGGTCAGGAACATACACTCTATATCGGCCGTCCAACCTGTTATTACTGCCGGCAGTTTTCACCGGTATTGAAAGACTTCAATCAGCTCATCGGCAACCAGTTGGAATATTACAATACAGATGGTGAGGATCTGGATGACCAAGCCAAGGATTTTCTATTTAAAACGGTAGGAATTCCGGGGACGCCGACTGTTCTCTATGTAAAAAATGGTCAGTTGCTATCAGGCTGGGCAGGCGGAGGATTGACAGCCCAGCAATTATACGACTATCTCTATCAAGAACATCCAGCAGACCAAGGAAATCCAGACCCGCAAAATCAAGAAAATCCAAGCCAGGCGTCTCCATCGTCAGCTGTCAAGCCTGCGGCCAGTCAGCAAGGTCAAACTGGAAGCCAAACCCTTGCCGGAAAAATGGCTAGTCAAGAAGCAGGCGATGCAAACGCCCAGATTCTTCCTATGAATGAGTCAGGCAATATTATCAGCCAAAAGCCAGCAAAACAGAGTCAAGTTCTTCTGCCTAAAACAGGTCAAAAAGAGACTGCCTTCATATTTTATTTGGGCTTGTCTATCTTATCTGCTGCTCTGCTAGCTTTAGTCAGAAAAGCAAGTAGGAGATATGGTGATTAAACTGGGATGTCATTTCTCTATTTGAAGATTAATTTTAATCTAAAATATACAGTATTTATTCTTGTCAAGTGCTGTTTTTGATTAAAAATGACTGTTTAGGAGTAAATAGCTACCATTCATGAATTTTGCCCCACAAATCTAAAAGAAAGTGCTATACTCTAGTTGTCAAATTGCAATAAGACAAATTTTTCACTCAAACTTGGATTAAAGAGGCTGTGGGACAGAAATCGGTAGACAAAGTCTCGATTTCGTAGTCCCAGCCCCGCGAGGATGATTAGGATCTTTTGTGAGTCCAAATGACGAACAAAAAGTCCAATCAGCTACCGCGCCAAAGGGGTATTGCGAATAAAAAGCGAGACTAGAATCTTTTGTCACAACCTTCTTTAATCCCTCGCATTTCACGAAAGGAGTCATGTAATGACTACAAAAACAATTTCACAATTTGATGTGATGGACGAAAACATGCTGGCTGC
>NZ_KQ969393.1:416631-436977 GCF_001578865.1 Streptococcus sp. DD11
GCTGTTGAGGGTGGTGGAGATCCATCTTACAATGCATTTTATAAGCTTGGTTATGCAATTCGTACGGCTTACTACGGTACACGCATGATGGCTTGTGTGGAATGGCACATTTGCTAAAGTTAAGCAGAATTACAGCTGCCCTATTTCTAACTTAGTAAAAGGAGAAAGTTATGGTTTACAAAAAATTAGACGAAAAAGAACTGCAAGATATAAATGGTGGAAGCGTTTTTCCTATTCTTCCAAATTGGGACCAATTTTTAAATTCTATTTGCGGGTTCATTGATGGCCTAAATGGTGCTAAAAAGAGGGGAAGCTGTTAGATAGGATTCTTTAACAGAAAAATTGTCATAGCTGCCTCATCATTTGTATTATGATTTCTATAAAAATGAGTATTTCTCCTGCAAATTATGCAGGGGAGATATTCATTTCTTATAAAACCAGAACTAAATTAAATACAGTCTCGGATTTATTCCAGTTTCTTATCGGAATTATCTAATCGTGGAGGTTGTAATGAAAGTTTTTAAAATCTTCCTATTTATTTTAGGTATTCTATTTGCAAGTGTCCTATTGCAAATTCCCTTGACTTTAGCAGTTTTTACAAAAGGAATAAACGATTGGTTACGAATGCCGATTTTACTTGGTTTGGGGAGTTTCTTGTATTTTATCCTTTGGAAATTTCGAGCCCATATGAAAATTGAATCCATTCCTGCTCGTTTGAATCCCTTATCTTTGTTTAAAGTTTTTTCTTTGACCTTATTAGTGCTAGGACTTGAAATAGTGATTAATCTGATTTTAGCAGGTATTTTTCATGTTGATTTAGATATGAGCAGCAGACATACGATAGAAAATGTTCTATTTTCAAAAAATTTTTTGCTTATCTTCATCTCTTTACATTTTCTAGCTCCTGCATCAGAAGAATTACTTTTTCGAGGCATTTTCCAAGAGTATTTATTGCAGCATTTTCCAAAGCGGGCGATAGTTAGTATCCTGTCATGCGCTTTTCTCTTTGCTTTTGCTCATACTTATGATTTTTTATCCATTAAAACCTATCTAATGATGATTTCTGGTATTTGCTTTTCTTATATTTACTGGAAAAATCGAGATATTCGCTGGCCAATTTTCTCTCATGCGCTCTATAATTTGGCAATTACAATTTTGACTTTGCTCTTTAAATAAAACCAGCATTTGTCTCCAGCAAGTGCTGTTTTTGATTAAAAATGACTGTTTAGGAGTAAATAGGGACCATTTATGAATTTTGCCCCTCAAGCTTGGAATAAAGTGCTATACTCTAGTTGTCGAGTTGCAATGAGACTAAACAAGTTCACTCAAACTTGGACTAAAGAAGAAATCTGATAGATATGTTCTTTAATCCCTCGCATTTCATGAAAGGAGTCATGTAATGACTACAAAAACAATTTCACAATTTGATGTGATGGACGAAAACATGCTGGCTGCTGTTGAAGGTGGCGGTGTTGATTGGGGCAAAGCAGTTTCTTGTGCTGGAAGTATTGCGATGGGAGCAATGGAAGGATACGGTATGGCTGCTGGATCAACTATCTATCTCGGTCCTTTTGCGATTGGAACGGGAGCAGTTGGAGGAATTATAGGAGGAATCGGAGGAGCGTTTTACTGCGGTTAGTCTATCAATATTGACTTTAAGCCAAGGGGGGAATAAAAGATGAGGAAATTATTTAAAAACAAGCTTTTGATAAGATTTTTAACAGCCCAGCTTCCTGGACTAGCTATCCTAGTTGTGCTTTTCAGTGGAGAAATCTTTAAAGCACCTATTCTTGTCCAGTCTTGCTTTACCTTGTTCCTGGCAAGTAATATATTTTTAAATCTTTACTTTATCAACAAATCAGAGTCAGGGAATAGGATTTCAGCAGTATCAGGACAAACTTTCTTTACCATTCTGACTCTTTTCATGCTTCTTTTTGCTGCCTATCGTCTGATAACAGTCGGCGATGAATTTCAGAAACTAATTGCCTTGATTTCAACAATTTTACTCTTCGTTTTATTTGTCCTGCTCGTCTGGGGAGCTAGGTATGCTAGGAGGTATGAAAGTAAAAATAAATAGGCTTGTTAGATAGCATTCACTTTGATGTGTTTGCTGTCTTTTTTATTAAAATGACTGTTTAGGAGTAAATAGCGACCATTTATGAAATTTGTCCCTCAAACCTAGCGGAAAGTGCTATACTGAGGGGGAAATAAGGCGAGGGAATCGATCATGAAAAGTAAAATAAGATTTTCTATTTTATTTCTCTCGGTGTCTATTTTGTTGGTAAACTTCTTAGTCACCCCCTATAAATACCCGGTGATGGCTGGACTTTTAGTTTTAAATTCTCTGCTGACGGTTATTTATGTTCGTAGAAAGTAAATGATTATGGTTCCTATTTTCCTTAAAGTCGGGCTGGAGTGTTTCTTCCTCCTGCTTCTGGCATCGTTTTTAAAGGATGCCTTTCGCTATAACAAGCAGCAAATCAGGCACATTCTCATCTGTGTCCTGCTGGTCTTCCTGTCGGATTTGATTATCTAGCAGGGAAATGTCTGGCGGTCTTTCCTATTTTCAAAAATTATAAAATGAGGTGTTTTCATGAAAACAAGACATTATATCGCAATCGGTTTTATTATCGCATTTTTCGCCATCCTCTTTCTGGTACGTTGGCTCTGCGGGGAGAAGAGTCTCATTTTCGTCCTGCTGCCTTTGCCTCTGGCCGCTGTGCTAGGTTCCATTTACTTTAAATACTTTGATTGGCTCTGAGTTTGGCGGCAAGGAAGGAGTGGATTGTCATGACAAATACGAGACGGACAGTAGCAGCACTGGTATTGGCTCTCTCTTTACTGACAGCGACAGGGCTTCTTTTGGAAAACCCGCTTGCCAGCTTTTGTCTTTCTATTTCTTGTTTTCTGCTTGGCAGAGGCGTTTATCATCTGGTATGCGGCAAGTAGAGGCAAGCCACAGATTAGCGGCCGTCAGAGTTTTATCCTCTTTTGGACCTATATCAAGCGCCAGAAATTTTACTATTTCTTTATTTTGCTTATCTCTGCCTTGCTCATCTGGCAGTCTGGCGGGCAGGATATCAATGGCTTGTTTTGCATGGGACTCTTGGAGCTGCTTCTCTTGAGCGCCTATACCCTCAGTTCCCATGGCATTGGGCCAGCAGAGAGAAAATCTCTCTTTTAAAAATCGTCCCCCTAAAACAGCAGTCATAAGGTCTGCTGTTTTTTGTATAAGAAAAAGCCTGGAGTATTCCAGACCTTTAATACTTAAGGGCAGCTTAGTGAGACACACGTCTGCGAGCAGCTTTTTTACGGTTTTCTTCGATGAAAGCCGCTTTTTGTTCTTCAGGTTCGATGACTTTTTTCTTGACAGCATAGACTGCACCTGCTACAGCAGCGACAGTAGCAGCAACACCTGTAAGAACGCCTTTTCCAAATCCTTTAGCCATGAGAATACTCCTTTTCTGAACTTTGATGGGAAGCTGCATTCACAGCTGGAAAAATCATCTGTGAACACAGGTTCTTATTTATGTTATAATTAATAGTAACGAAAAAACAAAATTTTTTCAAGGAAAAAAGATGAAAACCAAAATAATTGTGATTTTGGGGCCGACTGCAGTCGGGAAAACGGCCCTGAGTATTGAGCTGGCAAAGCGCTTTAAGGGCGAAGTCATCAGCGGCGACAGCCAGCAGGTCTACCGCGGGCTGGATATTGGGACGGCTAAGGTGACTGAGACCGAGCAGGAGGGCATTCCCCATCATCTGCTGAATGTGCGAGACGCCGACCAGTCCTATTCGGCTTTTGACTTTGTGACGGAGGCCAAGGCGGCCATTGCCGACATCCATAGGCGGGGCAGGCTGCCCATCATCGCCGGCGGGACGGGCCTTTATATCCAGAGCCTGCTGGAGGGCTATCATCTGGGCGGCCAGGTCCCCCATGAGGAGATTCTGGCCTATCGGGCGCAGCTGGATACTTGGTCGGATGAGGCTTTGTTCGGAAAAATAGCAGAGCTGGGCTTGGACATTCCCCAGATTAACCGCAGGCGGGCTATGAGGGCGCTGGAGATTGCTCATCTAGGCGGCCGGCTGGAAAACAGCCAGCCAGACTATGAAGCCCTGCTCATTTGCCTGGATGACGAGCGGGAGCGGCTCTATGAGCGGATCAACCAGCGGGTGGATCACATGCTGGAAGCCGGCCTGCTGGAAGAAGCCCGCTGGCTCTATGACAGCTATCCTGATGTCCAGGCCAGCCGCGGCATTGGCTACAAGGAATTTTTCCCCTATTTTGCCGGCCAGATGAGCTTAGAAGAGGCAGTGGCCAGGCTCAAGCAGAACACCCGCCGCTTTGCCAAGCGCCAGCTGACTTGGTTTCGCAATCGGATGAAGGCCGCTTTTTATCAGGTGGGCGAGCCAGACTGCCAAGAGCAGATTATGCAGGACATCAGGCGCTTTCTGGAGCGGGAGCGGCTGTGAGTCTCAGCTGATCAGGGAAGCCTGCAGAATACCGCTGGCCTCCGCTGCCACGTGCGAAAGTGCAATAAATCTAAAATAGAATTAGAGTAAGATGATAGAAACAGAGAAAAAAACAGAGCGTGTCTTTCTGGTCGGTGTGGAGCTGGCCGACACGGAACATTTTGACCTATCCATGGAGGAGCTGGCCAGTCTGGCCAAGACGGCAGGAGCTGAGGTCATCGGCTCTTACAGCCAAAAGCGGGAAAAGTACGACAGCAGGACCTTTGTCGGCTCCGGCAAGTTAGAAGAAATCCGCCAGATGGTCGAGGCCGAGGAGATCTCAACCGTCATTGTCAATAACCGCCTGACGCCCCGCCAGAATGTCAATCTGGAGGAAAGTCTGGGGGTCAAGGTCATTGACCGCATGCAGCTGATTTTGGATATTTTTGCCATGCGGGCGAGGAGCCACGAAGGCAAGCTGCAGGTCCATCTGGCACAGCTCAAATACCTCCTGCCCCGTCTGGTTGGTCAGGGCATCATGCTCAGCCGGCAGGCGGGAGGCATTGGCTCCCGCGGTCCGGGAGAAAGCCAGCTGGAGCTCAACCGTCGCAGCGTTCGCAATCAAATCCATGATATCGAGCGTCAGCTGAAAGCGGTGGAGAAAAATCGTGCGACTGTCCGGGAAAAGCGGCTGGAATCCAGCATTTTCAAAATCGGCCTCATCGGCTATACCAATGCCGGCAAGTCCACCATCATGAACTGCCTGACCAGCAAGAGTCAGTATGAGGCAGACGAGCTCTTTGCTACACTTGATGCCACGACCAAGAGCATCAACCTGAGCGGTCAGCTCAATGTCACTCTGACCGATACGGTTGGTTTCATTCAGGATTTGCCGACAGAGCTGGTGTCCAGTTTCAAGTCTACGCTGGAAGAAAGCAGGAATGTCGATCTGCTGGTCCATGTCATCGATGCCAGCGACCCTCATCATGAGGAGCATGAAAAGACCGTGCTGGACATCATGAAGGACTTGGACATGCTGGACATTCCCCGGCTGACCCTCTATAATAAAGCAGATAAGGCTGAGAATTTCACCCCGACCCTAACCCCTTATTCCTTGATCTCTGCTAAGGCAGACAATAGCAGAGCTGTCCTGCAGCAGGTCCTGCTGGAGAGGATGAAAGAGCTCTTTCTGCCTTTTACTATAAGGGTCGTTCCAGCCAAGGCATACAAGATTCATGATTTGGAGAAAGCAGCCATCATCGGCAAGCGGGAATACATAAACGATGTCGAAGCGATTTCGGGCTGGATTGCTGAGAAAAATAAATGGAAACTGGAAGAATTTTATGACTGATTATATAGACTTGGCCCTGCGCTATGGCGGCTTTACCAGCCTAGACAGGGTCTATCTGGAGCAGGTGCTGGCGGGTCTGACAGAGGAGCAGCGGCTGACCTTTATCACGCCGCCGCCCAGTGTTATCAATGCTTACTTTGCTGAGCTTTACCAAAAGAAAAGTCCAGAGACCGCGACAGCTTATTTTCTGGAAATCAGCCAAGCGCTGAACTTATGGAATCCAGAGCCCAGCTTTGCAGAAAGCAAGCCCTTTATCCGCCTCAACCTATCGGGTAAGTCCTATGGATTTTGCTATGAAGGCGCGGAGCTTGGCTTGGTCTTTGCGGAGCAGGCAGAGCCGGTGACGCCAGCGCTGCTCTTTGAGATCGCCCAGGTCTTTCCCCAGTATCTGGTCTATGAGGAGGCAGGGAGAATCTATATGAAGCCGCTTGAGGAGGTATCTCCAGTTCTGGACAGTCAGGCGCTGACTGCCTTGACCGACTGGCAGCAGCTGGCGGACGGCCGCCAGAGAGTAGTCGGCTACAATCAAGACGAAGTCAGTCAGCTGGCTCAGACCTACTCTGGCAGAAAATACTATCACTCGCAGAATCGCTCTGCCATGATTTATATCATTTAGAAAGAAGCACATGCAATTACAATTTTTAGGAACCGGAGCCGGTCAGCCGTCTAAGGCCCGCAATGTCTCCAGTCTCGTCCTCAAGCTCTTGGAGGAAATCAATGAAGTCTGGATGTTTGACTGCGGCGAAGGCACCCAGCACCAGATCTTGGAGACAACCATCAAGCCCCGCAAGATCAGCAGGATTTTCATCACCCACCTGCATGGCGACCATATTTTCGGCCTGCCGGGCTTTCTGTCCAGCCGCTCTTTTCAGGCCAATGAAGAGCAGACGGATATTGACATTTACGGCCCCAGCGGCATCAAGAACTTTGTCCTGTCCAGTCTGCGCGTGTCGGGCTCCCGCCTGCCTTATCGGATTCATTTCCATGAGTTTGACGAGGGCAGTCTGGGCAAGATTTTGGAAACGGATAAATTCACCGTTTATGCTGATAAGCTGGATCATACCATTTTCTGCGTGGGCTACCGCATTATGCAGAAAGACTTGGAAGGGACGCTGGATGCGGACAAGCTGCGGGCAGCGGGTGTTCCCTTTGGTCCGCTTTTTGGCCAGGTCAAGAACGGTCAGGATATTGTCTTAGAGGACGGCACCGAGATTATTGCAGCGGACTATATTTCGCCGCCCCGACCGGGCAAGACACTTGCCATTCTGGGCGATACCCGCAAGACTGCAGCCAGTGTCCGTCTGGCTGTGGCAGCAGATGTGCTGGTCCATGAAGCCACCTATGGCAAGGGAGACGAAAAAATCGCCCGCAGCCACGGCCATTCCACCAATATGCAGGCGGCAGAAGTAGCTAGGGAAGCCGGCGCCAAGCGTCTCCTCCTCAATCACATCAGCGCCCGTTTCCTATCGAAAGATATTAGCCAAATGCGGCGTGATGCCGGCAGTATTTTTGAGCCAGTGCACATTGTCAAGGACTTGGAAGAGGTGGAGATATGAGAACGATTGTCATCACCGGTGCCAGCGGCGGGCTGGCTCAGGAAATGGTCAAGCTGTTGCCTCATGACCGCCTGATTCTGGTCGGCCGCAGCAGGTCTAAGCTGGAGGAGATTTACGGCCAGCAGGAAAATCTGGACTTGGTAGAGCTGGATATTACCGACAGTGCAGCCTTGGAAAGCTTTGCGGAGCGGATTGACCGCCAGTATGGCCCTGTCGATGTGCTGGTCAACAATGCTGGTTACGGGATTTTTGAGGAATTTGACAAGATTACTTCCAGCGATATAGAGGCCATGTTTGAGGTCAATACCTTTGCCCTCATGAATCTGTCCCGTCTCTTCGGAGCCCGCATGAAGCAGGCAGGTCAAGGTCACATTGTCAATATTGTCAGCATGGCCGGTCTTATCGCCAGTGCCAAGTCCAGTCTGTATTCAGCGACCAAGTTTGCGGCCATTGGCTTTTCCAATGCCCTGCGGCTGGAGCTGCTGCCTTTTGGGGTCACTGTCACCACGGTCAATCCAGGGCCGATCCGGACTGCTTTTTTCGATCAGGCGGATCCGGACGGCACCTACGTCAAAGCCGTGGACAAGTATATCTTAGAGCCCGACTTTGTTGCAGGCAGGATTGTCAGCTCTTTTGGGAAAAAGAAGCGGGAAATCAATCTGCCGGGCATTCTCAATCTAGCTCACAAGCTCTACACACTTTTTCCGCGAATGGCTGATAAAATGGCCTCTAAGATGTTTAACTATAAATAAACTGAGGGAAAAAGAAAGGACTGTCTATGAACCTGCAAGCCTATAAAAATCATTTAGAACAGCCTTGGGGGAAGATTTACTATGATATTCTATTTAAACAATTAGAAGACATAAAAGGACAGCGGATCCTTGATTTCGGCAGCGGCTTTGGCATTGTGGCTAATTTTTTAGCAGAAAAAAATGAAGTTGTAGCAGTTGAGCCTGACGGAGCCATGATTGCGGAGCGCCGGCAGGACTTTTCCTATGAGCAATTGCAGGGCAGCTTGGACCTTCTGCACAAATTGCCAGACCAGTCTTTTGATGCCATCGTCTGCCACAATGTTTTGGAGTATGTGCCCGACCCAAAAGCCTGCCTGCAGGAATGCTCCCGGCTGCTCAGGGAGGGCGGACAGCTTTCTCTGGTCAAGCATCATGAAGTCGGCCGCATTCTGCACACAGCCGTTTTTGAAGCGGATGCGGACAAGGCCCTGCGGCTGCTGGCTGGTGAAAATTACCAGACTCACAGCATGGGGGAGGCCAAGCTTTATCAGCTGGATGACCTGATAGCAGACCTGCCCCTGCAGACAGAGCATTATCAGGGCCTGCGGATTTTCTACGGCCTGCAGGATAACAGCTTCAAGACCCAGCCCGGCTGGGCCCAGCAAATGCTGGTCGTGGAGAAGGCAGTTTATGACCGCTCTCCCTACCGCGACATCGCCGCTTTTCAGCACTTTTGGCTGAAAAAAACTGCTGCTCTGGTGGAGGGTAGGTGATTTGACACGCAAAGAAAATCAAAGATGTCAGAACAAACCGATGCAGATAGATCTAGGGTCCATCAAAGAAGCTTCCCACAGCCATCTTAGATTTTTAAAGAGTATGAGCTTGATTCAAGTGTTGTAAGGAGACTTGCTGATGTTGAAAAAAGAGAGAGCCGGGCAGGAGCAGCCGATTAACTATGCCATGCTCAGCATTTTCCAGTATCTGGCATCCATTTCGGTCATTCTGGTCCACTGCCAGAGGCTTTTTGCCAATGACCTGCTGCATTTCACGCAAAAAAGCATGTTCGGCCGTATGGCAGTCCCTTTCTTTCTGATTTCCTCTGCTTATTTGCTCAGGGCCTATCTGGCCAAAAAGGGCAGTCTCAAGTCTTATATACAGCGGATTCTAAGGCATTACCTGCTGTGGAGCGCCCTCTATACCCCCTATGCCCTGCTCTATTTTTGGTCGCTGCCCATTGACAAATACTATGCTCCTCTGGCTCTGGCCGCCGGCTTTCTCTATATCGGTCTCTGCTACCAGCTTTGGTACATACCGGCCTTTCTCTTAGGGCTATTGCTGGTTCACTTTTTCTATAAAAAATGGGGTCCGAAAAAGACGGGGATATTCCTGCTGCTCCTCTATCTCATAGGCTCTGTGGAGACCTATTATGGCTATTTTGCCGGAAGCTGGCTGACGCAGCTCTATGACGGCTATGCCAAGCTTTTCTTTACGACGAGAAATGGGATTTTTTACACACCGATGTTTATCTATCTGGGCTATGTGCTGTATGATTGCTGGCAGACGGATTTCTTCAAAAAATCCTATGTCAAAAAGCTGATTTGGTCCGCCATGTTTCTTATGCTTGATGGTGTGATTGTTTTTCTGCATCAAGGGGTGGATAAGAATTTTTCTTGGGCTTGCTGCCTTTTTCCCTCTTTTTGGTGAATTGGGTGCTGCGCACCAGGATAGGCCTAGGCTGTCAACTCCGCCATCTCAAGCAGTTAAGTGTTCTCTATTTTTTCCTGCATCCTATCTTTATCGAAGGTGCTTTCTACTTCCTGAAAGGAACCGATTTTTCACCGTGGGACAAGGGAAGGTTTGTATTTTTCATCACCCTGCTGCTGACGCATGTGACGGCAGAGGTTTTGATCAGGCTGCAGCGTCCCCAAATTTATAAAAGGAGTTAGAACTATGATCCAGTATAAAAAAGCCCCCCAGCTGACCTTAGCGCCTGTCTTGAAATTGTATGAATCGGTCGGTTGGAGCAATTATATCGAGCGTCCGCAGCATTTGGAGCGGGCGCTCAGTCAGTCCTTGTTTGTAATGGCAGCTTATGACGAAGATGAGCTGGTTGGCCTGATTCGAGCAGTCGGTGACGGCGCAACCATTGTCTTTATTCAGGATTTGCTGGTGCTTCCCCGCTATCAGCGTCAGGGCATCGGCCGCAGACTCCTTGAGCAAACGCTGGAAACATTCAGGGATGTCTACCAGATTCAGCTGGCAACGGAGCAATCGGACAAGAATCTGTCCTTTTACCAAGCGCTGGGTTTTCGCCGGCAGGAGGATTTCAACTGCACCGGCATGATTTATGCACCAAACAAAGCAGAATGACGGAAATGAAAACTGGCAGGATTAAACTGCTGGTTTTTTTCGTTTTTTTGAAGCTTAATATTCAATGGAAATTATCAGCAGACAGGATAGCAGCGATCTGCCGCGTCAAGAATTTTTTGCCAAAATAAAGCGAGGCTGAAACACTTTTGCTCCAGCCTCCTTATCCACAACCTTTAACAGTTTGACGAAAGTCGGGAACTGCCTTCCCCTTATCCCCAGCCTCAGCAAGACGACGCTGACGTGGTTTGAATAGATTTTCGAAGAGTATCAGTTTTGAAAACATATGCTAGTTCTTGGCCAATTTTCAGTATTCCTCGCTATTTTACTGCTGGAAGGTCAAAAATACTAAAAAATCAAGCTGTTTTTCCATCCTTTCTTGTCTTCTCTTTTCATCTATGCTATAATTAGTTTAGTTCATACAAAACCGAACCAACGAAAGGAGATTGAAATGGATAAAGAAGGATCTCAAAAGCTGTCAGAGCTTTCACAGGTTTTTACTGGCTTGGATTTTCCACAGAATCAAGCACTGATTCTTTCTTTTTTAATTGTTGAGGGCAGGGGGAAGGTGACTTTTAAGCGAATGATAAATGAATTGGCTTTGTCCAAAGCCAGTGCCAGCCTTGCTTTGCGCGCCTTGGAGGAAAAAAAGCTTCTTTACAATCAAAAGCAAGAAGGCAGCAGGGAGCGAAAAATCATCTTGCATTTATATGGCATTGTGGATTATCTGATGCAGCGCATGCAGGTCTTGCAGGGCATGAGAGTGTTATTTGAGCAGGCGGCGCTTTGGCACCAAGAGGATGCCCAATATGCGCAGGAATTTTCCGATGTGGCCGATCTGTATGCAAAATTGGATCAGGCGGTTATGGCCATTGCTGCAGAGTTTAGCGGAGGAATTGCGAATGAAAAAGAGTGAAGAAATCCTAAAGCGTCAGGAGCAGAAAATCAAATACAGCAATAAAGATATGGATTTTATGCTGAACTGGGTCATGGGAATTGGTCAGCTGACAGGGATGAGTGCGGCAGAAGTGCTGTTGATTGCTGTTCAAATCAGAAATGGAAAACCTAAGGACTGGCGGGAAGCTTTTAACAGACATGCCAACTATTTATCAGAGCAGGCTCAGGAAATGCAAAAGAAAGCCTATTATCGGACAGCTTCTCAGCAGTATTTTGCTGCTTGCTACTCTCTGAGAGCTAGTCTGCAGTTTGCCGATCCCAAGCAGCCGGATTATCAAACTGACTACCAACGAATGGAGGCCGATTTCTTAAAAGCTGTACAGTTCATCAACCTTCCTTTGCAAGAAATTGCTCTGCCTTATGAGAATCAGACCTTGCCAGGATATGAACTAAAAAGCAAGAAAGAAAATCAGCCAACTGTCATGGTCGTTGGCGGTGGCGATACCGGCCGTGTTGATTTGTTTTACTTTCTGGGCTATGCTGCTTGGCAGGCAGATTACAATGTTCTGATGGTGGATCTGCCGGGGCAGGGCATCAATCCGAACAATGGTTTGCCCTTTACGGTTGATGCGGGGCAAGCTATTTCGGCTGTTTTAGACTGGTATGAGGCACCGTCAGATCAGATTGCCATCATGGGGTTAAGTGGCGGGGGTTATTTTACCGCTCAGGCAGTTGAAAAGGATCCGCGAATTAAAGCTTGGATTGCTTCGACACCGATTTATGATATAAAGGCTGTCTTTCAATCTTCTTTCAAAGCTGCTTTGCGTGTACCGGGTCCTCTTTTGCAGTTCATCGGGGAAATGGCCGGCAACTTTAACGAAGTGGCAGAGATGAACCTTAAAAAATATGCTTGGCAATTTGGAACAGAAAATTTCCGCCAAGCGATTGATCAAGTGATGGCCAAAGCTCAGACGGTAGACAAAGAAAAAATTGCGGTTCCATCCCTATTCCTAGTAGGTTCAGGAGAAAGTCCAGAGTTGCTCAGGCAGGCAAGAGAATTAGAAAAAAGCCTGTCAGAAAGAGGCATTCCAGTCACTGTCTGGGAATTTGATAGAGAAAGTGCGGCTGATGCCCACTGCCAAGTCAACCATCTGCGCTTGATGAATCAGGTAGTGCTGGATTGGCTAAATCAAATTTTTGAAAAAGGAATATAAAATGAAAAAATGGAGACGAAATGTTTTATCTTTATCAAGAGCAAAAATTATATTATAAAGTGATGGGGCAGGGCAAGCCCGTTTTACTGATTCATGGTTTGGGTTGTTCATCAGAATTGATGGAAGGCTGTATGGAGCCAATTTTTGAGCGGCAAGCTGGTTATAAGAGGATTTATATTGACTTGCCCGGTATGGGGCGGTCGGACGCCAACGCTGCCTTTGCAAGTGCAGACGCGATTTTGAACTTGCTTCTGCATTTTATTGATGATGTCATTGGCTCGAGCCCCTTTTTATTGGCAGGCGAATCCTACGGTGGTTATCTTTCGCGAGGAATTTTGGCTAGGAAAATGGCTCAAGTGGAGGGGCTGCTATTGATTTGTCCAGTGACTAAGCCCTATATCAAAGATCGAATCTTGCCAGAAAGTGATGTAGTTGTGAGTGAGCCTAGCTTTGATATGACAGGCAAAGATGAAGAGTTCTTTAGCGTGGCGATTTTACAAACGGAGAAAACCTATCAACGTTTTGAAAAAGAGATCCTTTATAGTCTTCGGATGATGAATCTTCCTTTTATTCAAAAATCACAGGAAAATTATGCCTTGTCTTTTGATCCAGATCAAGAAATTCAGAGCCATGGTTATGATAACCCCAGTCTCTTTATTGCAGGAAAACAAGACCAAATCGTTGGTTTTCAGCAGTTGGCTGATTTGTCGCATGATTATCCGAGATCGACCTATGCTGTGCTGGATGTTGCTGGACACAATGCTCAAATCGATCAAGAAGAATTGTTTACTGCCTTGGTAGAAAACTGGCTGAGGAGAATCAAAACAATATAAAAGAGAGTGGGAAAGAACTCCAAATAAATAAAAAGAGTTCGTCTTCCTACTCCCGCACAGTTGATTCGGTCATCTTTGGAGCTTAAAAAGCGAACGAAGATGACAATTAGCAGTGGTTCGTTGGCGCTAAAGCACCTAATGAACTGTATAGGGGAGATTCTAGTTGACGAAATTCAACAGAACCTCTCCCAACCACTGCGTCAATCTGTTTTCCCCATTCGGGTTCAAAAGGCTGAACTTTTTGTCCAGTCTCTTTTCTTATCCCCAGAATTTCTGAGCGATTTCTTGTCCTTGTTTGATTTTGGCCCATTGTTGTGGAATGGACAGTTCATTTCCAAGGGCAGTTTTTCTGGCTTCTTTTTTTCTGCTTTTTTTGGTATAATGAGGTATTGAATGTTTATGACTGAAAGGACAAACAAATGATTTTAATTACTGGAGCCAATGGTCAGCTGGGAACGGAACTGCGCTATCTTTTGGATGAGCGCAAGGAGGAGTATGTAGCGGTTGACGTGGCAGAAATGGACATTACCGATGCTCAGATGGTGGACAGGGTCTTTGCGGAAGTCAAGCCCAGCTTGGTTTATCACTGCGCAGCCTATACGGCAGTGGATGCAGCAGAAGACGAGGGCAAGGAGCTGGATTATGCTATCAATGTCACCGGTACGGAAAATGTAGCCAAGGCAGCAGAAGCGCATGGGGCAACCCTGGTCTATATCTCTACCGACTATGTCTTTGACGGCGATAAGCCTGTCGGTCAGGAGTGGGAAGTGGATGATCAGCCGGCACCTCAGACCGAGTACGGCCGCACCAAACGCATGGGTGAGGAGCTGGTAGAGAAATATTCCAGCCGTTTCTACATCATCCGGACGGCTTGGGTCTTTGGCAATTATGGCAAGAACTTTGTCTTCACCATGCAGAATCTGGCCAAGACTCACAAGACCCTGACTGTCGTCAATGACCAGCACGGCCGCCCGACTTGGACCCGGACGCTGGCTGAATTTATGACCTTCTTGGCAGAAAATCAAAAGGAATTCGGCTATTATCACCTGTCCAATGATGCAGCAGAAGACACAACCTGGTATGATTTTGCGGTGGAAATCCTCAAAGAGACCGATGTAGACGTGCAGCCAGTTGACTCCAGCAAATTCCCAGCCAAGGCCAAGCGGCCTTTCAACTCGACCATGAGCCTGACCAAGGCCAAGGCAACGGGCTTTGTCATTCCGACCTGGCAGGATGCTCTGAAAGAGTTTTACAGACAGGGGCAGCAATAACAGATAAGATGAAGCGGCTTTTGGGCTGCTTTTTTTCACCTCTGGTTATACAAACAACTCAGAAAATGATATAATAGAATGGATTGTAAAATCTTGAATTGAGGAAAACCATGAAACATGTCTTCATCATCGGAAGTCGGGGACTTCCTGCTAAATATGGGGGATTTGAAACCTTTGTCCAACAGCTGGTGGAGAATAAAATTTCTCCTCACATCCAGTATCATGTGGCCTGTTTATCAGATGATGAAGCCTTTCATCATGTCGATTATAAGGGTGCGGACTGTTTCACAGTCAAGGCCCCTAAGCTGGGGCCTGCCCGTGTGATTGCCTATGATATGATGGCTGTATCTTATGCCCTCAAGTTTGCTAAGCAGCAGCAGATTGAGCAGCCTATCTTCTACATTCTTGGCAATACCATGGGTGCTTTCATGCTTCCTTTTGCCCGTCGTATCCATCAGGCTGGCGGTATCTTTTTTATCAATCCTGATGGCTTGGAGTGGAAGCGGGCCAAGTGGTCCAAGCCGGTTCAGGCCTATCTCAAGTATTCAGAAAAGGTCATGACCAAGCATGCAGACCTTGTCATTGCGGACAATCTAGGCATTGAAAGCTACATCCAAAAGGCTTATCCTTGGTCTCAGACGACTTGTATCGCCTATGGGACCGATCTTTACCTGTCCAACCTGACAGAAAACGAAGGAAAGGTCAGAGTCTTCTTTGAAAAGTGGGACAGCAAGGAAAAGGGCTATTACCTCATCGTCGGCCGCTTTGTGCCGGAAAATAACTATGAAACCATCATTCGGGAATTTATGAAATCCCAGACCCAGCGTGACTTGCTGATTATCTGCAATCATGAGGGCAATCCCTATTTTGAAGTGCTCAGGCAAGAAACGGGCTTTGACCGAGACCCTCGGATCAAGTTTGTTGGGACGGTCTATGATCAAAATCTGCTCAAGTACATCCGCAATCAGGCCTTTGCCTACCTGCACGGCCACGAGGTCGGAGGCACCAATCCGGGTCTTCTGGAAGCTCTGGCTCAGACGGATGCCAATTTGGTATTGGACGTTGATTTCAACCATCAGGTCGCTAAAGACACGGCCCTCTACTGGCAGAAAGAAGAAGGGCAGCTGGCTGCACTGATTGACCGGGTAGATGGAGAGACCGACTTTGCCCAGCTGGGTCAGGCGGCCAAAGAAAATATGAAAGAAAACTACACCTGGGAAAAAATTGTGGGTGAATACGAGGATTTATTTTTATCATGAAAGTGAGCATTCTTCTCTCCACATACAACGGCGAGCAGTTTCTGGCAGAGCAGATCGAAAGCATTCGGGAGCAGACCTGCAGCGATTGGCAGCTCCTGATCCGCGATGACGGCTCCAAGGATGCGACCCGCTCAATCATTGAAGATTTCTGTCAAAAAGACAGCCGGATTGCCTTTATCAACCGAGACAGCCATGAAAACCTAGGGGTAATCCAGAGTTTTTACAGCCTGCTGAAATATGAGCCGGCAGACTTCTATTTTTTCAGCGACCAGGATGATGTCTGGCTGCCGGACAAGCTGGAAATGCAGCTGGCTCAGGCAGCGGACTATGACAGCAGCCAGCCTCTTTTGGTCTATACGGATCTGAAAGTAGTGGACCAAGAGCTCAATATCCTGCATGAAAGCATGATTCGGACCCAGTCCGACCACGCCAATACCAGCCTCATTCAGGAGCTGACAGAAAATACAGTGACGGGCGGCGTGTCGATGATTAACCATGCCTTGGCCCAGCTGTGGACCGGGCAGGAGGCACATGAGCTGCTGATGCATGATTGGTATCTGGCTCTTCTGGCAGCTGCCTTTGGCCGGCTGGTCTATCTTGACAGGCCCAGCGAACTCTACCGCCAGCATGCCAATAATGTCTTGGGGGCCCGCACTCTGCGCAAACGCATGAAAAACTGGCTGCATCCCCATATTCTCTTTGACAAATACTGGAAGCTGATTCGGGCCAGCCAGACTCAGGCCAGAAACCTGCTCAGCCAGCCCTTAACAGCTGAAAATAAAGAAATTATTGAAAATTTTGTGACCATCATGGACGTTCCTTTCAGGGAACGCTGGCGGCGGCTGCATCATTACCACTACCGCAAAAACCGCGCTTTCCATACATTTGTCTTTAGGACCCTCATCCTCACAAAATTTGCTTATAAGGAGTAATCATTACTTATGGACTTTTTTAATCGAAAAACTTGGATTCTCTTAAGAGAGATGGTAAAAACTGACTTTAAACTGCGCTATCAGGGCAGCTTCATTGGTCATTTATGGTCTATTCTAAAGCCATTGCTGCTCTTTACGATCATGTATCTGGTCTTTGTACGCTTCCTGCGCTTTGATGACGGAACCCCTCATTACGCTGTGGGACTGCTGCTGGGGATGGTGACCTGGAATTTCTTTACTGAAGCAACGAATATGGGAATGATGTCTATTGTTTCACGAGGAGACTTACTGAGAAAATTAAATTTTTCAAAATCGATCATTGTCTTCTCGGCCATTGCCGGCGCAGCTATCAACTATGCGATTAATTTATTGGTAGTTTTCGTTTTTGCTTTGATTAACGGGGTACCCCTGAATTGGGGCTGGTTGGTTATTATTCCTCTATTCATTGAACTTGTATTGATTTCTACGGGTGTTGCTTTCATTCTGGCTGCCTCTTTTGTGAAATACCGGGATATCGGCCCGATCTGGGAAGTTATTCTGCAAGCAGGCTTGTATGCCACACCGATTATTTACTCTTTGACTTTTATCATCCAAAGAGGGCAGGTGACGATTGCGAAGCTCATGATGCTGAACCCTTTGGCACAGATTATTCAGGATTTGCGTCACTTTGTCGTTTTTTCAGGAAGTATGCGAGGCTGGGATTTGATTGGAAATCACTGGATTGCTGCCATTCCCTATGCAGTGCCTTTCCTTGTCTTCTGGCTTGGATTCTATATTTTTAATAAAAATGCTAAGAGATTTGCGGAGATTTTATAATGTCAGATAATATTGCAGTAAAAGTTGACCATGTCAGCAAGTTCTTCCGATTGCCGACAGAGGCCACACAGAGTTTAAGGACCAGTCTGGTCAATCGTTTCAAAGGAATCAAGGGCTATAAAGAACAGCATGTTCTTAAAGACATCTCTTTTGAAGTAGAAAAAGGAGATTTCTTTGGGATTGTAGGCCGCAACGGTTCCGGAAAATCAACTCTCCTGAAAATCATTTCAGAAATTTATATTCCTGAAAAAGGGACCGTCACCATTGACGGGAAATTAGTTTCCTTTATCGAGCTGGGAGTCGGCTTCAATCCGGAGCTGACCGGACGTGAGAATGTCTATATGAATGGTGCCATGCTTGGTTTTTCTACAGAAGAAGTGGACGCCATGTATGACGATATTGTCGAATTTGCTGAGCTGGAGGAGTTCATGAATCAAAAGCTCAAGAACTATTCCAGCGGGATGCAGGTTCGTCTGGCCTTCTCAGTTGCCATCAAGGCCCAGGGAGATATTCTGATTCTGGACGAGGTGCTGGCAGTCGGAGATGAAGCCTTTCAGCGCAAGTGCAACGACTACTTCAAAGAGCGCAAGGACTCAGGCAAGACAACTATTTTAGTCACCCACGATATGGGGGCAGTTAAAAAATACTGCAACAAGGCAGTTCTGATTGAAAATGGCTTGGTAAAAGTAGTTGGAAATCCTGATGATGTTGCTAATCAGTATAGCTTTGACAATGCCGTTCAGCCAATCAAAGAGAACAGCGATTCTTCGGAAGGAGATCAAAAGCAAGAAGCCTTGGTAGAAAACTTTGAAGTTAAACTGCTGTCTCCAAGTCAAATTACCCCCGATGATGAACTGGAATTTGAGTTTACTTTCAATCAGCTGCAGGATGTGGAATCCCATATCGCCATGTCCTTCGTAGACATCAATACGAATTATGGCTACTATAATGATAATTCAATGGACTTAAAAATCGAAGGTATCGGGGAGAAAAAAGTTAGATATAAATGCAGCCTGCCTTATTTAAATCGTGCCCGCCTGAGGCTCGAAGCAACTGTCCGTGATTCTGAGAAGCGGGTTCTGGCTTTTGCTGTATCTTCAAAAGCACCGATTGTTTTCATTGAACGCAAAGATATCTCTGAGGATGATGAATCTGCTTTGGATTCTGCGACAGGACTGTTAGTCAGAAATGGCAGCTGGCAGGAGTCGAAAGCCTAAAAACTCAGGCTCTACTATAGATTGATTGAGGATAGATTATGGGGAAACGTATTTTATTTGTCTCGCCTACCGGAACCTTAGACAACGGTGCGGAAAGAGCCATCACGAATTTCATGGTATATCTGTCACAGCTGGGACACTCTGTTTTCAATGTTTACCCTGAAAATGGCCATCCGACACATGAAGCATATGTAGATAAACTGCAGTCGGCCGGTATAGCAACTTTTCCGCTGGCCACAGTAAAATGGTGGTGGGAGGAAGCTCCGGGAGAGCATCTCTTATCCAAGGAAGAGAGAATTCTCTTTTATCAAAAAAATATCCAGGATATCAGAAACATCATTTTGGAGCATCACATTGACTTAGTGATTTCAAATACAGTCAATGTTTTTCAGGGGGCAGTAGCTGCTGCCTGTGAAACAGTGCCGCATTTCTGGCTTATTCACGAACTCCCAGAAGGAGAGTTTTCTTACTATGCTGAAAAATTAGATTTTCTATTTGAAAATTCGGAAGAAGTTTTTGCAGTTCAGGGGAACCTGACCGATAGATTAAAGGACTTAAGCGCTCAGAATTCCAAGCTCAAATCGTTTATTCCTTTCACTGAGCTTTGCCAGGAACCGCTGAAAGAAGCGGGCCCAAGAAGGATTATTTCGATAGGGCTGATAAATGACAATAAGAATCAGCTTGAACTGCTGCAGGCTTATCATAAATTGGGCAGATTTGACCTGCCTTTGATTTTTATCGGCGACTGGGATGAGCAGACCAAGCAAGAGTGTGACCGTTTTATTGCTGAAAATTCACTGACCAATGTCAGCTTTTGGGGTTATAAAGCTTTTCCTTGGCGGGATATGAGCGAGTCGGACATCTGTGTCTTTACGTCAAAATCCGAATCTTTTTCACTGGTCTTTATTGAAGCCATTCTGAAGGGACTGCCAACCATTGTTTCAGACAATCTGGGCTATTCAACTGTTCAATCAATCTTTAAAGCCGGCCTCAGCTATCCGCTTGGGAATGCAGCTGCTCTTGCCGAGAAGATTTCAGATGTATTGGAGCACTTTGATGTCTACAAACAGCAAGCTCTTGAGTCCAGCCAGCGAGCCAAAGAATTATACAGAATTGACCACAGTTATGCGGAACTGCTGAACAGCATAGAGTCCGTTTCAGCTGCTCCTAAAAAACCTCTCAAAGCGCTGGAGCTGCTTTTGGGAAACGGCCTTCCAAATCATTCTATTTTTGAAGTAAAGAAGGAATTTATAACTGTTTTTTATGCCAAATCCGGTGAAGATTTTTCCGCAGACTGCAGCCACCGCTTCCCAATGCAGTATGCTGACGAAATTTATTTTCAAATCCCGGCTGACACTGCCCGGCTGCGAATTGACCTTTCGGAGGTGCCCAGCTATTATACAAATGTCAGCTTAAGACAGTACCCGGACCATCAGGAGCTTGAGATGGA
>NZ_KQ969393.1:437056-452495 GCF_001578865.1 Streptococcus sp. DD11
AGTACCCGGACCATCAGGAGCTTGAGATGGAGTATACGAATGGCTTGCTTGTTTCTGACAATTTGCTGTTCGGCCAAAATGATCCGCAGGTTCACTACAATTTAGAAGGTGTTGGACAGACAGAGTTTGTTTTCACTTATGAATTAAAGGATGTATTTGAGCCGCTGAAAGAAGGCTCGCTTCTGACCGAACTGTCAGACTCTGTGCGTGAAAAATACGAGCTAGAAGCCAAAATCGAACAGCTGGAAAATCAATATCAAGATTTATCTCAGGACTATCATGCTGTGATTGGCAGCCGCCGCTGGCAAGTTACCACAAAAATTATTAATTTCTTTAGGAGAAGAAAATGAAAAGATTATTGCTTTATGTTCATTTTAATAAATATGATCATATCAGCCGTCATGTGCACTATCAGCTCGAACATATGAGACCCTTATTTGAGAAACTGATTTTTATCTCAAACAGTAAGCTGAGCATGTCTGAAGTGGACAAACTCCGCGAAAAAGGGCTGATTGATGACTTTATCCAGCGGGAGAATACAGGCTACGATTTTGGAGCCTGGCATGACGGTATGGCTTTGGTCGGCTTTGATGAACTGAAAACCTATGATTCAGTAACCGTCATGAATGACACCTGTTTTGGACCCCTTTGGGAGATGGAGCCAGTCTATCAGCAGTATGAAGCTGATCCGGCAGTGGATTTCTGGGGAATGACCAATCACCAAGAGGTCAAACAGAGGGATTTATTTATCAATGAACACCTCCAATCTTATTTCATTTCCTTTAAAAAGAGATTAGTCCAGTCCGAAGTTTTTCAACATTTTTGGCAGTCTGTTGAGAATCATACAGATGTTCAGAAGGTCATTGATAACTATGAAACGCAGTACACAAAGCTCTTTGTAGATGCAGGCTTTCACTATCAGGCCATTCTGAACACTGTGCCGCTCAAAGATGATTTCTTCCATAGCAATTTTACCATCCATTACCCGCATGTGCTTCTGGAGTATAAGGTTCCCTTTATCAAAATCAAAACCTTTGATTTGAGTCAGCATTTATCACCCTACCTGCTGCAAGAAATTGAAAAGGTATCCGATTATCCAGTCGAATTTATTTTATCCCATATGTCAGATGTCAGTCAGCCGACTCCGCCCTATCTGATTGACCGGAAGGTTCTGAAAGACAAGGGACAGACCTATTCAAATCAAAAGAAGGTGGCCGTGCATCTTCATACCTTCTATGTCGATTTGCTGGAAGAATTCTTGGACGGTTTTAAACATTTTCACTTTGATTATGATTTGTTTTTAACGACTGATTCGGAAAAGAAAAAAGAGGAAATAGAAGCTATTTTGGCAAAGCGGCAGCAAGAGGGGAAGGTCTATCTTACTGGAAACCGCGGGCGTGATATTATCCCCATGCTGAAATTAAAAGAAGAACTGTCCCATTATGATTATATCGGCCATTTCCATACTAAAAAATCCCCTGAGTATCCTTATTGGGTAGGAGATTCTTGGAGAAATGAGCTGTTCGCCATGCTGTTAGAGCCAGCAGACTCTCTTATGGCCAGCCTGGAAAATGATGAGCGTCTAGGTCTGATTATTTCAGATATTCCGACTTTTTTCCGCTATACAAAAATTGTAGATCCTTGGAACGAAAATAAATTTGCAGATGATATGAATGTTCTTTGGCAAAGGATGAAGATTAGCCGTGCTATTGATTTTAATAGCCTCAACACCTTTATCATGAGTTACGGTACTTTTATCTGGTTCAAATATGAAGCCTTAAAGCCCCTGTTTGACTTGGACCTTCAGGACAGCGATATTCCGGAAGAGCCGCTGCCGCAGCATACGATTCTGCATTCGATTGAGCGGATCTTGGTCTATCTGGCATGGTCGCAGCGTTATGACTACGCCATTTCAAAAAATGATATTTATATTACCCCATTTGTTGATAACAATGTTTTAAATATCCGCCCCGATACGATGCCGAATACCTATGTGAATTTTGATCATATCGGAGGCATTAAGGGTGCCGCTAAATATATCTTCCGCGGCCCTGCAAGCGCGATGAAGTATATTATTAAAAGAATGATTAGAAAGATTAGGAATTAATTAAAATGGCTGGGAAAAGAAAGCGCAGACCAAATCTTAGAGAATACTATGCCAAATATAGGGGCTATCAATTTACAGCGCTCAAATATTTATTTTCTATTATCATTAGCTTTCTGGCACTAAAGACTACAGGAAATTGGTTTTATGTTATTCTCCCTTTATTGGAATTAACAGTTATTTTTATTCTTTCAAACTATCTTATCAAGAAACATCAAATAATCGGAAGATTTGTTAACAATCTGCTTATTTTGTTCTATAACATTGAAATGTTAGTTCTTTTTTTCGGCAACAGTTTTGTGACCCTCATTATGGTCAGCAACCTTAGTTCATGGGAAGCCCTGAAAGGAAGAATTGTTGTTTTTGGAATAGGGATTGCTTTGTTATTGACCTTTAGCTTTCTTCCGATTAGCTATGTGGAGTTACAGTCCAAAGTAACTTATTTTCTCTATAAACATAATATCGTGGCAGTTTCAATTTTGTCTGCCGCTCTTACCACCGAATTCGTCTTGGGCGGGATGTTTGGTTTCAAGCATTCTCCGGCAGTTGCTGTTTTTGACTTAGCAAAAGCAGAATACGACTACATACAGCTTGTCCAAAAAGCGGAAAAAGAGTCAGCAGAAAATAAGAAGCTATTTTATAAAAAGGAAATTGGGAATTTTGTTGAAAAACCGCAAAATTTACCAGAAAAGCCCAATGTTATCCTTATCTTTACCGAGGGGATGTCACAGCATATCATTGATGACGAGCGTAATGTAACGCCGCATATCCGCAGTGCTCAGTCCAAGTCCTTAAATTTTTCTAACTATTATAATCATACTTTCGCAACTTATCGAGGTTTGATTGGACAGTTGTTCTCAGGCTATCAGCTAAATAATTCCGATCAGAATCATTTGGTTTCTCTGCAGAGTATATTAAAATCAGACGGCTATCGGACTTCATTTATCAATACAGAACCCAATAATGGAGAATTTACAGACTACTTAAATCACTTAGGCTTTGATGCTGTTATAAACCCTAAAGTTTCTGAAGGAGAAGAAAATACTTATGATAAAGATGCGTATATAGAGCTGGATAAGCTGATGTCCAAGCAATCTGACAGCCAGCCTTTCTTTATCTCTATGTATACTTTCGGAACCCATATCGGTATGAATTCTTATGATAAAAAATTCGGTAATGGAAAAGATCGCTTACTGAACCGCTTCTATGATTTAGATGTTCAGTTTGGGAAATTTATAGAAAAATTTAATAACAGTCCCTATGCAGAAAATACTATTTTAATCTTTACAACAGATCACGCAACCTATGTTGATGACGAGTACAGCAAGTCTTTTCCAGACCAGTCTCGAGGGATGGGGAATCTTGACAAAGTTCCATTCTTTATTTATTATAAAGGAGTCCAGCCTCAGACAATCGATGTTCAAGGCCGAAATTCTGTCAACCTTGCTCCAACTGTATTGGATTATTTAGATATTTCCAAAGAAAACTACTTCTTGGGTGATTCATTGTTTGCTGATAGTGAGAAAAAGAATCCTTTCAGCACCTTATTTGTCTCAGAGCTGACGTATGCAAATACAGCTGATGGAGAAATTCATTATTTTTCAGAAGACGATGAAGAATCAATTGAGACCCAGATCGTCAATTACTATTCTTCAGCCAGATGGTAACACCACAAGGCACATATTTTTAGCGAAAAGGATATAAAAATGAAAGAAAAAATTGCCGTATTGCTTCCGGCATACAATGAAGAAATAACCATTCAGAAGGTTATTAAGGATTTTCAAACTGTCCTGCCTCAAGCAGATATTTACGTTTATGATAATAACTCGAAAGACCAAACCAATGCCTTGGCCAGAGAAGCAGGAGCGATCGTCAAATTTGAACCTAGACAGGGCAAGGGGAATGTCGTCCGTTCCATGTTTAGGGAAATTGATGCGGATTACTATATTATGGCAGATGCGGATGACACCTACCCAGCAGCAGAAGTAGAGAAGCTTCTGGAGCCCTTGCGTTCCGGCATGGCTGATATGACAATCGGAGACCGGCTTTCAAACGGAACGTACTCTCAGGAAAATAAGCGCGGGTTTCATGATTTTGGCAACAATCTGGTAAGATATCTGATTAATTCTCTTTACAAGGGGAATTACAATGACATTATGACAGGCTATCGGGGCTTCAACCGTTTGTTTGTTAAAACTTTTCCGGTTCTCTCTCCCGGTTTTGAAATCGAGACAGAACTGTCCATTCATGCTATGGACAAACGTTTCAAGCTGGTAGAAGTCCCCATTACTTATAAGGACCGTCCGGAAGGCAGCGAGTCTAAACTCAGTACTTTTTCTGATGGTTTTAAGGTTCTGAAAATGATTTTCAGTCTGTTTAAAGACTACAAGCCGTTGATTTTCTTTTCTGTTTTGGCTGCTGTTTTGTTCTTCATCGGACTCATTATAGGGCTTCCGGTTATTGCTGAATATGCCAATACAGGCTTAATCGATAAACTGCCTTCAGCAGTTCTGGCTACAGGATTTATGATTTTAGCTGGTTTGTTCTTTATTGCTGGTATTATTTTAGACACAGTCGTCAGACAAAATCGCATGCAGTATGAGCTTGAGGTCTACCATTACTATGATTGATACTTTTAACAAGGTCGTAAAATATAGATATGCCATAGCCTTAGCAGCTTTCATTTTAGGGCTGGCCTTAAATCTGAATGGCAGTTCTATCGCAAGCTGGAATAAAATGGGTGTGTCCGAACTCCAAAACGGTGTTCAGTCTCATTCACGGTCTGAAGGAGATGATAGCCCATGGTTATCACCTTTTTCAAATACAGATGGTGTGATCTTTGGTATCCCCAGAATGATCAGAAGTGATGAATGGATGGTCCAAACCCCCTTTTTCATCTCCCAGGTCGCATCGGGCAATAAATTGATCAACGAAAATTATGGCTTGTCAGGACAGAATATGATTGTAGCCTATCATTCGCCGGTCAGCCATATCTCTATTATCGGTAAGCCTTTTAACTGGGGAGCTCTCTTTCTCAGTCCTTCTCGTGCTCTGTCTTGGTACTGGTGCTTCAAGATTATCACCTTTATTCTGTTAGCTTTTGAATTTACCATGATTCTGACCAAGGGCAATAAAGCACTGTCTTCTGTAGCAGCTTTCTTTATCACCTATATTCCTGCCATTCAGTGGTGGTTTATGCAGCATTTAGGAGACGTGGTATGGTTTACTCTCTTGGCCTTGGTAGCTATTTATCATTATTTCAACAGTAAAAAGACAAGTTCTAAAATCGGTTTTGCGGCTCTCTTGTCCAGCAGCTTGATTGGTTTTGTTTTGGTGATTTATCCGGCTTTTCAGGTTATCTTCGCCTATATTATCCTCATGTATTTTCTGGTTCATTTTTTCAGAGCTCTGCGCAAGAAGGAGCTGAAGAAAGAGGATTGGATAATCATGGCAGTAACCCTGTGTGTTACTGGCTTAGTCGTTGGAATCAGTCTCTATCAAAGCTTAGACGCTGTTCTGGCTTCCTTGGAAACAGTGTATCCGGGCAGCCGGGTTTCGACGGGCGGAGGCACACCGATTGCGGTTATAGCCAGTCTTTTTCTGAATATTTTTCTTCCGTATAAGCTTCCTTCGATACTCAATCAAGTGGAACTGGCATCATCGCTGAACTTTCTGCCATTTCTGCTCCTGACCTTGCCTTTTATTTTGGATAAAAAGCACTTAAAAGAAAACCTATTTGGTCTGTTTCTCTCTTTATACAGTGTATTTCTCCTCTTTTACGTCTTTGTCGGTGTACCCGAATGGCTGGCTAAGCTGACACTGTTCAGCTTTGTGACTTCCGGTAGAGCTTGGCAGGCTTTAGCTGTTATTTCGGTTTTTGTTAGTTTCTGGTTTATCAATTATGTTTGGCATTTAGATCGCCGAAAGATAATGAAAGTTGTTTTGCCTCTCAGTCTTCTATCTTTCTTTTTCTGTGTTTATCTTATCGTCTCTAATCAGATGTACCGGGATTATATCTCCAGAGGGATGACGCTCCTAGCTGCCAGTTTTGTTCTTCTGTCTTTTCTGTTAGGAGTTTTCAAATACAAAAGATTATTTGCTCTGTCAATGCTGGCAATCTGCCTGTTGGCAGGTTTTACGGTCAATCCTATTGTCAGCGGAATCGGGGTTGTAGAAGATAAAAAACTCAGTTATGCGATTAAGGATATCGTTCAAAAGGAGCCGCAGGCTGTGTGGATGACGGATAATAATATGCTTTATAATTATCCGCAGATGTTTGGGGCAAAAATGATCAATGGTGTTCGTTTCTATCCAGATAGAGAAGAAATGAAGAAAATAGATACGAAAGGTCAGTATGAGAATGAATGGAACCGTTACGCCCACATAAAACCTCTCTTAACAGAAGGTGCAGTAACGATGTCTAATAGCAGACCAGATGTTCTTGATATGCAGGTCAATACGGAGACCATCAGAAAACTGAAGGTCAGCTATCTGATTTCAAGCAGAGATTTAAGTGCTGAGTTTGGCGACGAGTTTAGAATGGTATACGGCCCCGACAAAGACGGAAATCGGATTTATCATTTCACGTCAAAATAATCAGCTGATTTCTATAATTTAGGAGATTGATAGAAAGTGAAAAAGATTGAAAAACTATTAGGGATTAAGGACCAAATGTATGCGCGTCATATTTGTATGGCGCTTTGCATCAGCTTCATTGTTTCCTTGGGCTCTGTCTTTTACAGGAATCCTGGTTCTTGGATGGACGAACCTTTTCATTATTACAGGGCGATTCAGATTAGCAATGGCGATATCTATAAAAATGATAATGGCAACATGGCCTTATTTGGAGGTCAGGTGTCAGAGACCCAGCTAGCCTTTATGAATCATTTTGTCGAGAAAGGGACAAAAGATACTTTTGGTTTTTATTTCTTATCAGAAATTGGCGGACTCAGCTACTCAGAAACAACCAGATTTCAAGCGGCGACAAATGCTGTCCCCTATCATCCGCTGGTTTATTTCCCGTATGTTCTGGTCGCTGTATTAAACAAGGCGCTGCACCTATCCCCGGCTGTAGAGTTTATTCTGATGCGGCTGTCAGGTTTGATTTTTGCGTTCAGCTTTCTCATACTAGCCATTCGGATGATGCCTTTCAGTAAGTGGACCGTTGCAGTACTGGCGCTTCATCCGACCCTGTTGCTGACAAACAGCGCTATCTCAGCAGACCTGTTTACCAATGCTGCTGTCATTCTTTTTATAGCCTGTTTGACAAAGGTTACTTACAGGATTGCGAAGTTACGGAATATAACTAAGCTGGATGCGATGCAGCTGGCCCTTTCTATCCTTTTCGTTTCCTTAGCCAAAGTACCGGCATTTTTGATTTTGCTGTCTGTGCTGCCAGTCCTTTACTTTGCTTACAAAGAGAAGTTATTCGTCAGAAAGATAGCCGTTTTTTTGCTGTTTGCTTTGACTTTTTCTTTGCTTTGTTCCGCCTTGTTGATTCTGTTGATAAAAGATGTGAATACCGGAGCCTATTTCGGCAGGGATGTTGATACCTTTAAGCAGCTGGCCTATATTTTCTCTGACATTCCAAAGTTTCTGTCAATGTATTTTCGGGAGATGTTTTCCTATGATTATACAGTTATTCAGCTAGGCTACGCCAGAGAAACCTTTTATCAGAAACCGCCAGCTATTGTTTCCATGCTTTATTATTTTGCTTATGCTGTCAGCTGGCTTTATCAGGAAAGAAATTATGAATCTGTCAAGGTATCAATTGAGAAATTTAAGATCATCCAATTTGGGAAAGTGGCGTCTTTCTTAGCAATTCTTTTTGCTACTTTTCTTATCTTGTACTTACAATACTCACTTGTCGGTTCCAATATCATTGATGGAGTGCAGCAGCGATACTTCACTGCTTACAGCCTCTTGCTGCTGACCTTCATTCCCCATATCCGAAGGTTAAAGACGCAGGTTATAAACTGGCTGGTTGCTCTGGCCTATTTCCCGCTCGCCGTTTACCTCCTATACGTCTTTTTCCAGCTCTTTTGAAAATTTTTCAATAAAAAATAGAATAGGCAAGGCTACCTGTTCTATTTTTTGGTATTTTATGCTAAACTAGTAATATGGGGGTGTGAGCATGATCAAGATTTTTGGCAAGGTTCGCTATCACTGGCAGCCAGACTTATCTTTGTTAATTATTTATTGGTCTTTATCGGTCATTCCGATTTTTGTAGGGCTGGCCCTGATGTACGAAAGTTCGAGAGTTCCGACTCTTGTTTTGTTCTCCTTCTTTTTGTTTATGGTTTTGCTGGGCATCGGAGTCCATCGTTATTTCACCATTTACGAAGATGGCACTCTGCGGATTATTACGGCCAATCCTTTTACGCCGATTAAGGTGGCGATTTCCACGATTGATAAGGTAGCAGTGACCAAGACCTCCATCACCCTCTATACAGATGGCAAGGACAAGGGGCGGACTTTCTGCATGCGCAAATGGCCCAAGAAATATTTTGTCAATGCCTTGGCGCTGAATGAGCACTTCCAAGGGGAAGTAGAGTTGCTGGACAACTTTATCCATATTGACTATTTTGAAACCTACTACGGCAATCAGTCCAAGTGAGCCTGGTCTTTTAAAAGCGCTCGGGTGGGGCAGTTTTTGATGGCTTCAAGAATGCCGGGGTCGGATGTGACTTCTTTTTCCAGGCAGTCATCATCTTGGTAAAATTTGACAATGCCATTATCGTGGTAATCAAAGAGGTCAGAATAGGTTTGGCAGAGCCCGCAGGCAATACAGCGTTCGGGAATGAGTGTTACTTTCATACTCATATTGTAATAAGATTTTAAGAAAAACTCAAGGAGGAAGTCATGGAAAAAGAACCATGGGAAGAAGATGTTTATGATGATGGAGCGGAAAAATTGAAAAGAACAAAAAAGTTTAGTGCCATAAATGCAGATCGCCTGCTGACCGTACTGACCATTATCTTTTGTGTGCTGGTCGTGGCTGTCATCTGCTTTTTGACCTATCTGTCAACAGGAGGCAGCAATAAAAATGCACAAATGGAAGGCTTTTACGGTACGTCAGCAGCTTCGTCTGCCAGCAGTGAAGCGGCCTCTTCCAGCCAGACAGCAGAGCAGACTGACGATACGACAGCCTCTTCTGAAGGAACCATCACGGTTCAGGCCGGTGAAGGAGAAGCCGCGATTGCAGCGCGTGCGGGTATTTCCATCGCCAAGCTGGAGCAGTTAAATCCATCTCATATGTCAACTGGTTCTTGGTATGCCAATCCCGGCGATGTTGTCAAGATTGAGTAGGAGCGGGGCATGAAACAGATTCAGATTGCGATTGATGGACCGGCATCCAGCGGAAAATCGACCGTGGCCAAGATCATCGCTAAAGATTTTGGCTATACCTATTTGGATACTGGTGCTATGTATCGGGCGGCTGCTTATCTGGCCTTGCGCCATCATCTGACAGAGGCTGATGCAGCTGAAATTGCGGAGCTGCTGGACGCCTATTCGGTCAGTTTTGGCCGGGCAGAAGACGGAGAGCAGCTGGTCTTTGTCGGTGATGTGGATGTGACCCATCCCATCCGGGAAAATGAAGTCACCAACAATGTCTCCTGGGTATCTGCCATTCCGGCGGTTCGTGAAAAACTCGTTGCCCTGCAGCAGCAGATTGCGCGTGAGGGCGGCATTGTCATGGACGGCCGCGATATTGGCACGGTTGTGCTGCCTGAGGCTGAGCTCAAGATTTTTCTGGTGGCTTCAGTCGATGAAAGGGCTGAGCGCCGTTATAAGGAAAATCTGGCCAAGGGCATTCCGGCTGATTTGGAGACCCTGAAAAAGGAGATTGCTGAGCGAGATTACAAGGACAGCCACCGGGCTGTTTCGCCGCTGAGACCGGCAGCAGATGCTCTGCATTTTGACACGACCGGCGTCGGCATTGCTCAGGTTGTTGCCTTTATTGAAGAAAAAGCGAAAAAAATCATTGACAATAAAACAGAAACCTGATATGATAGTAGAGTTGAGAAAAGCAGAAGTGAGAACTTCTCGCCTTGCGACTGACGTTGTCTGGCTCTACAGGATTCAAGTTTCAGTGATGAACGATTATCATGTAGTGCGGATTTGCGTTAGCAGGTCCGCACTTGTTTTTCTCGAATGCCCATTGGGATTCAGCTTGAGGCTGGATTTTCATGGGCAGAAAAAAATAAAAAAGAGGTGAAAACCATAGCAAAACAAGACTTATTCATCAATGATGAAATTCGTGTGCGTGAAGTTCGCTTGATCGGTCTTGACGGCGAACAATTAGGGATTAAACCGCTTAGTGAAGCGCAGGCTCTGGCTGACGAAGCGAATGTTGATTTAGTCCTGATTCAGCCACAAGCTAAACCACCTGTTGCGAAGATTATGGACTATGGCAAGTTCAAATTTGAGTATCAGAAAAAACAAAAAGAGCAGCGCAAGAAACAAAGCGTTGTCACTGTGAAAGAAGTGCGTCTGAGCCCAACCATTGACAAGGGGGACTTTGAGACCAAACTTCGTAACGCACGCAAGTTCCTTGAAAAAGGAAATAAGGTGAAGGTATCCATTCGCTTCAAGGGGCGGATGATTACCCACAAGGAAATCGGGGCTAAGGTTTTAGCAGACTTTGCTCAGGCGACTCAGGATGTTGCTGTTATTGAGCAAAAGCCTAAGATGGATGGACGTCAGATGTTCATGCAAATGGCGCCGATTCCGGACAAAAAATAGACTGTCGGAAAGATAGAAAAAAGGAGAAAAAGATTATGCCAAAACAAAAAACACACCGCGCATCAGCAAAACGTTTCAAACGTACAGGTTCTGGTGGATTGAAGCGTTTCCGTGCTTACACTTCTCACCGTTTCCACGGAAAAACAAAGAAACAGCGCCGTCATCTTCGCAAAGCAGCTTTGGTGTCTGCAGGAGATTTCAAGCGTATCAAGGCAATGCTTACCGGTCTGAAATAAGAGATTGGGTATCGATTTATTCTAGGAAATATTGGAGGAAATATATAAATGGCACGTGTTAAAGGTGGCGTTGTATCACGCAAACGTCGTAAACGTATTTTGAAATTAGCTAAAGGTTACTATGGAGCAAAACACATCCTGTTCCGTACTGCAAAAGAGCAAGTAATGAACTCTTACTACTATGCATACCGTGACCGCCGTCAAAAGAAACGCGATTTCCGTAAATTGTGGATCACGCGTATCAATGCAGCAGCTCGTCTCAACGGCCTGTCATACTCACAGCTCATGCATGGTCTGAAATTGGCTGAAATCGAAGTCAACCGGAAGATGCTGGCTGACTTGGCTGTCAATGATGCAGCAGCTTTCACAGCGCTTGCAGATGCAGCTAAGGCTAAGCTTGGCAAATAAGCAAGATAAGAACTGGGGATTTCCTCGGTTCTTTTTTGCTTTGCTGGAAGCTGCGAGCCGGCTGCTCAAGGCCAAGAGGAAGTTTCCGAACAAGTCTGCGATAAGGCTAGAGAAAACAGACTATTTAGGGTATAATAGAGAAAATATGCAGATTGGAGCAACTATGTCAACAAATCGTTTAGCTTGGGATGAGTATTTTGCGGCGCAGGCCCTTTTGATTGCCAATCGGTCGACCTGTAAGCGGGCCAAAGTCGGAGCGGTTTTGGTCAAGGATAATAAGGTCATTTCGACCGGTTACAATGGTTCGGTGTCTGGGACGGAGCACTGTATTGACCACGACTGTCTGGTCATTGACGGCCACTGTGTCCGGACTCTGCATGCGGAGGTCAATGCCATCCTGCAGGGGGCTGAGCGGGGTGTTCCCAAGGGTTTTACGGCTTATGTGACCCATTTCCCCTGTCTCAACTGTACCAAGCAGCTGCTGCAGGTCGGCTGCAAGCGGGTGGTCTATATCAACCAGTACCGGATTGACGACTATGCCCAGTATCTCTATAGGGAGAAGGAAGTAGAGCTCGTCCATCTGCCGCTGGACGATGTTAAGAAGGCCATTGCCCAGACAGATTTGGTTTAGGCGGATGGCTTTGAATGGGTGAGGAGGCAGCGAATGGATGAGCCGTTGAAAGCGGCCTGGCAGGCGTTTTTTGAGGGGAATCTGGATCTGGCGGCGAAGCTGGAAGGCGAACTGACAGGAGAGAGCTTCAGCAGCCTCCATCTGCGGGCCTATCTGGCCGTGGAAGCAAAGGATTTCAGCCGAGCTGCGAAGACCTTGCAGACCTATCTGGCCAGGGCTCAGGCCCAATCAGATAAGGAAAATGAACACGTGGCCTACCATCAGCTGGGCTATGTCGCTAGATCAGCTGGAGATTTTTTGCAGGCCTTGGAGTGGATTGAAAAGGAAGCTGCCTTTTTGGCCCGTCATTTCCCTGAAGACCATTACCGGCAGTCAGTCAATCTCTATGAGCAGGGCTATATCAAGCTTAAGTTGGGGCAGACAAATCAGGCAGAAAAGCTGTTGCAGCAGGCTTTGACCTATGCTTTAGAAACGGATGACCTCATCAATCAAGCCTGTGCTTATCGGGGCTTGGGCGAAATGAATCAGGCCATTGGGAAGGGCCAAGCAGCAAGATGTAACTTTGCTGCTGCCATCAGACTGTTTGAACAGGCTGGTGACACGATAGGTCAGGCAGAGGCAGAAAAGCTGTTAGCAAGCTGTGTTTAGTTTAAAGCTGAAAATGGAGGAGGCTTTGTTAATTATTTTTCTTGATTCCATTTTCTCCTGTTTTTAAAAGTGGTATAATAAAACAAAAAACATCAAGGAGGCGAGCAATGTTACGAATTCAAAATTTGCAAAAAAGCTTTGGTTCCAAGCAGGTTTTATTTGCTGTAGACTTTGAAGCAAAGTCGGGACAGATTTTAGGCTTGATTGGGAAGAACGGAGCTGGGAAAACGACCATCTTTCACAGTATTTTGCGTTTTCTTGACTATACTGGGACCATTACCTTTGATGGTCAGGAGATTGTTCAGGAGACCTATCGTCGGATAGGCTATCTGCCGGAAGAGCGCAGTCTCATGCCCAAGCTCACTGTTTATGAGCAGGTCCGCTATTTGGCAAACCTGAAAGGTGTCTCCAGTGCAGCCGTAAAGGAAAAGCTTCCTGTCTGGATGGAGCGCCTTCAGGTCAAGGGGAAGCTGACTGATAAGATCAAAAGCCTGTCAAAAGGGAATCAGCAAAAAATCCAGCTGATTATCACCCTCTTGCATGAGCCGGACCTGATTATTCTGGATGAGCCTTTCAGCGGCTTAGATCCTGTCAATACCGAACTTTTGAAGCAGGTCATTTTTGAGGAGAAAGAGCGCGGCGCGACCATTATCTTTTCGGATCATGTCATGACCAATGTAGAGGAGCTGTGCGATACGGTGGTGATGATTCGGGATGGAGAAGTGGTTGTCAACGGACCTGTTCAGGAAGTCCGCAACCAGTACGGAAGGACCCGTTTATTTATTTCCAGCGGCCTTTCCCAGGCTGAGCTGGAAGCCCTGCCGCATGTGACCAAGGTCAGTTTCACCAAGAGGGGAATCTGGCGCTTGGTATTGGATGACGAGACGGCTGGTGCTGAGCTGTTTGATTTGCTTACCAAGGGACAGTACATTGCAACTTTTGATCAGCAGGCACCAACCATTGATGAAATCTTTAGACTAGAATCAGGGGTGGAAGTATGAAGCAAATATGGATTGTCACAAAAGAAACTTACCTGCGCCATGTCAAATCATGGTCCTTTGTGGTCATGGTGCTGGCTCCCTTTCTGATGCTGGGGCTAAGCATTGGACTGGGCTATATACAGGGAGCAACTGCAGGCAGGCAAGCAGATAAGATTGCTCTGGTATCCAGTGAAGCAAGTCTTTTAGATGGCTTTGCGATGGAGGAGAATTTTACCCAAACCTATAAGGATGAAGCAGCTGCTAAAAAAGCGATAAAAGAGGAGAAAATCCTTGGCTATGTGGCCATTGAGTCGGAAAATGGGCAGATCAAGGCTGTTTATCATGGTGAAGGCGACATGAAGCAGGAAGATAAACTTGCTCTGCTCCAAACCCTTCAACAGCTGCAGACGACTATCAATGTCAGTCAAGCCAATCTGTCAAGTGAACAGCAGGCAGCTCTCAATCGTGAACCCCAGTTTTCTGAAAAGATCAATGAAGCAAAAGAGCAGAAGAAATCGCTTCAAAAGATTGGCTTTTTCATCATTTCCATGCTGATTTATATGATTTTATTGACTTATTCGGCCAGCACTGCCCAAGATATCGCCAATGAAAAGGGAACGAAGATTATGGAAGTCATTTTCTCCAGCATTAAAGCTTCCCAATATTTCTACGGCCGTTTGCTGGGGATTCTGGGAGTCATTGTGACACATTTTTCTATCTATATACTGGGCGGTTTCGCTTTGGTTGCCCTTGGGTCAAATATCGACTTGATCAGAAAATTTTTAGATGAGAATCCAGAAACTATCGGCCAGCTAGGCACGATTTTCTCTCCGGCGACCATTGCTTTTGCGGTGCTCGGGGTCTGTGCCTATGTTATTTTATCCGCTTTCTGCGGCTCGCTGGTGGTTCGGATAGAAGATGCCCAAAAAGCAACGCAGCCTATTATCTTCCTTGTGATGCTGGGCTTGTTTGGCTCCATGTCCTTGGGGCAGACCGACACGGTGATTTTGAAGGTTGGCTCCTATCTGCCCTTCCTGTCAACCTTCTTTATGCCCCAGCGTCTGATTAATGGCTATGCCAGTAATATCGAAGCACTTATTTCATTTGCAGTATTACTGGCATTTACGCTCGCTATGGCTTGGTATATCGGCCGTATCTATGCAGGATTGATTCTGCAAACGGATGATATCGGCTTCATAAAAAGCTTCAAGAAGGCGCTGACTCATAAGTAATAGCTTTTATCAATGACCTTTATAATGTCAGCTTCAAAGACGGCATAGACAAGCCTATCCCTGCTGCCAGCTGATGCTGTTTCACAAAAAAGCCCATTTGGTCTACACTGCAAGTAAAGAAAAAAGCAGAGGAAACCAAATGGGTATTTCTTTTATACAGCCAAACGCCGCTATCTTCAACTCAGTATGCTGCAGCTTGATCAAGTCTGCCCTGACATCGATCAAAGAATCGCTCCTGATGAGTGGTCCACGTAAGAAGGTGCAAGAGTGCGTTTTCGGATGAAGAAATCATGAATAAAACATTCCAAGGAGATACTATGAAAAAACGAACGAAAGCAGTCATTGCTATAGTCTTACCCATCCTAGCGCTTGCAAGTCTAGGAGGATATATCATGAGTCAGAAAAGAAATCATCAGGAAAAGACAATCATATCTTCATCAAAAAAAGGCAACAAA
>NZ_KQ969393.1:452515-453661 GCF_001578865.1 Streptococcus sp. DD11
GAATACAAAGTTTTCGGTAGATTTTTACATAGAGCACCAAGACAGTATCCCAAATACTGGAGAAATGGGGATGTTTAATAAAATTTATATAATTGAAAATGGGGTCTGGAAGATATTTTCATAATATTATTGGGATTCAAATAAATTTATAGATTAGCTGAAAGTATTCGAATGAGGTGATATATGGTAAATTGGAATTTAAAAAGTTTTGATAATCTATATGCTTCATTAGCAGAATCAGCCTATAGGGATAGACCTAATCGTTTTCCATAGGAACAATTAGATTTGGAAAGCTGAAAATACTTGATTCAGGGAAATCAATGTGACAGATACAGGTTTGTTAGCCATTCAAGAAAACAGCAGCAAAAAGGATAAAAAGAAAAATTTTAACTTTCTTGGTGTTGTTAGAAGAATAAATTAACGGTATAATATTAATAAAGCAATACAAGGAGTCGCTATGAAGAAACGAACGAAAATCATAATTGCAGTAATTGCATCAATAGTGGCGCTAGTAAGTATAGGAGGATGCGCCATGACTCAAAAAGAAAGTAATAAACAAGATAAGAAAGTTGCTTCTTCAAAAAAGGAAATCACAGATGATAAGGAAGCCATCAAGCAAAAACAGCTCGCCTATCTCAAAGAACATGAGCAAGAAATTATAGATTTGGTAAAAGCTCAAAGTCCGAAAGTTGAATCAGTTCAGATTGATTGGGATCAGACACAATGGAGTGATGGTGGACTTACAACTCCTGAATATTATATGAATGTTTATGGACGTATTAATCATATTGAAGAATCGGGTTGGGGAGTGGATATACCAATTAATGAGGACAATACATTAAATATGGATGAGATGTATATAGGATCCGACATTAACATAGGGGGAAGATTATTTGAGTAATTGGAATTTAAAAAGTTTTGATAATCTATATGCTTCATTAGCAGAATCAGCTTACAGAGATAGACCAAAAAAGTTTCCATATGAACAATTAGATTTGGAAAGCTGAAAATACTTGATTCAGGGAAATCAATGTGACAGATACAGGTTTGTTAGCCATTCAAGAAAACAGCAGCAAAAAGGATAAAAAGAAAAGTTTTAACTTTCTTGGTGTTGTTAGAAGAATAAATTAACGGTATAATATTAAT
>NZ_KQ969393.1:454926-455967 GCF_001578865.1 Streptococcus sp. DD11
AATAAAGCAATACAAGGAGTCGCTATGAAGAAACGAACGAAAATCATAATTGCAACAGTTGCATCAATAGTGGCACTAGTAAGTATAGGAGGATGCGCCATGACTCAAAAAGAAAGTAATAAACAAGATAAGGAAGTTACTTCTTCAAAAAAGGCTATCAAAGATGACGAGGAAATTATCAAGCAAAAACAGCTCGCTTATCTCAAAGATCATGAGCAAGAAATAATTGATTTTGTGAAGGCCCAGAGTCCAAAAGTCGAATCAGTTCAGATTGATTGGGATGGGGTTAGATGGAGTGAAGCGAGTAATGGTACTCCTCAAGGTGGGGGGGAAATGTTGCAAATTTATGGAGGCTTCAATAATGCTGACAGTTCAAGTTGGGGAATATTAATTCCAATAAATGATGATGGAACATTAAATATGGATGGGATGTTCCTTAGTAATCAATTAAGAATAAGAGGTGATCTTTTTGCCTAATTGGAATTTAAAAAGTTTTGATAATATATACGCTTCGTTAGCGGAATCAGCCTATAGAGATAGACCGAATGGATTTAGTTTTGAACAATTACTTCCTGAAGAACAAAAAATACTTAATTCTGGTAAGTCTTTAGTATTTGACTTCTCTAAAGATGCCAAAGATAAAAAAGGCCAAGTTACCCAAGGTGGTGGCACTGACCTCCCCAACCAAGGGAAGGTTTATCTTCAACCTGACAATGAAGGACTGCTTGAAAACCAAAAGACAGGCTACAATGCCTACTGTGTCACTAGTTAGGTATTTGAAGTTATTCAGGGCGACATTAGCCACAGGGTAAAAAATTGAGCTAATAACTTTCTTGATATTGTTAGACGAAAAAATTAGCGGTATAATATTAATAAAGCCATACAAGGAGACGTTATGAATAAACGAACGAAAATCATAATTACAACAGTTGCATCAATAATAGCAGTAGTAAGTATAGGAGGATGTGCCATGATTCAAAAAGAAAGCAATAAACAAGATAAGAAAGCTGTTTCTTCAAAAAAGGATATCAAAAATGATAA
>NZ_KQ969393.1:456715-464850 GCF_001578865.1 Streptococcus sp. DD11
TAATACAAAATTTTCGGTAGATTTTTACATAGAGAACCAAGACAGTATCCCAAATACTGGAGAAATGGGGATGCTTCATGATATATATATAAATGAAAATGGCGGTTGGAGAATATTTTCATAATATAATTGCTAGCAAAAATTAACCTTAATTAATTTAGAATGAGGATAAAATGGTAAATTGGAATTTAAAAAGTTTTGATAATATTTATTCATCTATTGCAGAGAGTGCCTACACAGATCGCCCGAATTCATTTCCTGAATTATATAATTCAAAGCAATTTACAGAAGTTGATTATTCAAAAAATAAAAAAGACAAAGATGGCCAACTCACCAAAGGTGGTGGCACTGACCTCCCCAACCAAGGGAAGGTTTATCTTCAACCTGACAATGAAGGACTGCTTGAAGACAAAAAGACAGGCTACAATGCCTACTATGTCACTGATACAGATACGATTAACCAAAATACCAAACAGACCTATTTTGCCGTTCGTGGGAGTGATGGTTTCGGAATTGATATTGGTAAGGTACAAAAGGACCCAGTTGGGTACTTGAAAACTTATAATCCTAGTGATTTCAACTTCCAAGATTGGGTATACAATGATGCGGCCTTTGCTTTGACAGACGCGATTATTCCTCAAGCCAAGCATGCTACTGAAGGCATGAAGGCAAAAATAGCTGAACTAAACCAATATGCAGCACCAGATGCCAAGATGGATATAACGGCTCATTCGTTGGGGACGATGACTTCGATACAGGGAGTTGCAGGACTTAATGAGGAAGAGTTGAATAAGGTTGGCCATATTGTTCTTTTTGATGGTCCGGATCCTACTAAGAGTCTGGAAAAAGCAGGTTATGGCGATAAAATCCCACAATTAGATGCTAAAATAACTTATTATGTTAACCCTTTTGATCCTGTTAGTATGCTCAATCGTGAAAAGCCTTGGGATCAGCAGCTTGGTGATGTCAGAGTGGTAGTTCCCATTGAATATACAAATATGATGGATAAACACTCTTCCCATGACTTTGGCGCTTATCAGATAGATAGCAAGGGAAATATCTTGACTGTTTATGAGGATTACCATCCTGAGTTATGGAAAGCTGGTCATAGACTTGCGGAATTAAACAAAAAGAGCATTGAAAATTTAAAAAAGTATATTCCGGAAAAAGCGATTGAAAAACTAGTAACCATGAGTCCGGAGGAGTTTAGCAGATTAGCAGGGCTGCTGCAAACGGGTTTAAAAGCGGAGGATCTGCTTCCTATTATAGCAGGTATAGAGAATATAAAAGAAAGATTGGGACTTAGTTGGGATGATTTTGCTGAAATTTCTAAAAATAAAGATAAACTCTCAAAAGTGTTTCAAGATTATCAAAAAGAGTATACGAAAATCATCAAGGATGCAAAGAAGGAGTCCTTGGAATGGAATCGAAAGAATCTTGACTTTAATAATCCCAATAATTTTCATGAAAGAATCAGGCGTGCAGGCAGTTACAACGAGCGCATTTTGCTGAGGACTCAGCTATTGTACATGGCTGTAGAATTGGCCGGCTCAGATATTGAACAAAAATAGCTGAAGTAAAAACCACCTTGGCCGATGCTGAATCAAATCTTAAGGAATTTATCGAATCCAAGAGAAGTGCGATTCAGACTTTAGGGCACCTGCTGTCTGCTTCGGAGTTGGAGGATTTAATGTTGGAATTAACCTTTGAAAACTTGTGGGATTCTGGGATTTACGAATCAAATATTAATCATTTAAAAGAATTCGAAACCAAGATGACTGATTTTTCTCAAAGCATGATTCGGTGTGCACAGGCCCTTGAGGAAGTCGATGTTCAGGGCGCTGCAGATATTTTTGCAGCCTTCTCTTGATTCAGCCTAAATGCAAACGCTAGGAGTAAAGGACGATTATGGCCGAAAAAATAAATGAAAATCTAATAATACAACTATTAAAACATCAACAAAGAGCAGCTGTGAGAGCAGCAGTTACAGCCTCTGTAGCTGCTGCTAAGGCTAAGAGGGAGGCGCTTCAGCAGACGTTAAATAGCAAAGCGCAAGAACTTCAAGATTATGCAAAAAATACGTATAGCACAAATATTACGGATGGGCTGGAAGGGCAAGCAGCAGATGCAGCCAAAGACTATCTGTCGCAAATGCCAAAACCAGAGTTGACAAGCCCAATCAAAAGTTAGTCATAGGGAATAAAGATGAATGAAGAAATTTATAAACTAGATGAACAGTTTGATAAAAGCATGAGGGAGCTAAAGAAAAAAGAGGAATACCTAGAAGATAATTTGTCTTATATCCTTTATACGACGGAGCAGTTGAAAGATGAGGTTTACCAGATAGCAGATGGGGAATTTCCTGTAGAAGCCTATACAGATATTTTTCAAATGGATACCAATGCGGAACTGTTTCAAAAAGAGGTTCTGGAGCAAATCGATGATATCGATGAGAAACGTTCGAAACTTCGTTGGGATTATGAGGAGCATTTAGATGCGCTTTATAAGAAAAAAGCCAGAGAGCAAGATGACTAAGCAGGCATTGAAATTTTCTAGTTTAAGGGACGTAGGAAGCAGCTCCTAGCAGAAGTATATTTGCTGAGAATTGAGATGAAATCAGATGGAATGCTCATAAAAATGTCCCCCTGCTGCCAGCTGATGCTGTTTCACAAAAAAGCCCATTTGGTCTACACTGCAAGTAAAGAAAAAAGCAGAGGAAACCAAATGGGCATTTCTCTTATACGCCCAAACGCCGTCATCTTCAACTCAGTATGCTGCAGCTTGATCAAGTCCGCTCTGACATCGATCAAAGAATCGCTCCTGATGAGCTGGTCCACGTAAGAAAGTGAAAGAGTGCAAGTTTTCAGCTCTTTCTGTGTTGGCTTTGATGCTGTTCCAATCAGAAGCGGGTATCACATCTCATCGAACATGTTATCGTATGATTGGCAGTTTATTCGGGTTCACAGGATTTCCATCCTAATACAGAGTCCGATATTGAACATCCGCCGGCCAAATCTTTAGCAGGATTGCCATTGGAGCTGGAACGGGCTATTCTGACCTATCATTTAGGATACGTTGCCAACTGGCAGCAGGGGTAGCTATAGTTTCCGGCTATAGCTTTTTCTATTTAAAAGATTCTGATTTTTTTAATAAAAAGTGGTATAATAAAGGCGTTATATAGTCCCGATAAGGTGGTAGGAATTTCCTATCAGTGCTTTGTAACTCTATAACAATTTATTTAAGGGGGGACATTTCTATGTCAGAACGTAAACTTTTCACGTCTGAGTCTGTATCGGAGGGGCATCCGGATAAGATTGCAGATCAGATTTCAGATGCGATTCTGGATGCGATTTTAGAGCAGGATCCTGAGGCCCATGTGGCAGCTGAAACAGCTGTCTATACTGGGTCGGTCCATGTTTTTGGTGAAATTTCGACCAAGGCCTATGTGGACATCAACCGGGTGGTTCGCGATACCATTGCTGAGATTGGCTATACCGATACGGCCTATGGCTTTTCTGCTGAGACGGTCGGTGTCCATCCGTCGCTGGTAGAGCAGTCGCCGGATATTGCACAGGGGGTCAATGAAGCGCTGGAAGTGCGTGGAAATGCAGACCAGGACCCGCTGGACTTGATTGGTGCAGGAGACCAGGGGCTTATGTTTGGCTTTGCCGTGGATGAAACGCCAGAGCTCATGCCGCTGCCCATCTCACTCAGCCATCAGCTGGTCCGCCGCTTGGCAGAATTGCGCAAATCAGGCGAAGTCAGCTACCTGCGTCCAGATGCTAAGTCTCAGGTGACCGTTGAGTATGATGAAAATGACCAGCCTGTGCGCGTGGATACGGTGGTTATTTCCACCCAGCATGACCCAGAAGCGACCAATGAAGCGATTCACCGCGATGTGATTGACAAGGTCATCAAAGCCGTGATTCCGGCCCAATATCTGGATGAGCAGACCAAATTCTTTATCAATCCGACCGGCCGCTTTGTCATTGGGGGGCCGCAGGGGGATTCCGGTCTGACTGGCCGCAAGATTATCGTTGATACCTATGGCGGCTATGCCCGTCACGGCGGCGGTGCTTTCTCTGGCAAGGATGCGACCAAGGTTGACCGCTCGGCTTCCTATGCAGCCCGCTATATTGCCAAAAATATCGTAGCAGCCGGCCTGGCTAAAAAAGTAGAAGTCCAGCTGGCCTATGCCATCGGTGTGGCGCAGCCGGTTTCGGTTCGCATTGATACCTTTGGGACAGGTGCTGTTTCAGAAAGCAAGCTGCAGGAAGCGGTTCGTCAGATTTTTGATCTGCGTCCAGCTGGTATCATTAAAATGCTGGATCTGAAACGGCCGATTTACCGTCAGACAGCGGCTTACGGCCATATGGGACGGACGGATATCGATCTGCCTTGGGAAAAAACGGACAAAGCAGCTGCTTTGAAAGCGGCCGTCCAATAGGACTGCTAGGTCTTGTAAATCGGACGTTAGAAATATACAAAAAGGCTGGGCAAAAAGTCCGGTCTTTTGAGTTTATCGTTATTTCGTTTATCTTTTATTCCGTCGTTAACTCGCCTTGGAGGCTGGGACAGACTCCCATGATGGCTGTGTCCTCACCCACAGAGGGATGGATCTTTGGGAAGATACTGTATAAAGAGTCCTTCATCCTCGCGGGGGTGGGAAGATGAACTCTGTTGACTTGTTTGGAGTTCTTTCCCGCCCCCCTCTTTTTTCTGTTTCAATCTTATTTCAATTTGCCCTCTCTGTCCTGATTTTTTCAAAAGTCTAGGAAATTTCGCAAATCTGTGATATAATAAATAGCAATACCTTGAAAGAGCTTAATATTCAACATGAAAAAAATTGTGATAAACGGCGGTCGCCCCTTAAAAGGAGAGGTGACTATTAATGGTGCCAAAAACAGTGTGGTGGCTTTGATTCCGGCTGTTATTCTGGCGGATGATATTGTGACGCTGGACGGCGTTCCGGCTATTTCGGATGTTGACAGCCTGATTGACATCATGGAGGCTATGGGAGCCAAAGTCAAGCGCAGTGAGGACAGCTTGGAAATTGATCCGCGCGGTCTGAAAAATATGCCCATGCCTTATGGAAAGATTAACAGTCTGCGGGCCTCTTACTATTTTTACGGCAGTCTTTTAGGCCGTTACGGCGAAGCGACAGTCGGCCTGCCCGGCGGCTGCGATTTAGGGCCGCGGCCTATCGATCTGCACCTCAAAGCTTTTGAGGCTATGGGGGCGCGGATGACCATGAGCGGCAATGCTATGCATCTGGCTACCGGCGGTCAGCCGCTTAAAGGAGCCAGTATTTACATGGATACGGTCAGCGTCGGTGCGACCATTAATACTATGCTGGCTGCTGTCAAGGCTAAGGGCCGTACGATTATTGAAAATGCAGCGCGGGAGCCAGAAATCATTGATGTGGCGACCCTCTTGAATAATATGGGAGCTCATATTCGGGGGGCTGGGACTGACATCATCACGATTGAAGGTGTTGAGCGCCTTCATGGGACCCGCCATCAGGTCATTCCCGATCGAATCGAGGCAGGGACCTATATTGCTCTGGCTGCCGCTATCGGCCATGGGATTCAGATCAGCAATGTGCTTTATGAGCACTTGGAAGGCTTCATTGCCAAGCTGGAGGAAATGGGAGTTCGGATGACTGTTTCTGAGGACAGTGTTTTTGTCGAGAAGCAGGAGAGTTTAAGAGCCATTCATATCAAAACCTCGCCTTATCCTGGTTTTGCAACTGACCTACAACAGCCGATTACGCCGCTTTTGCTGACGGCTGAGGGCCATGGAAAGATTATTGATACCATCTATGAAAAGCGGGTCAATCATGTGGCAGAATTGGCCAAGATGGCGGGCAGAATTGCCACCAAAGGGGACCAGATTGTCTATGAGGGCCCCAACCAGCTGCAGGGGGCATCTGTCAAGGCAACGGATCTGCGGGCCGGTGCAGCTCTCGTCATAGCAGGGCTCATGGCTGAAGGCAGGACCGAAATCACCAACGTGGAGTTTATCCTGCGCGGCTATTCCAATATTATTGAAAAATTGACGAGTCTGGGTGCGGATATCCAGCTCATCGAAGAATAAGCGGGTCTCGCTTATTTTTTGTAGAGGTAGCAGATGAATTTGTGGACACAGTTAGCAGCCTTTTCCTTTACAGAGACTGCCCATGCTTTTTTGCGGCCGGTCCTCTTTGAGGATGCGGCAGCCCTTTATAAAATTGCCTCCAATCCTGACAATACCCAGTTTATCTTTCCGACTGAGGCCAGTCTGCAGGAGAGTCAGTATGTAATTGCCAATTATTTTATGAAAAATCCCTTGGGGATTTGGGCTATCTGTGATAAGGAAAGTCAGGAAATGATTGGCTCTGTTAAGTTTGAAAAAATAGACGAGATAAAAAAAGAGGCAGAATTGGGCTATTTTCTGCGGCAGGATTATTGGGGACAGGGCCTGATGACAGAAGTTGTCCGAGAGATGGTTTTCCTGTCTTTTACCCAGTTTGATCTGAAGCGCTTAGCGATTATCACCCATGTGGAAAATCTGGCCAGTCAGAAAGTTGCCCAAAAGGCTGGCTTTAGGCTTTACCGCCAATTCAAGGGAAGCGACCGCTACACGCGAAAGATGCGGGATTATATGGAATATCGCTATGAGAGAGGAGATTTCAATGAGTAAGCATCAGGAAATTTTAGCCTATCTTGAAAATCTGCCTATTGGCAAGAGGGTCAGCGTCCGCAGCATTTCCAATTATCTGGGTGTCAGTGACGGCACGGCCTATCGGGCTATTAAGGAAGCGGAGAATCGCGGGATTGTTGAAACGCGGCCCCGCAGCGGCACGGTCCGGGTCAAGTCCAAGAAAGTGGTTTTGGAGCATCTGACCTATAAGGAAATTGTGGAGATTACCGGCTCGGAAGTGCTGGCCGGTGAGGCTGGTCTGGACAAAGAGTTCAACAAATTTTCTATCGGGGCTATGACCGAGCAGAATATCCTGCGCTATCTGACGGAGGGCGGGCTCCTGATTGTCGGAGATCGGACCCGGATTCAGATTTTGGCCTTGGAAAATGAAAATGCTGTGCTGGTGACCGGCGGTTTTGAGGTCAGTCCGGATGTTCTCAGGCTGGCCAACCGTCTCAATATCCCGGTACTCAGGACCAAGCATGACACCTATACGGTAGCAACCATGATCAACCGGGCCCTGTCCAACATGCAGATCAAGACGGATATACTGACGGTAGAGCAGGTCTACCGCTCTGCTCATGAATACGGCTTTCTGCACGATACAGACACCGTCCGCGATTATTTGGATCTGGTCCGCCGCAATCGGGCCAGCCGTTTTCCCGTCATCAATCAGCACCAGATGCTGGTCGGTGTTGTTACTATGCGGGATGCAGGTGATAAGTCGCCTCTGACAACCTTGGACAAGGTCATGACCCGCAAGGTCTTTATGACCGGCCTGTCAGCCAATATTGCCAATATCAGCCAGCGCATGATTGCAGAAGATTTCGAGATGATTCCGGTCGTGCGCGGCAATCAGACGCTTCTGGGAGTCATTACCCGGCGGGATATTATGGAAAAAATGAGCCGGTCGCAGATTTCCAGTCTGCCGACCTTCAGCGAGCAGGTCGCTCAGAAGCTGCAGCGGCAGGATGATTTGTTTTCTTTCACCGTGGAGCCCTTTATGCTGGAGCAAAATGGAGTCCTGGCCAACGGCGTTCTGACAGAAATCCTGACCCGTATCACGCAGCAGCTCATGGTCAACAGCGGCCGCAGCCTGATTATTGATCAGATGATGATCTATTTCTTTCAGGCTGTTCAGATTGATGATCTGCTGCACATTCAGCCCCGCATTATCCGGCAGACCAGACGGACAGCCATTGTTGACTACGAAATGTATCTGGATGCCGTGCTGATTGCCAAAGCAACGATTACAGTGAAAATTAATTAAGAAGAGGAAAGAAAAGAAAGAATGATTACCTTAAAATCACAGCGTGAAATTGACTTGATGGACAAAAGCGGAGATTTTTTAGCTTCCATCCATATCGGTCTCAGAGATTTGATTCGGCCGGGGCTGGATATGTGGGAAATTGAGGAATATGTCCGCAGACGCTGCAAGGAAGACAATGCTCTGC
>NZ_KQ969393.1:464870-471988 GCF_001578865.1 Streptococcus sp. DD11
CAGACGCTGCAGGGAAGACAATGCTCTGCCCCTGCAGATCGGAGTAGAAGGCTCTGTCATGGACTATCCCTATGCGACTTGCTGCTCGCTCAATGACGAAGTCGCTCATGCTTTTCCCCGCCACCAAAAGCTGGAGGAAGGCGATCTGATCAAGGTAGATATGGTAGTCGGTCTGGTGGACAAGGCCGAGCTGGATGTCTCCAAGCTGGATTTTGATAATGTGAAGCTCATGAAGCAGTATACTGAGAATTTCCGCGGCGGGGTGGCGGACTCTTGCTGGGCCTATGCAGTGGGGCAGGTCAGCCCTCAAGCTCAGCAGCTGATGGATGTGACCAAGGAATGCCTCTACCGCGGGATTGAAGCAGCCAAGGTCGGCAATCGCATCGGTGACATCGGCGCAGCTATTCAGGAATACGCTGAAAGCCATGGCTACGGCGTTGTGCGCGATTTGGTCGGCCATGGAGTCGGTCCGACCATGCACGAGGAGCCCATGGTGCCCCACTACGGCCGGGCCGGCCGCGGTCTGCGTCTGCGTGAAGGCATGGTCTTGACCATTGAGCCTATGATTTCGACCGGAACCTGGGAAATCGATACCGATTTTGAGACTGGCTGGGCCCATAAGACTCTTGACGGCGGACTTTCCTGCCAGTATGAGCACCAGTTTGTCATTAGCAAAGACGGCCCTGTGATTTTGACCAGTCAGGGAGAAGAAGGGACTTATTAGAAAGACAAAGGCTGGACTGACTCCAGCTTTTTTATAGGAGGCTGATATGAAAAGCTTTTTCAAGACCATAAGGGAACATCCATTTTTAAGGACCTTTTTCCGTTTTTACAAGTCGGCTGAGACGGATATGACCAGCATTGCGGTGGCCTATTATTTCCTGATATCGGCTTTTCCGCTCTTACTGATTGTGGCCAACATCCTGCCTTATTTCCAGATTCAGCCGGATGAGCTGCTGGCTGTCCTCAAGGACCTGCTGCCGGATTCGCTCTACAGCACAGTTGCTAAGATTGTCCAAGATGTGCTCACCAAGCCTTCCACCGGTCTGCTGAGCATTTCAATCCTGTCTGCTCTTTGGACCTTTTCCCAGAGCATCGCCTTTCTGCAAAAGGCTTTTAATAAATGCTATGGAGTCCGTCAGGGGAGGGGGATGATTTGGAGCCGGATATTTGGCTTTATCATGAGTCTGGGACTGCAGCTCCTGCTGGGGCTGTCGCTGGCTCTGACCATGTTTGGCCGCATGCTGGTGGGCTTTCTCTACAGCATGTGGCGCTTTGATCAGGGGCTTTATCAGCAACTGCTGACCATGACGGAGCCGACGGTTTACCTCATGCTCTTCCTGTCTTTGGTGCTGCTCTATTATTCCCTGCCCAATGTCAAAATTCCCAAGATTCGCTATGTCCTGCCGGGCGCAGCCTTTGTCCTTATTGTCATTTACAGTCTGATGAATCTTTTCAGCGCTTATATAGAAGCCTATCTGAATCGCTTTTTGGATGCCCGCTTTGTCGGATCGGTCGTGCTGATTATTATTATGTTTTGGTTTATCCTCATTGCCAAAATTCTGATTGTCGGGGCTGTCCTTAATGCCAGTGTTCAGAGCTGCTGTGAAGCAGGGGTTCAAGCCGGAAGCACAGAGCGCTTTTCTTTTGGAGAGAAAGGCAAGGCTAGAGAAAGAAAATGATGCTGTGTTCAAGCCCAAAAGCATTATTTTGAAAGGAAAGCTGAATAGGAAAGGGAAAAACTTACCAAAGGAAAAATCATAGCACTTGCGGCTATCCTGCTTCTGGGATTTATAGGCTATCAGATCTGGGACCGATGGCAAAAGGCTCAGTTTCAGGAAAACTACGGCCAATATACTTACTATGCGCCTGAGTATCGTCCGAATTATGCCTTTTTTGAAGGAAAGAAAGCCTTGTTTTATAATTGGGAGATTGTAGAGTTGGAAGAAGAGCAACAAATGGCCAAAGTTGAGTCGGAAGTTGGGAAATTTGATAATATAAGAACTTTTGAGTATGGCTATTTTATAAACACATACATGAAATTGAAAAACAGTCCAAAGCAATACAGCTTAGATGGATTTAACCGGAATGTACCGGAAAAGGGGGAATATTGGAAGTTAGCTGTTTATAAGCCAGAGGGAGAAAGATTAGAAAGAAAAGAATTTGATATCTTTAAGATGGTACGCTCTTTTGATGATAATCTTGTCCCATCTGAAATAGAATCAACTGGAATTTGGATAGATATTTCTCACCAAAAGAAATATGTTCGAGTTCTCCTCCATCCCAAACATGCTGAAAAAGATGAGGACTATAAGGTCTATTTCATCGATTTGGATGAGGGGAAGATTCTGACACCCAATGAGGTGAAGTTGGATAAGTCGTATCTTCAAAGTAATTTTGTTTCTGATACGAGCTTTCACGATAATCTTGAGAAACAAGACGTAGGTGTGTCTATGACAGGTGTCGACCTATATGATACTTACCCTCGAAAGAATCTTAAGAAGGCCGTTCTTGCCCAAGACTATCCAGAATTGTATAAGATTATGCAAAAGTCTGATTCTCATGTAGCTTTCTTAAAGGAAGATGTCGATATTGAGTTGGTTCAGAAGCTTGCCGAACTCTTCTTCCCTCCCGGCACCAATGTCTTTGAAAATGTGACCATTCCTGCCAAATACTCGGTAGACGGTCAAGAACATGTCGTTAATTCCGCAGAAGAGCTGCAGCGATACTATAGGGAAAGGGAAAGCTAGCCAAATATATTTTTGTTAGATTAAGACAGTCACCAACTGGAAAGAGGCTTCTCCTCTTTTTCTTTTTTGGGTTATTTTATTGCATTTTCAATAAAGATATGCTATACTCGTTTCAAATAAAAACCAAAGGAGGGTTTATGTCAGTATTGCGTGAGATTGGAATCATCGCCCGGGCCTTGGATTCGATTGCCAATATTGAATTTCGCGACATAGATTTGGCGCGGGGCCAGTATCTGTATCTGGTGCGCATTGCGGAGCATCCGGGCATTATCCAGGAAGAGCTGTCCGAGCTGCTCAAGGTGGATCGCTCGACGGTGGCCCGCTCAGTCAGGAAGCTGGAGGCCAAGGGCCTGCTGGAGCAGCGGCCGGCTGCCCACAGCCGCAAAAACAAGGAGTGGTTTGTGACAGGTAAAGGAGCAGCGCTGTATCCCCTCATTCTGGCAGAAAATAACTATTCTGAGCAGACAGCTCTGCAGGGATTTTCGGGCAGTGAGGCTGAGCAGCTGGAAGAGATGCTGGTTCGGATCCGCGAGAATATCACGGGCGACTGGGATTGGGTCAAAAAAGGACAGAAAAGAAAGTATTGAGGTTACACCATGAAAATTACAGTTGAAAATGAATTTTGGGAGCTTTTCCCGCAGGCACAGATTAGCATCATGGCTGTCAAGGGATTGGACAATCGTGTAGATGAGAGCAAGGATCCTTATTTCAAGTCGCTTTTGGATAAGGGAGCAAAGCGGGCGGAAGACTTTATTCCCGATGAGAACTTCACCCAGAATGAGGTTATTCAGGACTGGCGGCAGGCCTTCAGCCAATTCAAGACCAAGAAAGGAGCCCGTTCTTCTATCGAAGCCCTGCTCAAACGGGTCAGTCAGGGACGGGAATTTAACCCCATCAATCCGCTGGTCGATATTTACAACAGCGTTTCTCTTTCCTATGCGCTACCCTGCGGCGGCGAAGATCTGGACAAGATTGAGGGCGGTCTTCATCTGGGAAAGGCAAAAGGAGGAGAGCCATTCTTTCCGCTGGGAGCTGAGAGCGACGCGCCGGCTCTGCCAGAGGAAATCATTTACTATGATGATGAGGGAGCGGTCTGCCGCTGTCTCAACTGGCGGGAAGCCCAGCGGACCATGCTGACGGAAGAGACCCAAGATGCTGTTTTGGTCATTGAGGCCATTAATGGTGAGCAGGCAGCGCGTGCCCAGGCAGCCATGAAGGAACTGCAAAGTCTGGTGCAGGAATACTTTGCTATCAAGGGGGAGATTACCCATCTGACGGCGGAAAGTCCAAGTGCAGACATTTAAGGATCAAAAAACTGGATCAGAATTATCTGGTCCAGTTTTATTTATTAGGGCAAAGCAGCTTCAATCTATACCTCACTATATTTCTCTGCTTGGTAAGAAACTGCAGCTCATGCATTGAATGTGAATCATTATAGCCATTCTTTTTATAAAAAGACGGAGCTTGAAACTGATAAGTGTCCACAAATGAATATTTACACTTTCTTAATCTGGCTTCCTTTTCTGCCAAATTTAAAATTTTTGAGCCGATGCCTTACTCTCGCAACCCTTCTTGTATATATAAATATTCTATTTCCGGCCAATTTCCGAAAGTTTCGGCTGCCATACCGGTAATGAGATTTCCTTCCTCATCTTCTAAATAGATGTCCAGGGCCTGACTTTCTGAGGGCTCTCTTTTTGAGCTTAGAAACAAAAGAGTGAAGGAGTCTGTCTCAGCCTCTTATACGGTATCTTCCAAAAGATCCATCCCTCTGTGGGTGAGGACACAGACATCATGGGAGTCTGTCCCACCGCCAGTTTCTTATTTTTTATTTTCAAAGATAAAGAGTTTGCTGAAGATATAGTTGAGGACGATAATCAGCACTTGGGAGAAGAGGGATTCGATTGAATTGATCAGGCTGCGGTTGTTGCCGACAAACTGTCCAATGATATTTGGATAGATGTCCACCAGCACTTGTGCAAGGACAATGTCCAGTAAAAGTGTACCCGAGCGAGCCAAGGCAAATTTAATCAGACGCTTTTGCCAGCCCTTGCGTTCCTGCTTAAATACAACGGTGTCATTGGTGACAAAGGCAAAGAGAACGGCTGTGACATTGGCCGTAATCGTAGAGAATGTCGTATGGCCGCTGAGGGCGAAGATGGCCAGACGTGTGGACATGTAAACGAGGGTCGCTGCTGCACCGAAAAAGAGATAAGACAGGACCTCGTTGTCAAAGAAGCGTTTGATTAATTTTTTCATAAGATTAGTCTATCATATTTTACAGTTTTATGCTATACTTGAAATGCTGTGTAATTTGAATCCATGCAGCCCTTGACGCTTAGCTTCTTTCGTCAAGCATAGTAGAAGCGGTTTGGCCGCTAAAGGAGAATCTCTTATGCAAAAATTAACTGCACGTGATATGGCTCAGATTGCTGTTGTCGCGGCTGTCTATGTTGTCTTAACGGTCACACCGCCTTTCAATGTGATTAGTTTTGGAGCTGTTCAGTTTCGCATTGCTGAAATGCTGAACTTCACTGCTTTTTACAATAAGAAATATATCATCGGCGTAACGCTGGGCTGTGTGATTGCCAATTTCTTCAGTCCCATGCTGATTGATGTGCTGGTCGGCGGCGGCTCTACCCTGGTATTTCTGACTCTGGGAGTCGTTCTTTTTGGCAAATTCAAGGACCGCTTTATCTTAGGCGGCCTGATGCGTCTGGATCATTTTTACTTTTCCCTTTTCTTTTCCCTCAGTATGGTGACCATTGCAGCGGAACTGCATTTCCTGATGGGTGCGCCCTTTTTCTTTACTTGGCTGACAACAGCAGCGGGAGAGCTGGCTTCCCTCTTGATCGGAGCTCTGCTGATAAACAGACTGGCTGCTTATATTGATTTGACACAATAATCTCTTTCAACAACTGTGCGCTGTCATGGTTGTTTCTTCATTTTTGGGCATAAAAACGGGAAGATTTTGCCTACTTGTGATAAAATAGAAGTATGAAAAAGAGAATGTCAGAATTAGTAGAGTTGCTGAACCGTTACGCCCATGAATACTATACAGCGGATAATCCCAGCGTATCAGACAGCGAATATGATCAGCTCTATCGTGAGCTGGCGGAGTTAGAGAAAAAGTACCCAACTGATATCCTGCCCGACAGTCCGACACACCGGGTGGGTGGAAAGATTCTAGAAGGATTTGAGAAATATCAACACCAGTATCCTCTCTTTAGTTTGCAGGATGCTTTTTCACGTGAAGAATTAGTGGCTTTTGACCAGCGGGTGAGAAAGGAATTTCCTCAGATTTCCTATCTCTGTGAGCTAAAAATAGACGGACTGTCTATTTCTCTGGTGTATGAAAATGGCGTGCTGACAGCCGGGGCGACCCGGGGCGATGGTTCGGTCGGGGAAAACATTACCGAAAACCTCAAGCGGGTCAAGGATATTCCCCTGACTCTGAAAGAGCCGCTCAATCTGACAGTGCGCGGGGAGTGCTACATGCCCAAGGCTTCCTTTGATGCGGTCAATCAGCTGCGGCAGGAGAAGGGCGAGCCTGAGTTTGCCAACCCCCGCAATGCGGCAGCCGGGACACTGCGCCAGCTGGATACGGCGGTTGTAGCCAAGCGCAATCTGGCCACCTTCCTTTATCAAGAAGCCAGTCCGACTCAGGAGAGCAGTCAGGAAGCTGTCCTGCAAAAGCTCTCTTCCTATGGCTTTTCAGTCAATGACAGTTATGTTCTGGCGGCTTCTATCGATGAGGTCTGGGACTTTATTGAGCGGATTGCTCAGGAGCGAAACAGCCTGCCTTATGAGATTGACGGCATTGTCATCAAGGTCAATGATCTGGCCGTCCAAGAAGAGCTGGGCTTCACGGTCAAGGCGCCTAAATGGGCGATTGCCTATAAATTTCCGGCCGAGGAAAAGGAGGCCCAGCTGCTGTCAGTTGACTGGACTGTGGGGCGGACCGGGGTCGTGACGCCGACCGCTAATCTGACACCGGTCCAGCTGGCCGGCACCACTGTCAGCCGGGCGACGCTGCACAATGTGGACTATATTGCGGAGAAGGATATTCGTCAGAAAGACACAGTTATCGTCTATAAGGCGGGAGATATTATTCCTGCTGTCTTGCGAGTGGTTGAGTCCAAGCGTGCCTCAGAGGAGCCACTGGAAATACCAAGTCACTGTCCTAGCTGTGACAGTCCGCTGCTGCACTTTGAGGACGAAGTAGCCCTGCGCTGCATCAACCCGCTCTGTCCGGCCCAGATCAAGGAAGGACTCATCCACTTTGCCAGCCGTGACGCCATGAATATCACAGGGCTTGGTCCGGCAGTGGTAGAAAAGCTCTTTCAGCAGGATTTGGTCCGGGATGTA
>NZ_KQ969393.1:472106-475382 GCF_001578865.1 Streptococcus sp. DD11
AAATTTACTGCAGCTGGAAAATTTTAAGGAAAAATCAGCAAATAAATTGTATACTGCTATTCAAGCTTCCAAGGCGAACTCGGCTGAACGCCTCCTGTTTGGACTGGGAATCCGCCATGTGGGAAGCAAGGCTAGTAGGATTTTGCTGGAAACATTCCATGATATGATGACATTGTCTCAGGCAAGTCAGGAAGAGATTGCCGCTATTGACAGTCTCGGCACGGTGATTGCCCAAAGCCTGCATACTTATTTCGAGCAGGAAGGCTCCCAAATCCTTCTGGCCGAACTCAAGGAGGCAGGTGTCAACCTGGACTATCTGGGTGAAAAGGTTGCTGCTGATGCGGCCTTATCTGGTATGACAGTTGTCCTTACTGGCAAACTACAAAGACTAACACGGACTCAAGCCAAGGAAAAATTACAGAAATTGGGCGCCAATGTCTCAGGCAGCGTCTCTAAAAAGACAGACTTGGTAGTGGCCGGTGCAGATGCCGGCAGCAAACTGACCAAGGCTCAGGAACTGGGAATTGACATCCGCGATGAGGACTGGCTTGACCGCTTATGAGGCTGAATATGAAGGATAAGACAAAACGAGCGCGACTGATTTACAACCCAACTTCCGGACAGGAAATTATCAAGAGAAATATTGCAGAGGTGCTGGATGTTTTAGAAGATGTCGGCTATGAAACCAGTGCCTATCAGACAACTCCGGAGCCCCTGTCTGCTCAGAAAGAAGCAGAACGGGCGGCCAGAGCTGGCTTTGATTTGATTATTGCCGCAGGCGGCGACGGGACCATCAATGAAGTGGTCAACGGAGTGGCCGGGCTGGAAAGCAGACCCAAGCTGGCTTTTATTCCGACCGGCACCACCAATGACTATGCTCGGGCACTGAAGATTCCGATGGGCGATCCTGTGGCCGCAGCCCGCATTATCGAAAAGAATCAGACGATCAAGATGGACATCGGCCGGGCCTACGGCAGCAAATACTTTATCAACATTGCAGCGGCTGGGACCTTGACGGAGCTGACCTACAGTGTTCCCAGCGAGGTCAAGTCCCGTCTGGGCTACTTTGCCTATGTCGCTGAGGGAGCCAAGATCCTGCCCCGCTCCAAATTCCGCAAGGTCCGCATTGAGCATGACCACGGTGTTTTTGAAGGGAAAATTTCACTGATGTTTGCTGCGCTGACCAATTCGATTGCCGGCTTTGAGCAGCTGGCGCCTGATGCCAAGCTGGATGATGGCAATTTCACCCTGATTTTGGTCAAAACGGCCAACCTCTTTGATATGCTGGGCCTGATGATGCAGGCCATTAACGGCGGCCAGCATGTAGGGGATGTCAATGTCGAGTATCTGAAAACCAGCAGACTGAAACTGGAAATTTTGGATAAAAAAGAGCCTTTCATGCTGAATCTGGATGGCGAATACGGCGGTGATACACCGGTCGAATTGGAAGTGCTGGGCAACCACTTGGAATTTTTTGCGAATATTGATGAAATAAATGAAAACGCTCTTTCCATAGAGTAACTAGAGAAGAGATTGATGAAAATGTTAGACTATAAGGTCTTAGTCCATTACCACAATCCAAAAGGAGATTATTTCTCCTATGATATGTGGCAGTGGCAGATGAATAAATGGGGCCAGGAGTCCTCCTTTTCAAAATTGGATTATTTCGGTATTCAGGGCGAGCTGTCCTTCCAGACTTGGGACCCCTTGGACCATGCCCATGTCATTATCAAACGATCGGACTGGTCCAGTCAGTCCTGCGACTACCGTATTGACCTGCTGCCCCCTCACTTAAGGACAGAGGTCTGGCTGATTGAAGGGGACCATCAGGTTTATTATTCCCTGCAGGCTGCGACAACCAGCCACCATTATTCCCGCCGGCGGCCTCATAACTTTGATATGGCTCTGAGACCGGACTATTTTGACGAATGCTGGGGCTATCAGGGCTGGCTGGGACACCGTCAGACGGGGGAAAGCCACACCTTCAAGCTCTGGGCACCGACGGCTAAAAAAGTAGAATTGGTAATCTACCAGTCTGCCGGCAATGAAGCACCGGTCTATCAGACTTTTCCTATGGAAAAAGGGACCGTTTACTCTCAGAATCATGCTGATAATACCATCGGCGTCTGGACAGCGGAGCTGACAGAGGACTTAGCTGGGAAGGCCTATCAGTATCATGTCAGCTTTGAGTACAGGAACTTTTACAGCCGCGATCCTTATACTATAGCCACCAGTCCTGACGGCAAGCGTTCGGCTATTCTGACAGCAGAGGAGAGGCAGGTGCCGGGCTTTCATGTCCGTCAGGGCAGAGAAGCTATCTGGCGTTTGGACAATCCCAATCAGGCCGTTATCTACGAGATGCATATTCGGGATTTCAGCAAGTCGGAGAGCTCAGGGGTTGCCGGCCGCCTGAGCGGGACCTTTCTGGGAGCCTGCCAGACCGGCACTGAAAATCATCTGGGTCAGCCTACAGGGTTTGACTATGTCCGAAAGCTGGGCGTCAATGTCGTTCAGCTGCAGCCAATCTCCGATCGGCACAAGGACTATGACCAGACAGGACAGGTCACCTACAACTGGGGCTACGACCCGCAGAATTACAATGCTCCGGAAACCAGCTTTTCCAGCAATCCTGCTGACCCAGCGCAGGCCATCCGTGATTTGAAAACGATGATTCAGGCCTACCATGATGCGGGGATCTCTGTGACACTGGATGTGGTTTACAATCATATCTATTCCACCTATGATTCGGCCTTTCAGGCGACTGTGCCGGATTATTACTATCGTATGAATGCCAACGGCTCTTTCCAAAATGGAACGGGAGTTGGCAGCGAAACGGCCAGTGAGCATGAGATGTTCCGTAAGTTCATGATTGACTCTCTGCTCTATTGGGTCAGGGAGTTCAATATCGATGGCTTCCGCTTTGATCTGATGGGCATTCACGATGTAGAAACGATGAATGCAATCCGTCAGGCGATGGATGAGGTGGATCCGCGTATCCTGCTCTATGGCGAAGGCTGGGATATGGGCACCGGACTGATGCCGGAAGACAAGGCTAAGAAAGACAATGCCTACCAGATGCCGCGGATCGCTTTTTTCAATGATACCGAGCGCGATGCTGTCAAGGGAGCAGAGGTCTATGGCGGCCTGAAAGCCGGTTTTGTCAGCGGTCAGGCTACGGAGGATATTGTGGCCAAGTCCATTCTGGGCAGCAGTGAGCTGGGCTCCTATCTGCTGCCGCAGCAGGTGCTCAACTATGTAGAAGCCCATGACAATTTC
>NZ_KQ969393.1:475402-483494 GCF_001578865.1 Streptococcus sp. DD11
CATCCGGATGATGATGAGCTGACCCGTACCAAACGGATTGAGCTGGCGACAGCTATGAACCTGCTCATGCAGGGCATGGCATTTATGGAGCTGGGGCAGGAGTTCTCCCGCAGCAAGCTGCTGGGGACCGGAGCAGAAGGCCAGGTTCTGGCCAGCGACCGCGAAAGAGCTATGAACAGCTACAATGCGCCGGATGCGGTCAATCAGGTCAACTGGGACCTTATCAGCCAGCACCAGAACAGCATTGACTATATTAAAGACATCATTCATTTAAAAAAGACAGCGAAAGAATTTTCCTATCAGACCTATGAAGATATTTATAAGCATGTCTTTGTCAAATCAGCAGAGCAGGGCAGCGGCCTGATTATCTTTGAGATCAAGGATGAGCAGCATTATGAAATCATCTTTAATGCCAGCGGCCTGCCGTACTACCTAGCTAATGATGCTGACCGCCTGCGCTTAGTGGCCGGCAACAGCCGCCATAAGAAACCTTTCTATGTGGAAAATCTGACGGCAACTGTCTTTCAAGTCCTAGATACAGAAAAAACGTAAGAATACCTGTTATTCTTACGTTTTGAGACTGAAGACAAAGTTATCCAAAGTCTTTCCTTAAGTGAGTGCGGACGGTAGCGACTTCCTTCGGAATTCCATACCTAAGATTTGAGCCTAAAGTCTCAAATCTTCCGAGCACCTGAAACTCTTTAGTTTCAGGCGCTTTTCTCACAGCAGAAAGACTTGGTTGATCCTTGTTTTAATTATAGCAATGAGCTTTTTCTTAATTCTTTGTAAGAATTTATAAAATTTTTACAAAGAAAATGGAATTTGTCTACGTTCTGAACGTAAGAATACCTGTTATTCTTACGTTTTTTCATTAGGATGGAGCAGCCGCTGAGCTGGAGGAGGAAGAGCTGGAAGAGGCTTCCGCGCTGCCTTCTTCGTCGCTGCTGCTGGTCTGGAACTGCTCTGGGTGGAGGGCGCGATAGCTTGGCGAGTTAAAGAGATCAACGGTTGATACTCCGCCCCGCTTAGAGTAAAGGCTGGTCGATTGGTCGCCCTTTTCCTTTTCAATGGCCAAGAGAGCCTTCATCGAATTGAGATAAGAGTAATCATCCGGATTGACCTTGCCCAAGTCATTGCCTTTATAGAAACGGATCAGATCGCCGGTTTGAATAGAGTCGCTGATATTGAGCTGGGTATTGGCCGCCGTCCGGATTTCTTCCAGTTCTTTCTTAATCGTTTCGTCCGGATTGGTGATTTCTTCGCCAGTCTGAGTGTAGTAGGTCCGGCCATTAAAGCTGGTGTACTTAGGGGTGACAAAGTTATTGCTGGAGCGAAAGGCAACGATTTGCTGGTGCTGCGGTGACAGCAAATCCTGGCCGACCTGGAGATAGTTTTTGGAAGAGATACCCAGCAGGTGCTCCAGCGTCGGCAGCATGTCGATTTGGCCGCCATAAGTATCAATAATCTTTCCCTTGTCCATGCCCGGCACCACGACCATATAAGGGACGCGCTGCATCATGGCATTGTCATAGCTGGACCAAGTTTCCGAATTTTTGCCCAAAAGGGGAGCCAGATCCGGATTGCGGGACTGGGAAATCCCAAAGTGGTCGCCGTAAAGGACGATCACGGAGTTGTCATAAAGGCCGGATTCTTTCAGATAGTCAAAGAAAGACTTGATCGAAGCATCCAGATAATTGGCTGTCGCAAAATAGCCATTGATGGTTTCGTCCTTGGTATCAGCCAGCGGAAAGCCAATCTCATCGCCAATCAGGCTGGTGGTGTAAGGATAGTGGTTGGAGACGGTGATATACTTAGCATAGAAAGGCTGCTGCAGATGCTCTAAGTATTTGATGGAGTCTTTCAGCATGACCTTGTCATTCAGGCCGTATTGGAAGGAGTTGGTATCATCCTGCTTTGTGAAGTAGGAGGCGTCAAAGAAGTAGTTGTAGCCCCACTGCTTGTAGGCTGTGTTGCGGTTCCAGAAGCTGCCGGTATTTCCATGGAAAACAGCAGAAGTATAGTCGCCGTTTTTAGACAGGATGAAAGGGGCTGCCTGCTGGGTATTGGTTCCGCCGTAGTTGACCATAAAGGAGCCTTGGTTGAGACCGAAGAGGCCTGTTTCCAGCATGGTTTCCGCATCGGAGGTTTTCCCAGCCTTGACCTGATTAAAGATATTGGAGAAGGCCAGGGTTGAGTTGGAATGATAGAGAGAGTTGAGGAAAGGCGTTACTTCGTATTCTTTCCCGTCTTTCTGCAGCTTATAGTCGATCAGGAACTGCTGGAAGCTTTCCAGATGGAGATAAATCACATTGCGGCCTTTGGCAATGCCGTAATAGTCATTGTTTGGCTCGGCATAATGCGATTGGATATACTGAGTGACGGGTTCCAAATCTTTTTCTGAGGCCTTGGAGCGCTCTTTGTTGGCACTGTAGGTCTGATTGGCACTGTAGCCCAGAAAGGCCGGCAGGCCCAGAGCCCGGACGATATAGTAGTTGGAGAAGCCGCGGGTCAGCAGCTCAGGCCGGTCCACCTCTGCCAAAAAGAGATTGGCTGAAAAGAGCATGGCAGACAGCGAAGTGATAGCAAAGCCGGCACGCTTATTGAAGGGACGCGGATCAGTGCGGAGGTATTTCTTAAAGAATAAAAATCCTAAAATCGGGAAATCAAGGATATAGATAATATCCCAAGGCCGGAAGAGTTCCAGAGCGGCTTCGCCCAGACCTGCAGAAACACTGCTGGAAGCCAGCATGGTGTTGACCGTGACAAAATCACTGAATTCCCGATAGTAGATAGAGTTTGAAATCAGCCAGATACAAAGGAGACTGTAAATCCCCAGAGCAAAGAAATAGAATAATTTTGTTCTCTTCAGATAGAGAGCCAGCCCAATCAAGAGCAGAGCGATAGGGAAGGGATTGATAATTGCCAGAAATACTTGGTAAGCACTTTGAATGTCTAAATTAAAATCAATGGTATAGGCCCACATGGTTTTCAACCAGTAAAGGAGCAGTAAAACCAAGACAAAACCGAGTCTTGTACTCATGAAATTGAGCAAAATCTTGCTTGTTTTTTTCACAGAAAGGTACTTCCTTGTCTTATTTCCTAAAAATTTTCTTCTCTTAAGTATATCATAAAAAGACGGCGCAAGGAAAATTTGACCTCCTTTTGACGGAGGAAAAAATTTGCAGTAGTTAAATATTTAAGTTTTTTGATGGTGAAGGTTTTCTTAGGGAGATTGTGTGACAATCATTTTGCCGCAGACATTAGTGAAACAGTATCGAATAGAGCTGGCCTGAAACTTGAAAAACAGCGGGAAAATAATCTAAAAAGCACTCAAAAACTATTTACAAAAAACATGGAAAAACATATAATAAAAACAAGTTGATATATCATAAAGTGGTTTTACAAAGTTTTATTACTAGTTATTAGTATGGTGTGAAAGTTTTTTTGGAAGCGCTTCAGATTGGCTATGGAGCAAAAATCTGCTCCAAAAAAGGCGGACAGGGTATATATAAGGAGGTCTCTATGAAAAAAAGGAATAATCGGCTGTGTGTTGCTGCTGACGGTCTTGCTGTCTGGCTGCGGTATTCTTGGCAATCAGGCTAACAAGGTAGATAGGGAGAAGATAGAGAAAAATCTGGACTACCTGTCTAAGGTCTATCCGACGCCGAAAGTGACGGATTTGTTTGAGAAGTTTCCCAATGGGTTTGAGATATACTATTCTATGGCTGAATTCTCTGATACAGCGTATATTAGTTACAAAGTTCAATTAAAGGGAAATCCTGCTAATCAAGAGATAACGGGGACTTATAAGAAGGTGGACTATATTCCCGAGACTCCGAAAATTTTGGAGGAAATGCCAGTTCGGTACTTAGAGGGACAAGGCATTGTAGCTCTTGATGGCTCTCCCATTAATCCAACCTTGTCGAAAGTGAAATTTCTGTTTACAAAATTAACCCTAAACCGGCAAGTGATTTCAAAACTTGAGCTACGGAACTACTTTGAAAATCCAGTATCTGGTGATGAAAGACTTGATTACAATTTCACCAATAAATGGATAGCCAATTATCTAGGAGTAAGTGATAACACCAAGATTGAACTCTCAATTGATTTTTTGCATCCTAGTAAAACTTATGCAAGCAAAACTATTGTTAGAGCAAGCAAATTTGATATTTACGAAACTATTTATGGAGTTATCCATGAAGATAATGAAAATTAAAGGAGAAGGACATGGAACTGGACAATTCAACTTATGTCATGCTGACGAGTTATTGATGGAGTAGGAGGATAGGATGAAAAAATTATGTGCAGTAGCAAGTCTATTGCTTGCAGTAATCATATTAGTGGGGTGTTCCATCATGGAAAACGCAAAAAGACAGGAATTTGAAGAGAGGTTTTCACGAATCTCGGAAGTTTACCCGACTACCAAGGTAGAGGAACTTTTTAAAAAGTTTCCGAAGGGGTTTGAAATTGAGTATTTAAAAACGGAGTATACAGGAGACTCTCCCTATACACAGATATTAAAATTTGATGGTGATGCAAAAACTAAGGAAATTTTAGGAACGTATGTAAAGGAGAGTTATGAAGAGGAATTCCCACATCTTTCTGTGGAATCAGAACCTATACAGATTAAATACACTGATGAAAAGGGAATTGAATCTACTGATGGTCAAGAGTTGCCTGCTTCTGTGAGAAATATCAGATTTCTTTTTACTAACTTTTCTTTTGACAAAGAAAAACTAAAAGATCTGACCTATCTGAATGTAACAGAGAGTCCTGTGGATGGAAATTATAGCATCAGATATGAAATAGTTAATCAAACTATCAATGATTATATTGGTATTAATTCCAATGATAAAATTGAAATGGAATTATTTGGTGTTCCTAAATTTGACAAAGCTCACAAATATTCAGTCACAATTGCTTTTTTCAAGAGAGGGCGCGATTATTTTAGTGAAGCTATAAAAGAAAAATAGGGGAAAAGAAATGAATAAAGAATTTACAAGTTATATCATGGATGCTGTTTATACTGTAGAAGACACGTGGAGAATGGATTTTCCTAAAAGTGCTAAAGAAGCACAAGGTTTGATTGCCAGAAATTTAAAACGTAAAAGCAAACCTATCCCCATCGGCCTAGAATACCTCTACAATCGCCATGATTCGAAGAATAGAATCAGACTGTGATAAGGAGGAAGCGATGGGAGAAAATCATAAGAAAAAACCGCAGTTTTTCAAACAATGGGACGATGGCTGAGGAAAAGGAGAAAGCAAAGTTATGAAAAAAATAGCAGTAGCAGCAGTTTTGTTGCTTACAGGAATAGTATTGACAGGATGTGCAGCGATGAAAAGAGCAAAAATCGAAGAGAGATTTTCACGAATCTCGGAAGTTTACCCGACTGCCAAGGCAGAGGAACTTTTTAAAAAGTTTCCGAAAGGGTTTGAGGTGCGATATACAAAAAAGCAATATAAAAACGATGTGATTTACAGTCATTATTTTATTATGAAAGGGGACTCTGAAGCTAAAAATATAACAGGAATCTATACTAAATCAAAAAATTCAGATTCTGCTCCAGAAAATGAGGAGATACTTCGTCTTCCTGTAACATATACTGATGAGAAGGGATTTCAAGCAGTTGATGGTCAAAATTTGGAAGATGATGTAAAGAAAATACGATTCTTTTTTACTCAAATGCCTATCAATACTTCTTACCTACACTCACTAGAGATTGAAGCTGTAACGGAGAATCCGGTATCAGGGACTTATGTATTATACTATCGAGTCAATGATAAACTAATAAATGATTACGTAGGCATTCCACAGGATACTTCGGTTACTCTTCAACTGGGGGGAAATCCTAAATATAATTCCTCAGGAAAGTATTATTCTACAGTTTCAGTTCAAGGTGATTCAAACATTTATTTTTTTGAAACAATTACAGCAGAGTAAAATAAACGGAGGAAAAAATGGGAAAAGAATATACAAGCTATGTTATGGACGCTGTTTATCTAGTAGAAGATACTTGGCGTTTAAAAAAGTTTAATACAAAAAAGTTATCTCAAAATTCAATTAAAGATTTAATTAATGAAGAATTGATACATAATAAACCTATCCCCACCGGCCTAGAATACCTCTACAGCCGCCATGATCCGAAGACTGGTATGACCGGTGTTGCTTTTCTGGACACCAAGAAAAAAGAGGTGATTGTCGGCTATGCAGGGACCAATAACTCGACAGATGCCGCTAATGACTGGCTGACGGACCTGATTGATATTGGCTTGGGTCAGGGCGGCCACTATCAGTCTGCCTTTGACTTTTACAGGGAGGCGCAGCGAATTGCAGCGACAAAAGGGGCTAAGATTACAACCTTGACAGGTCATTCACTGGGCGGCAACTATGCCCAGCGAGTGGCACTGGAGTTCAACACCCCTAAGACGGTTGTCTATAATGCAGCGCCACTTTACCTTTTAATTTCTATTCCCATATTTGCAACTTTGTTTAAGAAATCCCCCCAGAAAGCGGCCGAGTTATTCATCAAATACATGCAGACGGTGCAGGACATTGAAAGCCGCCGAAAAGGCTTTACCGGCGAAGTCATACGATTCCGCTCGACAGATGATGTCTTAAATATGGTCTCAAATCTTGGTGGTGGTTTTTACTTAGGATTCGAATACGAATTTTCAAATACAGGATGGCACTTGCAGGGGAATTTCTTAGAAGATAGAGCCCAAAAACATATCAGGGATGTTTTAGATGCATTCGAAAAGGGTGAATATTATCCATCAAATAATAATCTATTTTCAGGATTTAAAGCTGTTGATAACTACACCCTAAAAAATCTTGAAAACTTTCTAATTGTCAATCCTTTGAAAAAACTAACAGAGGATTTCAGTCCTGAGCAGAAGGAAATACTCGGAAAATTACTTATTATAAATGGGCTGGCAAGTAAAAGGGTGGTAGATCGGACCTTTAGTGAAGACTTAAGAGGCGGAATCTCTAATGATGCTATAGACGGTCAAAATGGTGATGATACTATTTATGGAGAAGGAGGTTCCGATCGATTGACCGGTGGTGCTGCAGGAGATGTCGAATTTCTGGATCTTAGAACCTGTATTCACAAAAAATGTTAAACTAGAGTTATGACACGAAAAGCATATGATACTGACTTAACCGATCAAGAATGGGCTAAGATTGAGCCCTATTTCTCCAACCACCGCACCTATAAATGGTCTAAACGAGAACTTGTTAATGCGACTTTGTACATCACTAAAACCGGCTGTCAATGGCGCATGCTCCCTCATGACTTCCCTCCCTATCCAACGGTGTGGAGTTTCTTTCGTCGTGCCAAGGTGAGTGGTTTGTGGGATACCATCTTGACAGAGCTTGTAAAAAAAAGCGACTAAAAGCTGGCAGAGCAGCCTCTCCAACCTATGCTATCATTGATTCTCAAAGTGTGAAAACAACGGATGCTGCAGAGGAGCGAGGCATTGACGGCGGTAAAAAAGTCAAAGGGAGAAAGCGGCACATTGTGGTGGATACCATGGGGAATCTTCTTGATGTTGTGGTTCATGCAGCGAATCTTCATGACACAAAATCAGGAATTTTAGTAGCGCGTCAAGTGATGGCAGAATTTCCGACAATCAAGGCTTTTTCAGCTGATGCTGGTTATCGAAAAAGTTTTGAGGAGATGATGGCACAGGAGTTTCAGTGTCCAGTAGATATTTCTGAAAAAATCAAAGGAAGTTGGCGCATCATCCCAAAGCGTTGGGTCGTAGAGCGGACTTTCTCATGGCTGAATCATTCCCGAAGATTAGCCAAGGATGTTGAGAAATCGGTATCATCTGAGGTTGCGTTTGTAAAACTATCTCACATTAGTCGAATTTTAAAGACTTTATGAGGTTGTGAATACAGGTTCTTAGCGGCAAGGGAGCGGATGGAGATAGGATAAACAAGTAACCGCAAGGTCTTTTTTATTGCACAAATTTACCAAAACTGGATAGAATTTAGGAATCTGTCTTTAAAAACGCTTCCGAAAAAACCGTAAGTCCGGTATAATATAAGAAAAAAATAATAAGGAGGAACCGTCATGGGTTTTGT
>NZ_KQ969393.1:485380-486484 GCF_001578865.1 Streptococcus sp. DD11
TCATTGATTTTGTCAAAAGTTATCAGGGAAAGTTAAAGACTGACGGAGATAAAGCCAAGTTTGCGGCTGAGCTAGGCGAACAAATAAAACAGATGGACTTTCGAGCTAAAAATGGCGGAGCAGCTATTGCTTACTCCGGCTGGTTTGGCAATGAAGCTGATGTCCAGTCTCAGATTTTCCGAACGGCCCAAAATATTTCAGAGCATAGCAAAGACAACCGCAAGGTCTTTTTTTATTGCTCAAATTTCCACAAAACTGGATAGAATTTGGGAATCTGTCTTTAAAAACGCTTCCGAAAAGCTCAGAAGTCCGGTATAATATATGAAAAAAATAATAAGGAGGAACCGTCATGGGTTTTGTGAATGAAAGAATTCCAGAAGAATACTGGGATATGTTGAGAGAAAAAGATTTATATAATGAATATACATATTTAGACACTTGGGTATCTGATAAAAAAAATGGAATTTTCCTTCTAATGACTCGTTTTCCAAATCGAGATGATTACTCAGCAGATTACGTATTGCTTTGGCAAAATCAGATAATTAAAATTAATATCATAACAGTCGCAGGAATTTCTTATCCTAAAAAAGATGAAAAAACTGGAAAATTAATTAAAGGACTCAATGCTAAAGTAATCAACCATATTTTTATTCCCGCTGTTTTACAAGAGAAAAAAGAAGAAGTAGTGAAGATAACTAAAGAAGCATTTGCGAACTTAGATTATCGGTATGACGTTGAGTTTCGGTCAATAGCCGAGCCGGAAGTGCGCTGAATATTATAGAGGGAGAGTGAAGAAGTGTATAAAACAAAGGCGGATATTATTAACTGGATTAAAAATTTTGATGGAGTTTTAGAAACAGAAACCGATTTAGCCAAATTTGCGGCTGAGTTGGGAGACCAAGTCAAGCAGATGGATTTTCGAGCTAAAAATGGCGGAGCGGCTATTGCCTATTCCGGCTGGTTTGGCAATGAAGCTGGTGTCCAGTCTCAGATTTTCCGGACGGACCAGAATATATCAGAACATAGCCAAGACAACCGTAAGGTCTTTTTTTTTGCTCAAAATCCCTCAAAACTGGATAGAATTTGGGAATCTGTCTTTAAAAA
>NZ_KQ969393.1:487814-498581 GCF_001578865.1 Streptococcus sp. DD11
GCTAGTACCTTTGGAATATAAGGAAATGCTTGAAAATTTAGGATTTGATGATATACGATTTGAGCAGCAACTGTGGACTGCAGACAAGGAAAAAGGAGTCTATTTATGGATTACTCGTGATCCATATAGAGATGATGACTCTACAGAGTTTATTTTGCTTTGGAAAAATCAGCAGATTAATTTGAATGTGACTACGGTTGCAAATTTAAAATGGTCAGAACGTGATGAAATAACAGGCGAGTTGAAAAAAGGCCTGGTTGCTAAAGCAATAAATTATATTCATATTCCTAGTAATTTAAAAAATAATAAAAAGGAAATTATTGAAATAATTAAACAAGCTCTTCAAAATTTAGACTATCGAAATGATGTAGAATTTCGATCAATAGCCGATCCGGAAGTGCGCTAAATATTTAAAGGGAGAATGAAGAAGTGTATAAAACAAAAGCGGATATTATTAATTGGGTTAAGCATTTTGACGGACCCTTGGAGACAAAAGCAGATTTTGCCAAGTTTGCGGCTGAGCTAGGCGAACAAATAAAGCAGATGGACTTTCGAGCTAAAAATGGCGGAGCGGCTATTGCTTACTCCGGCTGGTTTGGTAATGAGCCTGGAGTCCAGTCTCAGATTTTCCGGACGGCCCAGAATATCTCAGAGCATAGCAATGGCGCCTATAGTTTCATTAATGGTGCTGGAGAAAATCTGTTGAATGATAGCTATTTTGTTGATGAACTGAGAGAGAAGATAGGTAAAAATGCAGCTGCAGAACTTATAGGCGGTAAATGGACTGACAAAGGCCGCAACAAATATGTCTTTGGCAGTGATAATGTCTTAACAATCAACGACCTTGTCTCTGATAACTACATGCGTGTCAATGCCCGTGGGGATGTGCTGGTCCTGATGAATGCTGATTCGCCGGCCGACAGTGTCTTGGGGCAGACCGAGCTTCCGCGCCTGATTGATCGCCATCCGGGTGTGACAGCCATCAATGGCGTGCCGGTCGAGGAGCTGAGAAAGCTGACTCCAGAGCAGCGTTTCCAAAAGGTGGCGGATGCCTCAGTCCGCATCCAGGAGACTGCGACCTTCTACCGGGGATCCTATCCCGGAGCTGCAGGAGATGTCGAATTTCTGGATCTCAGTGGAAAGGGAGCGGATGGAGATAGGATAAACAAGCAATCGCAAGGTCTTTTTTTATTGCTCAAAATCCCCCAAAACTGGATAGAATTTGGGATTCTGTCTAATAAGCTGCTTCCTAGAATGACAGCTATTCAGTATAATAGAATCAGACTGTGATAAGGAGGAGACATGGGAGAAAATGACTAGGATAAACCACAGTTTTTCAAACAATGAGATGATGGCTGAGAGGAGAAGGAGAAGATTATGAAGAAAATTTTAAAAACAATCATTATAATTTTAGGAGGTTTTATTGTTATGACAAATTTGTCAGGCTGTCGATATTTGGAAGAACAAAAGTTTTCGGATTTAGGGAAGGTTTACCCGACCAAGAATCCATATGACTTATTCAAGGTTTTTCCCAAGGGATTTAGAATTTATAATAGTCAGTTATTTAATAAAACAAACTATGTTCTAGATTTATATTCTCAAGAGAGCGGAATTATTTCCGGGACCTTAGAAATTAATGAGATTAATGAAACTCTGGAAACAGTGGTAAAAATTGATATAGAGGTTGATAAGACGGGGAAATTGATGCCTAGCAAAAATTTAACCGGGAAATATCAGGAATGGCTGGAAAATTTTATCTTTCTTTTTCAAATAATGGATTTGAGCCAAGAACAACTGCGTTCATTTAAGGAGAATGGTTCTTATAGAAATGCGATTGGCGATTATACCCGTCTTTATATCCTTAATGATAGTAGGGTCGCATCTTATTTAAAAATCCAAGGGACTGAATTTGGTATAAGTATTCATGGTAATACTGATTATGAGAAGCAATTTGATTTTTATAGAGAAGTTGAAATTGGTAGGGATGATAGTTCCATAAAAGAATTTATTACAAGCGGTGGGGGAGAATAGGTACTGTTGTCTCAGCCTCTTTTTTTATGCAACGAACACACTAAAATAAAAGAGGTTTTTGTAAAAAAATAAAAATATAGCCTTCTGCCCCCTTGTATTTTTGTCAGAAATTCATTTTTGCTTGTCCCTTTGTAAAATATGTTTTGAGAATTTTCACAATCTTTGGTATAATAAACGTTATGAATAAACTTACTGTGAATCAGCAGGCAGAAGAGAAGCTGAGAAAGGGCCTCTTTTTACTGGAAAAGAAAGACTTTCCGCATCTTTCGCTGACCAACCAATGTGTGGAAGCGCGAAATGCGGCAGGAAAGTTTCTGGGAACAGCTTATCTCTCCGCTCAGAATAAGGGGATTGGCTGGCTGATTTCCCATGAGAGGATCACAGCGGATGCGGCCTTTTTTCGGGGGCTGTTTGCTCAGGCCAAGGATAGGCGTTCGGCCTATCGTCAGGCTGCCCATACCAGTGCCTACCGCCTCTTTAACCAAGACGGCGACGGCTTTGGCGGCTTCACAGTAGATTTATATAATGACTTTGCGCTTTTTTCTTGGTATAATGAATTTGTCTATGCCATTAAAGAAGAAATTTTGACGGCTTTTCGGGATGTTTTTCCGGAAGTTGCGGGGGCCTACGAAAAAATCCGCTTCAAGGGCTTGGCTTATGAGTCAGCTCATGTATATGGAGCAGAAGCGCCGGATACTTTTATCGTCTTAGAGAACGGTGTCCGCTATCAGGTCTTTCTCAATGACGGTCTCATGACGGGTATTTTTCTGGATCAGCATGATGTGCGGGCCAGTCTGGTGGATGGCTTGGCTGCAGGTAAAAGCCTGCTCAATCTGTTTTCTTACACTGCGGCTTTCTCTGCTGCGGCTGCCATGGGCGGAGCCCGTCAGACGGTTTCGGTGGATTTGGCTAAGCGCAGCCGTGAGCTGTCAGAAGCCCATTTTCGGGCAAATGGGCTGGCTCTGGATCAGCATCAATTTGTGGTCATGGAGGCTTTTGACTATTTCAGATACGCCAAGCGCCATCATCTGCAGTATGATGTAATCGTCCTTGATCCGCCCAGCTTTGCCAGAAATAAAAAGCAGACATTCTCGGTTGCCAAAGATTACCATAGGCTGATTCGGGAGGCTTTGGAGATTCTCAGCCCTCAGGGGCTGCTGATTGTCAGCACCAATGCAGCCAATCTTTCCAAGAGTAAATTTAAAGAAGAAATCGAAAAAGGGTTTGCCGGGCTTGGGCACCGCTATTTAGCAGAATACGGCCTTCCAGCAGACTTTGTATACAATAAAAAAGACAGGAGCAGTAATTACCTCAAGGTATTTACAATAAAGGTGGACAAATGAAATTAGTCGTTTCTGTAATGCCAAAGAGTTTAGAAGAAGCTCAGGAAATTGATGTGACCCGCTACGATGATGCCGATATTATTGAGTGGCGGGCAGACTTTCTGGTCAAAGATGACATTCTCAATGTGGCGCCAGCTATTTTTGAAAAATTTGCCGGGCGTGAGCTGATTTTCACGCTGCGGACACGCCCAGAGGGCGGAGAGATTGATTTGACCGATGATGAGTATGTGGCCCTGATTAAGGAAGTGGCCGGTTTTTATCAGCCGGATTATATCGACTTTGAGTACTATTCTCATAAGGATAAGTTTGAGGAAATGCTGGAATTTCCCAATCTGGTCCTGAGCTACCATAACTTCGAGGAAACTCCGGAAAATATGATGGAAATCCTGTCTGAGCTGACCAGTCTGACGCCCAAAGTGGTCAAGGTTTCGGTCATGGCCCACAATGAGCAGGATGTGCTGGATCTGATGAACTATACCCGCGGCTTCAAGACGCTGAATCCTGAGCAGGATTTTGTCACTATTTCCATGGGAAAAATCGGCAAGATTTCGAGACTGGCAGCTGATTTGACCGGCTCCAGCTGGTCCTATTCCAGCGTAGAGCAGCCCAGTGCACCGGGGCAGGTTTCCTTGCCTAATATGAAAATCGTTCGGGAGATTTTAGATGAAAATTAATGGGCATACCCGCATGGCTGCTGTTGTAGCCAATCCAATCAAGCACAGCATTTCCCCCTTTGTCCACAACTATGCGTTTGAAAAAACGGGGGTCAATGGTGTGTATGTGGCCTGGGAGGTCACCAGAAAAGATTTAAAGATGACAATTGAGAATATCCGGCGCTTTAATATGTTCGGCGTCAATCTTTCTATGCCTTATAAGCAGGCTGTCATTCCTTATTTGGATGAGATTGACCCAGTTGCCCGCCTGATTGGTTCTGTCAATACAGTTGTTCATCGCAATGGTCGTTTAATCGGTTATAACACAGATGGCAAGGGCTTCTTTCAGAGCTTGCCGTCTTTTGCTATTAAGGGCAAAAAAATGACCATTCTGGGGGCTGGCGGCGCAGCTATGGCTATTATCGGCCAAGGAGCTCTGGACGGTGTTGCTGCTGTTGATGTCTTCACTCGGACGGCTTCGCTGGAGAAGGCTCAGAAGCGGATTGAGGCCATTGAGCAGGAGACTGGGGTTCCTATTCGGATTTTTTCACTGGAGGACCAACTGCTCCTGCAGGAGCGCATTCAGGATGCGGAACTATTTGTCAATGCGACCGGCGTCGGCATGAACGGCCGGGCCCTGCCGATTACTTCTGAATTTATTTTCCCCCAGGAGATCATTGTCGCGGATATGATTTATCAGCCTTTTGAATCCCCTTTCCTGAAGCTTGCGGCCAGTCAGGGGATTCAGACTGTCAATGGACTCGGCATGCTGCTCTATCAGGGGGCAGAAGCCTTTAAACTCTGGACAGGCAAAACCATGCCCAGCCAAGAGATTTGGCAAAAATTAGAAGAAATGTATAAGTAAGCCTTGAGATGAAGAAACAAATAAAGTTTATTCTAATATCAGTCATAATTCTTTTATCCATTGTCGGAGCTGGCATTTATATGTACAATAAAATCACGAAGCCCAATCTTGGCCCTCAAACGACCCAACTCTATCAACGAGGTTTTCGCCTTTTAGAAGAGCAGATAGGGATTTACATCAAGGAACATTTTTCAGGAATTGAGAAGATTGAATTTTCTCCGATTTATGTGACGGGGGATGACGGTTCTTCTATGATTGATGCCTATGTACGTCCGACGATTTATGATAAGCATGGCAACCAAGCGACTCTAGGAACGAAAATTAAAAATTACACTCCAGCTAGCTATGGTTTAATTACTGATATTTTTCTTGCTTATGATGGATTTGGTAAAGAAGTCATAGAATTGATGGATTCAGAAGATAACGACATTGACGTTTCTGATGCTGAACATTTGCCTGATGAAGCTAAACTGACAAGTGCTAGAGGGATAGATGAAAATATCGAATTATTAGTAGAGGATGGTCAGTTAAAAAGTGTAGTCAAGGATGAAAAAGGCAGTCCAGAAGCTCAAATTATTTATAATGTTGAGCTGGAGAAAGGAGAGTAGTGATATGACATTGACAAAATTTTATATGACATTACCTAAAAATTATGCTATACAATAAGAAAGCGGTCTATAAAAGCGTTGTTTTATAAAATACTATAATTGAGGTTTATCCATGAAGAAACGAATAAAGCCTATTTTAATATCAGTCATAATACTTTTATCCATTGTCGGAGCTGGCATTTATTTGTACAACAAAATCACGAAGCCCAATCTTGGCCCTCAAACGACCAAGCTCTATCAGCGCGGATTCCGGCTGCTGGAGGAGCAGATCGGGATTTATATCAAGGAGCACTATTCAGGAATTGAGAAGATTGAATTCTCTCCCATTTATGTTACGGGGGATGATGGTTCTTCCATGATTGATGCCTATGTACGCCCAACGATTTATGATAAGCATGGCAACCAAGCGACTTTAGGAGTTTCTGTAAAGAACAATCTCCCCTTGAGCTATGGCTTGCTTTCTCATATTTTTCTTGCTTTCGATGGAACTGGCCAGGAAGTCATAGAATTGATGGGTCCAGGAGGTGAGGAAATAGATGTTTCAAACTCCAGACACCTCCCATCAGAAGCTAAATTAACAGAAGCGAAGAGCACAGATAAAAATATCGAACTATTGATAGAGGACGGTCAGTTAAAAGATGTTGTCAAGGATGAAAAAGGCAGCCCAGAAGCAGAAATTGTCTATAATGTTGAACTGAAGAAGGGGGAGTAGTGGTATGACACCCCTCAAGCATTATGCTTTTCTATAAGAAAGCGGTTTATCAAAGCGTTGTTTTATAGAATTGTATAATGGAGGTTTGTTTATGAAGAAAAAAGTTGCTGCAGGTCTGGCAGTTCTATTCATTCTTATTTCAGGAGGTATATTTTATATGGTGAATTTGCAAAAGACTTCTTCTGGACTTGATGTTAAAGAAGAAAAAATTATCAAGCATGGTTTTCGTCTGCTGGAAGAGCAGCTGGCTACCTATATTAAAGAACACTACTCTGGAGTAAGTAAAATTGAATTTTCACCGATTTTTATTGAGGGCGGAAAAAGCAACCCTCCTTTCACAGCTGATGTTCTGCCAGTTGTCTATGATGAGGAGGGGAACCGAGCTGTTTTAGGAAAGGATGTAAAAAACATAGGTTATCCGTCTTACGGTATTCTTGCGGGGCTTTATTTGGATTTTGATGCTGATGATAAAGAAATTATAGAGCTGGAAGATTCTGAAAAAGGACATGGCGTTGAGATTGATGTGTCTAACGAAAATGTTTTACCAAAGGAAGCGAGGTTGCTCCCTGATAATATGTTAGATAAAAATTTGCAGGCTTTGGTTGATGATGGTCAATTGAAAAATATCAAAAGTAGTAATAATGGTAGCCCCAAAGCTGAGATTAGCTATAATTTAGAAATTAGAAGGGGGAGCTATTTAAAATGGAATTGACACATAAAGACATTCAGAAACTTCATGCTGAAGTTAGAAATTGGAAAATTGAACCAGAAGGAAAAAAATTATTTACTAAGGATAATCAGCAATACGAAATCATAAATTCAGAAAATTCTGTAACAGAAGCTGTTGCTGTTGCGCCGGTGGTTTAAGTAATCAGTATGATTCAGATAGATATTAGTGGAACTTTGACTGATTTTATATGACATTGCCCAAAAATTATGCTTTTCTATAAGAAAGCGGTTTATGAAAACGCTGTTTTATAGAATACTATAATTGAGGTTGGTCTATGAGAAAAAAGGTTGTTGCAGGTCTGGCAGTTTTGTTCGTTCTTATTTCAGGAGGTATATTTTATATGGTGAATTTACAAAAAACTTCTTCTGGACTTGATGTTAAAGAGGAAAAACTTATCAAGCACGGTTTCCGTTTGCTGGAAGAACAGCTGGCTACCTATATTAAGGAACACTACTCTGGAGTAAATAAAATTGAGTTTTCACCGATTTTCATTCAAGGTGGAAAGGATAATCCCCCTTTTACAGCTGATATTCTCCCAGTCGTCTATGATGAGGAGGGGAACCGAGCTGTTTTTGGAACTTTAATTGGTAATACAGGTTATGCATCCTATGGGATACCTTACAGTATCTTCCTTGACTTTGATGCTGATGATAAAGAATCTATTTTACTGAGAAATTCAATTAAGGAACAGATTGAAGTTGCTGATAAAGAAAAATTACCGGATGAAGTAAAATTAACTTCTAATCCTGCGATTGATGATAACATAAAGGCCTTAGTTGACGATAGTCAATTAAAAAATGTTATTAAAAGCGAGACAGGGAGTCCAAAAGCTGAAATTAACTATAATTTAGAGATTAAGAGAGGAAGTTATTTAGAATGGAAATAAGCCACGAGAATATTCAAATACTTCATCGTGAGGTAAGGACTTGGAAAACTTATAAAGCAGGCACGAGAAAAGCGACTGATGATGGTCAGCAATACGAAATCATCAATTCAGAAAATTCTGTAACAGAAGCTGTTGCTGTTGCGCCGGTGGTTTAAGTAATCAGTATGATTCAGACAGATATTAGTGGAACTTTGACTGATTTCATCTGACATTCCTCAAACGTTATGCTATACTATAAGAAAGCGGTTTATAAAAGCGTTATTTTATAGAATACTATAATTGAGGTTGGTCTATGAGAAAAAAGGTTGTTGCAGGTCTGGCAGTTTTGTTCGTTCTTATTTCAGGAGGTATATTTTATATGGTGAATTTACAAAAAACTTCTTCTGGACTTGATGTTAAAGAAGAAAAAATTATCAAACACGGTTTTCGTCTGCTGGAAGAACAGATTGCAACTTACATTAAAGAAAACTATTCCGGTGTTTCTAAGATTGAGTTTTCGCCGATTTTCGTTCAGGGTGGGAAAGATAATCCCCCTTTTACAGCTGATATTCTCCCAGTCGTCTATGATGAGGAGGGGAACCGAGCCGTGCTGGGAACTCAAATTGGCAATACTGGTTATGCATCCTACGGGACTACTGCGGATTTAGAGGTTGACTTTGATTATGCAGGCAATGAATTTATTTATTTAGAAAAATCTTCTAGGGGGTTAGATTTTGATATCAATGTAAGCAACCAAAAAACTTTGCCTGAGGAAGCTAAAATCAAGACAGAACTTAAAGGGACGGACGCCAATATGGAAGCTTTAGTTAATGATGGTCAGTTAAAGAACATCACTAAAAGCGAAGCAGGGAGTCCAAAAGCTGAAATTAACTATAATTTAGAGATTAAGAGAGGAGATTATTCAAAATGGAAATAACCCATAGAGAAATCCAACAATTGCATGATAAGGTTAGGAATGGAAAGGGTTAGAAGAAGGGACTAAAAAAGATTTAGAAAGCAGTGGTCAACAATACGAAATCATCAATTCAGAAAATTCTGTAACAGAAGCTGTTGCTGTTGCGCCGGTGGTTTAAGTAATCAGTATGATTCAGACAGATATTAGTGGAACTTTGACTGATTTCATCTGACATTCCTCAAACGTTATGCTATACTATAAGAAAGCGGTTTATCAAAGCGTTATTTTATAGAATTGTATAATGGAGGTTCATTTATGAAGAAACGACTAAAGCCTATTCTAATATCAGTCATAATTCTTTTATCTCTTATCGGAGGAGGTATTTATATGTACAACAAAATCACAAAGCCCAATCTTGGTCCTAAAACGACCCAACTCTATCAACGAGGTTTTCGCCTTTTAGAAGAGCAGATAGGGATTTACATCAAGGAACATTTTTCAGGAATTGAGAAGATTGAATTTTCTCCGATTTATGTCACGGGGGACGATGGCTCTTCTATGTTTAATGCGGAAATGGTCCCTATTATTTATGATTCACATGGGAATAAGGCTAGATTTGGAGGAGAATTTAAAAAATTTCAACATCCTGCGTATGGTATCATAGGTTATTTACGCCTTGGGTTTTATTATTCAGGAAAACATTCTATTGAATTAAGTACCGATTCTGGGGAAATGATAGAGGTGACTTATGGGAAGCCTATTCCGGAAGAAGTAAAAAGGAATGAAATGAAGGATATTGATCTGAATTTTGAGACCCTGATTTCAGAAGGAAAGTTAAAGGGGGTTGAAAAATCAGATACTGGCAGCTCGGAGGCAAAGATTGTTTATAATCTTGAACTGAAAAAGGGGGTGCTTCCAAATGACACTGACTGATAAAGAGATTCAAGAATTACAAGGGATTACCAAGAAGTCAATTCAGAAAGAGAACGGTTCTGTTATACAGATTCCAGGACAAAACAAATTTTATAAAGTTGTTAATCAAAAAGATGATGTAACCCAAGCTTTGGCAGTTGTTCCAGTAGACAATGCAGATGGGGCTAATCCAAATTATCAGGAAACAACCATTCTTGTAGCCGGTACCCAAGTTCCTTTTGAGCATATGAAGTATTGGGACGACCAGTCCTATTTCTGGAAGAAAGATTTTGATATTGCTGAATCTTCCGCAAATGCCTTTATTACCAGTGGTTGGTTTGGAACGGTACAAGGTGGACTGACGCCTCAGACTGCCGATATTGATCAGTTTTATCAGGAAACTTTGGAGAAGGCCAAATCCGAGGACAAGAATGCTATTATCTCTAATATGTCTGGGCACAGTCAGGCCGGACCAGGAGTGGCTTATACTGCTTCAAAATACGGTTTGCAGGAGCATCGTTCGATTAAGGTAACAAACTTTATGGATTTTGAGGCCCATGATGCGGTAGCAAGCGGCGCCATATCAAAAGAACAGGTCGCCTATCTCAATAAGAATGCGACTATTTACCGGGACAGCCGAGGTGATGTTGTTGTTCTTGATGGAGATGGAGGAGATGTGCCTTATGGAAAGACGATGCGATTTGAAGTGGTTGAGGGAGACGATGGACATTCACCTCAAACTCCTGTGATGAAAGGGAATAAGCTGGATGTAGATTGGTATTATAAAAGAAACCGGTTTGCTACTGGCATGACTGAAAAGCAGGTACGGGAAATTGCCAAGAAAAAAGCAGAAAATGCCAAACTGAACAAAATTACTGCTAATTATGGTTTGGGGACTGATAAACTAGACCCTGAATACTATGTCAAGGAATACAAGAAAATCTACGGCGCTTTTGCGTCCGAACCGTCTCGGCTGCAGCTGCTTGAGCACAGCCGGAAGCGGATTGCGGAGCTGCAGTCCGGTCTGACCGGCCGTTCAGGCAGTCAGCTTATCCGTCTGAGAGAGGAGCTGCTGCTGGAAAATGTGCAGACAGCCCGTCTGCAGCCGGAGGAATTTGCGGCAAGACTCAAT
>NZ_KQ969393.1:498903-500859 GCF_001578865.1 Streptococcus sp. DD11
GAAGCCATCTTGTCTGAGTTTACTCTGGACAGCTGCTGGGATGCCGGGCTGGAAAGTGCCAATATCAGTCAGGCCAGCAGCTACCAGACTAAGCTGGGAGATGTGGCGGACATGCTGGACAAAGCGGCTAAGGACATTAAGGCCGCTGATCAGCAGGGGGCGAATCTATTTGCATAAAAAGGGGGAAGATAATGCTGGAACCATGGACAGAAGACCGACAGGAAGCAGAACGAATTCAGAGGAAAATCAAAAAAATGCAGGAGGAAGCGGCTATCCGCTCTATTATCACTGCTAAAAGAGCTCTTATCAGACAGGAGGGAGCTGAGCTGCAGACAGCTCTCCATGCTTTAGCAGAAGAGATGCATGCTTTTTCAAGCAACAGTTTGGTCTCTGGTCTGGCCGGCGGCTTGTCAGGTGCGGCGGCCGATGCAGCCGGGAATGTCCTGCAGGCCATACCTCAGCCGGCTTTTACCAGTCCCATTATCTAGGAGGCGCAGATGGACCATCTTCAAAGAAAAAAGGATGAGCTGGAAGACCAGCATATCCGCCGTACCCGTCAGTTCAATGAACTGGAGTGGGAGTATGATAATATGAAGCGGGATATACGGCAGCACACCGAGGAAATGGGCGAATGGGTTGCTTACTTTTTCCGGAATGTGCCGGATGTCAGCCTGTCTTATGAGCTGGAACAGCAAACGAATCTGCAGGAAGACTTTATGAGACGGGTCAGACGCTACGAGGACCGGTTGGACGAGGCCAGGGAACAGGAGAGAAAGCAGTATTGGAAGAATTTAGATAATTTGGAAAAAGAAGAAAGGAACAGCTGATGAAATTAAATGTAAATATCCCCCAGCATCCCTATGATATTGTCATCGAAAGAGAAATTTTAGGGCAGGCGGGCGACTGGCTGAGTCAGCTATGGCAGCCGCAAAAGGTGATTATAGTGTCTGATAATCGGGTGGCTGCTCTTTACGCAGAGAAGGTGAAGCTGAGCTTGGAAGCTGCCGGTTTTGAAACCTATGTTTTTGACTTTCTGGAAGGCGAAGCCAGCAAAAATCTAAGGACGGTCAATAAGCTTTATGAGTATATGGTCAAGCTGGGCATGACCCGCAGCGACGGCATGGTGGCCCTGGGCGGCGGTGTTGTCGGTGATCTGGCAGGCTTTGCGGCCTCTACCTATATGCGGGGGATTCATTTTGTGCAGATTCCGACCAGCCTGACTGCTCAGGTGGACTCCTCTATCGGCGGAAAGACTGGGGTCAATAGCCCCTGGGCTAAGAACATGATTGGTACCTTTGCTCAGCCGGATGGGGTTTTGATTGACCCGGAAGTCTTGCAGACTCTGGGCCGGCGCGAGCTGATTGAAGGCATGGGCGAGGTTGTCAAATACGGCTTGATTGAGGATAAGGAGCTCTGGGAGGAGCTGCTGGGCATGGATGGCAGTCCGGAGTCTATCTTAGAGCATGCTGACAGTATCATCTACCATTCCTGTGATGTAAAGCGCAAGATCGTGGTGGAGGATGAGCTGGAAAATGGTGTTCGCATGTACCTGAACTTCGGCCATACGATTGGCCATGCCATTGAAGCGACAGCTGGCTATGGCAAAGTCATGCACGGAGAAGCTGTGGCTGTCGGCATGGTGCAGATTGCCCGGGCTGCTGAGCAGCGGGGGTTGATGCCGGCTGGTATCACGGATGAAATAGCAGCTATGTGCCGGAAATTCGGTCTGCCGGTGGAGCATGAGCCTTGGGACGTGGACCGGCTGCATGAAGCACTGAGCCATGACAAGAAAGCCCGAGGCAGCAATATCAAGCTGGTCTTGGTGCCAGAATTAGGCTCAGCTGCCATTCACCAGATTTCACTGGATGAAATGAAGGAATTTCTGCAGCGATAAGGGAAAATGTTGCCTGATAAGCAAAGAAAATCGAAGATGGCAAGGGATGAGAGCAAAGTTGA
>NZ_KQ969393.1:501376-504957 GCF_001578865.1 Streptococcus sp. DD11
TCATCCATAACCTCAAAGCAGTGCTTTTGTTGCTTCCTATCGGAAGCTTTATCTATAACCTCAAAACCTCCACTGGAGCTTTTGAGCAATCAGCTACCGCGTCAAGAGTTTTTTTCCAAAACAAAGCGAGACTGAAGGACTTTTGTCTCAGCCTCCACTGCCGGCTGCAGACAAAGCAAGAGCAGTTTGTGTCAGCTGTCTTCGTCAAAGAGATTGAAGACAGCTCAAAACCTCCGTAAGGAAATGCCGCCTTGGATTTTCAAAGAGTATGAGGCGGACAGTCAGCGCTGCCGCTGATTTGCAAAAGGATAGATAGGAAATGATTATGAGATATTTAACGGCCGGCGAGTCACACGGACCGCGTCTGACCGCCATTATTGAAGGTGTGCCGGCAGGCCTGCCTCTGACAGCAGACTACATCAATGCAGAGCTGAAACGCCGGCAGGGCGGCTACGGCCGCGGTGCCCGCATGAAGATTGAGAGCGATCAGGTAGAGATTACCTCTGGTGTGCGCCATGGTCTGACCATGGGCGGTCCCATTACTCTCCATGTCACCAATCTGGATCATCAGAAATGGCTGGACATCATGAATGCGGCTGATGTGGAGGAGAAGAAAAAAGGCCTGCGTAAGATTACCAAGCCGCGGCCTGGCCATGCGGATCTGGTCGGCGGCATCAAGTACCGCTTTAGCGATCTGCGCAATTCTCTGGAGCGGTCCTCTGCCCGCGAAACAACGATGCGGGTGGCAGTGGGGGCTGTTGCGAAACGGCTGCTGGAAGAAATCGGCGTCGAAGTGGCCAGTCATATTGTCACCTTTGGCGGCATTGACATTGACGTACCTGAAAATCTGACAGTGTCCCAAATCAAGGAAAGGGCCGGCCGGTCGGAAGTTTCCATTGTCAATCCTGAAAAAGAGCAGGACATCAAGGCTTATATTGACCAAATCAAGAAGGACGGCGATACAATCGGCGGTATCATTGAGACCATTGTCGGCGGTGTGCCGGCAGGCCTGGGCTCTTTTGTCCATTGGGACAGAAAACTGGATGCCAAAATCGCTCAAGGGGTGGTGTCCATCAATGCTTTCAAAGGGGTTGAATTCGGTGTCGGTTTTGAAGCCGGCCGGCTCAAAGGCAGTCAGGTCATGGATGAAATCCTCTGGTCTGAAGCTGACGGCTTTACCCGCCGGACAAATAATCTGGGCGGCTTTGAAGGCGGGATGACCAATGGTGAACCGATTGTCGTGCGCGGGGTGATGAAGCCGATTCCGACTCTTTACAAGCCGCTGATGAGCGTGGATATTGAGAGCCACGAGTCTTACAAGGCAACGGTGGAGCGGAGCGATCCAACGGCTCTGCCAGCTGCGGCTGTCGTGATGGAAAGCGTTGTGGCGACGGTTCTGGCGGCAGAAGTGCTGGAAAAATTCTCCTCTGACAATTTAGAGGAACTGCAGGCAGCAGTGGCCCAGCACCGGGCTTATGCCAAGGGATTTTAGAGCTGATGAGCAAGGAGCAAGCATGGAGAAAAAACGGGTCTATATTGCAGGATTAGGGCTGATTGGCGCCTCACTGGCTCTGGGCATCCGGCGTGACCATCCAGAAGTAGAAATTCTGGGCTATAATCGCAGTGAGGAGTCACGCAGGATTGCTCTGGAGAGGGGGATGGTGGATGGAGCGACGGCTGATTTTGTGGCCTGGGCCCCTTTGGCAGATGTCATTATTCTGGCTGTCCCCATCCAGCAGACCATTGACTTTATCAGGGAGCTGGCCGGTCTGGATTTGAAGGAAAATGTCCTTATTTCTGATGCCGGATCCACCAAGGCGGAGATTGTCGCTGCGGCGGAAGACTTCCTGCAGGCCAGGCCGGTTCGATTTGTCGGTGCCCACCCTATGGCCGGCAGCCATAAGACAGGTGCGGCTTCAGCTGATGTCAATCTCTTTGAGAATGCCTATTATATCTTTACACCGTCCAGCCTGACCAAGCCCGGCACGACGGAAGAACTGCAGGATCTCCTGTCTGGTCTTCACGCCCGCTTTATTGAGATCGATGCAGCGGAGCATGACCGAGTCACCAGTCAGGTCAGCCATTTTCCTCACATCTTGGCTTCCAGTCTGATGGAGCAGGCAGCCGCCTACAGCCAGGAGCATGCACTGACCCAGTCCTTTGCGGCCGGCGGTTTTCGGGATATGACCCGGATTGCAGAGAGCGAGCCAGGTATGTGGACCTCTATCCTGCTGACGAATCCTGAGCCAATCTTAGAGCGGCTTGAAGATTTCAAGGAGCATCTGGACAGGGTAGCAGACGCTCTCAGGAGCAAAGATCAGGATAGAATTTGGAATTTCTTTGAAGAGGGCCGCCGTGTCCGCAAACAGATGGAAATTCATAAACGGGCCGGTGTAGACAGTTTTTATGACATTTTTATCAATGTTCCTGACGAAGAAGATGCAATCTTGGGCATTCTGGAATTGCTGCGGGGGACCTCAGTGGTCAATATCCGCATTAACGAGGAAAACCGTGAAGATATCAACGGAATTTTGCAAATCACCTTTAAAAATCGTGAAGATTTGGAAAAATCTGCTAAAATAGTAAGAGAAAATACTGACTATCAGGTATTTTTAGATGAATAGAATGGAGAAAATTGATGTCCAACATTTATGATTTAGCTAATGAACTCAGCCGCAGCCTGCGCGACCTGCCCGAATACCAGGCGGTTGTCGACAGCAAGAAAGAAGTGGATGCAGACAGTGAAGCCAAGGCGATTTTTGATGATTATCTGGCCTTTCAGCATGAACTGCAGCAGCTGGCCCAGAGCGGCCAAGTGCCCAGCAAGGAAGTGCAGGACAAGCTGACTTCCTTCGGTCAAAAAATTCAGGACAATGCCCTCCTGTCGGAATTCTTTAACAAGCAGCAGCAGCTGTCCATCTACCTATCCGACATCGAGCGCATCATCTTTGATCCTGTGCAGGAATTGCTTAAATAACAGCTCTTCATGGGATAGCTTCTCATAGCTTGTGGCTGCTTCCGCTCAATGCCTTTTCTGCTGATTCATACTCAAAACTCTAGACAGCGAAATGCCTAGAGCATGGTTGGGAGCTGGCAGAAAAAGCTGCCGCTAGGAAATGACAGCTGCAGTCAAGATAGGCTTGCCCTATCCACAGTCACAAACAAGTTCCCCGACTGCCGGAGCAAACCGAAGCTCTGACCATACAGGAGCTTTAAAAGAGTAGGCAATTCTCCCTTTTCTGCCTTTTGTACCGTCAGATTGAACATAGAAAGTTTCGAGGAGTCTCTCATGCTTGAACGTTTGCAGCAGCTGGATTTTGCCAATGAGCTGGAAAAGCTCAAAGCCACTCATAGGACCAATCGGACCTTGGATGCCTACCGTTTTGAGAATTCGGCAGAGCATAGCTGGCAGTGTGCCCTTCTAGCGATGGTGTTGCAGGAGTATGTACCCGAGAGCTTGATCTTTTGGAGAGGGTCACGACCATGCTGCTCATCCATGATTTGGGGGAGGTTTATGCCGGCGACACCTTTGTCTTTGACGAAGAAGGCAAGGCAGACTCCTATAGCCGGGAGCTGGCTTC
>NZ_KQ969393.1:505424-506852 GCF_001578865.1 Streptococcus sp. DD11
TGTCCCGGCTTTGTTTTTGATTTGATTCTGGAAAGGAATAGAAGAGAGAGCGAAAAATTCAAATTTTAGCTCTGCCTAGCCGTCTTTTTCATGTTATAATAAACAGACAAGACGAAAGGGAAAAGTGTCTGATTGATGATTAGTTCAAAGTATGACTGGCAGTTTGCCACACATTTTACGGATGAAGCGTTTTTAAAAAAGGCTAAGAAAGCCGGTCTGGAGCCTGCGGCGGCCAGTCTTCTCTACCAGAGAGGGATTCAGACGGAGGAGGAACTGCAGGATTTTCTGGAGCCGTCTTTGGATCAGCTGCATGACCCTTATGACCTGCACGATATGGACAGGGCTGTGGCCCGCATTCGCTCAGCGATTGAGAATTATGAGCAGATTTTGATTTACGGCGACTATGATGCGGATGGCATGACTTCAGCTTCGATAGTCAAAGAGGCTCTGGAGCAGCTGGGAGCTGAATGTCAGGTCTATCTGCCCAATCGCTTTACAGACGGCTATGGCCCCAACAGCAGTGTTTACAAGTATTTTATCGAAAATCAGGGCATCTCCCTTATCATCACAGTGGATAATGGCGTGGCGGGAGTAGAAGCTATTGAGCTGGCCCAATCGCTGGGTGTGGATGTCATCGTGACGGACCATCACTCCATGCCGGAGATCCTGCCGGATGCTTATGCCATCATCCATCCAGAGCACAGAGGAGCGGATTACCCCTTTAAGCAGCTGGCTGGCTGCGGGGTGGCTTTTAAGCTGGCAACGGCTCTTTTGGAAGAAGTTCAGGTTGAACTCCTAGATCTCGTTGCCATTGGCACCATTGCCGATATGGTCAGTCTGACAGGAGAAAATCGCATCTTGGTCAAATACGGCCTCTCTGTCCTCAAAAACAGCCAGCGCATCGGCTTGCAGGAGCTCTTTAAGATTGCGGGGCTCCAGACAGAGGAGCTGGACGAGGAAACAGTCGGCTTTCAGATTGCCCCCCGGCTCAATGCTCTGGGGCGCTTGGATGATCCCAATCCAGCAGTCGAGCTCTTGACCGGTTTTGATGACGAGGAAGCCCACCGTATCGCCCTCATGATCAATCAGAAGAATGAAGAGCGCAAGGAAATCGTCCAAAGCATCTATGAGGAAGCCAAAACCATGCTGCATGCAGAGCGGCCGGTGCAGGTGCTGGCCAAGGAAGGCTGGAATCCCGGTGTCTTGGGGATTGTGGCCGGCCGGCTGCTGGAAGAGCTGCACCAGCCGGTCATTGTTCTGAACATTGAAAAGGGCATTGCCAAGGGCAGCGCCCGCAGTATTGAAGCGGTCAATATTTTTGAGGCGCTGGACAGTCACCGCGATCTTTTCGTGGCCTTTGGCGGCCATGCTGGGGCAGCTGGTATGACGCTGGAAGCAGACAAGCTGACGGAGCTGTCAGCTATTCTG
>NZ_KQ969393.1:507475-515649 GCF_001578865.1 Streptococcus sp. DD11
GGGGCAGCCAACAGCCACCTCAAACTGAAGGTCTCGCAGCAGGATGCGGCCTTTGAGGTAGTGGCCTTTGGTCAAGGGACGCTGGCGGCCGAATTTGCCCAGGCTAAGCAGCTGGAGCTGGCGGTCAGCCTTTCTGTCAATAGGTGGAACGGCCAGACCAGTCTGCAGCTCATGCTGGTGGATGCGCGTGTGGACGGCGTTCAGCTCTTTAATGTCCGCGGCAAAAATGCCTCGCTGCCTGATGGGGTTCCCCAGCTGCGTTTCACCCAGCCTTTGCCGGATTTGGACAATAGCAGAGCTGTACTGATTTATGACCTTCCTGATGATTTGCAGGAGCTGAAAGCTATTCTGCAGTCCCATGAGTTTGAGGCGATTTATTTCAAAAATGACATTGCCCGGCCCTACTATCTGACCGGCTATGGCAGCAGGGAGCAGTTTGCCCGTCTCTACAAGACGATTTACCAGTTTCCGGAGTTTGACATCCGCTACAAGCTCAAGGAGCTGGCGTCTTATCTGAAGCTTGATCCGATTCTCCTTGTGAAGATGATTCAAATCTTTGAAGAGCTGGGCTTTGTGACCATTAAAGACGGCGTCATGACGGTTAATAAAGGGGCAGAAAAGAAAGAAATTGACAGCAGTCTCATTTTCCAAGATCTCAAACGCACCGTCAAGGAGCAGGAGCTGATGGCGCTGGGCACCGTGCAGGAGATGTATGATTATTTGATGGAGAGATGAGATGGTAAAGGATCAAACAAAAGTCTTGCGAAGGAGAAAATTTTAGATGAATGAAATTATCCTTAGCTTTAAACCAGAATTTTTTCGAGCTCTATTGACCGGAAAAAAGCATTTCGAATATCGTGCTAGGATACCTGATGAAGAAACAATTGCTTATTTATACTTATCTGCGCCTGCTAAGATGATTGTTGGGAAAATGGTTTTAGGGAAACGTAATAATATTCAAGATTTCTTGGACAAGAGGAGACTGAAAAGTAGCAGCTGCTCAAATTTAGAGCAACACTTGAATGAGGGCGCTAAGTATTTTTCAGCCATTCATTCTCTATCTCTTCTTGATAAACCAGTATTGTTAGAACAAGCTAAGCAATTATCTCCAACATTTCATGCCCCGCAAGGCTATACTTATATTAAGAATTACAGAGAACTCCATCATTTCCTTGATTGTTCTAACTTCTCAACATTTGAGATAAACTCTTCTGATAGTCTAGAGTTATTGGGCTTATTTACCAAAGATATTGTCAAAGTTTACAAACAAGAAATAGCAACTCCGGTTTATTTAAAGCAGTATATTTAGTTTCATAAAGATAGAAACAATTCTTTTCATTAAAATTGCAATAAATTTGCTAGAAAATCGTTGGATATACTTTAACCATGAGTTTAAGGAGAAACACATGACTTGGACAGATGCCACCGCCATGGCGCAGGCAGTCAGACAAAAAGCAGTATCGCCTTTGGAGCTGGTAGAAGAAGCGATAGCAAAGATTGAGCGGCTCAATCCGTCGCTCAATGCTGTGGTTTACAAGCAGTATGAGGAAGCCAGACAGCTGGCGCAAGAGGGCTGCTTTGATCATCTGCCCTTTGCCGGCGTGCCCCTCCTTCTCAAGGATCTGGGGCAGGAACAGGCCGGCGCTGTTTCCACGGCGGGTTCGGCTCTCTTTGCTGGCTATCGTCCCCAGCAGACAGATCATTATGTGGCGGCTTTAGAGAGGCTGGGCTTTATCATTCTGGGCCGGACCAATACGCCTGAATTTGGCTTTAAGAATATCAGCGACAGCCGTTTTTATGGTCCGGTCTCCCTGCCGCAGGATTTGACCCGCAATGCCGGCGGCTCCAGCGGCGGAGCAGCCGCAGCAGCAGCGTCGGGCATGGTTCCCTTGGCTGCAGCCAGTGACGGCGGCGGCTCGATTCGGATTCCGGCCAGCTTTAACGGCCTGATTGGTCTCAAGCCCAGCCGCGGCCGAATACCTGTCGGACCCGGCTCCTATAGAGGCTGGCAGGGGGCAGCAGTGAATTTTGCCCTGACCAAGTCAGTCCGTGATACCCGACGCCTCCTCTATCATTTGCAGACCTGTCAGATGGAAAGTCCCTTTCCCCTGCCTCTGCTCAGCAGGGAAAGCCTGTTTGACTTTAGGGCGGAGCAGCCTTTGCGGATTGCTTTCAGCAGCCGTTCGCCGATTGGCAGTTCTGTTTCCCAGACTGCTCAGGCAGCCGTTCACAAGGCCGCAGTCTTTCTGGCGGAGCTTGGACATGAAGTGGCAGAGCTGGCGCAGGAGCCTCTGGATGGCATTGAGGCCATGAAGTCCTATTATCTCATGAACAGCGTGGAAACAGCCGCTATGTTTGATGGCATTGAAGCCAGTCTGGGCCGCTCGATGCGCTTGGAAGATATGGAGCTGATGAGCTGGGCCCTTTATCAGTCTGGGCAGAAGATTTCGGCCAAGGATTTCACGAAAATCCTGCAGGACTGGGATCAGTATTCAGCTCAGATGGCAGTCTTTCATGAGACCTACGACCTCTACCTGACACCTGCAACTGCAGAATCAGCACCCAAGCAGGACCAATTTCCTCTGTCAGCAGCCCTGCAGGAGCAGCTGAGACATATAGCTGACTATTCCCAGTCGGAGCAGCAGGAGCTAATCTGGCAGATGTTTGAGGAAAGTCTGGCATGGACTCCCTTTACCCAGCAGGCCAATCTGACTGGCCAGCCCTCCATCAGTCTGCCCCTGCATCGGACGGCGGAGGGCCTGCCGCTGGGAGTGCAGCTGACGGCGGCCAAGGGCCGAGAGGACTTGCTCTTATATGTAGCCCAGCTTTTTGAAGAGGCGGGAAAGTTTGAGCGGTAAATCACAAACAGATTGATTGCGAAAGCGTCACCAATTTAGTATGATAAAAAGTAGGGAAATGATATTTTCTTACTTTTTAATATCATTTCAAAATAAACACGGATGGTGAACATATGAAAAAGCTTTTTTCTGCCTGTTTGGCCCTGGCTGGCCTAACTCTTCTTTTGGGAGCCTGCTCTGCTAAGCAGTCCAGCAGTTCAAATGGTTCATGGGATCAGATTGAACAGTCTAAAACCCTGAAAGTCGCAACGTCTGGGACACTGTTTCCGCAGTCTTATCACGATGATGACAATAATCTGACTGGCTATGATGTGGAGATTATAAAGGAAGTCGGCAAGCGTCTGGGACTGAAGGTGGAGTTTGAAGAGATGAGTGTGGACGGCATGCTGGCTGCCCTCAAGAGCGGCAAGGTGGATGTGGCCGGCTATTCTGAAAAAGCGGAAAGAACGCTGATAAGTTCCTCTGGACAAGACCGCACAAATATTCCTTTACCTCTATGATTGTCCGCAAGGAGGACAATTCAGGCATTCACTCGCTCAAGGATCTCAAAGGCAAGAAAGCAGCAGGAGCCGCTTCGACCAACTATATGAAGATTGCCAAAAAGCTGGGCGCGGAGCTGGTGATTTATGACAATGTCACCAACGATGTCTATATGAATGACATTGTCAACAAGCGGACAGATGTAATCATCAATGACTACTACCTACAAAGCATGGCGCTGACAGCCTTTCCGGACAAGCCCATCAAGATTTTAGAAGATGTTTACTTTAACCCGACTTCTGCCAGCTTCTCCCTGTCGCTGGACAATAAGGTTCTGCTGGAAAAGATTGACGGTGCCTTGGAGGAGATGCGCAAGGACGGTACCTTGACCAAGCTTTCTGAGAAATTCTTTGCCGGTCAGGATGTGACCCAGGAAAAGAAGTTTGATTATGAAACGGTTGACATTTCAGATGTGGAATAGAGGATGAATGTTATTGATTTTCGGCTGATAGTCGATCAGTTTTGGTTTGTCTTTTCTGGCATTCCCTATACCTTGGGCGTCGCTCTGACGTCCTTTCTGACGGGGCTGGTGCTGGGCTTCTTCATCTCCCGGGCCCGGATGTCCAAAAGCAGCCTTCTGTCTGCTTTGGCCCGCTTCTATATTTCTGTCATGCGGGGCGTTCCCATGATTGTAGTGCTTTTTGTGCTCTACTTTGGACTGCCTTTTTATGGGGTGGAGCTGCCGGCGCTTCTGTGCTCTTATCTGGCCTTCAGTCTGGTCAGCGCGGCCTACATCTCTGAGATTTTCCGGGCCAGTATGCAGGCAGTGGATCAGGGCCAGTGGGAAGCAGCGCGGGCTCTGGGTTTGAAAAATTGGACCATTGTCCGCAAGATTATCCTGCCCCAGGCCATCCGCATTGCTATTCCGCCCTTGGGCAATGTGGTTCTGGACATGATCAAATCGACCTCCCTCATGGCCATGATTACCGTTCAGGATATTTTCCAAAAGGCCAAAATCGTCGGCGGCCGGGAATTGGACTATATGTCTATGTATGTCCTGGTAGCCTTTATTTACTGGCTGCTCTGCTACGGCTTTGAAATCCTTCAGGCCCGTCTGGAGAAGAAACTGAGGATTTACAGCTAGCAGGACGGGAAGCAGCAGACTGGGAAGCATTTCTCCCAGTTTTTCTTTTTTATCCCCTTTTTATTGGAAAACATGATATAATAGAGAGTAAAAAATTTTTTGAGAGAAAGTAACAAATGAATCTAAAAGACTATATTGCAACAATCGAAAATTACCCGCAGGAAGGCATTACTTTCCGCGACATCAGTCCGCTGATGGCAGACGGAAATGCCTACAGCTATGCTGTCCGTGAGATTGTCCAGTATGCGACGGACAAGAAAATTGACATGATTGTCGGTCCGGAAGCCCGCGGCTTTATCGTCGGCTGCCCTGTGGCTTTTGAGCTGGGGATTGGCTTTGCGCCGGTCCGCAAGCCGGGCAAACTGCCGCGCGAAGTGATTTCTGCAGACTATGAAAAGGAATACGGCATCGATACTCTGACCATGCATGCTGATGCCATCAAACCCGGCCAGCGGGTACTGATTGTGGATGACCTTCTGGCGACAGGCGGTACAGTCAAGGCGACCATTGAAATGATCGAACGTCTGGGCGGTGTGGTTGCCGGCTGTGCATTTCTGATTGAGCTGGATGAGCTCAAGGGCCGCGAAGCGATTGGCGACTATGACTACAAGGTGCTCATGCACTACTGATACATAGTTTAAAGCTATATCTAGTTAGAGAAAAAGTATAATTGAAAACTATATCTCCTTCCAGTATAATGAGAGTAATATAAACTGTTGCTGAGAGGAAATCTATTGTTGACAGGGACAGCACCAAGTGCAGCTTTTGCTGCATCACCGGTCAGGCTGGGGAAGGTCTCAGCAGACCTTTCCCAAGTTCTGCATCTTAGATTGTCCAAGTGCATCCGCACAGGCTGAGCACAGTGGATCTGATTCAGAGGAGATATTTTCATGCCCATTAAGATTGATAAAAAATTACCAGCTGTTGAAATTTTAAGTTCTGAGAATATCTTTGTCATGGACGACGACCGGGCGGACCATCAGGATATCCGTCCTCTCAATATCTTGGTTCTCAATCTCATGCCGCAGAAAATGGTGACAGAAACGCAGCTCCTGCGGCATTTGGCCAATACCCCTCTGCAGCTGACTATCGAATTTCTCTATATGAAATCCCATCGGTCCAAAACGACCCATGCAGAGCACATGGAGACCTTCTATAAGACCTTTGAGCAGGTCAGGAGCCGTTATTTTGACGGCTTGATTATTACTGGGGCACCGGTCGAGCATCTGCCCTTTGAGGCGGTGGACTATTGGGAGGAGTTTCAGCAGGTCATCGAGTGGTCTAAGACCCATGTCTTTTCCACACTTCATATCTGCTGGGGAGCTCAGGCTGGGCTCTATGCCCGCTATGGGGTGGACAAGCACCAGATGGAGCGCAAGCTGTCCGGGGTCTACAGCCAGTCAGCGTCCAGCCGCAATCTGCTCTTCCGCGGCTTTGACGATGAGTTTTATGCCCCTCATTCCCGCCATACTGAGGTGCTGAAAGAAGACATTCTCAATCTGACCAATCTGGAAATTCTTTCCCAAGGCAAAGAGACAGGCGTGTCAGTTGCTGCCAGCCGTGATTTGCGGGAGGTCTACAGCTTCGGCCATATGGAGTATGACCGGGATACCTTGGCCAGAGAGTATTTTCGTGATCTGAAGGCTGGTAAAAATCCGCATATTCCAGAGCATTACTTTCAGAACGATGATGTCAGCAGCCAACCGTCTCTGCGCTGGAGTTTGCCGGCAGCTCTCTTTTTCAGTAACTGGGTCAACTATGCGGTCTATCAGGAAACACCTTTTGACTGGGAAAGCCCTGAAAACGACGTATCATTTTTTGCTTATTTATAAGGGGTTACATGACATATTTATCAGCTTTCAAATCGGGCAATCTGGTTATTCCAAGTGCCCTGCTTTTGCATTTTAAGGATATTTTTGATTCCTCTGATGATTTTTTGGTCTGGCAGTTTTTCTATCTGCAAAACACTACATCGCTGGAAGAAGTGGCACCGAGCCAGATTGCGGAGACGATTGGCAGGACATTGACGGAGGTCAACCGCTCCATGTCCCATCTGACCGAAAAAGGCCTTTTGCAGTATAAAACAATTGAGCTGGGAGGCGAAGCTGAGGTGATTTTCGATGCTTCCCCTGCCTTGGAAAAGCTGGACGATTTGCTGGCAGCCAAAAACGACCAGCAGGCTGCGGTTAAGCCGCCGCAGAATGTCCTGAAAGACTTGGTAGAGACCTTCCAGCAGGAGCTGGGCCGTCTCTTGACCCCCTTTGAGATTGAGGATTTGACCAAGACCGTTCAGGACGACCGAACCAGCCCAGAGCTGATCAAGGCTGCCCTGCGGGAAGCGGTTTTTAACGGCAAGGCCAACTGGAAATACATCCAGGCTATCCTGCGCAACTGGCGGCGGGAGGGCATTACCAGTGTCGCTCAAGTAGAAGCCAAGCGCGAGGAGCGTGAAGCGGCCAATCCGCAGAATGTGACGGTGTCAGACGACTTCCTCAAGGCTATGAATTTGTGGAAGGATTGATAAAAAGCATGGGAGTCTGTCTCAGTTTCTTGTAATATTCTATGTTACAATAGGAACGACAGAATCTGATTATTTTTGTTCAGATTTAGTTAGTAAACTTCAAAAGGAGAGAAACCATGTCAGAATACAAACTGCCAAAAGTCTGGTCTGCTGCGGACAGCAATCAGGGTAAATTTTCAGGGATCAATCAACCGACTGCCGGTGCTCGCTTTGAGCAGAAGCTGCCAGTCGGTGAGCAGCCTTTCCAGCTGTATTCGCTGGGGACGCCCAACGGTGTCAAGGCCACCATTCTGCTGGAGGAGCTGCTGGCGGATGGTGCAGCGGAGGCAGCCTACGACCTCTACCAAATCAGCATTATGGATGGCGACCAGTTTGGCTCGGACTTTGTCAAGCTCAACCCTAATTCTAAGATTCCGGCCTTGCTGGACCAGTCAGGGGCTGAGCCGATTCGGGTCTTTGAGTCTGCCCATATCCTGCTCTATCTGGCTGAGAAATTCGGGCAGTTTATCCCTGCTGAACCTGCCGAGCGTGCGGAGGTCCTCAACTGGCTCTTCTGGCAGGCAGGCGCAGCGCCATTCCTGGGCGGCGGTTTCGGCCATTTCTTTCACTATGCACCGGAAAAAATGGAATATCCGATTAACCGCTTTACCATGGAGGTCAAGCGCCAGCTGGATTTACTGGACAAGGAATTGGCGGCCAAGCCTTATATCGCCGGTCAGGACTACAGCATCGCCGACATCGCCATCTGGTCTTGGTACGGACAGCTGGCAGAGGGCAGGCTCTATGCCGGTTCTGCAGAATTTCTCGATACCGCTTCCTACAAGCATCTGCAGGCCTGGGTGGATAAGATTGCAGCCCGTCCAGCGGTGCAGCGGGGGCTGAAAGCAGAATACAAGGCAATCAAGTAAAAAGACTAGGGCGGGACAGAATGATGGCTGATCAAGGCGATTTTTCTCCCGCCGCTTTTTTTATGCCCTTAAAAATGATATACTGAATAGGACAATCAATAGAAACGAGAAAGCTATGCAGAAAAAAACGATTTCCCAGCGATTGGAAAAGGTTGCGGCTTTTGTGCCGGCTGGGAGCAGGCTGCTGGATGTGGGGAGCGATCATGCCTATCTGCCCATTTATCTGATGCAGCAGGGCCGGATTGAGGCGGCGCTGGCCGCTG
>NZ_KQ969393.1:515669-526483 GCF_001578865.1 Streptococcus sp. DD11
AAAAATGTCGCCGAGCATGGGCTGAGTCAGCAGATTGAGGTGCGCTTAGCCGACGGCCTCGCGGCCTTTGAGGCAGAGGATCAGATTGACACTATCGTTATTGCTGGTATGGGCGGCCGCTTGATTGCGGATATTTTGGACAATGGCCGAGCGAAACTGGGCCCTGTCAGCCGTTTGATTTTACAGCCCAATAACCGGGAGGATGAGCTCCGCAGCTGGCTGTCTGAGCAGGGGTTTATGCTGGTGGCTGAGGAGCTGCTGGAAGAAGCAGGCAAGTTTTATGAAATTCTGGTCGCAGAAGCCGGCCGGCAGCTGCTGACTGAGCAGGAGAAACGCTTCGGACCCTGCCTGCTGCGGGAAGCGTCAGCTGTTTTTCAGGCCAAGTGGCAGAAAGAGCTGAGCAAGCTGGAGAAGGCGCTGGCCCAAATCCCAGAGGAAAAGGAGCAGGAACGCTCTGCTATTTCTCAAAAAATCAAGCAAATCAAGGAGGTGCTTCATGTTCGCAAGTGACATCATTGCCCGCTATGAGGCCTACTGTCCTCAGGAACTGTCTATGGAAGGCGATATTTCGGGTCTGCAAATTGGCACATTGGACAAGGAAGTGGATAAGGTTCTGCTGGCGCTGGATATTCGTGAGCAGACGGTGGTAGAGGCCATAGAGGCCGGTGTCGGGCTGATTATCGTCAAGCATGCGCCTATTTTCCGGCCGCTCAAGGATTTGGTGGCGGATTGGGCCCAAAATCAGATTCTTTTGGACTTGATTCGCCACGATATTGCAGTCTATGTCAGTCATACCAATATTGATGTCGTATCAGACGGTCTCAATGACTGGTTTTGCCAGCTTCTGGAGATCAGGGAGACGGAATTTCTCAGCCAGACGGCGCCGGATCAGGGCATTGGCCGGGTGGGCAGGATTGAGCCCCAGACTTTTGGTGCTTTTGCAGCCAAGGTGAAAACAGCCTTTGGCCTAGACAGTCTGCGGCTGGTGGCCTATGAGGCGGCGGACTTGGAGCGGCCCATTGAGCGGGTGGCAGTCTGCGGCGGCAGCGGCCAGTCCTTCTATAAGGAAGCTCTGCAAAAGGGTGCTCAGGTCTATATTACTGGGGATATTTACTATCATACTGCTCAGGAAATGCTGACGGAGGGGCTCTTGGCGCTGGACCCCGGCCACCATATCGAGGTGCTCTTTACGGAAAAATTAAAAGAAAAATTGGAGGCTTGGAAGGCAGAAGAGGGCTGGCAGGTGGACATTATCGCCAGTCAGGCTTCAACCAATCCATTCAGGCATATTTGAGGACGTTTGTATGAAAAGAATGGCAGTGATTGGAGCCGGCATTGTTGGCTCAACAGCCGCTTATTATCTGTCCCGCTATCCAGACGTGCAGGTAACGGTCTTTGACCACGGTATCGGTCAGGCTACCAAGGCTGCAGCCGGCATCATCAGTCCTTGGTTTTCTAAGCGGCGCAATCAAGCTTGGTACCGCATGGCCCGTTTGGGAGCGGATTTTTATCAAAACCTGCTGGCTGATTTGGAGAAGGATGGTATTTCGACCGATTTTTACCAGCAGACAGGTGTCTGTCTGCTCAAAAAAGATGAGAGCAAGCTGCAGGAGCTCTATGATTTGGCTGCTGCGCGGCGGAAAGAGTCGCCTTTGATCGGCGATTTGCAGTTCCGGACTGCAGAGCAGCTGCAGGAATCATTTCCTGGTCTGACTGGTTTTGAGCGGCTGCTCTATGCTTCAGGCGGGGCTCGGGTTGAGGGTTCTCTTTTGACGGAAACCCTGCTCAAGGCCAGCGGGGCTGAGCTTTGCTTCCAAAAAGTTGATTTGCAGCCGGTTGACCAAGGCTATGTGATTGACGGCCGGCATTTTGACAGCGTCATTTTGGCCGCCGGTGCTTGGCTGGGGCAGGTCCTCTCGCCGCTGGGCTATGAGGTGGACGTGCGGCCGCAAAAGGGTCAGCTGCGCGATTTCAAGCTGGCTGAGTCAACAGATCGCTATCCGGTTGTCATGCCGGAGGGCGAGCTGGACATCATCCCCTTTACCAAGGGCAGCATCTCTGTCGGTGCCAGCCATGAAAATGATCAGGGCTTTGACCTGACGGTAGATCTGTCTGTGCTGGATCAGCTGCAGAAGGAGGCAGAGGGCTATTTGCCAAAGCTGGCCGCTGCGGATATTCTGGGTGAGCGCGTGGGAACGCGGGCTTACACCAGTGATTTTTCTCCATTTTTTGGGCCTGTGCCAGGATTGCCTCAGGTCTATGCTGCCAGCGGCCTGGGATCTTCTGGTCTGACCACCGGTCCGCTTATCGGCCGCCAATTGGCCCATCTGGCTTTGGGTGAAGCAGGCCTGCTGGATTCGGCTATTGAGAAGTATGTGAAGCAGGTTGATAGCTGATGAGAAAGACAGAAGACAAGAACATAATCAAGTGTTCTTGTTTATTATAAGAATAGTTATTTTTCTAGTAATCTACCTAGTTTTTTTCTAATTTGAAAAATGCGTAAGAGCGTGTTATAATGGGATAAACTAGGAGGTTATATAGTATGCTGACTATAAAAAAAGATACTCAGGTAAATTTTAAAACGGATGCTAGATTGCTGGAAAAGGCTAAGAAAGTTTTTGCCAGCAACCAGCTTGATTTGACATCGGGATTTAATCTTTTTCTGCAAAATCTGGCAGTAAAAAATGAATTGCCTATTTTAACAGAAGAAGAGCTGGAGAAAGAGGAGCTCTTCCAGCAGCTCCAGCAAGAAATCCAGGAAAACCAAAAAGCTATAGAGGAAGGCCGCGGGGTCAGCTTAGAAAGTATCAGGGCAAAATATGACATCTGAGTTTTACACTGTTATCCTTGCTCCAGCGGTTGAAAGAGAGTTAGATGCTATTTATACTTATCTTTCAGAGCATTTTTCTGAAGATGCCGCTAGAAAAAGGATTGCTATGATTGTCGAGACTTTGGAGGGCTTGCAGGTTTTTCCTGAGCGCGGCTTTAATGCAGATAATCGCTTTGGCCGGCAGATAAATCCGCCCCATATCACCAGAGGTTATGTGATAGGCAAGAGCTATATCGCCCTCTATCGGGTGGAAGAGGCGGAAGTCCGTGTCGGTCAGTTGTTTTCAACTAAGAGTGACTATGTGAAGCTGCTTAAGTAAGGCGGAATATGTTTAGCTTTGGTAGATTATTTTATTGCAAAAGATGTGAATAAAAACAGTTATTAAAAATAGAAATAGTAAAGATAATTATGAAAAAATTTCAAATTTTTACTCCTGAAAAATATGTCAATCAGATGTTAGATAATATTGGATATAAAGGAGAGAGTATTTTAAATAAGGTTTTCTTGGAAAATTCTGTTGGAAAAGGAAATATATTAATAGAGGCTATTAAAAGATATATTGATGAATCATTAAAACAGGGTAAATCTTCTAAACAAATAAAAACAGATTTAGAAATTTATTTTATTGCATTTGAAACTGACTTTGAAATATTAAATTCTTGTATAGAGAATTTAGATAATTTTGTGGGAAAATACAAGATAAAAAATGTAAAGTGGAATATAACAACACAAGATTATTTATATACAGAATTAGAGCTTACTGCTGATTATATTGTAGGCAATCCTCCTTATATTAGTTATGAAGAGTTAGATAAAGATAAAAGAGAATTTTTAAAAGAAAATTTCTTATCATGTAAAAGAGGGAAATTTGATTATTGCTATGCGTTTATGGAAAAGAGCATAAGAGATTTATCTCCTAGAAGTGGAAAATTAGCTTATTTAATTCCAAGTAGTATATTTAAAAATGTCTTTGCTCAGAATTTGAGAGAAATTCTACTCCCAGTGCTGACTAGAATTATTGATTATAAACACACAAACATTTTTAAAGAAGCATTAACTTCTTCGGCTATTATTATTATTGACAAAGGAATTGCAGCAGAAAATGTAGAATATATAGATGCTGATTTAAGGAAGAAGTTGTCGTTGAACAAAATAAATCTGACTGAAAAATGGTATTTTAAGGAAGCTCTAAATGTTGAGCAAAATAATTTGAAATTTGGAGATTTTTTTAAGGTCGCAAATAGTGTAGCAACACTTTCTAATAAAGTATTTCTGGTTTCGGAAAATTATGATTTAGAGGATGCTGTTATAAGACCAGCTGCTAGTCCAAGAACTGCTGCTCGAAATATTCAAGAACGAATCATTTTTCCTTATAATTACGAAAATGGGAAGTTATTAAGATACTCAGAAAGTTATTTTACTAAAAATTTTCCTAATGCAACCGACTATTTGAAAAATAACAAGGATATTCTTCTTAAAAGAAGTTTTGATGGAGAGTGGTTTGAATATGGAAGGTCGCAGAGTTTAAAATTCTTAAATCAAGAAAAATTGATGATCTCATCTGTAATAACGGAAAGAGTGAATGTATACAGATTAGATGTTTTAACAATTCCATATTCAGGATTTTATATAGTTCCTATAGCTGATAGAGATTTAGGGTTCGCACAAGAAATATTAGAATCAGAGAAATTTTTCAATTATCTTGAAACAAGAGCAATTAATGCAAGTGGTCGGTCAATTAGAATATCAGTAAATGACATAAAGAATTATCCTATTTAAATAAGGAGGGAAAAATATGTCGAAAATTGTAAAGAGAGCAAATTTTAAGTCTACGACAAGAACTGTAAATCTTTTAGGGAGAGACAATGTTTTAGACTATAGAAGTGCTATTTTAGAGCTAGTAAAAAACAGTTATGATGCATTTTCAAAGCGTGTAGATATTAATATCAAAGGAGACACTATTGTTGTCGAAAATAAATCTGGAGATAAAATCACTACAACAGAAGATAAGAAAGCTACTGAGCTAGAAGTAATTGATTATGGCAATGGAATGAGCCTAGAAAAAATTCTAGATGTCTTCTTTACATTAGGAACAGATGATAAAACAAATATTGTATCAGTAAAACACTCAAATACTGAACGAGTGATGAATGGTTCAATGGGGATTGGGAGACTTTCACTGGGAAGATTAGGTAGTGAGAGTCAGATTATAACTTCTAATGGTAAGACTGCACATAGTTTTGTAATTAATTGGGACAATTTCAAATCTGGGAAACCTTTAGAAACTGTGAAAATTGACATTGAGGAACTGACTTTAGAAGAGTTTGTTTTAGAATACAAGAAGAGAAATTTAAAAAATAATGAGAAAAAAGGCACCATATTAATATCTCGTCAATTAAATGACGAGTGGTTTTTATCTGATAAAAATTTAGCGGGAACAAACTACTCATTATTGAAATTAACATTAAATAAACTGAAAAACCCACTCAAACTAACAGAGTCGGATGATTTTCAAATTGTATTAAATTATTTTGATGAACAAGAACTTATTGAACCTTCTATTTCTGAAGTATCAACTGATGCTTTAATTGAATTTTCTTTTTCTCATGAAAGTGATTTGCTAATTTTTGATGGTTATTTTGATGAAATTAATATTTCTCAATTGCCACCAGATTTCGTGAATTCTAAATTTGAGAAATTAAAGAATCATATTCAAGATGATAATGGAGAAAATAGAAAGCGTTATTATTTTTCGGATTCATATAAAATTTCAGAATTTATTCCAGATAAAGTACCTGAGAATCCTATCGGTGGTTTTGATGGGATGTTATACTTTACAAAAAAGACTGGTACAACAAAATATCCTTTTATTAATAATCCAGTTTTTAAAACGAATGAATTTGAAATTGAACCGGGTATTTTGCTATATAGAGATGGTTTTAGAATAAGACCTTATGGGGAGATTGATACAATTGGCTTTGATTGGATTGGAATTGAAAACGAAAGAGCAAAAAATCCTGCAGGTGCTGCAAGAGCTGGTTATATAATGCAAGCAAATCAGTTGAGTGGGTATATTAACATAACCAAAGAAGCGAATGGTGGTTTTGAGGATCAAGCTAATCGTGAAGGATTAAAAAACAGTGAGGAATTTACATTTTTAAGAAAGATTATCTTACAAATAATAAAAAATTTCTCATTTGTACGTTCTGAAATTTTTATTCTTTATAATGACTTTTTGAAAGAGCAAACAGATGTAAATAATCATAGCGAGGCGGGAAAAAAGTTAAAGAAAAAAATTGATAGACTTATAGCTAAACATCAAGGTAGCCGAGAAGAATTATTTTCGGATATAGAGTTTATAAATCTCTTGACTCCTCAGTCATTGTTGGAATTATATTCATTATCTGATGTATCTATAGAAGAAAAAGATAATCTTATTAATGAGAGTGATATGTTGCGTACGATGGCAACCCAAGGTATAGTTATGTCAACTTTTGCCCATCAGATAAAAAATGATAGAAATTTTTTTGAAGGAATCCCTAATACACTGATAACTATGGGAGATTATTATTCTAAAGAATTCTCTTATGATTTCCGAAGTTTTATTGAGGATTATAATTTGTATGATTATGCAAGTATAGTTACAGATAAAAATAGTAGTATACTTGGATTTATAGATAGTAGTGTAAATAATCCTACACGTGATAAAAAGAAAAAATTAATCTAGTGAATTATTTATCGAAAATTTTCAAATGGTGGAATAATTCAATGGAAGATAATTTTAATGTTTACAACTATAAATTAAATGGCAAAACTGATTTTTCAAATCTGGAAAGCATAGAAAAAAATATTTATATAAATGCTAGTGAAACACAGTTGGATAGTATTTTTTTGAATTTAATAACTAATTCTTATAAAAGTTTTAAAAAACCAAAAACAATTAAAAATAGAGAAATAAATATTGATTTTCAATTAGAAGGTAGAGTAGTTGTTTTAACTTACTCAGATAATGGAAATGGCTTAAGCGAAGAAATTGATGATAAAAATGTTATCTTCGAACCATATAAGACTTTTAGTACAGATGGTACAGGAATGGGGATGTGGATTCTATCAACAGTTATCTCTAAGTTAAAAGGTGGTAAAGAGTTAATCTCTAATCCAGGTGATAATGGTTTTTCAATAAAGATAGAGTTGCCAGGAGGAGTAAGTCATGGATGATGATAAAGTATTGTATTTCATAGACGATGATAAATCGGCAAGATATACTGAATATTACAGGGCATTGAGGAAAGCATTTCTAGCTAAAGGATATATCCTTGATTTCTTTCCAATTATAGATGAGAAAAGTGAGCAGGATTTTTTTGAGAAACTAATTAGTAAAAAAATCTACGGAATTATTTTAGATTTTGATTTAAAAGGGAGTAGTATATATGGGAATGCAACAGAGTTATGGAAAAAGATTAAGAGTTTTAATCCTTTGTTTCCAATGTGTATCTATACTTCTCACAAAAATGATGTAACATTGCCGTCAGCAGCTGAAAAAGTTTTTGAAAAGGATTCGGATAGAGATAATATAGTCGAATATCTGGATGAACAAATTTCAATAGGATTAAATGTGATTCAGGAGCTTGAAAGGGTGAACTTGGGGTTTAAATCAAATAGTGAATTCTCGGTAGAATCTTTGGAAATAGAAAGAAAAATTGATGAACAATTTTCTGTTAAAGGTCAATCTAAGGAACAATCTAGCGAAAACACAACAGAGTTAAATAGTTTAATTAAAGAAGCATACAAAATCATAGAAAAATATAAATAAGGAGTTTGGTATGTTACATATTAGAGACATTTATAAAAATGACTATCGAGGATATACAAAACTTCCTAGACATCGTCAAGGTGTAACCTGCAAATATTCAAAATACAGTGAGCGCCTTCTTTTAAAATGTTTTTTGAAAGAGGATTTTTATGGTCAATGCATATACTGTGGTTGGAGTTGTCTAAGATATGGAGCCGAGTACTTTCATATTGAACATATTTTAAGTCAAAAAAAATTTCCAAAAGAGATAGATAACTATGAAAATTTAGCATTAGCTTGCCCGGTATGTAATACATCAAAACATGAGAAGGTGTTACCGCATAAACTCAACCCACTCTCAGTAGAATTTTCGCGACTGTTTTACCGAAATAAGGTTGGTGCTATCGTCCCAAATAATCAACTCAATTTAGATGATTTGAAGATAGCTAAATCTTGCATTTCAATATTAGGCTTGTCTAAAGAGCTTTATAAGTTGGATTATATTTACAGTGCATTGAGTAAAATAAAAGAAGAGATTGTTGATGGAACTGATGCTGACTATTCAATTATAATTGCTGTATTAAAAGTATTAGATTACATAGATAAAAACTATACTAGAAGTTCAAACTTAACTTTATAAACTTACTAGAGTAGTAGGGAGAAACTTTATGAACTGGTTACAGTCGCAGCCTGTGGTGCTGCAGGCTTTCTTGGCGGGGCTTTTCACATGGGGGTGTACCATTGTGGGCTCGGCTGTTGTATTTTTCTTTAAGCATGTCAGCAGGAAACTGCTGGATATTATGATGGGCTTTGCGGCAGGCGTCATGATTGCGGCTTCCTTTTGGTCGCTTCTGGCACCGTCGATTGAATATGCGGAGATTTCTTATGGTAAGCTATCCTGGCTGCCTGCAGCAGTTGGTTTTCTGGTTGGCGGCTTTTTCCTGCGTTTCATCGATGCAGTGGTGCCTCACCTGCACTTGAGCAAGGACATTTCGGAGGCAGAGAGCGTTCATGAGCACAGCCGCAAGAAGCTGTCCAAGACGGCCCTGCTCTTCTTAGCCATTACCATTCACAATTTTCCAGAAGGTTTGGCAGTCGGAGTAGCCTTTGGTGCTTTGGCCGCCAATCCAAGTCCGGAAGCCTTTGTTGGCGCGATTGGCCTAGCTTTGGGAATTGGCCTGCAAAACGTCCCGGAGGGGGCTGCTCTGTCCATTCCGATTCGGACAGACGGCAAGTCTCGGCTTAAAGCCTTTTACTGGGGCTCCATGTCAGCGATTGTAGAGCCAATCGGGGCTGTTCTCGGAGCAGTAGCTGTTATGGCCATGACAGCTATTCTACCCTATGCCCTCTCCTTTGCAGCAGGAGCTATGATTTTCGTGGTGGTAGAGGAGTTGATACCGGATTCGCAGACCAATGGCAATACAGATGTGGCGACTTTAGGTCTCATGGTGGGCTTTGTTCTCATGATGGTTTTGGATGTGGCTTTGGGTTGATGCTAACTTGGAATCAAAGAGCGGAAGAAAGCGGAATTTCCGCTCTTTTTCGGGCTCTTTGTCAACTGTAGTGGGTTGATGAAAAGTTACAATCTGGAGAGGATTAAATCAGTCCTCTCTTTTTTGATGTTCAAAGCGATGAGGATTCTAGTTTTAAAATTGTCAAAGTTCCGAAATCCGAAAGCGTTTCGCTTGATGACTTTGATGAGGTTGTTAGTAGCTTCTAGTTTTGCGTTTGAGTAGAGCAGTTCCAGTGCGTTCAGGATCTTGTCCTTATCTTTCAAAAAGGTCTTAAAAACAGTTAGAAAGATAGGGGTTACACAAGAAATTGTTCCTTCAATAAGGTCAAAGAAATGGTCGGTTTGTTTCTCTTGAAAATGAAACAGTAAGAGTTGGTAGATTTCATAATGTTCTCGGAGTTCTTGAGAGTAAGAGAGTAGCTTTTCTAGAATCTCTCTATTGGTCAAGTGCATGCGAAAAGTTGGGCAATAAAAGCGTTTATGGCTTAGTTTACGGCTATCCTGTTGAATGAGTTTCCAGTAGCGTTTGAGTGCCTTATATTCGTGCGATTTTCGATCAAATGGATTCATGATTTGGATGCGGAGGCGGTTCATAGCCCGGCTGAGATGTTGTACAATGTGAAAGCGGTCGAGGACGATTTTAGCGTTTGGGAATAGTTTTCTGGCAATATCGTAGTAGGGACTAAACATGTCCATGGTAATGACTTTGACTTGGTTTCGGACCTGTCTGGAATAGCGCAGAAAGTGATTGCGAATCGTTGCTTGAGTCCGTCCGTCTAAGATAGCTATGATCTTTCTGGAATCAAGATCCTGTGCAATGAAGCTCATCTCTATCTGCCGATTGAAACAGTCACTTCCCTGACTGTTTCCACATCCCAGCTCATGTATTCTGGAAGGCAGTTAAGGTCAGTCTTGAACTTGAATTCTTTCAATTTACGAATGACGGTGGAAGTAGAGACATCTAAGCTTTCAGCGATGGCCGTCATAGGGACTTTCTCGATTAGTTTTTGAGCGATTTTCTGCTTGACGATGGTCGCGATTTGGTGATTCTTCTTGACTAAGGAAGTCTCTGCGACAGCTACTTTCCTACAGACTTTACAGCGAAAATGTCGTTTCTTTAATCGAATCAGCGTTTTGTATCCCGCACACTCTAGATAGGGAATTTTTGATTCTTTCTGGAAGTCATATTTAGCCATTTGTCCTTGGCAGTGAGGGCATTTAGGAGCAGGATAATCTAGCTTAGCGATGATTTCTTTATGTGTACCAGCATCTAGAATGTCCAAGATAGTGATATTCTGGTCTTTTATTCCCAGTAAGTTTGTGATAAAATTGAACTGTTCCATAAGAGTCTTTCTAATGATGGTTTGGTCGCTTTTCATTATAGGTCTTATGGGACTTTTTTCTACAACAAATAGGCTCCATCATTCCTACAGTGGTTTTACCCACTACGGAAATTATAGAGCTACTTTTTCTACCACTTACCTGCAGAAACTTACCACTTACCGAAAAAGGGTAGATTTGGCGCTGCCCTTTTGTTAGGATAAGGGTGCAAAGGGGAAGGCAGTTTAAATTCTAAGGAGGCAATCATGAAAACATCATTTTTGAAAAGCGCTGTGGCGCTGGTAACATGTGGCTTGGTGGCTTTTGGAGCAGCGCAAGTTCGAGCTGACCAGCAAAAA
>NZ_KQ969393.1:526736-534037 GCF_001578865.1 Streptococcus sp. DD11
TATGGACAAGGAAAAGAAGCTGGCTGTGGACGACAACTCGGTTTTTGAGTGGGGCTCTGCCACCAAATTGACCGTCTGGCTCAGCGTCATGCAGCTCTGGGAAGAAGGAAAAATTGACCTAAAAACAGATATAAAAGAGTATTTGCCCAAGGATTTCCTGAAACACCTCAAATACGACAAGCCCATTACCATGCTGGATCTGATGAACCACCAAGCGGGTTTTGATGAAACGCCGCTGAACACAGGAACAGGCAAGAGCTTGGAAGAATTACTAAAAAGCCAGCCCGCTCAAACTTATGAGCCAGGGACGGTGACTTCCTATTCCAATTACAGTACAGCTCTAGCAGGCTATATCGTGGAGCGCATCAGCGGACAGGACTTTGCGGATTATGTCCACGAGCATATTTTCCAGCCTTTGGGCATGAACCATACCGCTCTCTTACCTGATTTGTCGGACAATACCTATGTCCGAGACAAGCGGCAGGGTGAGAAAACCTATGATACAAACGGAAGTTTATATCTAGATAAATTGCTTCCCGCGGATATTTATCCAGCGGGGCAGGCGACAGGGACTTTTGCCGATTTCAAGCGGTTCGCGCAAGCTCTTTTGAGAAAGGAAAAGCTCTTTAAGCGCCCAGAAACCTGGAATGAACTGTATCAGACAACTTCTACATTCTCAGATAAAGCAGTCGCTAAGAATGCTCACGGCTTTTGGGTGACAGAGTATGAGATAGGCTCTATTTTAGGGCACGGCGGTCATTCTTTTGCCGGTTTTTCAACCATGATTTCGCTGGATTTCAAGTCGGGTATCGGCATGGTTACCATGGTAAATCAGAGAGAAGAAGCCACCTTTTCTTTCGGTCTGCCCGATTTAGTCTTTGGCAAGAAAAAGCAAGCCCCTAACCAGTCTCAAAAAGACTTTCAGGAGGGCATGTATCGGACTTCCCGCTCCATTCAGCAAGGCCCGACCTCTATTTCGCGCCTTACTCCTGTTTATACTTTTTATGTGAAAGATGTGATCAAAGACGGTCATCTGCTACTCAGCAACTATTGGCTTTTGCAACAGCGCCAAGGCCGAACAGAAGTTGAAACAACCTATAATAATTTAGAAAAGCTCTCGCTTTGGGAGGTGATAAAGGATTATGGCTCTGTCGCTCTGCTGGGACTGGCATCGGTTTATGCCGTACTTGTTCTTCTGTTAGCTGCTTTGAGCAAGATATATCGCTCACTTTTTGGAAAAGAAAGCAAAAGACCGACTCCAAGAAGTTGGAAAATTTGGCATTATGGCACTTGCGGACTGATTTTGGTTAGCCTAGTCAATCTAGCAGGTCTCGTCATAGTTGCCGTTTCGGGGAAGTACATGCCCGATTATCGCTGGCAAGCCATTCTCTTTGCCCTGCTTGCACTGATTTTCTTAGTCAATGCTGGGTTGCCAATCTTTCTGCGTTCAAAATTCCAAGTGAGCAAGGGTCGAAAAATCTTGACCTACTTGACCAGCAGCGCTTCACTTATCGTCGTTCTCAATATCCTTTATTGGAGCCTTTACCAGTGGTGGGCACTTTAATAGAAAGGTAAGTATCATGAAAACATCATTTTTTAAACATTGCTTAACTGTGCTGACTTGCGGCTTGCTCGCTCTGGGAGCTGGTCACGCTTACGCTGACCAGCAGAAGTTGCCGTCAGGCACGCCTTACGACCAAATTGGTCAGAAAATTGAGGATTACTACAAGGAACACGAAAAAACCAGTGCGGGACTGGCGACATCTGTTTTTGACAAGGACGGACAAACCATTTACCAAAATAATTTTGGCTATGTAGACAAGGAAAAAAAGTTGGCGGTGGATGACAACTCAGTTTTCGAGTGGGGCTCTGCCACCAAGTTGACCGTCTGGGTCAGCGTCATGCAGCTTTGGGAAGAAGGCAAGATTGACCTTAAAACAGATATAAAAGAGTATCTGCCCAAGGATTTTCTCAAAGGCAAGCTCACATACGACAAGCCAATCACCATGCTGGATCTGATGAACCACCAAGCAGGCTTTGGAGACACGGGGCTTGCCAAGGGAACTAGTAAGAACTTGGGAGATACGCTCAAAAAAGTACATATCTATCAAGCCTATGAGCCGGGAACAGTGACAGCCTACTCTAACTTTGGGACGGCTCTGGCAGGATATATCGTCGAGCGGATTAGCAGACAATCTTATGCTGACTATGTCCACGAGCATATCTTTGAACCTTTAGATATGAGGCACACCGCTCTCTTACCCGATTTATCAGATAATCCCTATGTAGTAGAAAAACGTAAGGAAGTCAAAGGTTACACTAGAGACGGTCGGTTGATTGGCGAAGCTCCATATCTAATAGAAATGTACCCTGCTGGGCGAGCAACAGGAACCTTGGAAGATTTCAAGGCATTCGCTCAGGCACTCCTGCAAAAGAAGACACTTTTTAAGCGTTCAGAGACTTGGGACACCCTTTATACAGCAACCTCTAACTATCCTGATAGCGATCTTCCTACCAATGCTCATGGTTTTTGGAGTGACCTTTATCAAGACCAAGTTATCCTCGGGCACGGTGGTAATACAGCTGGTTTTTCATCAAGTTTGACCTTAGACTTAAAATCAGGTATCGCTGCTGTCATTTTAACGAACCAACTGGGCGAGAAAAATTATGTTGAGAAAATTCCCGAGCTGGTCTATGGGCAAAAGAAAGATGTTCCCAACAAAAAGAAAGAAGAACTCAAACCCGGCTTTTATCGTGACGCTAGTCAATTCTTTGGGCCTTTATCCATTGCGCGACTAAATATGGCGACCTTCTATATTGATAAAAATAGTGAAAATCGATTTTACTGGAGCTTGGAGAAAGTCGGTAAGCGAGAATTTATCAAGCGCCCAGTTTCTGATTACTTTAAACTATCTAACTGGGAAGTTGCCAAAGAATTCGGCAGTGTCATCCTATGGGGGTTAGCAATCTTCTATGCTCTTCTTAGTTTGGTATCTGCTTTACTGGTCAAGCTCTACCGGCTCCTTGCCAAGCGGACAAACCGCAAACCTGTGACACTTGCTTGGTCGCTCTGGCATTATCTGACTTGCGGACTTGTTTTGTCCACTGTACTCATAACCATTCTCATCGTGCAATATAATATGAACATCAGCGGCTCGCCAAATAACAGTGCTTGGCTCTATGTCATCTTTGCAATAACGGGTCTGCTGCTTCTTGCTAGTTCTGTTTTGCCAATTCTTCTGCGTTCAAAATTCCAAGTCAGCAAAGGCAGAAAAATCTTGACCTACTTGACCAGCAGCGCTTCACTTATCGTCGTTCTCAATATCCTTTATTGGGGCCTGTACCAATGGTGGGCACTTTAATAGAAAGGTAAGTATCATGAAAACATCATTTTTGAAGAGCACTGTGGCGCTGCTGACTTGCGGCTTGCTCGCTTTTGGAGTAGCGCAAGTTCGAGCCGATGAGCAAAAATTGCCGTCGGGGACATCTTACGACCAAATCGGACAGAAGATTGAGGATTATTATCAGAAAAACGAGAAAACCAGCGCAGGACTGGCAACATCTATTTTTGACAAGGACGGTCAAACCATTTACCAAAATAATTTTGGCTATGTAGACAAGGAAAAAAAGTGGGCGGTGGATGACAACTCAGTTTTCGAGTGGGGCTCTGTAACGAAATTAACCGTCTGGGTCAGCGTCATGCAGCTCTGGGAAGAGGGGAAAATTGACCTAAAAACCGACATCAAAGAGTATCTGCCCAAGGATTTTCTCAAAAGCAAGCTCAAATTTGACAAACCCATTACCATGCTTGACCTCATGAACCACCAAGCAGGCTTCGCAGATGTTGACTTGGCCAAAAATGAAGACAAAGACCTAGCCCATACGCTACAAAAGGCGCCGATTATTCAAGCCTATGAGCCGGGGACAATAACTGCTTATTCCAATTTTGGAACGGTGCTTGCTGGCTACATCGTCGAGCGGATTAGCGGACAATCTTACGCTGACTATGTGCACGAGCATATTTTTCAGCCCTTAGGTATGAAGCACACCGCTATTTTGCCCGATTTTTCGGATAATGACTATGTGGTCGAAAAACGCAAGGAAATCAAGGGCTACACCTCAGACGGTCAGCTGATTGGCGAGGCAAACAAGCCTAATCCTTACTATCCGAGCGGGCGAGCAACAGGAACTTTGAAAGACTTTAAGACCTTTGCCCAAGCACTCCTGCAAAAGAAGACACTTTTTAGGCGCGCGGAAACTTGGGACACCCTTTATACGGCGACTTCGACTTTTCCTGATAGCAAACTCCCAATCAATGCTCACGGATTTTGGAGTGACCTTTATCAAGACCGCGTTATCCTCGGTCACGGTGGTAATACGGCTGGCTTTTCATCCATATTAACTTTGGATTTCAAATCAGGTATCGCTACCGTCATTTTAACCAATCAACAATACGAAAGTAACTATCTTAAAAAAATTCCTGAGCTGATTTATGGAAACAAGGCAACTACTTCAGAGAAGATAAAAGCAGAGTTTAAACCGGGCGTTTATCGCTCAAGTCGCGTTTTCACCAATGCCTTATCAATCACGCGCATTGCTCCGCCAATAACTAACTATCTTGAGAAAAATAGTAAATTTGTCACTCAAAAATACTGGGAATTGGAGAAAAACGGCAAGCAAGAACGGCTGAAATTGCCTATCGCAGACTACCTTAAACTTTCCACATGGGATGTAGTCAAGGATTACGGCAGTCTCGTCTTGTGGTGCCTCGCTGCTTTCTATGCCCTCCTCATCCCTGTATCTGCTTTACTGGTCAAACTCTATCGGCTTCTTTTCAAGCGGAAAAATCACAAACTTACACCGCTTGCTTGGTCGCTCTGGCAATACCTGACTTGCGGGTTCATTCTATCTACCATGCTCCTGCTTTACTTCTTTATCCAAAGCGTCCTGAGTCTACATTCCTCACCAAACAGCCGTGTTTGGCTTTCTATGGGCTTTGCAGCTGTGGGAGTTAGCCTCCTGGTTAGCCTTATTGCCTCATTCTTCCTGCGCTCAAAATTCCAAGTGAGCAAGGGTCGAAAAATCTTGACCTACTTGACCAGCAGCGCTTCACTTATCGTCGTTCTCAATATCCTTTACTGGTCTCTTTATCAGTGGTGGACGCTCTATTAAAAGAAAGGAAAACTATGACTCATTCTCAAAAAATCGAAACAATGATTCAAAACGGATCCGACCAGCTCTACACCATCTGCTACCCCAATCCTGACAAGGAAACGATTATCCTGCTGCACGGTGGACCGGGAGCGCCTGATGACTGCAAGCTCTTTATCCCTAAGCTCGAAAAAGATTATCAACTGATTGTCTTTCACCAGCGGGGAACGAGAAAATCGCCCTGCCTGAGTGGCGACTACAGCATGGAAGCCTACATTGCGGACATCAACACGATTGCCGACCACTTCAATGTAGATAAATTTCACCTTTTGGGACATTCCTGGGGCGGATTGTACGCGCAAATCTACGCCAGCAAAATCCCTGAGCGGGTTCTTAGTCTCTTTCTTTCCTCTCCGGGAACAGGCACGAGCAAGCAGTGGCAGCAAATGGAAAAAGAGATGATGAATTACAATAAAAATCACTGCACGACTATCGAATGGCTAAAAATGGGAATCTATTCTCTGCTCGGCAATCTTGGTAGTTCCAAGGCTTCGCAAGCTCTCTTTCGCCAAGTTGTCCGTAATTACAATGCCGACTATCCAGCCTTTCATGATATGAAACTAGACATGAGCAATGTTTCAGTCCAAGCAGGCAATCAGACAAGAAAGGAAATTATGGCCTATCCTCTCTTGCCCCGACTAGAAGATCCTGCTTTTCCTATTACCGTGACCTTTGGTGACAATGATATTTTTGGTGCCAGTGGACATTTTGTCATCAGCCGCTACCCTAGCGCCCAAGTCTTTACGATTAAAAACAGCGGCCACTTCCCATTTCTTCATAATCCGCAGGATTACTTTGCTATCTTGCACCAGCATTTTCAACCTTAGCATGAACCTCTAAAGTTTTCCAACTTTAGAGGTTTTCACTTATCTGCAACTTATCCCTCTTTTTCTTTTATTTAAGGGTAGTGAAAAGGATGACATCCGCTTTCAAAAATGGTAGAATAAGGAGAATACATTAAGAGAGGAAACTCATTATGAAAGGTATTATCCTTGCAGGCGGTTCGGGGACTCGTTTGTATCCTTTGACCCGTGCTGCTTCAAAACAACTCATGCCCATTTATGACAAGCCGATGATTTACTATCCCTTGTCCACTCTCATGCTGGCAGGGATCAAAGATATTTTGATTATCTCAACGCCGACGGATCTGCCTCGTTTTGAGGATCTGCTGGGAGATGGCTCTGAGTTTGGTATTAAGCTCTCTTATGCTGAGCAGCCAAGTCCGGACGGACTGGCACAAGCCTTTATCATTGGGGCCGATTTCATTGGAGATGACCGCGTGGCGCTGATTCTTGGGGATAATATTTACCATGGACCAGGTCTGAGTAAAATGCTCCAAAATGCTGCGGCTAAGGAAAAAGGAGCAACTGTTTTTGGCTACCATGTCAAGGATCCAGAACGCTTTGGTGTTGTAGAATTTGATGAAAATATGAATGCTATCTCCATCGAAGAAAAACCGGAACAGCCGCGCTCTAACTATGCAGTGACTGGACTCTATTTCTATGATAACGATGTTGTAGAAATTGCCAAGAACATCAAACCAAGTCCTCGCGGAGAATTGGAAATCACAGATGTCAACAAGGCATACTTGGATCGTGGTGATTTGTCTGTTGAGCTCATGGGACGTGGTTTTGCCTGGTTGGATACAGGTACCCATGAAAGTCTCTTAGAAGCCGCTCAATATATTGAAACTGTTCAGCGGATGCAGAACGTTCAGGTGGCCAATCTGGAAGAAATTGCCTATCGTATGGGATATATCACTAAAGAGCAAGTGCACGAATTGGCGCAGCCATTGAAAAAGAATGAGTATGGCCACTATCTCTTGCGCTTGATTGGAGAAGAATAAGCATGACGGAACACTTTTTTGACAAAGAACTGGCTGCGCGTGAGGTTCCTGGAATCCCAGGTATGCTGGAGTTTGATATCCCTGTTCGTGGAGACAACCGAGGTTGGTTCAAGGAGAATTTCCAAAAGGAAAAAATGCTGCCGCTAGGCTTTCCTGAAAGCTTTTTTGCAGAAGGAAAACTGCAAAACAATGTCAGCTTTTCTCGTAAAAATGTCCTGCGTGGACTTCATGCAGAGCCCTGGGA
>NZ_KQ969393.1:534057-542900 GCF_001578865.1 Streptococcus sp. DD11
CTCTGTTGCAGATGATGGTAAGGTGCTAGGTTCTTGGGTTGACCTGCGTGAGGGCGAGACCTTTGGCAATACCTACCAGACAGTCATCGATGCCAGCAAGGGTATTTTTGTGCCACGCGGCGTAGCTAACGGCTTCCAAGTCCTTTCTGACACGGTTTCCTATAGCTATCTAGTAAACGACTACTGGGCTTTGGAACTCAAACCTAAGTATGCCTTTGTCAACTATGCAGACCCAGCTCTAGGCATCCAGTGGGAAAACCTAGAAGCAGCAGAAGTCTCAGAAGCAGACAAGAACCACCCCCTGCTTGAGGATGTTAAACCTTTGAGGAAAGAAGATTTGTAGGCTTATATACTTCAGTTATTCGTTGAATTTTATTGGAGGAAATGATGACACAAATTCAAAGCAGTATTGAGCAAGCGAGTGAGTATAGTTTACCGATTAGCGAAGCAAGTTCGAGTCTCGCTTCTGTTTCTCCAGCTACGTTGGATTACATTACAATCCTTGAAGGGAACAACAGCGCTCATAATGCAATAACAGCTGCTCATAATGCAGCAACTGGCTTGACTGAAGTCTTTACTAATCTGGCCAACAATATCGATTCGATTGCTAACCATTGGCAGGAAGTAGATGATAATCTGGGTCAGTGAGGTAGGTTATGACGGACAAGCAAAGAACAAGCCAGAAGAAACAACCATGGTTTATGACAGACACGAGTCTTTCTCCTCAGGAACGCCGAGAGGCTATGATTGAATGGCGAGAAAATGAGAAACGGATGCAGGAACTGAGGGACTATCTTGCTCAGCCGATTACGGCTAGGGTAGCTTCTCCCCAAGTTTACCAGCAGACAGCTAAAACGAAAGAGGAAGCCCTAGCAGAAATCGATAAGAAACATGTTGAGTTAGAGAATAAAGAACTTGAACTTTCGAAAGAAACCCAGAAGTGGGAAGGCTACGAAGAAAATTTTCTATCTATCAGTCAGGAAAATCAAAGGCTTTTAGAAAAACTCATGTATCAATATGGGGGCTCGTCTTATCAGTTTGAAGTTTGCTACGATAGTCATATAGCGATTAGTAACCAATTGGCTGGAGGGGTGGAGCTTATTAAGGACGGTCTGGAAAAACAAAAACGAGAACTGTCTGAGCAAAAAGAAATGCTCTATCAGAAACGTAAACAAATAAACAGCCAACTAGACGCAGAGGGAAGGTAGAATATTAAACAATGACAATTGAAGTTTACCGAACCGAGCTGGACACCCAAGCCTCCACAACAGCTAGCATGGTTGATTCCCATCTGGAGACTTATAATCAGCTGACTCAAGCTTTGGCTAGCTTTGAAGCGAGTTCGAAAGAACTTAAAGGAAAGTCCTATGATATGGCCAGAAGTTTTTCAAGTCAGGTTTTCCAGCCTCTTATTAAGGGTGCTTATCTGATTGCGGAATCGGCTAAATCAGGTACGAATCGGCTGCCGACAGAGTATAGAGCTCAGGTTAGTGATGAGGATTTGAAAGACTGGGAACTTGAGGAGCAGATTCAGGCGCTGGAAACCAGTATTTCCAGCTGTCAGGAGCAGGTGGACCTGCTGAGTAAGGAGAAAGGCAGGTCGGATAGTAAAGAACTGGTGACTTACTATCAAGAATTGATATCGAATAATACATCCGCCAAGCAAATCCTGGAGGAAAAGTTGCAAAAATTGCAGGCTTTTAATTCTGCCTCCCCAAGCTTTTTTGCAGAATTGGCGGAGCTTGTTAGCGCCTTTGATACGGGTCTGAGTCAGCTGGACTCAGCCTGGGATGCCAATACTCTAACCTACAAAGTCCCAGCAGATCTCACTTGGGCTACAACCTTGAATCATAAGCATGAACTTCGTCAATTGAATGAGGGAGACAGAGCTTATGTCAATAATCTGCAAGCCCAGTATGGCTTTGATGAAACTACTGCCTTGCAGATTCTTAAAGTCCGAAATGGCATTGATAAAAAGTTCCCCAAGATGTCACAGGAAAACAAAGATTACCTACTGTTGAGAATTTTAGGCGGGACTGTTTACTCAGGAGTAATGTGGGATGCGACTGCGGGGTCTCTATCTGTACCAGTGCCTGAGTGGGGCGGTAAAGATATAAAAGAAATTTTCCAGGATTTGGGTCTCAGTGAAGGTGAATCTAATCAGCTATATTACAATATTCGATTGCAGCACGAGATGTCTAGTGGTGAGTATTCCAATTCGACAGATACCAAAAAAGAGGATTTGGATCAATATGAACAATTTAGAGATTCGTATAAAAATATCTATGGTACAACGGAAGGGTTTGATAACTTTTGGGATAGGAAATTAAATGATTACTATGGCAATGGAAGCAAGACTGACTTTGCTCACCAAGCAATTACAACTGCAACCAATTTAACTGATGAAAGCCAGCTCCTTAAGGATTTATCGGGTTGGCGGGGGGATGTCACAACTGATGCTGAAGCAAAGCCATCTATGGGAAATGACGATTATAAGGCGGATTTAGATGCAGTCAATATTGCGAAGCGGATGAAGGGGACTGGCAAACCCTACATTGAGGTATCCAATGAATATTATCAGAAAGCAGATAAAGTTCGCGAGAAAGAGTTTCTGGACAATGAAGGCGGCTATAACAAAATTTCAGATAGAGTTTTTCTCAGTTTAGTTCCGGGCTATAAAAATCCCACTCAAAGACCTCCTGTATCAAGAGATGCAGCTTTAGAATATTTAAAGAATAGTAAAGATCTGCTTCCCGCTTATAAGTTCCTAGTGAGCTTAAAAAATCAGGAAAATCAGTTTGAATAGGGGGAAGTCATGAAAAAGAAGTCATTTCTATCTTCCTTATTAGCGCTGTTGACTTTGGTTGCTGTGTTTGCATTTTTTAACTGGCGTGACTCGCAAATTAAGAATATTTTTGCTCAGATTTATTCTGAACAAAAGTCTGCTTACCCATCGCCTGGTCAATTCTTTTCTTCTAAAGCTTTTACTAGCTCTAGTTTTAAAGATACAATATATGATTTTAAAAAGAATACTTTTAGGGCGCAATATAAAGAAGGAGCTAGGCCTGCAAACTACTCAAAGATTGTTTTTGATTTTGATTTCAAGCCAGAAAAAAGAACCTTTCGTATTTGGTTGTACCGAACAGTTCATGATAATGTAACAGTATTCATAGCTATACATTATGATGTTGATAAAAAGATTCTTAAAAAAAGCGTTGATTTCATAGAGAGACAGGGTGAACAGCAAGTAACCATAGAAAATGAGACGGACCTTCGGAATTACCTGAAGCAACACAATATTACTAAGAAAGATTTAGATAGTTATTACGATGAAATCGTCAATCAAAACTTTCTCAGATCTTGGACCGAGATATACGACAGCAGGTTTTCGCCAGAGGACTATGGTGAGGTTAAGATCGAAACTCAGTGGGCGGATTGGTAATGCCTTCAAATGAAAAGATTCATTATTTCAAAAAGGAGAAGTCATGAAAGTCAGATTGAAGACGATGGTACTGCTGTGTCTAGCTGCTTCCATTATTGTAACTCTGGGTCTAGTAGCCTCTAAGTTTGATTGGAATTTCAATCAGCCTCAGAATGTTTTTGATGAGATATATAATAGTTTGAAAACTGTTCCAAATGAAGGATTAGCAAGCAACATTGGTGGTGATGTTATTTACCAAACCTATAGGGAACCACTGATAGATAAGAATCTTACCATTTATAGTGCACTCAATTCCGAGGGTAAAAACACCAAACTTCCGTTAGAAATAACATCCTTTAAACTGCAAGTTAATAAAAAGAATCTTTCAGAGGCTCTTTTTACGTCCTATGATTATCAGATGTCTGATTCCATATCACTTACTGTAAATTTCACTTATTCTGCTAAAGATAGGGAGTTAACGGAGATAATTTATATAAACGATGGTACCGAGTCTGATTTAAATAAGTATCTATCAGAACAAAAAATGACCTACGATGACTTAAAGTCTAAGACGAAAAATCTTCTAGGACAGAGTCTTATCAAGGCTTGGCACATAAATCGAAACAGTCATTTTTCTGAGAAAAATTGGGGGAATATTGAAGTTAAATCGGTTACCTTATTAGAAAAGAAAGTTGACTAAGGTTCTTCGAAGTTTTGTCATAAATTTCTAAAACACAAAAATAAACCGTGAAGAATAAATTAATCCTATCTTCCTTATTAGCATTGTTGACTTTGGTTGCTGTCTATGCCTTTTTTAGCTGGCGTGACGCCCAAATTAAGAATATTTTTTCGGAAATTTATTATGAACAAAAGTCTGCTTACCCATCACCTGGCCAGTTTTTTCTTCTAAAGATTTTACTAGCTCTAGTTTTAAAGATACAGTATATGAAGTGAATAAAGATACTTTTAATGCACAATATAAAGAGGGAGAGAGACCTGTAAACTACTCAAAGATTGTTTTTGATTTTGATTTCAAACCTGAAAAAAGAAACTCACGCATTTTGTTGTATCGAAAAATTCAAGACAAGGTAACGGTGGTCATAACCGTGAATTATGCTGTGGATAAAAAGCTTCTTAAAAAAAGTGTATATCTTAAAGTGGGACCATTAAATCAGCGACAAACTTTTAAAGATGAAACCGACATTCGGAACTATTTGAAGCAATATAATATTACGAAGGACGACTTGGATAGTTACTATGATGAAATCGTTAATCAAAAATTTCTCAGAGCTTGGACCGAGATATATGACAGCAAGTTCTCACCAGAGGACTATGGTGAGGTTAAGATCGAAACTCAGTGGGCGGGATGGTAATGCCTTCAAATGAAAGATTCATTATTCCAAAAAGGAGAAGTCATGAAAGTCAGATTGAAGACGATGGTACTGCTGTGTCTAGCTGCTTCCATTATTGTAACTCTGGGTGTAGTAGCCTCTAAGTTTGATTGGAATTTCAATCAGCCTAAGAATATTTTTGCTGAGATGTATGGAAATGTGGCAAATCGGTCCGGGGGAACGCCTTATAACAGAGTCAGAAACAAAGTTGATTTCAAGACTTTTCGGGCTTTTGATAAGGATATGAATGAAACACGAGATTTGAATACTAGGATTGCTTACAAAAAGGTTGCGTATCCTAACTCCTATACTGACATTGAATTGACATTTTATGGTCATGAGAATATTTTAAGTATTAGTGCTAAGCGCCCTGTTGATAATGATGTTCGAATTGAAATTAGCGGTATCTATGACACTAGAAAGAAGATATTTAGAAAAAAAGTCTATGTCATTACTGGAACAAGCGATAAAGAAACTTTTATTGACAATGAATCACAGATACAATCCTATCTCAATGAATATCATATCGGTGCTAATGATTTGGACAGCTTTTATCAGGAAACCATTAATAACACAGTATTGAAGGACTGGGCCGAGATATACAACAGCAAGTTCTCACCAGAGGACTATGGTGAGGTTAAGATCGAAACTCAGTGGGCGGGATGGTAATGGATTTTAATGGAGTTTCTTTCAAGTGTGCATTTTGAAGACTGATTGCAGGGGACTGTTTGGTTTTCCCGCCTCAAATGGTAGTTATGGGTGCTAGTTTATTGCTTTGAAGGCACATTTTACAAATCTATCTTATCAGTCCAATCTCTGACTCTGAGGATGTCTCGCTGTCTTCATGGGTTTTATAAAAATTAGAATTTCATTGTTTAGAAAAATTTAATAACAAGGAGACTATAAAATGTCAAAATTTAAAAAAATTATCGTGACAGGCGGAGCCGGCTTCATCGGTTCTAACTTTGTTCACTACGTTTACAATAATTTTCCAGACGTGCATATCACGGTTCTGGATAAGCTGACCTATGCCGGCAATCGGGCCAATATCGAGGAAATTCTGGGCGACCGGGTGGAATTGGTCGTTGCGGACATCGCTGATGCGGAGACAGTAGACAAGCTGGCTGCCAAAGCAGACGCCATCGTCCACTACGCAGCAGAAAGCCACAATGACAATTCGCTCAATGACCCGAGTCCATTTATTCACACCAATTTCATCGGAACTTACACGCTTTTGGAAGCAGCACGTAAATACGACATTCGCTTCCACCATGTGTCCACTGACGAAGTCTACGGGGATCTGCCTCTGCGTGAAGATCTGCCGGGTCATGGAGAAGGGCCGGGTGAGAAATTCACGGCTGAGACCAAGTACAATCCCAGCTCGCCTTATTCTTCTACCAAGGCAGCATCTGATTTGATTGTCAAGGCTTGGGTGCGCTCTTTCGGTGTGAAAGCGACCATTTCCAACTGCTCTAATAACTATGGTCCTTACCAGCATATTGAGAAGTTCATTCCGCGCCAAATCACCAATATCCTGAGCGGAATCAAGCCGAAGCTCTACGGTGAGGGCAAGAATGTCCGCGACTGGATTCATACCAATGACCACTCATCTGGTGTCTGGACCATTCTGACCAAGGGGAAAATCGGCGAAACCTATCTGATCGGTGCTGACGGTGAGAAGAATAACAAGGAAGTGCTGGAGCTGATTCTCAAGGAAATGGGGCAGCCGGCTGACGCTTATGACCATGTGACGGACCGAGCAGGCCACGATTTGCGCTATGCCATTGATGCCAGCAAACTGCGCGATGAGCTGGGCTGGAAGCCAGAATTTACCAACTTTGAAACAGGGCTCAAGGAAACCATCAAGTGGTACACGGACAATCAGGACTGGTGGAAAGCTGAAAAAGAAGCTGTCGAAGCCAACTATGCCAAGACGCAGGAAGTGATTAAATAAAAGTGTTTCTCTTTGTAGAGCGGCGGAGTAAAAAGTTTTTGCGATTTTTGACTCAGGTCTAAAAGCAGGGGAGCGAGACGAAATCCATTTCTAGGAAATTGCGATTTCTGTCCACTCCCTTTTTGCTTAAATTCTCACACTATTGTTAGCTTTTTAACATTTCTGTTACAGAAAAAAATGCAAAAATAGTGTAAAATAATATAAATCCTTTCTGTGCTTTCAGCCGAAAAGGGATTTTCTTAAGCTAGAGGAATAGAAACATGAAAATGGTCAAGAGATTAGTGGGAATCGCAGTGCTGCTGTTTATCGCGGCGGTCGTTTTTCTGGTTCCCTCATCTGTCAATCAAAGTGAACAGTTAAAGAATGTACAAGGCAGTGCCTCTTGGATGAGCATTATTGAGCCGACCCTGAGCAATGCCAATCTGACAGCTCAGGGAGTCAATACGGAAGTTTCCCTGAACAGTGTTCAGCTCAATCAGGTGCTCAAATCTTTCTTGGCGGACAGCCAAAATCAAGAGCTGCTGGACAGTGCCTACAGCATTGACGGCAATAAACTGCGGATTCAGTACCCGGTCAGGCTGGCCTTTGTTGACAGCAAGCTGGACTTGGAGGTAGATGTCACCGTAGCGGATAATATCCTGCATGTGAATGTGGACAGCGCCAAGCTGGGTGCTTTTCCTATCCCTAAATCACTCGTAACAGGCTTGCTCAGGCAGCAGCTGGAAAAATCGGATTCATCTGTCCGAACAGAAGGCGACAGCTTTTTATTCAGCCTTCCGGAAACCCAGTTCAGTATTAAGAAGATTAATTTCCAAAACGGAACAGCCAAAATCCAGTTCACCATGGGTTATGGATTTTAAAAAAAGAAAACTTCATTTGAGGAAGGAAGATTCCAAATCAAATGGAGTTTTTATGCTCTTATTCAGTAAGATTATTGTGGGGGAAAATGGTGTCTGTTTTTAATATCCTGCCTGCTTTGATTCAGTGCGCACGCCATCTAGGCTAGCAGTTCAAGAAATTTATGATTTCAATCAGGCCTCTTGCGGTTTGGTTGAGTCAGCTGGTTTTTATCCAACTTTTGCTAGGGAAAAAGGCCGGGCTTATGCACTTGATTTGATCATGCCCTTGGCGCAGATTCAGCCCAGTCAGTTTTATCTTTCTCAGGAAAAGCTGGACGGGATCAGTATTGATTTTACCAAACAAGAACTTGAACCTTTGCCTATCAAGCGCATGGATGGAAAAGTTTTCTTTACTGATGGACATAGCAGGGCCTTTAAGGCTTATCAGGCTGGTTTATCGGAGCTTCCAGTTTATTTTGACCTAGATAAGCTGGATTGGGATTTCTACAGACATTGTGTCCAAGCTTGTGAGGAAAGAGGTGTCCTGACCATAGCCAATCTGCAGGAGAGAATTTTGCCTAAGGAAGACTAGCAAAGCCAGTGGCTGAACTGGTGTGAAAAAGAGGCTGGAAAATTTAATAAGTCCTGCTATCAACGAAGCTCTTGTGTTATAATAGAGAGAGGGAATCCATCTATCAAATAAGGGGCGAGATGATGATTTATGAATTTTGTGCTGAAAATACGACCTTGCTGGAAAAGGCCATGCAGGCTGGTGCCCGGCGGATTGAACTCTGCGATAATCTGGCAGTTGGCGGGACAACACCCAGCTTTGGTACTGTCAGGGCTGCAGTTGAGCTGGGCCGGCGTTATGATACCAGCATTATGACCATGATTCGCCCGCGCGGCGGTGATTTTGTCTATGCTGATCTGGAGATTGAGATTATGCTGGCCGATATTAAAAAGGCCAAGGAAGCCGGCAGTCAGGGGGTGGTTTTTGGCGCTCTTAATGAAGCCAAGGAGCTGGACATTCCCAAGATGAAGCGGCTGCTGGATGCTTCTAGGGGTATGGAGGTGGTCTTTCACATGGCCTTTGATGTCCTTGCCAGATATTCCCAGCCGGCAGCCATGGACTGGCTGATTGAGCATGGAGTGGGGCGCATCCTGACCCACGGCGGTCCGGCCGGACAGCCGATTGAAGAGCATGTCGACTGGCTGGATGAGCTGCTGGAGCACGCAGC
>NZ_KQ969393.1:543227-544362 GCF_001578865.1 Streptococcus sp. DD11
GTGACTGGCTTGCTGAGCGTTTGGCAGTTAATCAGCTGCATGGCACCAGAATTGTTTTTTAGGAGATAGGAGTTTGTCCTGGCCGGAAGCTCGCTATCAGAGAGGAGCTGCAGAAGCAGATGTTAGATATCTTTGAGAAATACAAGGCTGATCGGGAACGGCTGCTGGCCTATGGCTTTGAGCAGGACGGCAGCAGCTGCCGCTATCGTCAGGAGATTATGGATGGGGATTTTGAGCTGCTGCTAATCTGGCAGCAGACTTCCCTTGATTATCAGGTTTTTGACCTAGAGACCGGAGATGAGTACCGGCAGGTCAAGATGGAGTCCATGACCGGAGAGTTTGTCGGGCAGGTCCGAGAAGCCTGTCAGCAAGCTCTGCTGGAGATTCGCCGTCAGTGCTTCATTGAGATTGGCTTTCTCTATGAGCAGAGTCAGCGGCTGAGGGACTATGTGGCTGAGACTTATCAGGGCCAGCTGGAGTATCTGTGGGAAAAGTCTGACAGGAAAAGCAGGACCCATGCCGGGGTTTTCCGTCATCAGGACAGCAAAAAATGGTACGGAGCCTTTCTGACGACGGACTGGTCCAAGTTTGAAAAAGACCGCAGCGGCAGCATTGAAGTGCTCAATGTCAAAAATAATCAGGTGGCAGAACTGACTCGACAGGCAGGTATATATCCAGCCTTTCACATGAATAAGAAATACTGGCTCAGCCTGCCTTTGGACGGAACTCTGAGCGACCGGCAGATTTTTGACCTGCTGGATACCAGTTTTGAGCTGACGAAGAGGAAATGAACACGGCTCCCGCTGTGTTTCTTTTTCTATCTGCTATCGTCATTTCGTTTATCTTTTATGACTTTGTCAGCTCGCTGTCCTATCGTCCTGTATGTTAAGCGATAGGCCGAGAGGCTGAGACAGACTCCCATGATGGCTGCGCCCTCACTTATAGAGGGAGCTATCTTCGGGAAGATACCGTATAAAAGTCCTTCAGTCTCGCTTTGTTTTGGTAAAAAACTCTTGACGCGGTAGCTGATTGCTCAAAAGCTCCAGTGGAGCTTTTGAGGTTTTAGATAGAGCTTCCGAGAGGAAGCAACAAAAGCACTGCTTTGAGGTTGCGGATAGGACTTGCGAAGCAAGTC
>NZ_KQ969393.1:544453-548472 GCF_001578865.1 Streptococcus sp. DD11
TTTTAAAATTAGTTCTGTCCTACTGCCTAGCTATTAAAAGCAAAGGAAAAGACTACAGTCGATAGAAATCTCTTCGAACCATGTCGGCACCGACTGCTCTGACTATCCCCCGGACCTAGCAGCTGACAGGCACTTCGTTTCTTTTATCCGCATCTGTTAGCTGAAGTGAACAAAGCCATAAAAGATGCTCTGCATGACGATAAAATGGCCGGGCGGCAGTTGCCTGACAGATTCGGCCGCACTCTGTATGAAATTTAGGAGTACATATGAAACTTATGAAAAAACTGAGCTGGTTTTTCAAACTGGAAAAGCGGCGCTATATCATTGGCATTCTGGCCTTGTCTCTGGTCAGTTTGGTCAATTTGATTCCTCCCCGGGTCATCGGTCAGGTCATTGATGAAATTGCTGGCCGCTCCTTGACCCAGCAGGAGCTGGTCTACAATCTTCTGCTCTTGACTGCATCGGCTTTTGTCATGTATGGTCTGCGCTATCTCTGGCGGCTCTATATCTTGGGAACTGCCAATCATCTGGGCCGGATTCTGCGCTTCCGCCTTTTTGAGCAGTTTACCCTCATGTCTCCCTCTTTTTACCAGAAGTTCCGAACCGGGGACCTCATGGCTCATGCCACTAATGATATCAATGCTGTCGTCAGCGTGGCGGGCGGCGGTGTCATGTCAGCAGTTGATGCCTCTATCACAGCTCTGGTCACTCTGATTACCATGTTTTTCCTCTTGGACTGGCGGCTGACCGTAATTGCTATTCTGCCCCTGCCCTTTCTCTCTTGGGGGACGGGACTGATCGGCCGCAGGAATCACGAGAGTTTTAAGGCTGCTCAGGAGGCTTTTTCAGATTTGAACAATACAGTTCAGGAAAGTGTGGCTGGTATTAAGGTGACCAAGTCCTTTGGCTACCAAGCTGCTGAAAGCCGCTCTTTTGCAGCAACCAATCAGGAGGTCTACCGTAAAAATGTTTTGGCGGCCAAGTACAATTCCCTCTTTGATCCTCTGGTACTGGTCTTTATCGGCCTGTCCTATACTCTGACCTTGCTTTTTGGCGGAATCTTTATCACTCAGGGGCAGTTTACCGTGGGAGAGCTGGTCACCTTTATCACCTATCTGGATATGCTGGTCTGGCCTCTGCAGGCTATGGGCTATCTCTTTAATATCAGCCAGCGCGGCTTGGTTTCCTATGAGCGGATTGAGCTTTTGCTGGCTCAGGAGTCGGATGTCAAGGAAGCAGCACAGCCACTGCCTGCTGCAAAGAACGGCCGGCTGGACTATGCGATTCAGCGCTTTTCCTATGATGCCGGTCAGGAAACCTTGCATGATATTCATTTTTCGCTGGAAAAGGGACAGACACTGGGCATTGTCGGTCAGACTGGATCCGGCAAAACCAGCCTGCTCCGTCTGCTGCTGCGGGAGCGGGATATTCAGGAGGGGGCCATCTATCTGGATGGTCAGGATATTCGCCGCTATCGGCTGGCGGATCTGCGCCGGCTGATTGGCTACGTGCCTCAGGAGCAGATTCTTTTTGCCCTCTCGATCCGGGATAATATCCGCTTTGCTAATCCTGAGCTGACAGACAAGCAGATTATGGAGGCGTCCCGGCTATGCGGTGTCTATGAAGATATCAAGGCAATGCCGGAAGGGCTGGATACGGTCATCGGTGAGCGGGGCCTGTCTCTGTCTGGCGGGCAGAAGCAGCGGCTGGCCATGAGCCGGGCCTTGATTACCAAACCGGAGATTCTGATATTGGACGATTCCCTGTCTGCGGTTGATGCTAAGACTGAGCATGAGATTTTGGAAAATCTCAAAACCGAGCGGGACGGCAAGACCACCATTATCACAGCCCACCGCCTGTCAGCTCTTGTCCATGCGGATTTGATTCTAGTGATGGAAGACGGCCGCATCAAGGAGCGGGGGACTCATCAAGCGCTGCTGGCTCAGGGCGGCTGGTATGCAGCTACTTATCAGAATCAGCAGCTGGCAGAAAGTTTGGAGGAGGGGACCCATGAAAAAACAAGCGACCTTTAACCGTCTCATGGGCTACATGTGGCGCTACAAGGGACTGAGCAGTCTGGCTCTGGCCTTTATCTTTCTGACAACGCTGGTGACGACAGGCCTGCCGCTTTTGGCACGCTATTTTATCGACCGCTTTATCAGCAGTCAGCAGGCGGCTGGCGGCTTTTACCTGCTCTTTGTTTATTATGCTCTCTTTCTGCTGCGTGTACTCTTGACCTTTTTAGGTCAGTATTCCTTTGCGCGTGTGGCCCAGAGCGTGGTCCGGGATTTACGGCAGGAGGCTTTTGACAATCTGCAGCAGCAAGGCATGGCTTACTTTGACCGGACGGCAGCAGGGGCTCTGGTCTCCCGCCTGACCAATGATACGCAGGCCGTTGCGGATATGTTCAGCGAAATTTTCTCCAATTTCCTGTCATCCGTCTTTATCTTAGCTGTGACCCTGTCCACCATGTTTGCCCTTAATTGGCAGCTGACCGTCATGATTGCTCTTTTTCTGCCTGTCATGGCGGCCTCTGTCCTGCTCTATCAGCACCTGTCCAACCGTCAGCTCAGGCAGGTCCGCAATAAGCTCAGCGATTTGAATGTCAAATTATCAGAAAGCATTGAGGGCATGCGCATTGTTCAGGCCTTTGGGCAGGAAAAGCGGCTGCTGCAGGAGTTTGAGGAGATTAATGGTCAGCATCTGGCCTTTACCAACCGCTATCTCAATATCAACAGCCTCTTTCTGCGGCCGGCCATGTCCCTGCTGAAGATTTTAGCCTATGCGGTCATCCTGTCTTACTTTGGCCTGACCTGGCAAACGGCTGGGATAACAGCCGGCATCATGTATGCTTTTATCCAGTATGTCAATCAGCTTTTTAATCCCCTGATTGATGTCATGCAGAATTACTCTGTTCTGCAGACTTCCATGGTGGCAGCGGACCGGGTCTTTGAAATCATTGACCAGAGAGACGATGAGCCACAGCAGGCTGGGCTGGATCTGCAGATTCAGGATGGCAATATCGAGTATCGTCATGTTTCCTTTTCCTATGACGGCCGCCGAGATGTGCTGAAAGATATTTCTTTCACGGTCAAAAAAGGCCAAACCATTGCCTTTGTCGGCTCCACTGGATCTGGAAAATCCTCTATCATCAATCTCTTTCTGCGTTTTTATGAGTTTGAGCGGGGGCAGATTTTGATAGACGGCCGCGATATTAAGGACTACAGGCAGGAAGAGCTGCGAAGAAAGATTGGGCTGGTCCTGCAGGATCTTTTTCTCTATCATGGCACCATTGCTTCCAATATCCAGATGTATCAGGAGCAGCTGACTCGAGATGAGGTGATAGAAGCAGCTAAGTTTGTGGATGCAGACGGCTTTATCAGCCAGCTGCCTCAGGGCTATGATGCCCCAGTGACCGAGCGGGGATCGACCTTCTCCAGCGGCCAGCGCCAGCTCTTAGCCTTTGCCCGAACGGTTGCCGCTCAGCCTAAAATCCTAATCTTGGATGAAGCGACAGCCAATATCGACTCCGAGACCGAAGAAATCATCCAAACCTCCCTGCGGAAGATGCGCCAAGGCCGGACCACCATTGCCATTGCCCACCGCCTGTCTACCATTCAGGATGCAGACTGTATCTATGTCTTGGACAAGGGCCGCATCATCGAATCCGGCTCCCATCAAGACCTTCTGGCTCACGATGGCCTGTATCGGAAAATGTACCAGCTGCAGGCTGGGATGATGGAGTCTTGATGGAGGGGATAATCTCATGATTTGAACCTGTCAATAAATATCGTCCTTTCTTTTATCTTTTATGATGTCGTTAACTCTCCTTGCTCCAACAGTCCTTCTGGACTGTTGGAGCAAGGAGATAAAGGCGGTGGGACAGACTCCCATGATGGCTGCGCCCTCACCCACAGAGGGATGGATCTTTTAGAAGATACCGTATAAGAACTAAATTTTTAAAAATTTAGTTCCCTTCACTCTCTTGTTTCTAAGCTCAGGCTGAAAAGGTCTCCCAG
>NZ_KQ969393.1:548562-550017 GCF_001578865.1 Streptococcus sp. DD11
GCAACCTCAAAGCAGTGCTTTTGTTGCTTCCTCTCGGAAGCTCTATCTAAAACCTCAAAAGCTCCACTGGAGCTTTTGAGCAATCAGCTACCGCGTCAAGAGTTTTTTACCAAAACAAAGCGAGACTGAAGTCTTTTTGTCTCAGCCTCGGCTTTCGTTCAGTCCGGGGGAGTGAGGCTGTCCAGTAAAATCCTTCACCCAATGGGTGAAAAAAGAAAACCATCCAGAATCCTTGGCCTATCAGGGAATCTGGATGGTTTTTGTGATATGTGTGAATAATTGGGGGTTAAAAATGCCTTCAACCAACGGCACCTTCGTGTCTTCATACCACCTTCATCTTAAGGGAAGGTACGGGCCAGTCAGCCTATCACCTCAAAGCAGGTCAAGACGGTAGGCCGGCCAGCTGCTGGTCAATGACGAGAGAGCTGGCATTGGGAGGGAAATCAGCTGATCCGTATTTGATTTGTGATGGCATAGATGTCATTGTCATCTATCAGGAACCGGCTATCATCATGAGGATCCACATAGACTGGGATAGGTCTAGGATTCTGGCTGTAAGAGATAAAATGATGTTCTCTTAAGGGAAGGCAAATGCTGGTTTGATAGGGCACTTGGTTAATATCAAATTCAAGCCAAATCTCATGCAACGGATTATAGTTTCTAAACTGTTCAGCGGGAATAACATCGATAATATAACCGTAATAGACAGGCCCTAGTCTTCTGGCTTGAGCGAGTCTAGCCTTCTTTATCCAAGCAGCAATGATTAGAGAGAGAATCTTGCCGACTAGCATTAGACTAAAGCCAGGCAAGAAGACTATATAAAAGAAATGATGGTTTTCACTAGAAGCACTCTGATAGGGATACTCAGGGTTATAGGCAATAGAGATTTGACTTTGAATTTTGGGTTGTGTAAATCTACCGAGAACAGAATGGCCTTCATAAGCCACGCCGTCTACTTGATATTGGTAGATGCTACTATAAAGACTTAATCCTCCACCACCTCCTCCTCTTCTTCCTCCAGTTTCATACACATCATAGTCAAGGACTTGAGCGGATGTAGTTTTCCAACCATAAAATACAACTTTGAATTGCCCTGTTGCAGAGATACAGATATAAGTGAGGGCTATCATAACCAGGCTTAGGCTAACTAAGGATACAATGGGCCGCGGTTTACGGACTCTTCCCTTAACGATGCTGATGCTTTTTGCAGCCTTGGGTTGCGGCTTTGGCTCCTGTGGGGGATTAAAGGCCTGATAGAGGGAGCCGGCAGCCAATGCCATAAATAATAAGAATCCCAGCAATGGCATGAGTACAAGGATAGGGATTGGGATGTCATTCTTATATTGGCTCTGCTCAGGCGACTTGGGATTATAGAGAATGCTAATGGTTTCCCCAGACTTAGGCACTTCATCTTGATAGAGGTCTGAAAATCCCTGGTAGGTTTGGCCATCAACA
>NZ_KQ969393.1:550515-551366 GCF_001578865.1 Streptococcus sp. DD11
TGATAAATAGGGTAGTAAGCGGGTGTAGAGCGTTTTTCCGGACTGGTCGTAAACCCGCTCACCTCAGCCGTTATGGTCTGCCACCCGTGAAATCGACTCTGGTACCAGTTAGTGGACGAGACATCTTTCAGCATCATGAACAGAAACGACAGCCCCAAGACACAGCTTAATAAAGCTAAGAGTAGTTTGTATAATTTGTTTGAACTAGTATTGTCTTTTGTCATATCATCCTATTATACCATAGGTCAGGGATTTTTAGCCTTTTTATACTCATCCAAAATCAACATGCGATTTTTCAGTTTTTCTAGATTTTCTTCTAAGCCATCGTATGCTAGCTTGGCATAGTGATAGGGGCAGTCACTGGCATAGCTGGTTTCAAAGAAATCAAGCGGCAGGCCGCTGTGTTTGAGGGCGCTGACAGAAGGGAGCGGCCGCAAATCCAGCAGCAGACCATCCTTGGTCGGATAGACAGGCAGGGCAAGCTGGGCTTGGTCGGCGAGCTGCTGAGCTCTCTCTGCTTCCCTTTCCTGCAGCTGCAGGAGGGCCAGACGGTTTTTTTCAAACATGAGGCTGTCAATATAGAGGGACAGGGCCTTTTGCATGATGAGATTGCTGTCATAGTCTACAGCGCTTTTATAGGCGATAAAGGTCTCCTTGATGCCTGGGGGCAGGAGGAGAGCGGTAATCCTCAGAGCCGGAAAAAGGCTGGTAGAGAAGGATTTGATATAGATGACCTGCTGGCAGTCATCCAGATAGTGAAAGGTCAGCTCCCGTCTGCTGTCAAAGTCGGACAGATAGTCGTCTTCCACGATATAGACATGATAGAGCCGGGCCAGGCGGAGAATCTCTTC
>NZ_KQ969393.1:551959-556104 GCF_001578865.1 Streptococcus sp. DD11
GTGACCCAAGGGATAGTGAAAGCGGGGAATGGTGTAAAAGAACTTGATTTTTCCGCTTTGGAAAATTTCTTCCAATTGTTGCAGGTCAATCCCCTGCGGAGTCCGCTCAATGGTCTCATAAGGCAGATCTTGAGCCAGCAGCAAGTCGTTGATCCGGTGGTAGGTAGGCTGCTCGACCAGAATGGTCTCTTTCTGATTGGGAAAGTCAATCTGTGAGAGGATATAGAGGGCCTGCTGGGTCCCGGAGGTCAGGACCAGCCGGTCCAGCGAAGTGTAGACAGCCGAGTCCAGCAGCAGCTGCTGGACGGATTTCCGCAGCTCTTCCAGACCTTCCTGCTGGGGATAGTAGTTGAAGAGATAGTTTTCCCGGCCAATCAGGGTCTCATTGACACAGAGGCGGAAGTCTTCATAGGCCTGATGGCGGTCGTCTGTCACTGGCAGCTCCAAGTCCTGCTTGGACTCCTGATGATTTTCCAGCACATAGTAGCCGCTTTTGGGAACTGCATAGATATATTTCTGGTATTTGAGTTCGGTCAGGGCTTTTTGGGCAGTGTCCTTGCTGCAGCGGTAGCGCTCTGCCAGCCTGCGGACGGAAGGAATCTTCTGCCCGGTTGCCAGTCTTCCCTTCTGGATGTCCTTGATAATTTTGTCAATAATCGATTGGTATTTTGCCTTGGTCATAAAAACTGTCCCCATACAGATAGGATTTTTTCCTATTGTAACTCAATTTCACCTATTTTACAATAGAAAGCATAGATAAAGAGAGGAGGCTTTCCAGTGACCAAGCCTTTGATTGTTGCCAATGATATTGCTGGTTTGGGGAAGGTTGCCACAGCGGCTGCCCTGCCCTTACTGGCTGCATGCCAGATAGAAACGGCCCTGTTGCCGACAGTGCTCCTGTCTTCCCATACCGGCGGATTTCCCGATGTCTATGTGGAGGATTACACACAGGGCCTGCAGGCATTTTTGCAGCAGTGGCGGAGCTTAGAGCAGGACTTCTCAGCTCTTCTGACAGGCTATTTGGCAGGTCCGGAGCAGCTGTCTTCCATTCTGGACTTTGCCAAGGAAAAGAACCTTCCGCTGCTGGCAGACCCCGTCATGGGAGACAAGGGCCGGCTTTATCACGGCTTTGATCAGCAGTATGTCAAAGCCATGCGGCAGCTGGTCAGTCAGGCTCATCTGGTCCTGCCCAATCTGACCGAGGCAGCCCTGCTCTTGGATCGGCCTTATTCGGGAGAGCTGCTGCCGGAGGCAGTGCTGGAAGAGATCTGCCGGGAACTGGCCGGGCTGGGAGCAAAGCAGGTCTTGCTGACAGGGGTGCAGACAGCTGAAGACCAGATTGGTTTTGCTTATTATGACTCAGAGACTGGGAGTTTCTGCATCTTTCAGGGCTCCAGACTGCCCCAGCATTTTTACGGGACCGGCGATATGGTGACGGCCTTGGCCGCAGCAGCCTTTATCCAGAAAGTCCCCTTGGAGCAGATGCTGCCTCTCATACTGGACTTTGTCTCAAGGAGTTTGCTCTCGACTGTGGAGTGGGGTGCAGACCTCCGTCTGGGTGTTTTTTACCAGCCTCACTTGGCTCAGCTCTGGACGGATTTTCAGCGGCTGGCAGCGGTTAAAAGCCGCTGAAGCCGAGACTGAAGCATCCCCGCCCATCTCTCGGTCATGCTGCGGGCTGATGCTCAAGATTCGCTTTTCACTGCCTGTCGGACTGTAAAGTCTGAGGAAGATAGATTATAAAGGAGATTTTTTACGATGAAACAATCCCATTTTGATGTTCGTTCCCTTGCTTTTTTAAGTATTTACGCTGCCCTGATTTTTGTCAGCATCCAGTTTTTCCGCATTCCGCTGGGGGCCCAGTTTGTTCATTTGGGCAACGCCTTGGTGGTCATTGCCTTTCTGCTTTTTGGTCTTTATCAGGGCTTTCTGGCGGCAGCGGTCGGTCTGGCTGTTTTTGACCTGCTCAATGGCTATGCTGCCGAAATCCCGGTCATTCTGCTGGAAGCGGCGGCTGTCGGCCTCGTGGTCTATCTTGTATATGACCGGCTTTTTCAGGAAAAGGATCAGCCGCTGCAAATCCTGACAGTTGCTGTCGGGGCGGCGCTTATCAAAATCCTGCTCAATCTGGTGCGCTATGCCCTAATCAATATTCTGGCAGCCAATCTGCCGCTGGATCAGGCCCTGCTGGCTTCTATTGACAAGATCGCCGGGACTTTTGGCTCGGCAGCGGTGACCGTGATAGCCGTCCCTATCCTTTATCCCATTTTAAAAAGAGGGCTCCAGCCTTTCAGGCTGCCCTTCAGAACAAAATAATCCCTTTCGAAGATTTCTGTCAATGTTGCTGACTGGGTCGGTCTTATCATCAGCCTTTAAAAGCAAACTAAAAGATGATAAAAGGCGAGGAAACCCTCAGCCTTTTTTAGATTCAGTGAAAAACATCAGCAATCTCCAACAGTCACCCGAGGACCTAGTTTGCAGAGATTTTCGAAGTGTATAGTCTTTTAGCTTGCTTTTAGTACGAAGCAGCGAGCCGCAGACAGTACTGGCGTACGGCAAGACGAGCTAACAAAGTAATAAAAGATAAACTAAATGACGATATTACATGGTATAGACAATAGCGATATACTGCAGAGCAGAAGCGGCCAGAATGAAGAGATGCCAAATCATGTGGAAATAAGGCTTTTTCTGAGCGTAGAAGCCGGCGCCGACTGTGTAGCAGAGGCCGCCTGCCAGCATGAGGCCCCAAAAGACCGGCCCGGTCTGGCTGATAATCTGCGGAATGATAAAGACAACCAGCCAGCCCATAATCAGATAAAGGGCCAGACTGAACTTTTCATTGACCTTCTTGGCAAAGATTTTATAAAGAATGCCGAAGATGGTCGTTCCCCACTGAATGACGATAATCAGATAGCCCTTCCAGTCGTTCATGAGCGAGAGCACGACCGGTGTGTAGCTGCCGGCAATGGCAATGTAAATCATGGAGTGGTCGATAATCCGCAGGATGTATTTGTGGGGGGTGCCGTAGGACATGGAGTGGTAGATGGTCGATGACAGAAACATGAGAAACAGGCTGATGACAAAGATAGAAGTGCCGACAGCAGATACCAGCCCATGCTCTTCATAGCTGTAAATAGCTGAAATAGGCAGCAGAATCAGCATGAGGACAGCCCCGACCGCATGGGTTACGGCATTAGCAATTTCTTCGCCGAAGGATAGTTTTTTACTGAGTTTAAGCGCGTAGTTCAAGGTGTTCTTCCTCCTTTTCCGGCAGTTGTATCAAGGCTAAGGTCTCTTGGTAGAGCTTGACGGTCTGGCAGGCTCTGGCAATAATCGGTGTGACCTCTCGCTGCTCGCCGTTCATGTAAGCGACAAACTCATTATAGAGTTCTGTCGAGTCTGTTTCCTCATGCAGCATGTTGAGGGTGGCAGAGATTTCCTGAATAGAAAATACGGTCTTCAAAGTCGTAATGGCAATCAGACGGGCTACTTGGCGACGCTGGTATTTTTTCTTGACCGGTTTGGCAACGTAGCCATGCTTGACATAGTTATTGATCATTGAGGCGGTCAATCCCTTGTCAGAAGCCGAGATAGAAGGTCCGCAGACATTGTTTACATAGAGCAGAACCTGATCCAAATACAGATCCAGATCTGGCAATTCATCCCATTTGGGAAAGGGGTGCTGAGCGTTCAAATCTTTATCACTTTCTTATCTAGTCTTTATAACCAGATGATAACATCTTCTGGATATAAAGTCAAGAAAAAATAGAATGTCCGTCTGAATTTTGTTATAATCTTAAAAAGGAGGTCTGAAATGAAAAGATATCTATTGGAGCTTGCAGCCTTCCTTGCCAGTCTGCTTTTCTGGGTCTGGCTGTACGGGACCTTCTTCTATACCTATGTGGCCACGGTCTTTTATAAGGGATGGCCTGAAGAAGATCGGCTGATTCCGGCTGGTATTATCCTGCTGCTGACCCTGCTCAGCTTTCTTTTTATTCGCAGTCTGACCCGTCAGCATCTTCCCCGCTGGCTTATTTGGAGCAGCTACGGCCTGTATTTCCTGGTTTTGTTTTATACCCTCTTTCTGAAAAATATCGGTTTGCAGGGATTTAGTCTGGATCTGCAGTCCTTTGTCTATCTTTGGA
>NZ_KQ969393.1:556952-558238 GCF_001578865.1 Streptococcus sp. DD11
CATCTAGGCATTTTTGATCTGGGCGACATCCTGACCAATCTGCTGGGCTTTGTCATCGGCAGCTGCTTGCTGCAAAGCCGGTGGGGGAAATGGGCCAGCAGCCATATTCACTGAAGAAAAAGGAAAATTATCATGAAAATACTGATTCCAACCGCTAAGGAGCTAAATCTGTCTGCTGAGCCGGCTGCTGCCAAGCCGCTTTCCCAGCAGACCCAGACCATTCTGGATCAGCTGGCCGCTTTTTCAGCTGCTGACTTGGCTCAGTTTTACAAAATATCTCCGGAGCGGGCTGCCCTTGAGTTTGTGGCCATTCAGGCTTTGCGAGAGGGGAAAGCACAGCATGCGCCAGCCCTTTATCTCTTTGACGGTCTCATGTACCGCCATATCAAGAGAGAGGGTTACAGCGCGGCAGAAAGGCAGTATATCCAGAAGCATCTTGCCATCACGTCGGCCCTTTATGGTATCCTTCCGGCCTTGGAGCCCATCGCGCCCCACCGCCTGGATTTTATGATGCCGCTTAAGCCAGACGGAAAAAGCCTCAAGACTTTTTGGAAAACAGCCTATGACCAAGCTCTGGCAGAAGAAGAGGCGGTATTTTCTCTCCTCTCCAGCGAGTTTGAAACAGTCTTTTCAAAGGCAGTCCGCCAGCGTATGATCTGCTTTAAGTTTTTAGAAGACCGAGCCGGCCAGCTAAAGGTCCACTCGACCATTTCCAAGAAAGCGCGCGGCGACTTTCTGACAGCTCTGATAGAGAATCAAGTAACCGAAGCAGAGCAAATGAAGACACTGAACTTTGCCGGCTTTGCCTACCGACCAGATCTGTCCAGTGAGCAAGAGCTGGTTTATGTCAAGGAAGGATGAAAAAGCACAGTTGGCATTCAGAATACTTTTATAATTTTTGGTGAGAGATTTGTTATAAATATATGAAATTTCCAAGGACTATCTAGTCTATGGAAAAATCAAGCCAAACACTATCTCTGCTCAGAATGCCGTCAATGAGCTGGTAGGTGTTGATACCAGCGACAAGCGGCACAAACAAGTCGCGTTTAACTATACGACGGAGATTGCTGAGAGTGAAAACGGTCGTCAGGCCTGCAATCAAATGCTGCAGGCGGTTTCTGACTTTAGTGCGGCTGTTCTCACGCAAGCTAATAAATTCCCAGAAATTGCCGCAAAAATAGAAAAGCGCGATGTGGAAGAGGCCAAGCGCTGGGAGGGCTGAGCATGTACCGGAAAGATAAAAGCGAAGACAAGCGCTATGAACTCTACAAGAAAATCCAGAAAGT
>NZ_KQ969394.1:0-23721 GCF_001578865.1 Streptococcus sp. DD11
TATACGGTATCTTCCCAAAGGTACATCCCTCTGTGGGTGAGGACGCAGCCATCATGGGAGTCTGTCCCAGCCTCCTTTTTTTATTTCTTTATTTTACTTCCAAGAGGCTAATATCGCCGTCTTCTCAACGGTAAATGACATTGGTTGTCCCATCTTCGGCATCTGAATAGATGAAGAAATCATGCCCCAGCAAATCCATTTGCAGCAGGGCTTCTTCTATAAAGACAAATCAAAGTCAAATTTCGTCTTCATTTTTCTATAATCCTTGTATCGTTGGATTTAGATTGAAAGCATTATAAAGCGCCTTTTTAGTGAGGTGCAGCAATGTCTGGCAAGTTAGCTGAATTCCCCTATATAGTCATCTTGGTATATCTTTTACTATGTCGTTAGCTTCGTTTGCTCTAACAGCCCGTGGGACTTTTTGCAGTTGTAGATAAGGCAAGCGAAGCATGCCTCAGCCGTAAATCAGTACAGCGCACACTTCCTTACTGCCTTTCATCCCCTGCCTCGCTTTCTCATTTCTAGGTCCGGTCTGTCGGAGCTAATGAAAGTTGGTTTTGATTTGCAAAGTGTCTAAGCACTGTGCTGCAGTTGTATCTTTACTCCGGATTACTGATTCTGCCAGTCAGCCGGATAGGTCACATAGATAAAGCGTGCCTTATCCTTGACAGAGAACTGAATATCGCTGCCTTTGGGGATATAGAGAATTTCTCCCGGACCTGCGCTCATCAGCTCGTCGCCGACGATAATATCCAGCCGGCCTTCAATCACATAGTCCACTTCGTCATAGTCCAAATGCCAAGGGAAGGTGGTCTTTTCCATGGTCATCAGCCCCAAACCCAGTCTCGGACTTTCATCCAGAGTCAGCAAATCTCTGGTATAGACTTGGTGGTCGGGATTGCCGGTATCCAGCCGGTCTTCCGGCCGGACATCCAAGCCGGGCAGGGCAATCGAAGCAACTCCTGCCTTGCTGACTTTCTTCTCTCCCGCTCCCGCGGCCAATTCTTCCAATAAAATTTTACGGACTAATGCTTCCAAGTCTGAACGATTTACATCTGTCATATCCTGCCTCCATTTCTAGCTTTCTGCTTCTTTTTTCGTCAAGAAGAATGCCAGCAGCACAGCAGTAATACCGCCGACAAATTTACCAATCATCATCGGCACAATCATTTCCGGTTTTTGACCGGCTGTGAAGCCCAGATGGTCGCCGATAACAAAGGAAGCAGATACAGCAAAGGCCACATTGATAATCTTACCGCGCCTGTCCATATCTTTAAGCATTTGGAACATAGCGATATTATTGGCCAAAGAAGCCACCAGACCGGCAGCGCCGACTTCATTCATGCCCAGAGATTTTCCGATAGCGGACAGGGGTTTGTTAGCTACCTTGGTAAAGACAGCGACCAGCCCGAAAGCTCCAGCCAGAGTGACCGCAATCGTTCCGACTACTCCGAAGGCTTCTGTCAGTTTTTCCGCTCCTACCGGATAAAGGCTGTTGAGCCATTCATTGCCAGTCAGGAGCTGAGCTGCACCAAAGGCCAGACCCAGAGTCGCCAGAATGACAATAATCTTACCAAAGATTTCAAAACCTTTAATCATGCCGTTTGGCGCCAGCAACAAACCGACAAAGATCAGTCCGGACACAATGATAATCGGTATCAGATTGACCAAGAGGGTGCCAAATGACAGCCCCGGTACGAAGAGTCCGCCCAAGAGACAGCCGATTGGAACAGTCACCAGACCATAGAGAATGCCCCGTGCCAATAGAGGACGGTCGTCTTTTTCGATGATGCCCAATGCCACCGGAATTGTAAAGACAATGGTCGGACCCATCATGGAGCCCAAGACAAAGGCTGCAAAATTTCCAACTGCTGGATCCTGCGCCAGACTAAGAGCCAGAGGAGCCCCCCCCATATCATTTGCGATAAAAGTTGTCGCAAAGATAGAAGGGTCAGCTCCTACCAAGCCGTAAAGCGGTACAATTACAGGCTTGAGCACATCGGCCAAGAGCGGAGCAATCACCATAATCCCAGCCATGGAGAGAGCCAAAGCTCCCATAGCCATGATTCCTTCTTCAAATTTTTCACTCAGTCCCAGCTTACCGCCGATACATTTATCCACAGCACCGGCTAGCATAAAGAGGACCATAATGTAAATGATAATTTTATCTACACTCATAACTTTACCTTAGTTTCTAATTATTCTTCATCACTTTGATATTCGACCTTGTCGATAATCGCCACTACGACCATATCTACCGGAATATTGGCCTTATTTAGGCTCATGCGGGCAGAACTGCCGGTTGTGACCATGACCTGATCGCCTTCGCCTGCACCGATGCAATCAGCTACAATAACCAGAGCTGGGTCGCTTTGATGTTCATTTAGCTGCCGTTCGACCACTAAAAATTTCAGACCGTTCAAATTTTCATCTTTTCTAGTAGCCCAGAGGCTTCCTTTCACTTTACCAACAAACATCCCTACCAACTCCTTTATTCTATTATTCTAATTTTATGGCGCTTGAGATAATCTCTGGCCAGAGCCGTCACAATCATGCCCTTGTCCATCCGGAATTCGTCCCCTTGGCGCAGACCCATTTCCTTCAGCCTGCCCTCTGTTATCAGACGGGTCTTGGCAGCAGGACGGCTGCAAGCCGAAGCAGCTGCCTGCTGTTTTTCCTGACTGGGCGCCAGAACAGCTAAGAGGCGGTCCTTTTCATAAAAGCACAGGCCATACCGTTCCAGCTTAGCTTTCTGCTGCTGCAGTTCCCGATAGAGGAGAGCCTTGGCAGACTGTTTGTACTGATTGACACGGAAGGATTCAAGCGGTGCCAACACTTCCTTGCCAGCCAGCAGAGCGCTCAGCAGGAGAGTTTCTGCTTCATTGATCGGACAGAGCGAGGCAATTCTCAGATAAGCATCCAAGCTCAGATTTTCCGCCAGCAGGCAGTCGGCCTCTTCCGCATCCTGAGTCAGCTGGTAGCCCTCACTCAGCAGCAGCGAGGCTGTGCTTTCCTGGCCCAGCAGATAGATGCGCTTGGCCTGAGACGCCTGCTGAAGGTTTTCTAAGAGACGGTCTGTAATCAGTTGAACAAGTTTATCAATATTTTCCATTCTGATAACCCTTTCTCCCAGCCGGCCTCACTTTTTCTTGATGATACGGCCGCGCATTCCCTTTTTGAAACCGCAGGCATTAGCTTCATCATAGTCAATATGCATATAGGTTGCAAATTTCGGGCTGACGCGAATCACGACATCATCAAAAATCAGCGGTCGGTCGCCTTCTACCTTAACCTGAACGATTTCATGGTTTTCAACATTGGCCTTTCTGGCATCCTCTGGCGTCATATGGACATGGCGCTTGGCAACAATCAAGCCCTTGTCCAGCGCAGTGCACTTGTCGCCGTAGGCCAAAACGACACCCGGTGTTCCATCAATATCACCGCTTTCGCGAATCGGTGCCTTAACGCCCAGCTGCAGGCAGTCGGTCAGGGAAACTTCCACCTGCGAATGCTGGCGGACGGGACCCAAAATAACAACATTGTGAAAGGCCCCCTTGGGTCCTACAAGAGTCACCCTTTCCTGACTGGCAAACTGTCCCGGCTGTGATAAATCTTTTGCTTTTGTTAATTGATAGCCAGGACCAAAGAGGGCCTCTAAATCGCTCTGACTCAGGTGTACATGGCGCCCGCTGGCTTCCACTTCAAAGCTGCCCTGCAATTCTTCCTGAACCTTATCAATTACCTTATTTACCAAATTTTCTAAAGACATTGCTGTTCTTCTTTCTCTCTTTATCTTAGAACCTGTATTCACGGAGGTGATGCTGGCACCTAATGGTCTATTTCCGTCATTCGAGGCAAGGTTTTGCAGGAATACGGGGCGTATTCAAAAAACTCTAACGAAGAATGGCGGAAAAAGAGACATTTAAATCCAAATAGGATCTATGAATAGAGGTTCTGACTCTTTGAAAATCTCTTCAGGCCTGCCGGCTAATACTCAATGAACATCATCAGCAAACTGAAAGTCTATATCAGCTTGCTATCAGCCACAGCAAGACTTCTATTGATTTCAATAACTGCGTAACCTTGCTGGCAAATACATCCCTGTCAGCTGCCAGTTCCTGCTCCAATTCCTTGCGCAAAAGGCTTGTTTCAATATAGGATTCATAGCAGGTCAGCTGCCAGAGCGGCGCGTCATAGCTCATCATGACAGCCTCCTGATCCAGCTGCTTGCTGACCCGGACAGCCTGCAGATCCGCATGACTGGCCAAATCGGCCTGGTAGTCAGAAATATCATCCAGAATACGCTGACCGACCATGTTTTCCAAGACCGACAGCAGAAGTCCCATCTGCTCACATTTTTCATCCTGAAAAGCAAGGTGCAGTTCTCTCTGATTCTTTAAAAAATAAGTATACAATTTGGTCAGTTTAAATAGTCGTGGATACACAGCAGAGTCTTCAAGTCTTGTAATGGGCATCCTGATGCCATCATCGGCTGAAGTTGCTTTTTTAGGCTGATTAGAATACACAATCTGAATATGGTGGTCCTTGAGAAAGCCTCTGGCCGCCGGCGTCAGTTTTTCATTGTTTTCTAACTCAAAGATGCCCTTGTCGGCAAGAGCTCCTTCTCGATGGAGCTTTCTAATCTTAGCTTCTGTAAAAACTGACATGTATTCACATCCTTCTACATATGGTTTTTCATCAGAGACAGGGAGCAGGATTCGAGCAGGCGCTGTCTTGACACTTCCCTGCGGAAGTTTTATTTCCAGTCTCTTTGCCACGCTTTCCCATTTCTGGGCTCGGGCTGAGACTGTCCCGCTCTTATCCTGTCTGCTCCCGCTCAGTGTGAATTCTCATAGCCTGAGTATCAGATTACTTAGGCAGAATCACTTCGACTTCTGCGTGCGGACGTGGAATGACATGGACAGAAACCAATTCGCCGACATTTTCAGCAGCTGCTGCCCCAGCATCGGTCGCTGCCTTCACAGCGCCCACATCTCCGCGGACCATAACGGTTACCAAGCCGGCTCCGACTTTTTCTTTGCCGACCAAGCTAACATTAGCTGCCTTGACCATTGCATCGGCTGCTTCAATCGCGCCGACCAGTCCTTTTGTTTCTACCATTCCTAATGCATTTGCGTTTGCCATAATTCTTTCCTCCAAAATGAATCGTTTATTCTTTAAATAACTTGCTTAAAATTTCCTAGTCCTGCTGCGGCAGAATCACTTCAACTTCTGCGTGCGGACGCGGAATGACATGAACAGAAATCAGCTCGCCGACATTTTCAGCAGCGGCTGCTCCGGCATCGGTCGCTGCCTTCACAGCGCCCACATCTCCGCGGACCATAACGGTTACCAAGCCGGCTCCGACTTGTTCCTTGCCGATTAATGTGACATTGGCCGCCTTGACCATTGCATCGGCTGCTTCAATCGCGCCGACCAGTCCTTTTGTTTCTACCATTCCTAATGCATTTGCGTTTGCCATGATTGTATCCTCCAATTATAAGTTTTTAATTTTTTACGCTTTTATTTTTTCCAGTACCCGTTGGACCAGAAGATTGACCAGCTGATCTTCATCAGCCCTGTCTGCTGCCTGCTGCAGCTTAGGTTCTTCTTCCGCCATGTTTTCTGCCTTGCGCAGATCAGCCAGCTCGACTGTTCCATAGGCCACGCGGCGGATATTGAAGAGATTGAGCGGACTGACATTGTCAGAAGTCGCACTGCCGCCGACTGCACCGCACCCCAGAGTAAAGGCTGGGAAAAGACCCGTAGTGGCTCCTACACCGCCCAGAGCTGCCGGCGTATTGATCAGCAGCCGGGAAACCGGTTTTTTCAGAGCAAATTCACGAATGATATTTTCATTCTGACTGTGAATTGCCAGAGTGTGGCCAGCTCCTTCATGGTGCAGAATTTTGATGCTGAGCTCGCAGGCTTCCAGCCAGTCCTTGACAGTATAGAAGCCCAGAACCGGCGCCAGTTTTTCCATAGAGTAAGGATATTGCTTGCCGACACCGCTTTCTTCGGCAATCAGCACTCTGGCATCCTCCGGTACATAGATACCGGCCAGCTGACCGATGACCTGCGGTGTTTTTCCGACCATTTTCGGATTCATGGCCCCGCTCGGAAGGATGATGAAAGCCCCCAGTTTTTTAGCATCTTCTTCCGGAACAAAGTAAGCACCCTGTTTCTTAAATTCTGCTACGATGGTTTCTTTCATCTCTTCTTCAACGATAATGGACTGCTCAGAAGCACAAATCACACCGTTGTCAAAGGTCTTTGAATCAAGGATCTGCCGGACAGCCTTTGGAATATCGGCTGTTCTCTCGATGAAAGCCGGGCCGTTTCCGGGACCGACACCGATAGCCGGCGTACCGGATGAATAGGCTGCCTTAACCATGGCATTGCCGCCGGTGGCTAGGATCAGGTTGGTATCCTTATGCCGCATCAGTTCGTTAGTGGCCTGGATTGATACCCGGTGAATCACTCCGACAGCCCCTTCCGGACAGCCGGCTGACTTGGCAGCCCGATTGATAACATCCACCGTTTCCTCAATGCTCTTAAGAGCATTTGGGTGAGGGGAGAAGACGATACTGTTTCCGGCCTTGAGAGCAATCAGGGCCTTATACATAACCGTTGAGGTTGGATTGGTAGAAGGAATGAGGCCAGCGATAACGCCGACAGGCACACCGACTTCCATGACCTTCTTTTCCTTGTCTTCCCGCAGGATACCCACAGTCCGCATATCCTTGATTTCTTCCAGAATCCCCTTGGAAGCCAGAGCATTTTTCAGCACCTTGTCTTCCCAGCGGCCGAAGCCCGTTTCCTTGGCGGCCATCTTCGCCAGCCGCTCGCGTTCGTCATAACAGGCCTTGGCCACCACTTTTACAATCGTATCAATCTGTTCCTGACTCATCTGCGCCAATTCCTGCTGCGCTTTCTTAGCAGCGCGGATCAAATGGCGCACTTCCTGAATCGATACCAAATCTTTATCTTCTAAATACATCCGCAATTACTCCTTTCCTAACACTTCCATCAAGGCCTGAATCAAGACTTTCTTGTTGGCAAACTTAATCTCTTTCTTGCTGAGACCAATCTCTTTCTGACGGTAGGCAAGGCTGCGTAATTCGACAACTTTTAAGGTTTCAAGTTCTTCTCTGGCGTATTTCCTTGTCTCTCCTTCAAATTCTTCTGCTGATTCAGCCGGACCTTCCTCTGGAAATTTGGGCTGATTTTCATTTTGTTCTGACGGGGCCGTATCGGCTGCGGCTTTTACAGCTGCAGCTGCTGCCTTGCTGTTTCTCTTTAGCACAAAGAGAAGATCGGTCTGCTGATCCAGCCGGGAAATGACATGGCTGGCCAGATAATAAGGCTCATCCTGTACTAAGTCGACCGCTGCATCCACAGCCGAACGGACAGCACTGACATCGCCAATCAACTGTACGGTATTCAAACCGGATTTGACAGTTTCAATATTCAGCAATGACACATTGGCTGCCTTTAAAGCTGCATCCGCCGCAACCACAGCACCGAGATAACCTTTTACTTCAATTAAACCTAGTGCTCTATTTGTCATTTAATCAACCCCTACTCAATAATTTTTGGGATCATTCGCTACGGCAATGACCGCATTCGCAAAGGCATCACAGGCAGCACGGCAGGCTGACTGAGAGCCGACCAAGAGACCGCCGGCAAAGTTGGTTTCACTAGGCGGTCCGTAAAAGGCTCCCACCGCCACATCAGCTGCTTTCAGCGCCGCATCAAGCGCCACCATAGCTTCTGCCGGAGGGGCAATCAAGTAAGCGATTGCCGTTCCCTCTTCAGCATTGGCTCCCTCAGACAGGTAGGAGCCCGCCCGGGAAATGCAGTGGGCAAAGTAAGGAATGCTGTCATCATCATTGGCACTGTAGAAGCTGGCTCCATTTTCGATTTCATAAACAGCCACATCCAGCCCGCTGCGGACTTCTTCCGGATTGGGGCCGGCTAAAATACCGATGACCTCTCCCGCTAGTTTTGTTGAGGCATTGCCGGCACCGGCATACATACTGCGGGCGTAGACCACTTCCACATCAGCCGCCTTGGTCGCCTCATCCAGAGCCACATAGGTCACATCATCGCAGTCAGATGTGATGATGCCCAGACTCCTGTGATAAGGCTTGAGTTCCAAAGAAGCTGCCAAACCGGCATCTACATTGGGAATCAGCAGGGCACTGAGTACATTTGCGCCTAATCGTTCATTTTTCAAAGCCACTACCTCCTATTATTTCAAATCAATTCCTGACTTCTTATTATCAAGAATCTTCTTAATGATTTCTGCTACATAGGCTCCTGCCTCAACGGCCGGTGTACCGCCCTTGTGAATATTGGAAACGACCGTCCGCTTGGCTTCCGGCATGCCGACTGTTGGCTTATAGGCCAGATAGGCACTCATGGACTCAGCCGTCACCAGACCGGGGCGTTCGCCGACCAGCATACAGATGACTTCCGCTCCGGTCAGCTCAGCGATTTGGTCCATAGCAGCCACCCGGGCATGCTTGATAAAGAGCACTTCATCAAAGTCCAGACCAAACATCTTGAGACCCTGTTTCAGAGCCGGCAGAAAATCCTTGACATTGGCCTCGATTGCTGAAGAACTGAGACCGTCTCCGACCACAATCTGCACTTTAGGATTGTGCTTGCAGTTTTCCTTGATAAAGGCCTGCTGCTCTGGGGAGAAGATTCGGCCCAAATCCGGCCGGGTCAGGTATTCATCCTTGCTTTCAGCCATGGTCTGAACCGGAATGAAGCCCATTTCTTTGACAAAATCATCGGAAACATAGGAGAAAACCGCATCCTGAGCAGCCGCATGGTCCGCCCGGAAACGCAGGACAGACTGAGTTTTATAGCGATTGCCTGCCCGCCACAGGCCCAGCCGGGCCGGAGTGAATTTCTTAATCTTCCGATAAGCTTCCTCGTTGATAGCATGGGGAAGCAGGAACTGCTCCTGAATATCTACTTCGGTAATATCCGGAATAACCCCATCCTCAATGACTGAGGAGTCCTGTTTGACCTCTGCCTGCAGAGAACCTGCCGGTTCTGTCCCCTGCGCTGGGGCCGCTGCCGGCTCAGCAGCCTGGTCGCCGCTCATTTCATTGAGCAATGAGCGAATCATTTCTTTTAATTGCAATTCATCCACAATGACATCCTCCTTACTAATTTGATTTCATAAATACAGAACCGTCGCCGCCGATTTCTGTCAAATGGCCGTCTTTCATCAGGCCCATCTTTTCCATCCACTCTTCAAATTCCTTAATCGGACGTTTATTGAGCAAATCACGCATGGTAGCCGTTTCGTGATAACCAGTCGTCTGATAGTTGAGCATGATGTCATCGCCGTGAGGAATAGCCATGATGTAGTTGACATTGGCAGCTCCAAGGAGAACCAAGAGATTTTCTGCATCATTTTGATCAGCCTTCATGTGGTTGGTGTAGCAGATATCACAGCCCATGGAAATACCGGTCAGTTTGCCCATGAAGTGGTCCTCCAAACCAGCCCGGATGACCTGCTTGGAGTCATAGAGATATTCCGGTCCGATAAAGCCGACGACCGTATTGACCAAGAATGGGTCAAAGCGTTTGGCAAAACCATAGCAGCGGGCTTCCATCGTCACTTGGTCTGCTCCATGGTGAGCATCAGATGAAAGTTCAGAACCTTGACCGGTTTCAAAGTACATGACATTCGGTCCGGCCGCTGTACCGACCTTGAGGGCTGTGTCCCACGCTTCCTGGATTGTTGCCGCATTAAAGCCAAAAGCTTCATTCCCTTTTTCCGATCCGGCGATAGACTGGAAGACCAAGCCGGTCGGCGCTCCCTGATTCATGGCTTCAATCTGAGTGGTAACATGGGCCAGTACACAGTGCTGGGTCGGAATCTTATATTCTTCAATAAAGTCATTGAATTTATGGAGAATCCGCTTGACACTTTCTACCGAGTCATCTACCGGATTGAGCCCCAGAAGAGCGTCCCCGCAGCCATAGGCGAAGCCTTCCATGGTCGAAGCCATGATACCGTCAGGATCGTCTGTGGTATGGTTGGGCTGGAGACGGGATGAGAAGGTTCCGGGCATACCGATGGTTGTATTAGCATGTTTGGTAATGACAATCTTATTGGCCGCCACAATCAAGTCCAGATTGGTCATGAGCTTGGCTACAGCAGCGACCATTTCAGAAGTCAGTCCGCGGGAAATCCACTGAATATCCACATTTTGGGTCTTATTGTCCAAAATCCATTCCCGCAGTTCTTCTACGGTCCAGTTTTTAATCTTTTCATAGGTCCGCAGATTGACATCGTCAATGATAATCCGGGTCACCTCATCTTTTTCATAGGGGACCACCGGATTATTGAACAAATCGGACAGCTTGAGCTGAGCCAGCACGACCTTGGCTGCCACCCGCTCTTCTGCGGATTCAGCAGCAACGCCGGCCAGCTGGTCACCGGATTTGTATTCATTGGCCTTGGCCAGAACTTCTTTTACGGATTTAAATTCATAAAGCCGGCCAAATAATTTTGTTTTCAAAATCATTGATTCCTTCCTCCTTTGTATCAATTAAACACCAATGTTTTGACGACAATCGGCAGGACAGAGCCCTCAATCACCGGATTGCCGATGTCAATATAGTCTCCATTTTGAACATCCACCGAGTCAATGCAGACGAAAGGATAGCCCTCTGGCAGCTGGGAGAACAGACACTGGCCCAAAACCTTGGCCATATCTTCTCTGACGACAACCAGAAGCGGGATTTTCTTGTCGATGCTTTCCTTCATGCCGCCGACAATGGCTTCAGCATATTCCAGAACACGGGCGAAGCTAGGGCTCTTTTCTCCATTGATAGCCAAAGCCACCTGCTGGACTTCATTTTCCAAAGTAAACCAGCCCACCTTATCCCTGATGATCTGCTGCAGCCCTTCCCTGCCTTCCAGCTCATCCGAAGCAGCCAGCTTGAGCACCGGGATGTTCTTGATTGGCAGAATGTCTGAAATGTAGGTAATGGTGCTGCCGCTGACATCGGTCGTGTGGCTGCCGGCACCGACAACGGTGGCCCGAATGGTCTCGGCCGGCTGAATAACCTTCTTTTGCTGGAAAATCTTTGACTGCCTAATCGCCCGGCCCAGCAGGATACCGATGTCGCCGTAGCGAAAATCATCATCCGCAGCAGTGTCAGCATAGATCCCATCAGCCACTCCGCCTGAGAAAGAGACGCAGCGCAGCTCATAGCCGAGCTTGAGACCATGATTGGTCTGCAGCAGTTCGTAGTAGGGATTGGGATGGTCAATGCCTAGAGACTGCTCTAATACGGAGACCATTTCCTGAATCAGCCTGTCCAGATCAGCCCGATTGACTGTCTGGCCGACCGCCAGCTGCAGGTTCTTATCTGCAATAATGGTCTGGAGTTTGGGGGAAATATAGCTAATCCGCTGGCTTTGCGGATCCAGCCTAATCAGCCGGCCTCCGATATCAAAGCAGCCCGTATCCACCACATCGCCCTCCCGGAAGACTGCCAGGTTGGAAGTCCCGCCGCCAATATCAATATTGACCACCGAAGTATGGTGTTCCTGAGAATACTGATGGCTGCAGGCCCCCTTGCCGGCAATGATGCTCTCAAGATCCGGACCGGCCGTCGCAACGACGAAGTCCCCGGCATAGCCGCTCAGAGCCTCAATCACCTGGCTGGCATTCTCCTTTCGAGCTGTTTCACCAGTAATGATGACCGCTCCCATTTGAATATCTTTCTTCTGGATGCCAGCCTTGGCGTATTCATTCAGCACGAACTGTTTGATCTTCTCCACTTCAATCAAAAGCTGATCTGAAATTGGTGTAAAAATAATATCGCTTTTATACAGAACTTTCTTGTCTGTAATATAGACACGAGGAATAGTAAACACAGATGCAATATTCTCAATGGTCAGCTCGGACAGGATCAGCTGTGTAGTCGCTGTCCCGATATCCAGCCCCACACTCAAAATTCTATCTGACATACTAAATACCTCCAAAAAAAGACGCTCAAAGCCATGCAAACAAAAGTGAATTCATTTGCATTCTTCAAGCGTCATTGCTTTTTCGACTGACATCATTGTTAGTCTGTAACTATCTTATTTATTGTTTAAATCGAATGGTTGTTACCGTCCCAGTATCATCCGACTGGATGGATAACCTGCCTAATAGCTTGCTCTGAACAAAGCGATCAACCAAGAGCAGGCCCAAATGGTCGTCAAAGGATTGATCTGCCTTGTAACCGCTGCCATTATCACTTACTTTTAAATTGATTATATCATTTTTAAGTCCGACCTGCAAATGAATCTGCGGTTTTTTAACAGCCATCTTGTCCTTAAAGGCATGTTCATAGCTATTCTGCAGCAGTTCATTGACAATCAGGGCCAGTGATGTGGCCCGGCTGCTGTCTAAGCAGATGTCAGGCTCCAAACTATAGGTCAGTGCACTGTCCAAATGGCCGGAAAAACAGCGCTGAACATTTTCAATAACCTTTTCCAGCAGCTGCTCTATCTGGATGCTGTCGTCCTGCTGAGAAGACAGCAACTCGTGTGTCGCTGCGATGGAGAGCACACGGTTCATACTATCGCTTAAGGCTTTTTTGGTCGCAGCTCCCGGGCTCTGCTGAGCCTGCAGCCGCAGCAAGGACACAACAGTCTGTAAGTTGTTTTTAACCCGATGGTTCATTTCACGAATGGTCGCCGTATGGCTGAGAAGCTGCGCTTCCTTTTCCTTGACATCCGTTATATCCTTGCAGATCATGACCAGATTGCCGTTCTCAGGCAGCAGATAGCGCTTAACTGAAAAACAGTAGGCACCGTAATGAACCTCGACTTGATGAGGGTTTTCTTTGGGCGCTTCCCCGCCCTTTTGCCAAATCTCCTCAAAAGGCAGGCTGTCTAAAACCAGATTGCTGTAGTGCATACCCTCGATGGAGTCCATATAGCCCAGCTTATTGCGGTAGGCTTCAGCTGCCGCCTGATTGAAATACATCAGATAGCCGGCCCGGTCAAAGATCAGAAAAGCTTCATCAATATAATCAAAAAGGGCCAGTTCTTTCTGTTCAACGCTTGCAGCAGCATTCCTTCGCTCAGAGACTGCTGCCCGCTCCTGCTCCAAAGAAAAGTGAGCAGGCAGGCTCTGCGGAGCATTCCTTTCGATAATCAGAGTTCCGATGACCCGGTCTTGCCTTAAAATGGAAAAACCGTTTGGTGGATGGCCAATCCCTCCTGTGACAAGGCGGATAAGCCGATTGAAGGTGCACCCGTTTCCAGAGTGCGAATCACGCCCGGCTCATTTTCCAGATAGGCCATAGCACCTACTACCGAATTTTCATAGAGGCTTTGATTGCTCTCAGGCTTCTTATGAAAAATGACAATTGCGTGCTCTGAATAGATGTTCTTCACGTCAATAAAGACATCTTCATTGGCATAAGAAGAACTCTTCAGCAGCTCATCAGCCTGCCGCACAAGATACTCAATATCAGCTTCATCTAAATTGGTCTGTTCCTGGCAAAGCTGCTTTATCTTATCTTTATACTTCATGTCACATCATCTTGGAGCACCAATAATTTTGCAATTTCAATCATGGGCACCCTTTTCTGCATACTAATTGTCCGAATCCGCTTAAAAGCTTCCGGCTCAGATAAATGATCCCGGGCCATGAGCAGCCCCTTAGCCTTTTCAATGACAATGCGGTCGTCAATTTTTTTGGACAGCTTGACCATTTCATTGGACATCTGCTGCAGCTGACGGCCTTTTTCGATGCAGACTTCCACCATCGGAATCAATGATTTGGAGTCCAGCGGCTTGACCAGATAAGCACTGATGCCGTTTGCCTTAGCCTTTTGAACATAGTGCTCATCGCTGTAGGCTGACAGCAGAATGACACTGTAAGCCAAAGCGTCTTCCAGAATCTTTTTCCCAGCCGTCAGACCATCCAGCAGCGGCAGCTTAATATCCATCATGACCAAATCACAGCGATATTTCTGGCACAGATCAATGGCCTCAAAACCATCGGAAGCCTCGGCTACCACTTCATAGTCTGCTGCTTCTAAAATTCGTCGAATATCCAATCTCACAATCGGATCATCATCAACAATGAGTATTCTGCCCTTCATACTTCCCCTCAACAGTCTGATTGATTTTTTATACTCTTTGAAAATCTCTTCAAACCACATCCGCTCCAACAGTTCATGTATGGAAAGGAGAGAGCGAGGCAGAGAGTGCAGACAGAGAGCAGTCTGCGTCAAACTGGTCCTGCTCTTTGATTTAGTCAGCTCCTTTTACTTTTATCGTCTTTCAGTTTGCTTTTAGTCGCCAAATGGTCTGGGGGAGTAAAAAGGTTCGGGGAACCTTTTTAGCCCCTGCCCAAAAAATTAAAAGCAGGGAAGGTTGAGACAAAAGTCCTTCAGTTTCGCTTTGTTTTGGTAAAAAACTCTTGACGCGGTAGCTGATTGGACTTTTTGTTCGTCTTTTAGACTCCAAAAAGCTCCTAATCATCCTCGCGGGGCTGGGACAACGAACTAAATTTTTAAAAATTTAGTTCTGTCCCACCGCCTTTTAGCCCCTGCCCAAAAATTCAAAAACAGGGAAACTTTCAGCCTATCATCTTGAAATAAGAAAATGACGGGCAAACGAATGGACTATACTGACTTGGTCATCCTTATGACAGCCTCGAAGCAGTGCCCGCTGCTTTCTCTCGAAAGCTCCGTCTGCCGCCTCAAAAACCTCTGCGGGGCTTTTTTGAGCGGCTGGCTCCTGCCTGATTGCTGATGATTTTCGCTGAGCATTAGGTCCGTGTTACAACGGTGCTGGAAAAGCCAAGAATCTCCTCCAGACCCTGCAAAACGGCAAGGAGAGCTGCTTCAACAGAAGAAACATCGCCGGTCATAACAACCGACCCGCTGAAACGATCCACAAAACCAACTTGAACATCCGCAGCCTTGGTTGCAATATCCACTGCAATAATGGCTGCCTCACTCGGAGTGATCGTCAAGATTCCAATCGCATCCTTTACTTCAGCCTGCAAGCCCAATTTCTCGAAAATAACTTCTTCAGGGTTGGCGATAAGATGCGCTAAGGTCACTTGTTTCCCAGGAACGTATTCCTGTATCATTCTTTGTTTTTCTTCCAATTTAGTAAACCTTCTTCATTTTATTTAAAGTTTAGAAGTGTACCGCATGCTCTTAATTATTATACTATAAAATTGCCAATCCAGCAATTTGGAAGATTAAAAGGCACTCTCCAAAACACCGAGAAGTTCTTCTGCAGTAGGGACTCTTGGATTGGTCACGGTACAGCCGTCGCGCAGAGCAGCTTGGGAAATTTCTGTCTTATGCTGAGCAAAAGCATCCGGTGCTACACCATAGTCTCTCAGAGAAAGCGGCATGTCCAGCTTGCGCTGCAGCTTCCGGATCGCATCTGTCAGCTGCCTTACTCCCAAAATCGGACTGGAAGCACTGCATCCCAAGAGCTTGGCAATGGCCTGATAGCGTCCGGCCACAGCCTTATCAGGAGCCTGTCTGCCCCGGTTTGAAAGACTGACATTCGCATTATACTGAATGACATGGGTCATCAGAATGCTGTTGAGACGGCCATGAGGGACATGGAATTTTGCTCCTGCAGCATGGGCAAGACTGTGATTGACCCCCAGCGAAGCCGTATTGAAAGCCATGCCGGCTAAGGTGGATGCTGCGTGCATTTTCTCACGCGCTTCCACATCCTGACCATCCTTGTAGGCCCGCGGCAGGTATTCAAAGACCAGCTTAATCGCCTTTTCTGCCAATGCATCCGAAAAATCAGTAGCCTTGGTAGAAACATAGGCTTCAATAGCATGAGTCAGAACATCCATACCCGTATCGGCCGTGATATTGCTCGGCAGAGACAGGACTAAGTCAGCATCCAGAATAGCCACATCCGGCAGAATTTCACTGGTCACCAGCGGGTATTTGGTCCCCTTTTCTGCATCGGTAATAACTGAAAAATCCGTCACTTCCGAGCCGGTGCCGCTGGTCGTCGGGATAGCAACGAGGAGAGCATCCTGAAAGGCTCCCTGCTTCTTGGCAAAATAATACATAGCCTTGGAAGCATCAATGGCTGATCCTCCCCCGACCGACAGAACCATGCTGATGGGACTGTCGCCGGCACTCTGGATACCGGCCACAACGGTTTCAATCGGCGGATCCGGCACAATATCGGTAAAGACCACGATCTCATTGCTGGCATCCAAATTGGCCAGAATAGCATCCAGCTGACCCGATTTCTTCAAAAAGGGATCCGCCACCACTAGGATGTGCTCATTTTTATAATGGCTTAATTGCTGCAAAGCGCCTTTGCCTACACACAATTCAGTCTTATAGCAAATTTTATACATGTTTTCTCCTTTCTATCACATCATTTGTAAACAAAATAAGCCATATGAAACAACACTACTCCCCTACACAAGGCCTAGTATTTTCATATAGCTGCATTGCTTATATGCACTCTTGGAAAGTCAAAACATCCTCCGCCGGCTGCTCCTTAGCTCACTGGCACAGTTTTTCCTGACTTTCGCTGAGTATCTTCAGTACCCCTTTGTACTATATAGGAATTATAACACAAAAGCGCTTTCAAGGCAATAAAAAACTCATTAATATAAGAAGTTTTTCAATCTGCCCTGAAAATCCTCCGAAAGGAGAATTCTTGCTGCATTCTCATCAAAATTGATTCAAATCTCTTGTAATTCCCTGACAAAGGTGTTACAATTTAGATACTAGGAAATTGATTTTAGTACTTTTAAGGATATGGAAGTTTGGTGCAAATCCAACGCGGTCCCGCCACTGTGATAAGCTTGCTTACAGGCTTTAAGTCAGGTCTTTATTCTTAAATTTTAGTAGATTTCATGCCTCGATGTAAGGTAGTGATGTCAGTTTGGAACATTCATTTTAGCATAGTTTCCATTATTGACTCTACGTTTAAGTACGTTAATTTTCTAAAGATGAGGCTTGTCCTGATCTTTCTGCAAAGGAGCAGAGTCAATAATCGGAAAGCTACTGCTAATCAAAGGCGCTTAGCAAGAAGTTACAAAGAAGTACAAGCAGCTTTCTCTTTTATTAAAATCAAAACAGGTTCTGTCTTTCCAGCCGCCGGCAGGGGAGGGACAGGACCTTTTGTCTGCATCCCGTCAGCTTCGTATCTTTCTATCGCTTGATTGCAAGATGCAGTGGTTGAGTGGCTTCTAATTCGTTGATAAATCAACTCTTACAAGCCTGCTCAACTGTGCGGAGGCGGGACGACAAAATCGAAGACTCCGCCTTACCGATTTTTTATACGGTATCTTCCAAAAGATAGCTCCCTCTGTGGGTGAGGACACAGACATCATGGGAGTCTGTCCCACCGCCACTACTAAAAGCAAAGGAAAAGACTGTAAAACAAGCAAAAAAACGAATCAAGGGCGGTGCGCAATTTCCAACTGCCCTTGATTCGTTTTTTCAGTACTAGCTGCAACATACCGCTTCTTACATCCGCCTGCATTAGCTGCGCTTGCTGGCCCATCTTTCTACATCTGCCTTGCTAATATTGTGAAAGACCTTGGCTCCGCGTTCGTAGGCAATGTCTTCCTGGTGTTTGCTGAAATTGACTACCCGCGCCAAAGCAAAGAAATAATCAGACAGGCGGTTGACAAAAATCAAAACATGGTTATTGATTTCGGCTGTCCACATCGTTGCGACAATATGGCGCTCGGCCCGTCTGGCAATGGTGCGGGCCACATGAATCATCGATGCAATTTCATCTCCGCCCGGCAGGATGAATTTTTCCAAAGCAGGAGGAATATCCGCATAGGTGTCAATCCTTTCCTCAATCCAGTCAATCAGCTTCTGGTCTACCTTATAAGGATAGACGCCCTGAGGGGTTGACAGGTCCGAGCCGCAGTCAAAGAGATAATGCTGCAGCTGAAGCAGCTCCTCTCTCAGCTTGTCTTCTTCCTTCATTTTACTGATGGTGTAGCCAATCCAGGAGTTCAGCTCATCGATGGTGCCGTAAGCATTGACCCTTTCTGCATCCTTGGCCACACTTTGGCCGCCGACCAGCTTGGTCAGGCCTTTGTCTCCTGTTTTTGTATAAAGTTGCATATCCTACCTCCTCTAGCTTATTGGTCGCGAATATCAATATAATCTTCTTTTTTCAGTCTGCCTTCCTCAAAGGTCGGCATGTGTTCCATGGTATAGACGGCATTTTCCAGCAAAAAGAATGCCAAAGGACAGCCAGAGCCTTCGCCCAGCCGCATCTCCAGCAGCAGCATGGGCTCTAAGCCCAAATGGCGGCTGACAATCTGATAGCCGGGCTCAGTCGAAGCGTGTGAGGCAAAGACATAGTCCACTACAGAGGGACTCAGCCGGCTGGCTATCAAAAGGCCGGTCAGGGAAATCAGGCCGTCAACAACGCAGGGCAGCCGATAGCGGGCGCAGGCCAGATGAGTCCCGGCCATCCCCAGCATGTCCAGCCCGCCCAGCTTAGCTGCTATATCCAGAATGTCCCCATAAGGAGCATGCTGCTTGAGACACTGTTCGATGACAGCCGTCTTGTGAGCCTTCATGGCCTGAGTCAGCCCAGCTCCGTAGCCAGTCACTTCTGCTGCAGGCAGGCCCAGAGCCGCTGCAATCACAGCCGCTGATGTAGTGGTATTGCCAATCCCCATTTCTCCGGTTCCAAAGAGCCGATAGCCCTGACCGATGAGGCTTTTGGTCTTCTCATAGCCGACTAAAACAGCCTCCAAAGCCTGAGTGCGGGTCAAAGCCGGCTCCAGCAGCATATTTCTGCTTCCGGCGCAGACCTTATCTCTGCTTTCTTTAAAAATATCTTTTTTGCAGCCGATGTCCACCAGGCAGATATCCGAGCCCACATGGTCTGAGATAGCACAGAGACCCGTTTTGCCGGCCAGAATATTGCTGGCCACAGTATAGGTGGTCTCCTGAGGATTGGCAGATACACCTGCTTCTGCAATACCATTGTCTGCCACATAGACCAGAACGATTTTTTTCGCCAGGTCAATCCGGCCGTCAAAGATGGCAAAAAGCCGCGCATAGGCACTTTCTAACTTGCCCAAAGCACCGAGAGGCTTGGCCAAGCTGTCGCAGTAGGCATGGCCCGCCTGCAGCTTGGCTCTGTCCAGCGGGCCAATCTGTTCGATAATGTGTTCCAATTCATTCAAATGATTCTGTCACCTCCCTGACTGGCTGAACCCCCTCATACATCAGCTGAGAAAGGCTGCGTTTCTGATAATAGTCCGAAACAGCCGAACGGGCCAGTCTTGCTTCCAGCTGAGGCAAAAGCTCCAGCTCTTCTGGCCGCAGCAGGAGACCGACAAGAGTTCCGCTGTGGGCAATATTCAGACCCGGAAAGCTAAATTCCTCCGTCAGCCTCATCAGCTCTTTTAGATAAGGCTTGGGCAGACGCTGATCGTTGAGCAGGGCACTGTAAGTTGCCAGCTGTCCGACCTGCTCCACATCTCGCTGCCGGCAAGCCTTCTGAAAGAGGGGCAGAAGCTGCTGGGACTCTGCGGCTGGATAGCTGCAGCAGTCCTTCATCCGGACCAGATCAAGCGTAGCCTGCTCTTGGGCCGGCTCAAGGATATACACATAGAGATCCGGCCGCCAGTCTGTCTGCCAGATAATCTGCCCGGACAGGGGATTGATAGCTGTCCAGTCCGCAAAAGCTACCGAATCTGTCGGTTCAATACAGGCGCAGAGCCGGGTCAGCTCCGCAGCCGTCAGGAGCTGACCCCTTTGGACAGCCGCCGCCTGCAGGCAGCTGATCATATCAGCCGTACTGCTGGAATAACCCTTGCCGACCGGCAAATTCGACTCCCGGCAAAGAGCCAGACTGTCACCTTCTGCCAAAAGAGCCACTGCCTGCCGGACTTTCTCCCCCGGCAGCTGAACCGGCTCCGGAGCGTCTGCTGCCTGCAGAGCAGCGCAGCTTCTTCTGTCAATGCCGTAAGAGAGCAGCACTTCCTGCTCCCCGAACAGTCCCTGAAACAATTCGCCGCAGGAGCCCGGACAGGAAATCTTAATCTCTCGCATCGTCAGCCTCTTTCATCAAGACCGCTGTCAGGGCAGCCAGCAGCTGTTCATTCTCTTGACGGCTGCGAATGGCTACCCGGTAATGACGGTCAGTCAGATTAGGATAGTTTTGACAGGAGCGGATAAAAATTTTTCTTTTCCGCAGTTCCTGACGCAGGTCCAGCGGCCCCAGATACTCAAAAAAGATATAATTCACACTGGGCCGGACCGGCCGCAGCTGTGCCACAGCACTCAAACCCTGATACAGAAAGGCCTGCTCCGCTCTCAGCCACTGTCTGGTCGCCTCCTGATAGTCTCGGTCGCCCAAGAGGGCCGGCACCGCCTTATCCGCCAAAGCATTGACTGACCAGGGTGCCCGGCTGCCTTCAACAGCCTCAAAGCAGGCCGGATGGCAGCTGAGGGCATAGCCCAGACGCAGGCCGGGAATCGCATAAAATTTCGTCAGCGAGCGCACGACTACCGCATTGGGAAAATCCTTGAGAGAGTAAGTAAAACTAAAGTCCCGCTCGTCCTCCAGAAAGTCCATGAAGGCTTCATCCACAATCAGCACCATCTCGCGCTCCTGCAGAAAGGACGCCAGCTTTTCCAGCTCCGACCGCCGGCTTAAAGAGCCCGTCGGATTATTGGGATTGCAAATCAGAACGGCATCGCCCGCTGCCAGTGTCTCCAAAGCCGGGAGCAGCTGCTCAAAGCTCCAGCTGTAATCCGGAGCTTCTAAAACAACCCGCTTTGTCTCAGTCTGGACCTGTGCAAAGGCTTTTTCATACTCCATAAAGGTCGGACTGAGCGTCAGCAGGGTCTGCGGATGAAAGAAGCGGGCCAGATCATAAAAGAGCTCCACCGCACCATTGCCCAAGAGAACCTGAGAACTGTCCAGCCCATGGTGGTCCCCCAAAGCCTCTCTGGAATGCCGGTAGACACTATCAGGATAGTGCACCAGCGCATCATCCAGAGCATCCAGCAGGCAGTCTCTGAGCCGAGGGGACAGGCCCAGCGGATTGATATTGGCACTGAAGTCCAGGCAGTCATCCAGAGAATAGCCAAAGGCCTCTGCCAAAGCTGCTGCATTTCCTCCATGCTCTACAATCATAAAGTCTCACTCTCTTTCTCTGCTGATTTTATCGTCCTTTAGTTTATCTTTTATTCCTTTATTAGCTCAAGCCGGGACAACAGTCCTCAACTTTGTATCTTTCTATCGTTTGACTGCAGGACACAGCTGTAGGGAGAGCTTCTGTGCTGACTTTGGTCAGCCAGCATCTCCCCTGCCCAGTTCATTAGGCGTTTTATACTTAAAGAAAATCAAAAAGCAAACTAACAGACTCTACTCTAAGTATAACACAAAAGCCCCTGCCCCTGATACAAAAGATCAGTCATCAGCCGTCAGGTATTTTTTCAGCTGCTCCACTCCCTGATTCTGGGTCGAAGAAATCTCAAATATCTGACTTGCTCCGGCCGTTCTGAGCTGCTGCCGGGCTTTTTCAAGCGCTGCTTCACTCTCTGCCAGATCAATCTTAGTCACAATGCCGATTACTTCCTGATTGAAGAGAGAGGAAAACCCCTGCGGAAAAGTGTGCATCTGATTTGACGCTTCCACCAAGAGTCCAATCACATCTGCCTCTGTCGCAGTCACGCTGAGAGCGTTGTAGTATTTCCTATGCTGCAGAAATTCCCCCGGCGTGTCAATAATGGCATCGTAAAACTGAATGGCCTGCGTTTTATAATAGTTCAGCTCCAGTCCTTTGAGCCGCTGGGTCAGGGTCGTTTTTCCAACCCCGACTGGACCGACAAACATGATTTTTTTCATCTTCTATTCTCTTTCTCTTTTTTACAGCCGTTATTGCTGCTGAGGACCTGCAGCCAGCAGGAACGTCTGCCTATCTGGTCAGCTGGGCTTCCGTGCCGTCCAGCTTTATGGTTTCTCTGCCCTTGAGCAGGACTCCCTTGTTTTCGTCCCGGCCCTGCAGATAGTAGAGTTCATCTTCCTGACCATAGGTTTCAATGGCCTGGGTAGCTAAAAGACCGATTCCCTTGCTTGGGTCTCTCAGAAGATTGAAGATAATGCCCATCTGCAGCTGAGGAAAATCTTTCAGCATAGCGTAGTCGCCATTGCTGTCACCGGCAATTAAAATCGGATCCTGATTGCCGTGATTCACTGCAATCAGCTTCTTAATCGTTTCTGTCTTGCCTTCTCCCTGAGTCTGAGCATAGCGGCTGTCATACTCTGGCTGGATGATTCCATCGCTATCCTTTTCCAGCCGCATAGCTGTGATATGATCTTTGGGAATATTGTAACCGTATTTAGAATTGCTGGCATAAGGGATGATCACATCGATATAAGAGGCGGAACAGATATAGACATCTATCCCCTGAGACATCAGCGTCTGATAGAGATTCTGCATTTCTTTGACAGAACGCACCCCCCTCTTGAAGGTTACGCTGACCTGGCCTGCCTGCCCTTTCAAATCTGCCGGGCTTTCCCAAGTTTCAGAAGTCAGCTCATCTGTCAGTGCCTGATCAATGGACTTTTCAGCCAAAGCCTGCACCTCTTCAGAGGTCATCCCGGCATAAAGATAGGTCACCCAAGGATAGCTGATATCAGAGCTGAAGGTATCCCCGATAGCTTCATAAAGATAGCGCAGTTTAGCGGCAAAATCCTGATATTCATTGGTCTTGCGGACAGCTTCCAGCGGCTGATTCCCATTCATACCGGAATAGCTGTCGTAAAGAACGGCGTAATCGTTCAGCAGATCCTGGGCAATCCGGTCAATATTAACAGGCTGGCCATCCTTATTATTGTATTCTCCGGCAAAATCATCCGCCGGCAGATTGGTCCGAACAGCCAGATTAAATTCTTCCGGCGTCATTTTAAAAGCCAGATTCTCAATCTGATAGGTAAAGGTCGCTTCTCCGATGTCATTGATGACCGAAGTATTATCCCAGTCAAACACAGCATAGGGCTTCTTATCAGCCTGATAAGCTGCACTGCCCTTGCCATTATCCTCAATCAGCTTAGACAGACGGCTGTATAATTTATCTTCCCAAGCCCCCTGCTCCAGAGTTTTAGCTTTTTCTGATGACTGACTGCTGCTGGCAGCCGAACTCTGCTCCGTCTTATTGTTACCGGCCTGACAGCCTCCCATCCCCAAGAGCAAGACCAAACCGCAAAGCAACACAATTCCTTTTTTTCCCATAGCTGAAACCTCCTTTTAAATCTGATGCCTTCCTTCCTTTCAGCAGCAAAAACCAGCAAGACTCCAAAAGAGTCCTCTTACAATCCTCTCGTTCGCCTTGAACATCAGCCTACCATCTTGATAAAAAACGATAGACAGCGAGGTGCTCAAAAGAGCCACTGAGGCTGTTGAGGTGGCAGATGAAAGAGTTTGCTCTGATGATTTTATGGCTGATGCAGGCTGCAGCAGCCTCACAGACTTGATGAAAGTTGAGAGTGGGACAAAAATCGGTCAGACGGAGTCTTCGATTTTGCCGCCCCAGTCTCTTGCTACTCTCTGAAAATCATCAGCAAAGCAGAAAGCTGACCGCAGGCAGCACTGACGTAGTTTGAAGAGATTTTCGAAGAGTATGATCTGCCACCTCTAACAGTCCGGGGACAGTTAGAGCAAACCAAGCTAACGGCGG
>NZ_KQ969394.1:23824-30272 GCF_001578865.1 Streptococcus sp. DD11
TTACTTTGTTAGCTCGCCTTGCCGTACGCCAGTACTGTCTGCGCTCGCTGCCTCGTACTAAAAGCAAACTAAAAGACTATAAAAGAAAAAGGAAATGATCAACAAGCTGGCTGACAGTGAAAAAAGAGAAAGCACCGAAAAATGGGACAAAAAAATGGCATAGTCGTCCTGCTGATACTGAAACGTCCGCTTCATTGCGATTCTGCAGGCTCCTTTGCCATAACTATATTATGATGATTTAATAAAATTATACCTTTTCTTTCCCTTTCAGTCAACTATAAACCGCTTTCATTTTTGATATAGTCTTCCGTTTGCTTTTAGCAGGGAACTGGTCTGAGGGACTGTTTTGACACAAACTGCGTTTGTGCTATCCCCAGCCTCCAACAGTCCTTCTGGACTGTTGGAGCAAGGCGGCGCTGATGTCGCTTGAAGAGATTTTCGAAGAGCACAAATGACGCTGCTCAATGAAAATCATCAGCAAACCAGGCAGGAACAGACCGGCCTGTCAAACCGCAAAAAAAGCTCTGGCGAGCTTTTTATGGATGTTCTTTTTTATACTTTTCTGCTTCAGCTTTATTAGCCCAAACATAGTGTCCCGGGCGGATTTCCACCATCTCCGGCTCATCCGTTGAATAGTCATGCTGGTTAGGGTCATAGACTTTCAAGATCTTCTTGCGCTCCAAAATCGGATCCGGAATCGGCACAGCCGACAGGAGAGACTGGGTGTAAGGATGGACAGGATTGTTAAAGAGTTCTTCTGTTTCGGCCACTTCCACAATCACCCCTTTATAAATAACGGCAATCCGGTCCGAAATAAAACGGACAACAGACAGATCATGGGCGATAAAGAGATAGGTCAGCCCCAGCTCTTTTTGGAATTTCTTCAGCAGATTGAGAACCTGCGCACGCACGGACACATCCAGAGCCGAGATGGGTTCATCGGCGATGACAAAATCCGGCTGCATGACCAAGGCCCGGGCAATCCCTATCCGCTGCCGCTGGCCGCCGGAAAATTCATGGGGATAGCGGGTCAGATGCTCGGCCAGCAGACCGACCTCATTGATAATATCCTTGACTTTCTTCTGACGTTCTGCTTCATCTTTAAACAAATGATAATTATAAAGACCTTCAGAAATAATATAGTCCACCGTTGCACGCTCATTGAGGCTGGCAGCCGGGTCTTGGAAAATCATCTGAATCTTGCGAATCAGCTCTGCTTCCTCTGCCTTGGACTTGCGGCCATTGATCTTTTTGCCTTCATAAAGAATATCCCCTGCGCTGGTATCATTGAGACCGATAATGGCCCGGCCGATAGTCGTCTTGCCGGAGCCGGACTCTCCTACCAGAGAGAAGGTTTCTCCTTTATTAATGAAGAAATTTGCATTTTTGACAGCGACAAACTTCTTGCTTCCTTCACCGAAGGAAATTTCTAAATCTTTAATTTCAACTAATTTTTCAGTCATTTCCTTCCTCCTAAGCTTCTAATTGATTGAAGCCCATTTTTGAACGAATCTTCTCGTGCAGATTCTCAATAATCTCGGGTTTGGCCACCTCAGGTGCATCTTCATGCAGCAGCCAGGTCTTGGCCCAATGAGTGTCCGAAACCTTGAAAGCCGGTGCCTGTTCTTCAAAGTCAATTTCCATGGCATAGTTCGAACGCAGGGCAAAAGCGTCACCCTTGATGCTGGAATACAGAGAAGGCGGCGTCCCCGGAATAGAATAGAGTTCGCCGTTTGCAGCTGCCAGCTGAGGCAGACTGGACAGCAGGCTCCAGGTATAGGGATGTTTAGGATCATAGAAAACTTCTTCAACCGTTCCGTATTCTACGATTTCACCAGCATACATCACCGCCACCTTATCCGCAATACTGGCCACAACACCCAAATCGTGGGTGATGAAGATAGTCGTGAAATGGTATTCCTGCTGCAGGGACTTGAGCAAATCAATAATCTGAGCCTGAATGGTCACATCAAGAGCTGTTGTCGGCTCGTCACAGATGAGAATATCCGGACGGCAGGCCAGCGCAATAGCAATCACAATCCGCTGCCGCATCCCGCCGGAATATTGGAAAGGATACTCCTCAAAGCGTTTCTCCGCATCAGGAATCCCCACCTTGGTCATGTAGTCAATCGCCAGTTCCTTGGCTTCTTTGCCTGTCTTTCCCTGGTGTTTTACAATCACTTCGGTAATCTGGCTGCCAATGGTATTGATGGGGTCCAAGCTGGTCATCGGATCCTGGAAAATAGTAGCAATTTTAGCACCGCGAATCGGTTCCCAGTCCTTATGGCTTTTCAGAGCTGTCAGGTCTTGGCCCCGATAGTCAATCTGACCTTGGGCAACCCGGCCGTTTTCTTCCAGCATACCGGTAAAAGTCTTGGTTAAAACGGACTTGCCAGAGCCGGACTCACCCACCAGAGCCAGCACTTCCCCCTCTATCAGCTCAAGAGAGACGCCGCGAATGGCTGTCAGGACTCGGTCGCGGACATCAAATTCCACGACAATATCGCGAGCAGTCAATATTACATTTTCATTTTTTGTCATATTTACTCCTATCTATGTGTACGTGGATCACTTGCATCGGCTAAGTTTTGACCAACGACAAAGAAGGTCAGGGATACCAAGATCAGGGTTGTCAGCGGAATCCAGAAAAGATAAGCATTGGTGGTCACATTTTGTGAATAGTCAGAAATCAGCCGTCCCAAGCTCGGCACTGTCACCGGAAGCCCCAGTCCAAAGAAGGACAGGAAGGCTTCATAAGAGATAAAGCTCGGCAGCAGCTGCGAAGTAGTCGTCACGATGACAGACACCAACTGCGGCATGATATTCTTAGTAACAATCTTCATGGTCGGAGTTCCCAACGTTCGGGAGGCCAGATTGTATTCCAAATCGCGGTAGCGCATAATCTGCACACGAATAGAATAGGCGATGCTGATCCATTGGGTGATACACATTGCAAAAATCAGATTCCAGAAACCGGCACCGATAGAGTAAGTCAGGACGATAACAATCAGCAAGGGAGGAATATTGGAAATAATATTATAAACTTCCATCATGACACGGTCGACAGACTTTGAAATTCCCCAGATACCGCCGACGATAATCCCGATAATCAGGTTGATAAAGGTTGAAATTACAGCAATCAGAATCGAATTGCGGGCACCGAACCAGACGCCGTCAAAGAGCGACTTGCCGTTGCTGTCTGTTCCAAACCAGTATTCACCGCTCGGTTTGATAAAGCGCATGCTGAAATCATTGACCTTGCTGACATCGTTGAAGTCAAAGTCTGAGAACATAGGATAAATGAAGCTCATGAGGATAATGGTCGTCAAGATTGCCAACATGATCAGAGTTGATTTTTTCTTCAGAAACTGGCGCATCACCGACTTCCAGTAAGAGTAAGCCGGAGCATCAATCGTTTCAGAGGCAAAATCGTCACGTTTGACAAATTGGAATTTGTTTTTATCAATTGCAGCCATTATTTACCTCCTTTTGATGTTAATTTAATACGTGGATCCAGCACTGTCATCAGAATATCACCCAGCAAGAGAGCGAAGATAGAAAGACAGGTGAAGATAAAGACGAGGCCGACAACCATGGAGTTGTTAGAAGCCTTAACAGAGTCAATCAGCATCTTCCCCATACCTGGAAAGGCAAAGACCGTTTCCGTCAAGGTCGCTCCTGTGATCACCCCGACAATAGAAGCCGGAATACTAGACACCAGCGGCACCATGGCATTCTTGAAGATGTGCTTGTTGGAAATTTCCTTTTCAGAGAGCCCTTTGGCACGCGCAAAGCGGACAAAGTCCTGAGACTGCAGGTCAATCATGTAACGGCGAATCCAGACAGCTGTCCAAGGAGCGCTCAGCAATCCAAGGATGACGGCCGGAAGGACATAGGAACGCCAGTCGCTTGCTCCCAAAATCGGGAAGGAGTCCGGCAGACCGACAGCTGATCCAGCCAAACGAACGATGTAGACCAAGGCGATGGTCGGCAGCGACATCATAAAGGTCAGGGCAGCCGTTGAAAGGCTGTCAAACCAAGTGTCCTTGAGCCGAGCCATATAAGACCCCAGGGGCACAGCAATCAGGTAAGACAGGGCAACACCAATCAAGCCGATAATGGCTGAGCTGGTAATCATGGATGGGTTCTGATAATTGCTTTGGGTCGCCGTATAGGCATCGCCCTTGCCATACTTGGCAATATCCTGCGAATCAGCCTTGCCAGGTGACTTGTAGGTCCGGGAGTAGATATTGACAGACGAGGTTTTCTTGCCTGTCGGGAACTGTACTTCAGCAGACTTGGTCTGTCCCTGTCCCTGCGTAATCACCTGCAGAACAGGGATATTGGCATAGGTCGGGTAGGAGTTGCCCAGATTAAAGGTAATGAAGTTCTGATGGATAAATGGGAACTGTCCGTTGAAGTAGATCAGATATTTATGCTTGGTACCAGATCCGACAAGAGCCCAGCCGACAGACGGATCATTTTCAATACGGATATAGCGCTCCAGATTTGGATTATCCTCATCCTGAACAGCGTTGGGGTGGTCGATCTGAATCAGATTGGCATAGAACTCAAGAACACGCTCATAGACAGGCACTTCCCGCACAGCATAAAACTCTTCGCTTAGCGGCAATTGCTGCAGTTTCCAGCCATTGCCAAGCTTATCAATATACTGCTGATAAATTTTTTTGTTTTCTTCCGACACTTCTGTCGTCACAGAGGAATTTTCCTTGCTGGCTTTTTCCTGCAGTTCCTTGGTGTCATAATAGTCAATATAGCCCATCCGCTCATAGATGGTATTTTCATAATTGGTCTTCTTATCTTTGTCGGTGGCTATTTTATTGTAGTTAGGGTCCTGCTTGAAAATCAATCTTCTTGGAACCAAGGTATAGATAATGGTATAGGTCAAGGTTGTTACCAAGAAAATCGACACGATGGAGCGTAAGATACGCATCAAAATATATTTTTTCATTTATCGTTTCCTTTAAATCCCAAAAGAACTTTCTCCTCTAGTAGAGAAAGTTCTCTTGACACGTTTATTTCACATGGTCAGCTAATTCTTCCTGAGCCTTTTTATTGGACTCAATCCGCTCTTTATTCCATTTTTCCTGCGCCTTGCTGTACTCCTCAGCTGTTACAGGCGTATCCTGAAGTTTCAGGTATTTATAGGAAGCCAAATCGCGTCCTTTAGCACCTGACCAGGCAAAGGGAGCAGTAAACGGTACAATCTTCGTGATGACCGGTGTACCAGTCTTGGAGTTGATTGGTGTGAGCAGGGCACTGTCTGTCAGCCAAGCCTGCGCTGCCGCATATTTTTCGTAGCGCTTGTTGAGATCCAGCTTTTCAGCTCCAGCTTCATCCACCAATGCAGCATAGTCGTTCAGGCCGACCTGTGCTGCCGCTGCATTGTCTGTTCCTTCAAAGCCTAAGAAAGTCTTGGTGTTTTCACCGCCGGGCTTGATGATTTCAAGATAGGTTGACGGATCCTGATAGTCCGGAGACCAGCCGACATTATTCGAAATATCCCAGTCTTCCTCAGCTGCTGAAGCTGCATAGTAAGTGATATTCAGGGAGTCGTCTTTGCTCATCTGCTGCACATCAACGACTACATTATCTGTTCCCAGTGTTTCCTCGATGGACTGCTTGAGTGACTGAACACGCTGAACCTTGGTTGTAGCGGTTTGGTCAACCGGGATATCCAGATGAATAGGGAATTCCACTCCTTCTGCTTCCAGAGCTGACTTAGCCTTGGCAAATTCTGCCTTAGCCTTGCTGGCGTCATACAGGCCGTCCTGAGCATCTGAAAAATCAACATTTTTCCACTCATCACCGTAAGCCGCCATCTTTGCAGTCACCAGATCGCCAAAGCTGCTGTCTCCAGCCTGCACAAAGGTCGGCGGAATATAGAGATTGCGCAGAATCTTGTCTGCCCCTTCTTGGCCATTGATTTGAGAAGCATAGGACTGGCGATTGAAGGCAAAGGTCAGAGCCTGACGGAAGTCTTTATTCAGCAGGGCTTTCTTGGTTGAAGACTTTTGCGCATCGGTCGTCTTAGACGTATGGTTGTAAGACTGACGGTCAATATTGGTACCAACTAAGAACGTCGCTGCATCCTGAGGTGTGTAGACAATATTGTCCTTGTATTTTTCCTCGATTTTAGCATAAGTCGGGCTGGTCGGAAAGACTCTGGCAACGCTCAAAGCGCCTTGGTCAAACTGTTCAGCCGGTTTGCCCTGGTCTTGTCCGTCAAAGAAGGACAGCTTGACCGTATCTACGTGGACATGTTCCTTGTCCCAGTAGTTTTCATTTTTGGCAAATTCGATAGATGATTTTGCTGTGATGGATTTAAGCAGGAAAGGACCATTGTAGAGCAGGCTGGTCGGGTCTGTTGCCTGAGCAAATTTGTCCCCCTTAGACTCCAAAAATTCTTTGTTGACCGGGTAGAGAA
>NZ_KQ969394.1:30391-52649 GCF_001578865.1 Streptococcus sp. DD11
ATAACCGTCTTCGAATTCCAGAAGCTTTCTGCTTCATTCAGCGTGTACTGGACAGTGTGGTCATCCACCGCTTTGACGCCTACTTCAGAGAAATCTTTGATTTTGCCGTCGATATAATCTTTCAGACCCTTGACAGAATTCTGAACCAAATACAGGGTTTCTGACTTGTTATCAGCCGCATACTTGAGACCGGTCACAAAATCTTCTGCTTTGACATCGGCATATTCTTCGCCATCAGATGTGTACCATTTAGCGTTTTTACGGAGTTTGTAGGTATAGGTCAGTCCGTCTTGGGAAACAGTCCAATCTTCCGCAATAGATGGCACCAGATTTCCATAAGTATCATTTTCCAGCAACCCGTCAATCAGATTAGCAGTCAAATCTGTTGTGGAAGCCTTGCTTGAAATCAGGTAATTCAAATTTTCAGGGTCAGCTTCATACAGGTAATTAAAGGCTTTTGATTCGCTGCTTGAACTGGAGCTAGAGCCAGAGCATGCCGCAAGGAAACCAGCTGCAAGGAGAGCAGCCCCTGCTAAGGCAAGAACTTTGCTTTTTTTCATATGGGTTCTCCATCTGTTATATTTTTAGATTTAATTAAGATTATAGCATATCCGCAATCAAAAGTAAACTAAATTTTCAGAATATTATGGTATCTCACTAGCCTCAGCAGCTGAGCTTCGGCTTTTCTGATATGCCCTGAGACTGGCAGAGCCTGTTGACTTGCTGGCGATTTTCATCAAACACAAGACTCCCACCGCTGCTAGGATGGGAGTCTCTTTTTATTTCACATGTTCCTCGGCCTCTTCTTGGGCTTTTTTATTGGATTTTTCTTTTCCTTCAGCCACTTTTTGCGCGCTTGTTCAAATTCTTTGGCCGTCACTGCTTTGTCTTGGATTTTAACATATTTAAAACTGTATTCACCTTTGCTTCCAGTCCAAGCAAATGGCCCTGAGAACGGAACAACCTTACGAACGCTTGGTGTTGCACCGGATGACCAAGCTGGAATCAGAAGGGCACTGTCGGTCAGCCAGGCCTGTGCTGCCGCATATTTTTCGTAGCGTTTGTTAATATCCTCATTTTCTGCAGCGGCGTCTTCCAAAAGCCTGTCATACTCTTCAAAGCCAGCCTGTTTAGCGGCTGCATTGTCCGTCCCAGAGTCAAAACCAAAGTAGCTATCGGCACTTTCCCCTGTCTTGGAATTTGTAATTTCCAGATAAGAAGATGGATCGTTATAATCCGGCGACCAGCCAAGATTATTATTCAAATCCCAATCTTGCTGAGACGCTGACGTTGCAAAGTAGGTGATATTATTGAGCTCATCGTCCGTTATCTGCTGAATGTCAATCACCACATTGTCTGAGCCAAGATTGGCTTCGATGGACTGCTTCAGCGACTGCACACCCTTAACGCCATTGGTGTCTGCCGAGCTGACGGGAATATCCAGATGAATAGGGAATTCTGCTCCTTCGGCCTGAAGAGCTTCTTTGGCTTTGGCAAGTTCCGCCTTGGCCTTGTCTGGATTATAAAGGCCATCCTGCGCATCGTCTAGTGTGACACCCTTCCACTCATCACCGTAGCCGGCTAGATTTTCCTCTACGATGCTGCCAAACTCTTGGCCATTCGCCTGAACAAAAGTCGGCGGCACAAAGGTGTTGCGAAGCTGCTTGTCTGCTGCTTCTTCTCCGTTAATCTGAGCAGAGTAGGCGGTCCGATTAAAGGCAAAAAGCAGAGCCTGACGGAAATCCTTATTGAGCAGTGCCTTCTTGGCAGAAGATTTCTGCGCCTCTGTGGTTTTGGAGGTGTGCTCATAAGACTGACGATCAATATTCGTCGTGACAACGAAAGTTCCTGAACCTTGAGGCGTGTAGACGATATTCTCACCATACTGTTTCTTCACACTGGCAAAGTTAGAGCCATTTGGGAAGACCCGCGCAATGGTATAGTTGCCGTCAGAAAAGCCGCGCACGAGCGATTCGGTATCCTGACCGTCATAGTAAGAAAATTTGACATTGTCAACGTTCACCTTCTCCTTATCCCAGTAATTTGGATTTTTCTCCAAGCTGATCTGAGATTTGGAAGTGATGGACTTCAGGATAAAAGGGCCGTTGTAGAGGACACTGGTCGGATCCGTCCCTTGCGCAAACTGATTGCCTTTTGATTCCAGAAACTCTTCATTGACGGGGAAGAGAATCCCCATAGTGGTCTTAGAATTCCAATAACTTTCCGGCTGATTCAGGGTGTATTGGACTGTCGAGTCATCCACCGCCTTGACGCCCACTTGGGAGAAGTCTTTGATCTTCCCGTTGACATAATCATCCAGACCCTTAATCGATTTCTGAACGATGTAGAGGCCGTCAGACTGGCTGTCTGCCGCATGCTTCAGACTGGTCACAAAGTCCTGAGCAGTCACATCTGCATACTCTTCACCATCAGAAGTATACCATTTCACTCCCTTACGAAGCTGATAAGTATAAGTCAGACCGTCTTTTGAAACCGTCCAATCCTCTGCTAGAGAAGGCACCAAGTTCCCATACTGATCGTTTTCCAGCAAACCATCCACTACATTAGCCATGATCTCGTTGGTTGCTCGCTTATTGGACACAGTGTAATCCAGCGTATCTGGATCTGCGGTATAAACATAACTATAGTTTTTTCCAGATGAATTGGAGCCGCCAAACGAACAAGCTGCCAGAATCCCCGCAGAGAGAACCATCAGCCCAGTCGCTGCAGCTAACTTAGATGCTTTCATAAACTTCCTCCAGTTTTCCTAAAGATTACCTTCATTATAGCACGTCCCTCAAGATATGTAAACGCTTTAACAGACTGAAAAATATGCAAAAAAGAGCTGGAGACAAGGCTGTCTCAAACTCTTTCTTGCTTTATTTGATATGCTTTTCAAGCTCTTCTTGGGCTTTTTTATTGGATTTTTCCTTTTCTTTTTCCCACTTTTCAAGAGCTGCTTCGTAGTCTTTGGTCGTTACAATGTCTTCTTGGATCTTCATATGTTTGAATACATAGAGATCCCCTTTGATTCCGACATAGGAGTATGGTTTTGTAAATGGCGTCACCTTCTGAACCATAGGAGAAGCACCGGCAGAAACGCTCTGAATCACAATCGAGCTGTCTGTCAGCCAAGCCTGTGCCGCTGCATACTTGGTATAACGGCTGTTGGTATCTTGCTTTTCTTTATCAGCCGCATCCAACAGATCTTTATAGTCATTCAAGCCAACTTTGGCAACGATATCCTGATTTTTCCCTTTTTCCAGACCGATATTATCCAAAATATCACCTGTTTCCGGATTAAAGATGTTCAGATAAGTTGACGGATCCTGATAGTCTGCTGACCAGCCGGACATATTGAGGTCATAGTCTTTTTGGGCAGCCGTTTCCGCAAAGTAAGCTGCATTGTCGTAGTCATCTGTCGACAGTTGCTGCACATCAATCACAACATTCTCCTGACCAAGCGCTGCTTCCACAGATTGTTTGAAAGAGTTGGTCCGCTGTACGGCAATCTTATCTGACTGGTCCACCGGAATATCCAGATGGATAGGGAATTCAACTCCTTCTGCCTGCAGAGTTTCTTTGGCTTTGGCAATTTTTGCCTTGGCCTTATCGGCATTATAGATACTGTCTTGGGCATCAGCCAATTTCACACCAGACCATTCATCGCCGTAAGCAGAAAGCTGACTTTCAACCGCATCAGAGAAATCTTTGCCGTCTACTTGAACGAAGCTAGGAGGCACCAGGAGCGTTCGGATAATCTTAGTCGCCCCTTCTTCTCCGTTGATCTGCGCTCCGAAGGACGTGCGGTCAAAGGCAAAATTGATAGCCTGACGGAAGTCTTTATTTTGGATTGCAGCCTTAGCGGCAGCTTTTTGTGCATCTGTTTTAGAAGAGTGGTTGTAAGACTGACGGTTCAGGTTAAAGCTGAAGAAATAACTGGAAGAGTTCTGCGGTGTAAAGATAATATTGTCTTTGTACTGCTTTTCGACAGAAGTATAGTTAGAGCTTGTCGGATACAGCCGAGCCTGCGTGTAGGCTCCGTCTGAGAAATTGCGGACCAGTGATTCCTGATCTGACCCGTCATAGTAGGTCAGCTTGACATCTTCGATCTCGACATTGTCCTTGTCCCAGTAGCTTTGGTTTTTAGAATATTCAATGACAGACTTAGAAGTATAGGCTTTCAAAATATAAGGCCCATTGTAAAGCAGTCCGGAAGGTTTGACAGTACCGAACTCTTTACCAGAAGATTTCAGAAATTCTTCATTGATAGGGAAGAGAATGCCCATGGTCGTCTTGGAATTCCAGTAGCTTTCAGGCTCGTTTAAGGTGTATTCAACCGTGTGATCATCTACGGCTTTGACACCGACCGTCGAAAAGTCTGTTGACTCGCCCTTGACATAAGCATCCAGGCCTTTGATCGAAGACTGCACAATCGGGAGAGCTTCTGATTTTTCATCTGCAGCATGTTTCAGACCCGTCACAAAGTCTTTGGCCGTTACATCAGCATATTCTTCACCATCTGATGTATACCATTTGGCATCCTTGCGCAGCTTGTAGGTATAAGTCAGACCATCCTTGGAAACGGACCAGTCTTCCGCGATAGAAGGGATAAGATTTCCGTATTCATCATTTTCCATAAGACCATCTACCAAGTTTGAAATAATATCAGCAGTAGAAGCCCGATTTGAGTTGACATAATCCAATGTATCAGGGTCTGTCTGATAAACATAAGAATAGGTCTTGACTGAACTGGAGCTTGAACTACCGCAGGCCGTCAAAAAGAGGGCTGATGCAGCTACAAGGCCAGTAATGGTTAGCCATTTCGATTTTTTCATGAGCGATCTCCTTCTCAATTTGTATTGTATTATTATACAATATTTTTTTATAAAAACAAATGCTTTATGTAAAAAATAATAAATTTCTATTTTTTAGCTCAATTAACTGTGTTTTTCACATAATTTTCAAAAATACTATCATATTTATTTTAAAGCCGCTTTATAAAAATTCGGTTAAAGCAAACAGTCTATTTCATATTTGTGAAAGAAAGGAGATTTTTATGATACAATGGTTATATCTTGTATGAGGGGAAAACTATGAAACGATTTTTTCTATCTATAATCCTGCTGATTGCCCTGACCGCAGGCAAAGCAGCCGCTGATGACTACAATGCAGCCGCCAAAAGCGCTATCGCAGTCGATGCAACTTCCGGAAAGATTCTCTATGAGAAAGATAGCAGCAGCCCCATTGAGGTAGGCTCTATCACCAATCTCCTGACCGTCTATCTGGTCTATGAAGCGATTGACAAAGGGCAGCTGACGGCCGATACTTATGTGGATATTTCAGACACAGCCTATCATTTGTCGGTCGGCACCGATATCAGCAATGTCCCTTTGGAAGCCAGACGCTACAAGGTCAAGGACCTGATAACTGCTTCTCTGGTGTCCAGCGCCAATGGCGCAACGCTGGCCTTGGCCGAAAAAGTAGGCGGCAGCGAGGAAAATTTTGTCCAAATGATGAAAGCCAAGCTCAAGGAGTGGGGAATCGAAGATGCTACTATCGTGAACTCTACCGGGCTCAACACTCTGCTGCTGGAAGAAACAGCCGAGGAAGAAAGCTCTGCCAGCACCGCTGCTCCTCAGACGCAAAAAAGCAAAGACACAGAAAACAAATTCAGCGCTTATGATGTAGCTGTAATCAGCCGGCATCTGATTCTTGATTATCCGCAGGTAACCGATATTACTTCCAAGGCCACCGTGAAATTTGCAGATATGAATCTGGAAAGCTATAATTTTATGCTGGAAAATCAGACAAACTTCCGCTCAGGCGTGGACGGACTGAAGACCGGCGGTTCGGATAAGGGGGGCTCCTCCTTTGTCGCCAGCACCAGCGAAAATGGCATCCGAATGATTACCGTCGTGCTGGGCGTGGAGCAAACGGACGGTGACCCCTATGCCCGCTTTGTGGCTACAGCCGCTCTGATGAATTATGTTTCGCAAAACTTCACCCAGACGACAATCGTTGCGGAGGGCGAAGCTTATAATAAAAGCAAGGCCACTGTCATTGATGGCAAGCAAGAGACTGTGACAGCTGTCGCCAGCAAGGACTTTACCATTGTTGAGCGCATCAGCAATCAGGCCGAGCATAAGATTGAATTTTCAACGGACAAAAAAGGCTTTCAGGCACCGCTGAAAAAAGATACAGAGGTCGGAACCCTGACCTATACAGACCCAGAACCAATCGGCCAGGGCTACCTAGAAAACAAATCGCCTTCGGTCACCATGGTCGCAGGCAATGATGTAGAAAAAAGCATTTTCTTTAAGGTCTGGTGGAATGATTTTGTCCGCTATGTCAATGAAAAACTATAGAAAAGATTGCGAAAAAGCAAGAGCGGAAACCGGCTCTTGCTTTTTTTATCGTCAGTTAGTTCATCTTTTATTGCTTTGTTAACCCGCTTTGCTCCAACAGCCCGGAAGGACTGTTGGAGGTTGGAGATAAAGGCGGTGGGACAGAACTAAATTTTTAAAAATTTAGTTCCCTTCACTCTTTTGTTTCTAAGCTCAGGCTGAAAAGGTCTCCCAGACCTTTTCACTCCCAGCCCCGCGAGGATGATTAGGAGCTTTTTGGAGTCTAAAAGACGAACAAAAAGTCCAATCAGCTACCGCGTCAAAAGTTTTTTACCAAAACAAAGCGAGACTGAAAGACTTTTGTCTCAGCCTCGACTTTCGTTCAGTCCGGGGGAGTGGGAGTCTTATACGGTATCTTCCCAAAGATAGCTCCCTCTGTGGGTGAGGGCGCAGCCATCATGGGAGGCTGTCCCAGCCTCAGCCCGAACCTAGAAACGAGATAGCGAGGCAGAAAGGTTTCCCCAACTTTTCTAACCCACCGAACCTTCCATTTCGTAGCTAATCAAGCGGTTAAGCTCAACAGCATATTCCATGGGCAGCTCCTTGGTGAAGGGTTCAACAAAGCCCATGACAATCATCTCAGTCGCTTCGGATTCGGACAAGCCGCGGCTCATGAGATAGTAGAGCTGCTCCTCCGAAATCTTAGAAACCTTGGCTTCGTGTTCCAGAGCTACCTGAGAATTGTGAATTTCATTGAAAGGAATGGTATCTGACGCAGAAATATCATCCATGATAATCGTATCACACTCGATATGGCTGACGGACTTCTGCGATTGCTTGCCAAAAGTCACCTGACCGCGGTAGTCTACCTTGCCTCCGCCCTTGGCAATGGACTTGGAGACGATAGAGGAGCTGGTATGCGGCGCATTGTGAATCATCTTGGCTCCTGTATCCTGGTGCTGATTGGTATTGGCAAAAGCGATGGACAGCATAGTCCCACGCGCTCCGGGACCGTCCAAATAGACAGACGGATACTTCATGGTCGTGCGAGCGCCCAGATTGCCGTCAATCCACTCCACAGTGGCATCCTTCATAGCCCGTGCCCGCTTAGTCACCAGATTGTAGACATTGTCCGACCAGTTCTGAATGGTTGTATAGCGCATATAAGCGCCATCCAGAGCAAAAATCTCAACAATAGCCGCATGCAGGCTGTTGCTGGAATAGGTCGGCGCTGTACAGCCTTCCACATAGTGCACGCTGGCCCCCTCATCCACAATAATCAAGGTCCGTTCAAACTGGCCGGAATTTTCATTGTTAATCCGGAAATAGGTCTGCAGAGGAATATCCACCTTGACTCCTTTGGGCACATAGATAAAGGTACCGCCCGACCAAACAGCTGAGTTGAGAGCTGCCAGTTTATTATCGGTCGGCGGAACCAGCTTGGCAAAATACTGCTTGAAAAGCTCAGGATATTCCTTGAGTGCAGAGTCGGTATCGGTAAAGACAATCCCCAGCTTCTGAAATTCTTCCTTCATATTGTGGTAAACCACTTCGGATTCGTACTGGGCTGCAGCTCCTGCCAGATAGGCCCGTTCCGCTTCGGGAATCCCAATCTTCTCAAAGGTTTCCTTGATTTTTTCCGGCACCTCATCCCAGCTTCTAGCTGGCTTATCAGAGGCCTTTTGGTAGTAAATCAGGTCGTCAAAGTTAATCTCTGACAGATCCGGCCCCCACTTCTGCATGGGCATTTTCTTGAAAGCCTCATAGGATTTGAGCCGGAAATCCAGCATCCATTCCGGCTCCTCCTTGGCTGCGGACAGCTCACGAATCACCGCTTCGCTGAGCCCCTTACCAGTCGATAGGACTGGATCGACATCATCATGAAAACCAAATTTATAATCACCGAGATCAATCGGTTTTGGCTCTACTCTTTCTTCTGACATATTTTCCTTTCATATCCTTAGATTTATACGCAAACTATTTTGAATGCCCGCTCGGAAAGGAGCCGGCAGACAAGCGGATCCCCCATCATGGCAGAAGCACTCCAAAGGGGCTTTCTCTGACTCCTTCACAGCGGCTTGTAGGAGGCGAATCGTCTCAACACACCCAGTATCGAAAACGAGCGCAGGCTGCCCGAGGCACTGCTTTGATGCTGCGGACACCAAGCCAGTATCCAAAGCATAGAGCGGGTGAGGCTGAGACAGCCTCCAACAGTCTGGCAGGCTGTTGCTAGCAACACCATCAAAGATAAACTCAATGACTCTATTCACCTATTTCAGCATCTGCAGCGATAGCCCGCTTGAGAGCGTTCCAGCCTAAAGTCGCGCATTTGATTCGCTGCGGAAATTTGGCAACACCCGCCAAGAAAGCAGCATCTCCCAGCTCTTTTTGACGCGGGTCAGCCTGCCCCTGAACCATGAGAGAGAAAATCTCTGCCAAGTCCAGAGCTTCTGCTTTGGTCTTCCCCAAAACGGCATCTGTCATCATACTGGCTGAGGCCGTAGAAATGGTGCAGCCGGAATTGACAAAGGCAAGATCTTCAATCCGGTCCTGATCATTAAATTTAACAGACAGGCTGATGACATCCCCGCAGGTCGGATTGTTGAGACTGACCTGCTCGGCATCTTCCAGCCGGCCCTGATGGTGGGGATGGGCGGAGTGGTCTGTCACCACCGCCTTATAGAGACTGTCTAGCTTAGAAAGTGCCATTGAAAAACTCCTTTGTCTTTTCCAAGGCCTCCACCAGTTTGTCGCAGTCAGCCTTGCTGTTATAGATATACAGACTGGCCCGTACAGCCGCTGCCAGTCCCAGATGGCTGAGCAGAGGCTGGGCACAGTGGTGGCCGGCCCGTACAGCAACTCCCTCATAGTCAAGAGCCGTCGCAACATCATGAGGGTGGAGCCCTTCCAGATTAAAGGCGATGACGCCTGAGCGCTGGGACAAATCCTGCGAACCATAGATGGTCAGCCCTTCCACGGCCTGCAGCTTAGGAAAGAGATAGGCCAGCAATTCCTGTTCATGCTGCTCAACTGCATCCAGACCGAGTGCTTCCAGATAATCAATCGCAGCAGCCAGACCGATGGCACCGGCCATATTGGGCGTTCCTGCTTCAAATTTCCAGGGCAGCTCCTTCCAGGTTGCTTCCTGCTCATAGACAAAGTCAATCATCTCGCCGCCAAATTCTACCGGTGACATCTCCTCCAGCAGCTCTTTCCTGCCGTAGAGAACCCCAATACCGGTGGGCCCCAGCATTTTATGGCCGGAAAAGGCAAAGAAATCAGCACCCAGCTCCTGAACATCAATGCGCATGTGGGGAGCGGACTGAGCACCATCCACCACCAGAAGACCTCCTTTTTGATGCACCAGCTGGGCAATTTCTTTGATTGGATTGATTACTCCCAGGACATTGGAAGCATGAGCCAGAGCCACAAACTTGGTCCGCTCGCTCAGTTTGTCCTTTAGATCTTCCAAATCAAGCGCTCCGTCCTTGAGATAGACATAACGCAGCTGGGCGCCTGTCCGGCGGCAGGCCTCCTGCCAGGGGATAAGATTGGAGTGATGCTCCATGACGGAAATCAGCACTTCATCGCCCGGCTGCAGCTTTTGTGCAGCAAACTGTGCCGCCCAATTCAGTCCCGTCGTGGTCCCTCTGGTAAAGAGCACTTCTCTGCTAGAGGCCGCATTGATAAAAGAACGCACCCTTTCCCGGGCTGCTTCATAGGCTGCGGTGGCCCGCTCAGCCAAGGTATGAACGCCGCGATGGACATTGGCATTGTCCTTTTCATAGTAGTCCCGCATGGCTGCCACCACCTGCTTGGGCTTCTGGGTTGTCGCAGCATTGTCCAGATAGACCAAGGGTTCGTCGTTGACGATTTGGTCTAAAATGGGAAAATCCTTCCGGATCAGTTCTGCATCAAATTTAGCCATGGTTGCTCCTATCTATCAAATGAACAGGGGCCTCCGCAGTGCTTCTTAAAGCAGCCGCAGCCCCTGCCTGATTTTTATTTCTTAGCGAGAATAATATCAATATTCTCAATCATCTCATCACGAACTTCCTTGACCGGAATTTCCACAATGACAGAGCCTAAGAAGCCGCGGACCACCAAGCGCTCGGCCGTGGCCTTGTCCAGCCCCCTGCTCATGAGGTAATACATATCTTCGGGATCCACCTGCCCGATTGAGGCCGCATGTCCGGCTGTTACATCATTTTCATCAATCAGAAGAATCGGATTGGCATCTGAGCGGGCCTGATCAGACAGCATCAGCACCCGGCTTTCCTGCTGGGCATCCGCTCCTTTGGCTCCCTTGATAATATGGCCTATACCATTGAAGGTCAGGGTTCCCCTCTCCAGAATCACTCCGTGCTGCAGGATATTGCCGATGGAATTGCAGCCGTAGTTGGTCACTCGCGTATCAATCCCCTGCACCTGCTTGCCGCTCGATAGGGCCACGACTTTCATATCTGCATGGCTGCCCTTACCATAGAGGTCGCTGTCAAAGTCAGCTACCACATTGCCTTCATTCATAACCCCGATAGCCCAGTCAATCATGGCATCATGGTCCAGCTTGCCCCTGCGGCTGATATAAGCAGTAACGTTTTCACCCAAGCGGTCAATGGCAGAAAACTTAATCTGCGCACCGGCCTGAGCAATGACTTCCACCGTGATATTGGCCGTCGCAGGTACAGTGCCTTGACCGTAAGTCTCCAGGCGTTCCAGATAGCTGAGTTTGCTGTGCCGGCCGGCAATAATCAGAATGTGCTTGTTAAAAGGAACAGCGCTGTCACTGTCCTGGTAAAAAATCCCTTCTATAGGCTGGTCAATTTCAACATTGTCAGGGATATACAGAACCGCCCCGCTGTTAAAATAAGCCGTATGGTAGGCTGCCAGCCTGTCCTCATCAAAACGGACGGAGGACATAAAATGCTTTTCGAGCAATTCCGGAATTTCTTCCAGAGCTGAGTGGAAGTCCGTAAAGACAACCCCCTGCTCAGCCAGATCTGCCGGCAGCTGTTCCAGAACAGTCTGAGTGCCGACCTGAACAAGTTTTAAATGATTGTCCAGAGCTGTAAAATCCGGAACGCTGGCCAGCGGCTCGCTGTCAGAAATGGTGCCGTCGCCTAGATTCCAGCGGTGGAACTTAACCCGCTCAATATGGGGCAATTCCAGCTCATCCATCTTGTCAAAAGCTTGCTGCCGCAGGCTGAACAGCCAGTCAGGCTCGGCATGGAGCTGTGAAAATTCTTGAATCGTTTCTTTGGTCATGTCATTCTCCTATCTTTTATCAAGTCAAAAGAATGCTGACTAAGCTTCTTCTTGGTAGTTAAAGCCCAGTTCTTCGGCCAGCTGAGCATAGCCTTCTTTTTCCAAGCGAACTGCCAGTTCCGGTCCGCCGGAAAGGACCACCCTGCCGTCCATCATGATATGGACCACATCCGGTGTGATGTAGTTGAGCAGCCGCTGATAGTGTGTGATAATCATAGCGCCGAAGCCTTCACCGCGCATGGCATTGACCCCTTTGGAAACGACTTTCAGGGCATCGATGTCCAGACCGGAGTCGATTTCATCCAAGAGCGCAAAGGTCGGCTCCAGCATGAGCAGCTGCAGGATTTCATTGCGTTTCTTTTCACCGCCGGAGAAGCCTTCGTTGAGGTAGCGCTCGGCCATTTCTTCTTTCATATTGAGCAGGGCCATTTTCTCATCCAGTTTCATGATAAAATCACGGACAGAAATCTTCTCCTCTTCTTCCTTGCCGGCATTCATGGCTGCCCGCAGAAACTCTGCATTGGTAATGCCAGGGATTTCACTGGGGTACTGCATAGCCAGGAAAAGCCCCATACGGGCCCGTTCGTCCACTTCCAGCTCCAGGATATTGACACCGTCAAAAAGGACCTCCCCCTGCGTCACCTCATAGTTGGGGTTGCCCATAATGGCAGCCGACAGAGTGGATTTCCCCGTTCCGTTGGGCCCCATAATGGCAGCTACTTCTCCGGTTCTCAGGGTCATATTGACTCCCTTAAGAATTTTCTTGCCTTCAATTTCTACATGAAGATCCTTGACTTCTAATACAGACATCGCTCTGTTCCTTTCTTTTTTGCCTTTCAGCCCTTGGTATCGCTCTCGTCCGGCCCTTCGCTGCAGCACTCCTGCGGATGGCCATCCTGCCGTCTTCTTCCCCCTGCACAGTTCATTAGACGCTTGAGCGCCAAGAAGCACTGCTGAGCGGCTGCTCATTCGCTGAACCATCAAGTCTTACAGGCCGCTGCTCTGACATCAAACTTGGCTTGCCTTATCGACAACCAGCAGAGGCTCTGCGGGGCAGTCCAAGCGGCTGCTATACTCTCTTTAGTATACCAAAAAAAAGCCTAAAAGGCTTTGATTTTGTTTAGAATAATTCTTATTTATCCTGTTTTTTCTGCCACTTGCGGCGAATCTCTTCCCGATAGGAAGAATTGCCGATAAAGCGGAGAATATTGAGCAGAGGCGTCCGATTGGGGCCTAAAACCCCGACCAGCTCAGCAAAGAGCTCCACTCCCAGCAGCAGGCCGATTATCAGCAGCACGCCCCCAATCCGGCTGGAAACATTGAGCAGGAGGGAAATCATGGCAAAGACCAGAGATATACCGTAGATGACCAGCACCGTCCCCCGATGGGTCAGTCCCAGCGACAGCAGCCTGTGATGCAGATGGTGCTTATCCGGAGTGTAGAATTTCTGACCGGACAGAGTCCGGCGGATAATGGCCAAAAACGTATCGGTAATAGGAACGCCCAGAATAATCATAGGTGTCACGACTGCAACAGCGGTGGCATTTTTCAGCCCCTGCAGAGACAGGACCGCAATCATGAAACCGATAAAAAGCGCCCCTGTATCCCCCAAGTAAATAATGGCCGGATGGTAATTGTAGGGAAAGAAACCGGCAATGGACATGACCAGAACAAAAATCGTCAAAGTCAGAAAGAGATTATGCTGAGGCAGGAAAAAGTAAGAAACAATCCCCATGGTTACCAGCGAAATGATCGAAACCCCGCTGACCAAGCCGTCCAGACCGTCGATCAGATTGACAGCATTGGTAATGGAAATAATCCAGACAACTGTCAGAATATAGGACAGCCAAGGCTCAAAGTGAAGCATGGGGCCGCCGAAGGGAATCTTAAAATCATCCAAGCGGAAATCTGTCAGCCACCAGATGAGACTGGCAGCCAGAACAATCCCGCTCATTTTCAGGACCGGAGACAGCTCTTTTATGTCATCAATCAAACCGGTCAGGGCGATAATAGCGCCGCCCAGCACGACCGGCCAGACATAATCTACATAAGTCTGCCCCAAAAACTCAAGATGGATAATCGGAGGCATTAAAAACAGAACAGAGACAGAAAAAGCCGTGACAATAGCCAAACCGCCGCTGCTGGGCATGGGTTTTTTATTAATCCGCCTGGCATTGGGATAGTCAACAGCACCGATTTTAAAAGCTAAGAGCCGTACCAGCGGAGTCAGAAAGACTCCGATAAAAAAGGTCCCCAGCAAAACCAGAATAAATTTCAAAGGAAAAGCAATCATAAGCATTCAACCTTTTGCAGATTTGGAATGGCATCCGTCACCAATAAAAGATGGCCGTGTTCCTGCAAAACTGCCCGCGTAATATCTGAATCCTCTGCAAATTCACGCATTTTTGCTAAAAGCCAAGCCGGATAAAGCTCTGGAAAACCTTCTACATCGACCAAAATAGTCAGGTAATAAGCCGAATCATACTTGTATAACTCCGACAGATCGGTCTTATAGTCGACTGTTTTGGCAAAGGCAACGGCCTCCCTCACATCCGCAAAGCGCAGAATGTAGTAGATATACCGCTCTCCGCTGTCAGACCGGCCGTCCGCCGGCTCCTCGGAAATCTGATTTTCCTCTGCTGCTTCCGCAGTTTCCAGAGACTGGACGGCCTCTATGTCCTCCTTGCTCTTTTCAAAGATGCTTTTTTCCAAGGTCTTTAAAAATTCATCCGGAGACATATGTGACAGCTCCTCCATGTCCGGCAGGTCCGCCAAATCCTCAAAACTCAGGTTTTTATCCAGTTTGGACTTGGTGACAAATACGTCTACTTTGTCAGGCTTGGGAGTCACCCGAAAGCTGAGCATACCGCTGTCCAGAAAGTTTTCCGGCATCTCCAGTTCATCTAAAATCGTATAAAAGAATTCCTCGGTCTTTTCCTGCGGAACCAAAAAATCCGCCATTTCCATACCGCGCTCTTCCAAGTCCTCCAGCTGAATCGTAATCTTAATGGTTGATTCACTGATCTGTTTCATTTCCATATCTCTACCTCATACTCTTCTAGTCTTTCCATTATACTAAACTTTCCCCTTTATTTCAAAAGATTGCTTGCGTCAAAGACAGGGTTTCCAACTTTCGGAACATTTCATCCTCTTTGAAAATCGACGATGACCAGGCTGAGGCAAAAAAAGAGGCTGGGATTTCCCAACCTCTTATCAGGCAAAGAGAGCCTTAATGGCTGCATACACTAAGAGCAGAGCCCCTAAGCCAATCCGATACTGACCGAAAATAGTAAAGTCGTGCTTTTTGACATAGTCTGTCAGGAAGCGGATGACATACAGGCTGACCCCGAAAGCAACGCCCATAGCCACCAGCAGCAGAAACAGCTGGCCCAAGCCCAGCGTATTGCCCTTCAGTATGAACTTGAGAATCTTTACGCCGCTGGCACCGAACATGATGGGAATGCCCAGATAGAAGGTGAACTCTGTCACAACCGAGCGGCTGACACCATTGAGCAGACCGCCGACAATGGTCGCACCAGAACGGCTGGTCCCCGGAAAGAGGGACAGCACCTGAAAGAAGCCGATGTAAAGAGCGGTTTTATAAGGCAGTTTGGCCAATTCTGTAACAGCCGGCTCCTCATGCTGGCGCTTCTCCAGATAGATGAACGCCGCACCGTAAATAATCAGCATCAGCGACACAGAAACCAGATTGTAGAAATGAGCCTCAAACCAGTCATCCAAGAAGAGACCGATAAAGGCTGCCGGAAAAGCTGCCACAACAACTTTGGCCCATAGCTGCCAGGTCCTGCGGACTTCCCGCGCGGACTTGCTGGCTTTAAAAGGATTGAGCTTATCAAAGTAAATAACCACAACCGCTAGAATGGCGCCCAACTGGATGACGACATTGAACATTTCCATGAAGGCCGGATTTTCATCCTTGTACTTGATAAAATCCTGAATGAGAATCAGGTGGCCGGTACTGGAAATGGGCAGCCATTCCGTAATGCCCTCGACCATTCCGTAAATAATCGATTTTAAAATTTCAATAATAAACATTAGATTACTCCTGCAACAGCTTTAACATTCATTATATCACATTTTCAGCCGAAAAAGGCTTAAAAACTGTATTTCTGCATAACTTTACCCACTAAAAGACTTTGGCCGTCATGCGCTTTTCAGGCTGTCTGAAGATTGATTCGGAAGGCCTGCAGAACATTGCCTCGATTGACAGCAAGCGCGTCCTCCGTCTGGCAAAGCCGCCGTCATTTTCTGGATTTTGGTCAGTTTGGGCAAAAGGCAAGCCGGGAGTTAGAAAGCACCCCCGCCGCCACCGCCGCCGCCGCCGGAAAAGCCGCCGCCAGAACTGCCGCTGGATGAAACAGAGAAGTTGCTGGCTGTCGAGGCCACATGCCCATAATTGGAGAAGCTGTGAGAAGTGCTGTAAAAGAGAGTATAGAGATTGGCCTGCACATAACTGTCCATTGACGGGTTTTGCAGGCGGATCTGGCGCAGCCTCATGACCTTGCTGACACGGTCGGCATAGCCGAACAGCGTTGCATAGACCAGCAGGCGGTTCCAGAGAATAATTCCCTCAATCTCCGTCTTGTCCAGATGGGCAATATCCCGCAGCATATTGGAAAAGCTGGTCCAAAGATGGTAGTCATAGGCCCCCTTCTCATTCAGAATACCGTCCCGATAATAACGGCTAAACTTGGCGAGAAGAAACAGTCCCAGCAGCAGGGCCAGCAGAGCCAGCGGAATATAGTACCAAACAAATCCGCCCTTAGACAGCAGGAAGAAGAAAGAAACAACCGAGAGAAGCAAAGAAATGCAGCTAAGGGCAAGGGCGGTCCCCAGCCTCCTTTTTTCTGATTTGCTCAGCGGGCGGTAGTGATTGAAGAGCTTCAGACGCTTGATTTCAGAGCGTACTTTCTTAGACAGGCTGCTCAGGCTGCTGCCAAAAATTGATTTGATCCGATTGCCAATCTGCCGAACCCTGTCTTCATCTGCTGAAGACTTATGCTTATACAGGTCTTCGGAAATCTGATACTCTGCAAACAGCTCCTTGACACCTGACTGCTCCTTGCTGCCGAAGGCCATTTTCAGAAATTCCTGCTCAAATTCAGCCAGGTTCTCACGGGAAGCAATCTGCAGGACTGGATTGTCAGCATCACCTGCGAGCTGCAGATTGCCCCGGTCCAGCAAATCCAGCAGACTAGCCTGCACCATGTTTTCAAAACTGAGCGCAGCCCCGACGCTTCCGGAAGTTGGATTGACCTCCTGCATATCCACCGAATAGACATTGGCCGCCAGAACCAGAGGCGCCAGGTCCTGAGGCGCTTCATACAGGCGGGCATTCTTAGGAAAAGATTGTTTGGGTTTGATTTGATGGGCAAAAAACAGATAAACCGAGCCAGCAGCCAGCAGCAACAGCAGGCCCAGCAAAGGGAGATAGATTTCGCCCAGCTGACGATAGAAGACCGTATCACGGGCAATCTTGGCCTCCGTCTGCTTAAAGGTATCCAGATAATTACTGCTGCCTTCAGCTAGAGGCACCTGAGAGAAGGCCTGACGGTCCCAGTAGCCATGGAGTTCCACATTGTCCCCTGAGCCCAAACCGCTCAGCTTGACCTCATAGTCTCCTTGCTTTTTCTCAATCAGAGCCGGCCGGCTGAAATAGCCGGTATGGACAAAGAGGTCGGTCTGATTAAGGCCCGACGGCAGACCGGAAACGGTCAGGGTCACTTCCCTCATCCCCTGATCCCAGTCACTGATCGGTGTCCAATTCAGCTCAGCAATATCCTTATGCAGAAACAGCAGATTGTTCAGCTGCCAAGTCACTGTGACGACGACGCTGTCGCCATCGCTGCCTGCATTGTAAATCTTGACCTCATAACCGTCACCCAGATCTTTGATCTCCGGCCGGATATCTCCGTCAGGCTGCCCATTGGTCTCCGCGCTCACCAGAGGCTGCGCATCAATAGCAAAGCCAGCAGGCATCTTGCCGGCCGAACCCAGCGAGACAATCTGTCCATTGTAACTATCATTGAAATGATAGCTTACCCTCTCTGTATAAGTAGCCGTATTGTCCGCATGCAGCTCCAAATCCCCCTGATAAGCCGCAATATCATAATCTACAGCGGATACCCTGCCAGCGAAGAAGAAAGTCAAAAAGAAGACCAATCCGTACAGATATTTTTTCATCGAAACACATCCTTTCCATACACTTTGCTCTATTATATCATTTTTATCAAGTAAGGGTTTACCAAGATTGAAAAGTGCAGCATTTTTCGGTAGAATAGAGGGAACTCTCATTAGATAAGCAGGAGAAATCCATGAAAAAAATTTTTATCACACTGTTTACAGGCCTCCTCATCGCCTTAGGAACTGTAACAACCATTCAGGCAGACGACTACCTCCGTATCGGAATGGAAGCTGCCTACGCCCCATTTAACTGGACTCAGGATAATGATGCCAACGGCGCCGTTAAAATCGACGGAAGCAATCAATATGCCAACGGTTACGATGTGCAGATTGCCAAGAAAATTGCCGAGAAACTGGGCAAGAAACCGCTCGTTGTCAAAACTTCCTGGAACGGCTTGATTCCAGCCCTGACCTCCGGCAAGATTGACATGATTATCGCCGGGATGAGCCCGACGGCTGAGCGCAAGAAAGAAATTGCCTTTTCTGACAGCTACTACACCAGCGAGCCGGTTGTTCTGGTTCGCAAAGAAGGCAAATATGCGAATGCTGAGACCTTGGAAGATTTCAGGAACGCCAAGATCACCTCTCAGCAGGGCGTCTATCTCTACAATCTGATTGAGCAGCTGCCCGGTGCTAAGAAAGAAACCGCCATGGGAGACTTTGCCCAGATGCGCCAAGCCTTAGAATCCGGCGTCATCGACGGCTATATCTCTGAACGGCCGGAAGCCTTGACCGCTCAAGCAGCCAACTCCAAATTCAAGATGATTCAGTTTGAACAGGGCTTTGCAGTCGGTCAGGAAGACGCTTCAATCGCCATCGGTATGCGCAAGAACGACAGCCGTATAGAGCAGGTGAATGCTGCCATTGCTGGCATTTCAGCGGAAGAGCAGGTCAGCCTCATGGATGACATGATTGCAAAACAGCCCGTAGATACGAATACTGCAGACTCAGAGGAATCTTTCTTCAGTCAGGTCGCCAAGATCCTCAAGGAAAACTGGCCGCAGTTCCTGCGCGGAGCTGGTCTGACCCTGCTCATCTCCATCACCGGTACCATCGCAGGTCTCGCCATCGGACTCCTCATCGGCGTTTACCGGACCGCACCGGCTTCTAAGAATAAACTCCTCGCCCTGCTGCAAAAGCTCTTCGGCTGGTTCTTAAATGTCTATATCGAAATTTTCCGCGGAACCCCCATGATTGTTCAGTCCATGGTCATCTACTACGGAACAGCTCAGGCTTTCGGCATTTCCATCGACCGGACTATCGCTGCTATTTTCATCGTGTCTATCAATACCGGTGCTTATATGAGCGAGATTGTCCGCGGCGGTATCTTTGCTGTTGACAAGGGGCAGTTTGAGGCTGCAACAGCACTGGGCATGACCCACGGCCAGACTATGCGCAAGATTGTCCTGCCGCAGGTTATCCGCAATATCCTGCCGGCAACCGGCAACGAATTTGTCATCAACATCAAGGATACTTCTGTCCTCAATGTTATCTCCGTGGTAGAGCTCTATTTCTCCGGAAATACCATTGCTACCCAGACCTACCAATATTTCCAGACCTTTACAATCATCGCCGTCATTTACTTTGTCCTGACCTTTACAGTCACGCGTATCCTGCGCTATGCTGAACATCGCTTTGATACAGACAATTACACAACTGGTGCCAATCAAATGCAGACAGGAGAACTGAAATCATGACAGAAACCATCTTAGAAATCAAACACCTGAAAAAATCCTACGGTGAAAACGAGGTCTTAAAGGATATTTCCCTGACCGTTCACAAGGGGGAGGTCATTTCCATTATCGGCAGCTCCGGAAGCGGAAAATCCACCTTCCTGCGCTCGATTAATCTCTTGGAGACACCGACGGATGGAGAAATCTTCTACCGCGGCAAGAATGTTCTGGACCAGAATTACGACCTGACCCACTATCGGGAAAAGCTGGGCATGGTGTTCCAGTCCTTCAATCTCTTTGAAAATCTCAACGTTCTGGAAAATACTATCGTGGCCCAAACGACCGTTCTCAAAAGAGAACGCTCTGAAGCAGAAAAAATCGCCAAGGAGAACCTCGACAAGGTTGGTATGGGGGAGCCCTTCTGGCAGGCCAAGCCCAAGCAGCTCTCAGGAGGACAGAAACAGCGGGTCGCTATCGCCCGGGCCCTTTCCATGAACCCCGATGCTATTCTCTTTGATGAGCCGACTTCTGCTCTGGACCCTGAAATGGTCGGAGAGGTCCTGAAGATCATGAAAGATCTGGCTCAGGAAGGGCTGACCATGATTGTCGTCACCCACGAGATGGAATTTGCCCGCGATGTCTCCAGCCGGGTCATCTTTATGGACAAGGGGGTCATCGCCGAATCCGGCAGCCCTCAGGAAATCTTCAGCAATCCTAAAGAAGAACGGACCAAGGAGTTCCTGCAGCGTTTCCTGAAATAATACAGCCGTTCAGCTTGTCTTTTCTCACTTTGTTCGCTTGAGAGCAGGACAGACTCCCATGATGGCTGCGTCCTCACCCGCAGAGGGAGGCAGCTTTTGGAAGATACCGTACAAAAAATCAGTCAGACGGAGTCGTCGATGCTGCCCGCAAATCCTCGTTTCTAGCTGCTGACCTGAAAGGCGGTGGGACGACGGAATAAAAGATAAACGAAATGACGATAAAACAAAAAATAAGACGATGAGCAATCATCGCCTTGTTTTTTATTTAATGAGCATCAGGCTAGGCCTGCTTGAAGATTAGTCTTCGAACTTTTCATGGTTTTTGTCGTAGAAATCAATCAAGCCAAGGGCTGTTTCAAAAGAGATGTTCTTTACTTTTGCACGTCCTTGAGCAAGAGCAATAATAGACATCTCACGTGCGTTTGTTTCTTTACTAATACGGTAGCCAGTGATTTTCTTATCACGAACCCAACTAACAACTGATTCTACTTTATCAAAATTTGATTTCGCCATTTCTTACTCCTCTCTATTCTAGTTACATTAACAACTATAATTGTTTTTATACAGTTTGTCAACTTAAATAAACTAGATTCAAACAAATTAAATAATTCTGAATATTCTTTATTTTGCTTTGAGGGCTGAAAGTATCTGCGTTCTGATGCTTTCGACCCCTTCTGGATTAGCAGGAAGGAAGAGGGTATTGCTGTTAGGATTGTCCGCAAAATTGTTTAAAGTATCCAAATATTGATTGGTCAAAAGAATGGACATAATCTGTTCTTCTGACAGTTCAATATTGGCCCCTTTCAATTCCTTGATGGAATCTGCCAATCCGTCAACAATTGCTTTCCGCTGCTCTGCGATACCGACCCCGTGGAGACGGTCCTTTTCAGCTTCCGCAGAAGCTGCTGTGACAATTTTAATCTTGTCTGCTTCTGCCAATTCCTGAGCAGCCACGCGCTTGCGCTGGGCTGCATTGATTTCGTTCATTGACTGCTTGACTTCAGCGTCAGGCTCAACCTTGGTAATCAGGGTTTTGACAATGATATAACCGTAAGTCGACATTTCTTCTGCCACCTGCTTTTGCACTTCCAGGGCAATTTCGTCTTTCTTTTCAAAGAGCTCATCCAGAGTCAGCTTGGGCACTGAGGAGCGCAGAGCATCTTCGATATAGGATTTGATTTGAGCTTCGGGCCGCATGAGTTTGTAGTAAGCATCAATCACGTTATTTTCATTGACACGGTACTGGGTCGCAACATTCATGGTTACAAACACATTGTCCTGCGTCTTGGTCTCAACGATAATTTCACTTTGCAGCAAACGCAGCTGAACCCGGGCTGCTATTTTGTCAATTCCTAAAGGCAGACGAAAATTAATCCCACTGCTGCTGGTCTTATTGTAGCGTCCAAAGCGCTCAATAATCGCAACAGACTGCTGGCGGACAACATATACTGAACTAATCAGCAACAGCAGAGCAATCACCAGCAGTATGACAAAGAAAAATGGGATAAAAAACATATTCAAGCCTCCTTGATTCAATATAGTATATTCTAGCACACTTAATTTCAAGTTTCAAATAAAAACATACAAATTAGGCTAAAATATTTTGACAGTCTGACATCTAGACCAGCATATTGTACAGCGTCTCATTTCCATTCAGATTGATAAAGGAAGGATCAAACTGTTCAATGCGGTTAATCAAGCCGGCATAGTCATGTTTGTCAGCCAGAGCAACCCCAATCAGGACCGGCCCAGTCCCCTTGCTGGCCCGCTTGATGTATTCAAAACGGGTAATGTCATCATTAGGACCTAAGATATCATTGACAAACTCACGCAGGGCCCCCGGCCGCTGCGGAAAATTGACAACAAAATAATGCTTAATCCCATCGTAGATCAGAGCCCGCTCCTCCATCTCCGGCATGCGGTTGATGTCATTGTTGCCGCCGGAAACGATGCAGCAGACGGTCTTGCCCCTGATGTACTCGCGCAGCACTTCCAGAGCTGCAATACT
>NZ_KQ969394.1:52669-59933 GCF_001578865.1 Streptococcus sp. DD11
CCCCTGCTTAGAGTATAGATCCATGATGGTCTCTGAAATCAGTCCTTCATCAACCCCAATCAGGTTTTCTACATTTTTCTGCGTAACCTCATAGGTAGAAGCTCCTACCTTCTGTACAGCAATACCGTCAGCAAACTTGTCGATATCCTTCAGCTTGACCGGTCCGCCTGCCTCAAAAGCAGCCTTCATACTGCGGGCACCGTTGGCTTCTACACCGATAACCTCTATCTCCGGCCGAGTATCCTTGATATAAGTAGAAACCCCCGAAATCAGACCGCCGCCGCCAATCGGCACGAGAACTGTGTCAAAATCAATAGATTCCCGGCCGGCTTCGTCCAAAATCTCGTAGGCAACGGTCCCCTGTCCAGCCTGAACATCTTCGTTATCAAAAGGATCAATGAAGGTGCGGTTTTCAGCTTTAGTGTAGTCAATGGCCGCTCTGGCTGAAGCATCAAAGGTGTCGCCTACCAGCTTGATTTCTGCAAAATCGCCGCCAAAGAAACGAACCTGACTGATTTTCTGCTGCGGTGTCGTAATGGGCATAAAAATGGTTGCCGGAATCTCCATTTCCCTGCAGGTATAAGCCACCCCCTGAGCGTGGTTGCCCGCAGAAGCACAGACAACCCCTCGCCTGCGCTCTTCTTTATTCAGCTGGGAAATAGCATAGTAGGCACCGCGGATCTTAAAGGAACGAACCCGCTGCATGTTTTCTTTTTTCAGATAAATCTTGGCACCATACTTCTCCGACAGGTAATGATCGTAGTCCAGCGGAGTATTGACAACAACGTCTTTTAAGACTTTATGAGCATGAACAATATCTTTTGCCCTCAGCATGTTTTTTCCTTTCTGGGATATTTGTTTTTACTGATTCCAAGCAAAACAAGGGGCTGGGAATTTCCATTCCTACCCCTTTTTTGTATCGGTTGGGACTGTTGCCCGGAACGATTTTTCGCTGAGAATCTGTATTTAGAAATAAATAGCGGTTCTTAGTTGTAAATTTTGAAGGCGTCGTCATCATTTTTACCGACAAATGGCATAGCTTTGCGCAGTTCTGCCCCGACTTTTTCGATTTCAAGATTGGCAGCCTGCTCACGGTAGGCTGTCAGTTTTGGACGGCCGGCCTTATAGTCATTGACAAAGTCGTTGGCAAACTTGCCGTTTTGGATATCCGCCAAGACCGCCTTCATGTTTTCTTTGACTTGCTCAGTAATCACGCGCGGACCAGATACATAGTCCCCATACTCAGCAGTATTTGAGATGGATTGGCGCATTTTCTTGAAGCCGCCTTCGTAGATCAAGTCGACAATCAGCTTCATTTCGTGCAGCACTTCGAAGTAAGCCAGCTCAGGAGCGTAGCCTGCCTCGGTCAAGACTTCAAAACCAGCTTCGATCAGGGCAGTCAAACCGCCGCAGAGAACCGCCTGCTCACCAAAGAGATCTTCTTCTGTTTCTTCCTTGTAAGTTGTCTCAAGCAGTCCCACACGGGCTGAACCAACGCCTTTACACCAGTCCATTGCGATGTCTTTGGCATTGCCAGTAGCATCTTGGTAAACCGCATAAAGAGCCGGCACACCAAAGCCTTCTTCGAAGGTCCGGCGGACCAAGTGACCTGGTCCTTTCGGTGCACACATGAAGACATCCACATCAGCAGGAACCTTGATAAACTCAAAGTGGATATTGAAACCGTGAGCAAAGCCGACAGCATTGCCAGCTTCCAGATTAGGAGCGATTTCTGCTTGGTACAAATCCTGCTGGATTTCATCCGGAGCCAAGATCATGATGACGTCAGCCAGCTTAGCCGCTTCTGCGACAGTATAGGTGTCAAAGCCGTCTTCTTTAGCCTTGTCAAATGACTTGCCGGGACGAACACCGATGATGACATCGTGGCCTGTATCGCGCAGGTTCTGCGCATGGGCATGGCCTTGTGAACCATAGCCGATGACCGCGATTTTTTTGCCGTCAAGCGCTGCTGCTTTTACGTCTTTTTCGTATTCCATTGTTACTGCCATAGTGTTACTCTCTTTTCTATTTTTTTCTTGCCTGTTAGGCGGTTTTAACAAACTGAAGGGACATCCTAATCGCGGGTAAAGCCGGTTGCTCCGGTCCGGGCGATATTGCGGATGCCGTAGGGACGGATAACCCGCAGCAGAGCTTCGCTCTTTTCTGCGTCACCGGTCATCTGGATGGTAATGGAGCTGGGCGCGACATCCACCACGGTTGCCCGGAAGGGCTGGATAATGGCCAGCAGCTCCGCCCGCTTGTCAGCAGGAGCCGAAACCTTGATCAAAATCACCTCGCGCTCCAGATGGGGATGGTCGGTAATATCGCGGACGCGAATGACATCAATCTGGCGGTTGAGCTGCTTGATAATCTGCTCCACCTCTGCCAGTGAAGCCACATCAATGATGATGGTGATACGGGACACCTCTGGATTTTCTGTCGTTCCGACCGAGATACTTTCGATATTGACCTGACGTCTGGAAAGGACACCGGTGAAGCGGTTCAGAACACCTGAGCGGTTTTGAAGTTTAGCTGTCAACATTCTACGCATGGAACTTCACCCCCAACATCTCATGATTGCTCTTGCCGGCCGGCACCATTGGAAGCACATGCTCCTTGCGGGAAATATCCACCTCAATGAACATCGGTACATCTTCTTTTATGGCTTCCAAATCCTGCGCAATGGTTTCCGGATTGTCAAACTTATAGGATTTGACACCGTAGGCCTGGGCCATGAGCTGAAAGTCCGGCAGGCTGTCAAAGACCGACTCGGAAGTCCGGCCTTCATAGAAAGCCTCCTGCCACTGGCGCACCATTCCCAGCGAATGGTTATTGAGCATAATCACCTTAATAGGGACCTGATAGATATTCAGGATGGCCATTTCCTGATTGGTCATCTGGTAGCCGCCATCGCCGACAAAGAGAACGACTTCCTTATCAGGATTGGCAATCTTAGCCCCAATCGCCGCCGGCACACCGAAGCCCATGGTCCCCAGACCGCCGGATGTAACCAGCTGGCGTTCATTTTTATAAGGGTAGTACTGGGCTGTCCACATCTGATGCTGGCCGACATCGGTCACGACGATAGCCTCGCCCCGAGTCAGCTCACCCACACGCTCAATGACAGCCTGAGGCTGCACCACGCGTTCCTTCTTATCATAGGAACGCACGCGGGCTTTATCCTGCGTCACCTTATCTACCCATTTGCTGGTATTGTTGTGGACCGTTTCTTCCCTGAGCAGCATTTGCAGAGCTTTCTTAGCATCGCCGACAATGGGAATGTCTACACTGATAATCTTCCCGATTTCAGCCGGGTCAATATCAATGTGGGCCACCTTGGCGTTTTTGGCAAAGGTCTTGGGATTGCCGGTCAGACGGTCATCAAAACGGCAGCCGATGCTGATCATAAAGTCCGCTTCGGTCATGGCAATATTGGCCGCGTAAGAGCCGTGCATACCGCCCATACCGAGAAAAAGCGGGTGATCCGTCGCAATCGTCCCCTGTCCCAATAAGCTGGTCACCACAGGAATCTGATAGCGCTCTGCAAAGGCCACCAAGTCAGCCGCCGCCTCTGAATAGCTGATACCGCCGCCCGACAGCAGAACAGGCTTTTTAGCCTTAGACAGATGTTTGAGAATCTTCTTGATCTGCAGCTCATTGGGAATAATGGTCGGCTGATAGCTGGGGATGTGCAGCTTGCTGTCGTAGACAAAGTCTGTATCCAGAGCCGACACGTCTTTCGGCAAATCAATAACGACCGGTCCCGGCCGGCCTGTCGTCGCAATGTGAATGGCCTCCGTAATAATCCGCGGAATCTCGGCCGTTTCGCGCACCTGATAGTTGTATTTGGTGATGGGAGTCGTAATGCCGACAATATCCGCTTCCTGAAAGGCATCCTTGCCGATGCCGGCCTTGGCCACCTGGCCTGTAAAGACCAAAAGGGGAACGCTGTCGCTCATGGCATCCGCAATGCCGGTGATGGCATTGGTGGCTCCCGGTCCGCTGGTGACGACCGCAACGCCGATTTTTCCAGTGGATTTGGCATAGCCTTCTGCCTCATGGACACAGCCTTGCTCATGGCGGCCCAGAATATGGCGAATCCCGTCAAAATTATAAATAGCATCATAGAGCGGCAGCACAGCGCCGCCCGGATAGCCGAAAATCGTATCCACACCCAGATTTTTCAAGGTTTCCAAGACAAGTTCCGAGCCTGTCTTAGGAGCTTCTAATGTGATTTTCTCCATTCTTCCCCTTTCATTAATTTACAATTTTCTAAAAATTCAAAAAGCTTTCTACTATAATAACATTTTTGAAAAAAAATGCAAGCCATGCAGAGAAATTTTCTGATTTTTTTAACGATTTCACAATCAATGAAAAAGAAAGCAGGAAACCAGCCAAAGAAGCTCATTGTTTGACTGTCAATACAAACAGCGCCGGAATCGCTCACAGCACTGCTCGGAGGCGGCGGATAACCGGAGGACTGTTGGAGGACAAGGATAAAACTAAATCCAGTTTGTGCCTTCCAGCCCAAGGAACTGATAGAGCAGGTCAAAGCTGCCGACCGGGCGACTAAAAAATCGAAAGAACAGCAAAATACTGGCGCAACAGCCTTCCCTGCAAAAGCAAAAAAGGAAAGAGAGGAGGAAGGGCCTCCTCTGCCTGCGGACTGGAAGCAGCGGAAAATGCTTTTGGTTCTGGACTTCCTTATTCTTTGGTGGTATAATAAGGCTATCATCTATCCTTGGAGGCTGACGATGGAAAAATTTACCAATATTTTTAAGAGTTTAGACCGTTCTTGGCTCATCCGCCATTATCTCTTCAGCTTTGCTTTTTTCGCGCTCCTGGCCTATCTGACGGTCTCGAATCCCCGCCCCTCTTATCCAGCTCTCTTCCTTTTTCTGCTCTTTAGTCTCTTTTACCCCTTTGCTATGTTTGTCTATGAAAGCATCGTCAATCTCGTCATGGGGGACAGTATCTTCCTCATTCCGATATTGGTCATGCTGATTTGGAAAATTGTCCGTTTCTTTATGATTTGGCTCTTTTCTCTGCCCATCGGGATCATCGGCCTGATTTATCTCTATTTCGCTGTTAACCGCAAAACTGACTAAAAGCCGATAAAAAAGGCGGTGGGTCAGAACTAATTTTTTAAAAATTTAGTTCTGTCCCAGCCTCCTTTTTTTATATATTCAATGAAAGTCAAAGCCATCAGCTGCTTCTATCCAGCCCTTCTCCCGGCCAATACGGACTGCCTCCGTGCGGTTTTCGGCATCCAGCTTGGTCAGAATGGCAGACATATAATTGCGGATGGTGCCGTTGGACAAAAAAAGTTTGTCGGCGATTTCTTTGTTGGACAGGCCTGCAGCTGCAGCCTGCAAAACCAGCTTTTCCTGCTGCGAAAGCGGATTGCTGCCGGTCATCAGGACTTCCATAAGCTCGGGCGAATATTCCTTCCGGCCGGCCAAGACCGTCTGGATGGTCTTCATCAAATCTGCAATACTGCGTTCTTTCAGCACATAAGCATCAACATCTGCCTTGACCGCCCGCTCAAAATAGCCCGGCCGCTTAAAGGTTGTCACGATAATAACCTTTAGCGAGGGGAAGGCCGTCTTGGCCCATTCCAAAACATCCAGACCTGTCTTTTGCGGCATTTCAACATCCAAAATCAGGACATCCAGACTCTCCTGAGCAATAATGGCTTCTGCTTCCAGGCCATTGGCTGCCTGATAGACCTTTTCTACATCGGGCTGCAGCTCCAAGAGCTGACAGAGAGCATCCCGCAGCATGCTTTGGTCTTCTGCGACTAATAATTTCATGATTGACCACCTCCGTAAGGCAGGTTCACCCGAATCCAGGTCGGCTGCCCGCTTTCTATAATCTCTACCTGCCCCGAAAAAGACTCCAAACGCTCGCGAACAGAATGAAGCTCCTGACCCGTCACCGACTGAAAGCCCCGACCGTCATCCTTCACATCCAGAACAACCTGCTCCCCCTCTCTAAAGAGCAGCAGCTGGCACTGCCTGGCCTCAGCATGCTTGATGATATTGGTGGCCAATTCCAGCAGAATCATGCTGATGGCAGACTGCAGGCCGGGGGCCAGGCTGGCCATGTTGAGCTGATTGTCCAGCAGAACCCGGATACCGCTCATCTCCAGCATGGACTGAACCGTTGCCAGCTCATCACCCAGAGTGCGCGTCTTGAGGTTGTCAATAATCCTGCGGACATCAGCCATGGACTGCCTGCTGATGTCATGAATTTCTCCTACTTCTTTCCTTGCCTGCTCATAGGCTCCCAAGTCCAGAAACTGCTGGGTCAGCTCGGCTTTCAAGCTGAGCATGGCAAAGGTATGCCCCAGACTGTCATGCAGATCCCGGCCAATCCGATTGCGCTCATTTTCCGCCAAAAAGAGATTGAGCTGGGCATTTTGCTTGACCTTTTCTTCCCTTATCTTCTCATCCGTTTGAATCCGATGAAGACCCAAGGTCATAAAATCTGAAAACATAAAAGTGGTAAGAAAGAAAAGCAGCTGGCTTGCATCGACTTGATTGACCAGATAAATCCCAAGCAGCATGGCTGGCTGCAGGGTCAAAAAACTCCAAAAACGCCAGGATTTAAAGGAAATACCATCCAGCTGATAGATGAGCAGATTGGACAGATAAAAGATATACCAGGAGAAACCTAAATTGAGCCAAACCGAAGCATAGAAAATATAAGCGACCAACATCCACCAGGCAAGAGCCTGGATAAGAGCGTGTTTGCTCAATAAAACCGTATAATAAGCCCCGACAAAGAGAACCGTCCAGAACAAGAGCAAAAGCGGGTACTCACCGCTGATGACACCCGCTATCGGAAAAATGATAAAGACCAGAGAAATGTGAAACATATAGTGAGTCTTTTTGATTTTTTCCCACATAAACTTACTTAACCTCTATCCGTTTTTTTAGCTGCAAAATCAGCAGACTGATTGCTGCCGTATAGGCCAGCGTGATCAAAATGGCAGACCCATTCCAGCTATGATGCTCCAGATAAGTAGATACCACCTGCATAAGCTGATAGCTAGGCGTCAGCTTACCGATAAATTGAATCCAGTCCGGGAACATGGTAATGGGGAACCAAAGACCGCCCAAAACCGCCAGAGCCATATAGGTGATATTACCTACTACAGACATGAGCTGGGCGCTGGGCAGCAGGCTGACCAGAACTCCCATAGCAATAAAGACCAGACTGCCCACCAAGATAATCAGGGCAATGATAATCCAGTCCGCCA
>NZ_KQ969394.1:60141-63197 GCF_001578865.1 Streptococcus sp. DD11
TAACCCCGCGGACAAAGTGACCGACAGAAAAGACCACAAGGACTGACAGCAGAAAGGTCAGCATGGTGCTGAAAAGCTTTGATAGATAATATTCTACCATAGAAACCGGCGAATGCTGAATCAATTTTTGCCAGTTATTGGTTTTGTCAGACTGGAGGACACTGGGAATGCTGAAAAAGGCCGTCGACATGATACTAAAGACCGTCATGGAGAAAAGATAGCCCCGAAGTAGACGGTCCGGTGTATTTGAGCCGGCCATCATCCCAGAAAATATCAGATAAAAAACGCTGGGCAGCCCGATGGACAGGAGGTAATAAGCCGACTGCCGCTTCATCATAATCAGTTCCATTTTCATTAAATGTGCCATGTGTTTCATAATCTTCCTCCATTCTAGTCCTGGGTCGTTTCAAAGATACTGTCCAGCAGGGTCCGGTTGCGGACTTCGATTTCTTCGATGGTGCAGCCGTGGTTCTGCAGGACCTGCCAGACCCGGCCGGCATCCTTGGTCGCAAAGGACAGGGCCTTTTGCTTGATTTCAATATCGGTCACATCCGCCAGATTTTCCACCGTTTCCTGATAAGTCAGAGGCAGGGTAAAGTGTTTCTCCTGCTCTTCGCTGCGCATGGCATAAGGGGTGGTATCGCGGATCAGCTCGCCCTTATGGAGGACCAGAATCCGGTCCGCCGTATGTTCCACTTCTTCGATATAGTGGGAAGAGTAGACAATGGTCACGCCCTTTTGCTTGAGCTGGTCGACAATTTCCCAGAAATGCTGGCGGGTCGAGGTATCCATAGCAGAAGTCGGCTCATCCAAAAAGAGAATCCTGGGCTGGCCAATCAGGGACAGAACAAAGGAAAAAAGCCGTTTCTGACCACCAGATAATTTAGTGGCCAGCTGATTCTTCTGCTTGTCAGAAAAGCCCAGAAGAGCGTCAATTTCTTCCTCGGAAAGGCTGTGAGGATAAATGGCCCGAAAGAAAGCGATGAGTTCCTTGACCTTAAGATCCGCCACTACCGTATTTTCCTGGGGCAGAATGGCCACCGACTGCTTGAGCCGGTCATCCGTCGGTTTGAAGCCCTGCACCGTCGCCTGACCAGAGGTCAGAAACTTATCGCCCAAGAGACAGTCCATCAGGGTCGTCTTGCCGGCGCCATTGGGACCAATCAGGGCCACACAGTCACCGTCCTCTATCTCAAATGAAACATCCTTTAGAATTTCCTTGCCGCGAATGCTCTTAGAGAGCTTTTTTACTTCAATGAGTGCCATCTTTATCCTCCTTTAAGATTTCAACAATCGCTGGACCAGCCGCAAAAATCAAAACAGCTATCCCCCAAGCGCCTATATAAAAATCTATGAGCAGCAGCCTTCTGAGAAAACCGCTTGTCTGCTCAATCAGCGACAGGACCAGCCCTGCCAGCACAAATAAGATAATCCGAATGTTCTGGTTCATTTCTTTATTCCGCTTTCTGCCTTTCTGTCTCTTACTGTCTCTATTATAGCGCAGGGGAAAGATCGGCACTAGATGATTTTGTCACCTGTTGATATGACAAATGTCATGATATGGTCTGTTTGTTTGCTTTTAGCAGTGAAACTGTCCGGGGGACAGTTTCAGCCCTATCGCTTAACGTACAGGACGATAGGGCAACGAGCCGCAGGCTGTACTGGGGTACGGCAAGGTGAGTTAACGACGTAATAACAGATAAACGAAATGACAATATTTTGGACAGCAAAAAAGACGAGCTGTCCCGTCTTTTCATACTCATTCTGTTTTAGATTGGAAATCGCAGCAGCCTTTATTCCTCCTTCAGGCCGTTTAATTTCATCCCCAGAATAAATCTCTCTGATGTCAGGCCTTTAAAGTCATTCAGGCCCAGCTCCTTGTCGCTGGCTATCTTATCCAGCTGCTCGTCATTGAGCTTTTGGAAATCCATTTCGATATTGGTTTGAAATTTTCTATCTGCTGATACTGAATACTCCAGCTTAAAGCCCTCAATGGCCTGCAGTTCTGCAACCTGTGGATTGGATTTCAAGCCTTCTTGGATAATAGCGGTCAGCTCTTCCGGAGTCCGATCGGCGGAGGCAGCTGCCATATCCTCCGGCAGATCTGCCAGCAATTCCAAGCGCAGATTTAAGATTTTTTCACCCTGATAGGTAATCGTATCACGGTGATGAACCCCCTGAATATAGCCCACCAAGGTCTTGCTGACAACCTCCGTACTCTCAGAAGAAGAGGAACTGGAAGAACTGGAGGCTTTTTTGGCGCTGGACGGAGATTCCGTATCTGAGGCGGTGCTGTTTTTGTTTGTAAAAGTACAGCCGGTCAGAAAGAGCAAAGCTAGAGTGAATAAGGTCATTATCTTTTTCATACTTCACCTTTTTTCTATTATTATGTACTATAGTATAACATAATACCACTGACTTGTCTAAAGATTTCCTGCAAAAACAGTAAAAAGAGCAGGGATTTTCCTCTGCTCTTTGCTATAATTGGCGATTGTATTATTCTACACTGAAAAGATAAGGATAGACCGGCTGCCTGCCTTGGTGGATTTCCACTTCCAAATCTTCGTACTGCTCCATGAGATCCTGGGCTAAACCGCTGGCCAAGTCTTCGCTGCCATCCTCCCCGATGTAGATAGAGACGATTTCACTGTCTTCATCCAGCATCTGGCTGAAAGTCTCCTTCAAAGCCGTGAGCATATCTGGATTTGAAACCACAATCTTGCCGTCTACCATACCGAGATTGTCCTTTTCATGGATTTCCAAACCGTCAATGGTCGTATCGCGAACGGCAGTCGTGATGCTGCCGCTGACAACTTCAGCCAAAGCTGCCGTCATGCGCTCATGATTCTCTTCAAGCGTCTTTCCGCCGTCAAAAGCCAAGAGGCTGGTCAGTCCCTGAGGAATGGTGCGGGACTCAATCACTGCTGCCGGCTGCTCCATCACTTCTGCCGCAGACTGGGCTGCCATAAAGATATTCTTATTGTTCGGCAGAATGATGATATTGCGGGCATTGACCTGCTCAACAGCCTTGATAAAGTCTTCTGTTGACGGGTTCA
>NZ_KQ969394.1:63217-73345 GCF_001578865.1 Streptococcus sp. DD11
AGATGATATAGTCAACCCCCTGGGCTTTGAAAATCTCAGCCAGACCATCTCCTGCTGCCACTGCGATAAGGGCGTATTCCTTTTCCTGAGCCGGTTTGGCTGTGCGCTCTTCTTTTTCGATCTGAGCTTCGTGCTGGTTGCGCATATTATCAACCTTAACCTTGACCAAACTGCCGTATTTGAGCCCTTCCTGCATGACCAAGCCCGGATCTTCCGTATGGACATGGACCTTGACAATTTCATCATCATTGACCACCAGAAGAGAGTCGCCCAGCTCATTTAAGTAATTGCGGAATTCGTCATAATCAAAGTCTTTGACATAGGTCGGGCCCTTTTTCAAAGCCACCATGATTTCCGTACAGTAGCCGAAAGTAATATCTTCTGTTGCTACATGGCCGGCTACTGACTTGTGATGTTCTGCATTAATCATTTCAGACATGGTCGCAGGCGTTGCCACGAAGTCTTCAGAAGCGATGTACTCGCCGGTAAGGGCTGACAGGAAGCCTTCATAGATAAAGACCAGACCCTGACCGCCGGAATCAACTACGCCGACTTCTTTCAGAACCGGCAGCATATCCGGTGTCTTAGCCAGAGCTGCCTTGGCTCCTTCAAGAGCTGCCTGCATCACTTCAACAGCATCATTGCTGCTTTCTGCTTTCTTTTTGGCACCGATAGCAGCTCCGCGGGAAACGGTCAGAATAGTCCCTTCGACCGGCTTCATAACTGCCTTGTAGGCCACTTCTACACCAGACTGAAAGGCCAGAGCTAAATCTTCACCAGTCAGTTCTTCATGCTCTTTCACGCTTTGAGAAAAACCGCGGAAAAGCTGGGAAGTGATAACACCTGAGTTACCACGCGCACCCATCAAAAGGCCTTTCGCAAAGATACCTGCTGCTTCGCCAACTGTTGAAGCAGACTTGTCTGCCACTTCCTTAGCACCATTTTCAATGGTCATGCCCATGTTGGTACCTGTATCTCCGTCTGGAACTGGGAAGACATTCAAAGAGTTTACATATTCAGCCTGTTTATTTAAGCGAGTAGATGCTGCCTGCACCATTTCTTGGAATAAACTAGTAGTAATATTTGCCACGATTATTCTCCTACGACTTTAATATTTTGGATATAAACATTCACTGCATGGGCAGTAATTCCGAGCTTGTTTTCCAAACTGAATTTAACACGCTCTTGGATGTTTTTGGAAACTTCGCTGATTTTGACTCCATAGCTTAACACAGTGTAGACATCAACTGCGATATCACCTTCATCAGTCGCTTTCACAACCACGCCCTTAGCATAGTTTTCTTTTCCTAAAAGGGCTTGAAAATTATCCTTGATTGCGTTTTTGCTGGCCATGCCAACTACACCAAAAATTTCAGTCGCTGCACCTCCGACGATTGTCGCAATCACATCATCAGTCAGCTCAATTTGACCATCTTTTGTATTAATTTTCACAGTCATAATTTGTACCTCAAAAGTATTTTATAGTTTATTCTACCATATTTTATACAGGGTGTAAAAGAGGAAGGGTCTAAATCAACTGTCTAGGCGGAAATTCCCAAGCAAAAAAAGGACGGAAATTTTCCATCCTTTTTAAATAAAGATTAAACGCGTTCAACTTTACCTGATTTAAGGGCACGAGCTGAAGCCCAAACTTTTTTAGGTTTACCGTCAATCAAAACAGTAACTTTTTGAAGATTTGGTTTAACAGCGCGTTTTGTTTGGTTCATCGCGTGAGAGCGGTTGTTTCCTGATACAGTCTTACGACCAGTAAAGTAACATACTTTAGCCATTGATACTTATCCTCCTGATTAGTTTAAGGTGTTTTACCACATACTTATAAAGTCTACCATACTTTACCGAGTTTGGCAAGAGCTAGTTCCCAAGTTTTGCAAATAATCACCTTTTTAAAACAAGAAATAATTAGATATAAATCACTTTCAAATGACCGAAAGCCACGCTGCCTTCTAAATAGAGCGTTTTTTCTTTTTCACTGGTATCGCGAACTTGAGAAACACCGCCAAAAGCACAAGCAACCTTGCTGACAACCTGCCAAGAGCTTGGAACAAAGAGAGTGGCATTACCAAAAGCAACTTCCACTTTAAAAGTCGCTGAATCCCCAGCTATCTTAGCGTTGTCAAAGTAAACCTTGGCACTACCAAAAGAGCAAGTCAGCTCATCATAGCTAAAATTGTCCTTATTGACATAACGGGTGCCTGAGCCAAAGACAATGCCTTCGCCACCAATTTCTTCGCCAGAAAAATGTTTAGAAAAATGCCTTAATTTCCATTTTTTGCTAGGTTTGACCAAGAAATTGACACCGATACAGGCTAGAATACCAGCAAAACTAACTGCGCTTGCTGAGATATTGGGCAAGAGGTCGTAAGTGCTATTAGCAATGATAAAAGCGATAATGGCAAAGATAAAACCTAGCGGAATGTTGCCAGAATAGAAGCTCTCCGCTGAAAAATAGACAAAGCCCATAATGACCAACAAAGGCCAAACATTGATGTGAATAACGGGAATCCCGAAATTCCCCTGCAAAAGTACCCAAGCTGCTAGAAGTAAGCAAGCCAGTCCTAATATTGTTTTTCTCATGATGTTACCTCGTTTCGTTTAACTTTTCTTTTAAAATTTGATAATAGTGCCTAGACACATACACTTCCTTATGGGTATCGTAGAAACGGACGCTGCTACTGCCCGAAAAGGATTTTTCCAGCGAGTAAATCGCCTTACTATTGATAATGCTGGATTTGGATATGCGACAAAAATAATAGGGCAGGCGGTCTTCCAACTCATAGAGCTTGTGCTTGACTTCATAAGCATCCTCACGCGTATGAGCAAAAATCTTGCTACCGTCAGTCTCGAAAAAGAGAATATTGTCAATATCCAGAAAATATTCGCTAGCTCCCTTATAAAAAATAATGGGCGGTGCCGTTGCTTGCTCCAGAGCTTGCTGAATTTGCTCGAGCTGAGCATCAAATCGAGCAGCCCTGATGACAATCTCTACTTCCGCTAAATCCGAATCCAGTTCTACTCGAATTTTCATTGCTACCTCCTTTACTTTCTACGTTTATTATATCAGTTTCAAAATGAGAAACAAGGCTTTTTCAGTAAGTGGTAGATTTTGGGCGGTAAGTGGTTTGCTGCTAACATTGACAAGAATCAAACATCAAAAAACCGGGTCTCGTCCCGGTTTTTTGACAATATAAGGAAAAGGAATTAGTTTTTCTTGTTTTTAGAGGCTTTTGATGACGGAGTGGAAGTCTTAGATACAGATTGTTTAGAGTCAGTTTTAGACTTACCAAAATTTCTGATTTTATCTATTGGAGTCGTTAGGGCTTTCCCAGCTTTTTTCGCTCCTCCTGCAGCTCCTTTAAAGTCACCTATATAATCTGTAGTAGTTCTATAAATATCTTTCATCATATTAGCACTCTTAACTGCGTCCCTTTCTTCCCATGCTTTACCAAATTCTGTCATGTATGCTTTGAAAGAATTCCATCGATTAGACATTCGTTCTAACGCTTCATTTTCAACCATCTTGGCTTCTGGACTATAAGGAATGCCTTGTGAGTAGTTAAATCCTGTGCTTAGCAATAGAGCAGCATCTTGAACTTCTTGCTTATCTGCAACTTTGGTAATAGCTCTTGCAGACTTAGTGACTTGATCTATTGCTTTCTTCCCTCTTGAAGACGCAAATGTTCCTATCGCATAGCCAGCATTTTTAAGCATTTTCATGTTTTCACTGTCTGTTGATTTCTTTTTGGTTGAATTTTCAATAAAAGTGTCTAAGTCTTTTTTCTTACCTTCTACATATTTATTAAACTTCTCTGGATATAAACTAAATCCGCCAACAGCAGTCGTCTCTTTGGCCGCCTTCTTTGCCTCTTTTTCTGACGCTGGGGTTTTAAAGAAGTCTCTTTTAATACCATTTGTCAGTGGATCAAAATAGTCCCCAATTTGCTTCTCGATTTCGTTAGATATTTTACTCAGTTTTTTAGTATCCCTATCTTGAAACGCTTTATAAACTTCTTGTTTTAGTTTATGATAACCTGGACTAGGCTCTGTCTTTTTCTCCCTCTCCGCCATAATAGCAGCCATATCCCTCATATCAACAGCAGTAGGGGGCAAGCCATTTGCAGCATTTAAACCAATACTAAGCATTCTTGAAGTAGAGCCAACTCCTGGTTTGTCTGCAAATTTATTAACATTATTTACTACAGCAGTTGCCCCATCTAATGCGAGATTTCCACCTACCACACCTAAATATGCTAACTCATTAGAAGAGACTCGATTCGCTGCAAGTCTAGAGGATGAGCTAGCTGCCATATTATCTATTGCAGCTCCAACATAACCTAAATCTTTAAAACGTCTATCATCTTTGACTTCAAAATCATTTGTCAAATGCTGTTTAGCAGATTTATTCATAGCATTTCTGTAATTATTTATATCCCTGTTAAACTCGTATTGAAATCTTTCAGATAACGCTTTGGGATCCGAGGTCATTCTGTGGTAAGTAGCACCCGGCCCTGCAAACATCGCACCTGCTTGATAGTAGTCTTCTGGTGTTCGACTAAAAGTTTGAGATAAGCCTAAGTCAACCGTCGTTGGAAGAGTTTGGTTAGTGAGTACGTCCTCTGTAGCTAAAGGATTGTTAAAAAGGGTTGAAGTGGGCTTACTTTCGCTGACCCATTGCCAATCTCCGTCTATAAATGAACCCGGCAATTGATTTTTTCCTGTTGCTGTCAGAGAGGATGCATAGTCTAAAGCAAAGCCTGGGAGTCCTTCATTACTCGTGGTTGTCTGCTTGAAGCCTGCCCAATCAGCCAACGCCTCTGACATCGTTGGTATGTTAACAGTTTTTGATTTCTCAGAGATATCAATCTGCTTCCAATCACCCTCGACTGGATTAAAGCCAGACCATTGATTTACTGGTGACGTGCTAACAAAGTCCTCTGTAGGTTTTGTTGCAGAAAGAGTATATTCACCCTCCAATGGAGAGAGACTTGCTGTTCTTGACGCAGCATCCTGAACACTGGCCCAATCACCAAGTGTCAAATCACTTAGAGACTTACTTTTGTTGGAAACCTGGCTTCCAAATGCATCAGTTACACGAGTCCAGTCTCCTGTTGTAAAATCATCTGTTGCCGTGGTAGTTGACGAAGCCGAATTGTTGAAAGAATCATTGATTCTAGACCAATTATCTGCCCCCAAATCACTATAAGCAGCGCTTGTCGACGTTTTATTGTCGGTAAAATCTGATACATGTGACCAGTCACCTGCTGTAAAGTCGTTCAGACCTAAGCCACTTGTTGAAAAGTTATCGCTTGATGAATCAGATACTTTTGACCAATCGCCTGAAGTAAAGTCACTCACTGTCTTGCTGGTTGACGAAGCATTATCAGCCAAGGTATCAGATGTTCGAGACCAATTACCTGTATCAAAATCACTAAAAGAGTCGGAAATCTCGGAAGATTTCTTAGCGACTGAATCATTGGTGCTCGTCCAATTTCCTGCGCTCAAATCTGCAGAACTTGTATTGCCGTCAGAAATGCTAGACCAGCTTCCAGAACTATAATTGTTGCCCGATGAAATAGCATCACCAAAGCTGGAAAAGTCGCTGTTATCCTTAGACGAACTAGTATCCCCAATACTGGACCAGCTTCCAGATCCATTTGACAAGTCGCTGTCGCCAATACTTGACCAATTCCCAGAACTATCTGACGATCCAAGGCTACTATTTGAAGTAGAGATTCCAAGACTATCATTATCTGAAGTAGAATAGCCGCCGAAGCTGTTAGAATCTGAAGAGCTGAAACTTCCAGAATCTGAGAAACCTAGACTATCACTATTTGAAGTGGAGGAGCCATAACTACCGGAGTCTGAAGAACCTGAACCAAAGCTACCGGAGTCCGAGGTACTGGAACCGAAACTGTCGGAATCTGAAGAACCTGAACCAAAGCTTCCAGAGTCTGAAGAGCTTGAACCGAAACCGTCGGAATCTGAGGAGCTGGAACCAAAACTACCAGAATCCGAAGTACTGGAACCGAAACCACCGGAATCCGAAGTACTGGAACCAAAGCTTCCAGAGTCTGAAGAGTTTGAATCTAAACTGCCGGAATCCGAAGAACTAGAGCCAAAACCGCCAGAATCCGAAGTACTGGAACCGAAACCACCGGAATCCGAAGAATCTGAACCGAAACTGTCAGAGTCGGAACCATAACTGTCCGAATCGGAAGCATCCGAACCAAAGCTGTCAGAGTCTGAGCCATAGCTGTCCAAATCGGAAGCAGCTGAACCAAAACTATCAGAGTCGGAACCATAACTGTCCGAATCGGAAGCATCCGAACCAAAGCTGTCAGAGTCGGAACCATAGCTGTCCGAATCGGAAGCATCCGAACCAAAGCTGTCAGAGTCGGAACCATAGCTGTCCGAATCGGAAGTATCGGAATATCCGCCAGAATCACTGGAATCCCCGTCATAAGCATGAACTTGTCCAATATGGACAAACGCAGCACCCAACAAAACCAAAAGCATTAATTTTTTCTTCACAAGCGCTCCTCCTTTTATTAATTGCTATTATACTGTACCATAATTTTATCATATTTGCTATTATTTTGTAACATTTAAAAATATCGTAATATTTTCGACATATTATTGTCATATATAATTGACATTTTCAAGAGAAGAAAAAACCGGGACGATGCCCGGTTTTCGGTAGAATGATAAAAGAGGTTATTTTTTCTGACCGTCACTTGAGTCCTTAGGGGCTCCCTTTTGTCCTCCCTTCACTCCTTTGGAAATTCCAAATAATGAGGGAATACGGTCCTCTTTTTCCCCAGTAATCGGATTGTAGCCTGTCACACCAATAATAACATCCAAAGGCTCTACCCCTGTTCGGGCTCCAATAACGTTATTTCCAATAATAGCAATCCGACCAACAGGTTCAGACAGAGGAGAACTATCTGGAACTGCATCTTTTCCTGTTAGTGTCTCTCCTGTAAGCAAAATGTGAGCACCGTCTAAAGCACCAGCGGTAACTTCATGGTCAGCAATCTTAGCGGCATATCGCGCACCTGTTTCGCTTGTTTTGACCACTCCCGCTCCAAGAACCGGCGGGGTTCCTTGCATTATATTATAATTTAAGGATCCAGCTGGGGTTAGAACTTCTTCAGGGACTGGCTGAGGATCAGGAGATACATATGTTCCCAATTCAGTTAAGGATACCCCTATAATTTTTTCTGTAATACCATCTACTCCGTCATAAATCGCCTCTCCAATCTTACCTAAAACAGTCGTTGGATTAGAAAAAGGTTTTCCATTATCCGTCCCCCACATATTAGGGTTCTTTCTTTCTTCTGTATTTGTTGTCGTTGTTTCAGAAACTTTGTCTGGATTGACTGCCAATTCGCTGCCTGCATTAGCGGAATCGGATGCCGAATCCGGCTCAGCGCTGCTCCAATCTGAGCTTTCATCTGTATTGAAATCACCCAAACTGTCCGCATCAGCCGTCAAGCCGCTGCCTAGGTCGGTGGTTGGTTTTGTGCCAGATCTGTCATCATCAGAATCCGAAGAAAAGTCACCTAAATCTTCTGTATCCGCAGTCAAATCATTGCCTGCATTAGCGGAATCGGATGCCGAATCCGGCTCAGCGCTGCTCCAATCTGAGCTTTCATCTGTATTGAAATCACCTAAACTGTCCGCATCGGCCGTTAAACCGCTGCCTAGGTCGGTGGTTGGTTTTGTGCCAAATCTGTCATCATCAGAATCCGAAGAAAAGTCACCTAAATCTTCTGTATCCGCAGTCAAATCATTGCCTGCATTAGCGGAATCGGATGCCGAATTCGGGCCAGTGCTGCTCCAATCTGAGCTTTCATCTGTATTGAAATCGCCCAAACTGTCCGCATCGGCCGTTAAACCGCTGCCTAGGTCGGTGGTTGGTTTTGTGCCAAATCTGTCATTACCAGAATCCGAAGAAAAGTCGCCTAAATCTTCTGTATCCGCAGTCAAGCCGCTGCCTAAATCACTGGATGAATCAGACAAATTCTCTGCAGAATCAGAAGCGGAAGCGGCATCGTCCGCATTTGCTGATGCAGCAGCGCTAGCAGGAGCACCTGAAACGGATGGTGCTGAATCACTCGTATCAGCGGCTGCTGCCTCTGAGGACGCAGAATCTGATGTGGCAGTGTCACTCATCACATCAGCGGTTGGAGCAGAAGAAGTGCTTGAAGTCGTTGATTCTGGAGTTTCTGAGGCTGCTGGCGTCGCTGGATGACCTGCTTCAGCAGTTGGAGCAGCAGGCGTCTCTGGGGCCACTGACTCTGCAGTTGCAGCATTACCTGCTTCAGCAGTTGGAGCGGGAGCAACACTCACGTCAGGTGTTGGAGTAACAGGCGCCGGCGCTGCAGCATTAGCAGAAACCGGGGCATCGCTTGCTGATTCGTCCAAAGAATCAACAGCTGAACCGGCTGCTGCTGGAGAATCGGAAGCAAAACTGCCTAAACTGTCCGGATTGGCTGTCAAGCCACTGCCTAAGTCACTGGATGAACCTGCAGAATCAGAGGCTGGAGTGCCTTGCGCCCCCGCATCACTTGCACCAGCGGCCGGCGCAGCTGGATTACTCACATCAGCGGTTGGAGCAGCAGGCGTCTCTGGGGCCGCTGTTTCTGGAGTCGCAGCATCACTCACATCAGCGGTTGGGGCAGCAGGTACGGGCGCTGCAGCATTAGCAGAAACTGGGGCATCGCTTGCTGATTCGTCCAAAGAATCAACAGCTGAACCGGCTGTATTTGGAGAATCGGAAGTAAAACTGCCTAAGCTGTTCGGATCAGCCGTCAAACCGCTGCCCAAATCACCGGATGAGTCATTCGAATCCGAAGTGTCCTCGGCAGAATCGGATGAAAAATCGCCCAAACTGTCCGGATTGGCTGTCAAGCCGCTGCCTAAATCACTGGATGGATTTGCAGAATCAGAGGCTGAAGTACCTTGCGCCGCCGCATCACTTGCACCAGCAGCCGGCGCAGCTGGATTACTAACATCAGCAGTTGGAGCAGCCGGGGTCTCTGGGGCCGCTGTTTCTGGAGCAGCAGCGTCACCTGAGAACGCAGGTGCGGGCGCTGCAACAGGAGAACTTGATGGAGAATCGGAAACAAAACTACCTAAGCTGTTCGGATCAGCCGTCAAGCCGCTGCCCAATCCACTGGATGAATCGGAAGCAAAACTGCCTAAGCTGTTCGGATCAGCTATCAAGCCGCTGCCTAAGCCACCGGATGAACCTGCAGAATCGGAAGGAAAAGAACCCAAGCTGTTAGGATCGGCTGACAAACCGCTCCCCAATCCACTGGATGAATCATTCGACGAACCGAAACCTCCGGAACCAGAAAAGCCACCTGAAAAGCCATCAAATGCCCGAACATGTCCAGCACAGGCAAATAAGGTCGTTAGTAAAATCAAAAAAAGCATGAATCGTTTTTTCATAAATACTCCTCCTTTCTTTTTATACCATTTCACTGTACCATATTTCTTTTTGATTTTCTCGATTTTTTCACCATGTAAAGATATTTTAATCTCTCTGCATTCAGGCCTTTACAGTTGACACCCTGTTCAGTAAAAAAAGAAACCTTGCTTTCACAAGATTTCTATCAGTCAAAATATGCCGATTGCAGGGCTCGAACCTGTGACCTACGCGTTACGAGTGCGTTGCTCTACCAACTGAGCTAAATCGGCAAGTTACTTCTCTATTCTAGCACTCTGAATTTTTTTGTCAAGAGCGAATTTCACTCGAATATCTACATCGGTGTTCCAATGGTCCTTTCGCCGCCGGCACATCCACAGTTTTGTCTCTTGATTCAAACACCTCCTTAAAATGAGGCTAAGAAAAAGCAAAAAAAGAACAAGCTGGCTCAAACTACTTTGGCTAACTTTTTCCATATCCTTATAACGATATCATTGTTAATTATTTTCCTCTCAGAATATTTTCTAATCCGGCAAAAACAACATCTCTTAAGACTTCATTGAGGCTGAGACAGACTCCCATGATGGCTGCGTCCTCACCCACAGAGGGATGAATCTTTTGGAAGATACTGTATAAAAAAGTCTTTCAGTCTCGCTTTGTTTTGGTAAAAAACTTTT
>NZ_KQ969394.1:73365-82589 GCF_001578865.1 Streptococcus sp. DD11
CAGAGGGATGAATCTTTTGGAAGATACTGTATAAAAAGTCTTTCAGTCTCGCTTTGTTTTGGTAAAAAACTTTTGGCGCGGTAGCTGATTGGACTTTTTGTTCGTCTTTTAGACTCCAAAAAGCTCCTAATCATCCTCGCGGGGCTGGGACGACGAACTAAATTTTTAAAAATTTAGTTCTGTCCCACCGCCTTTTAGTTTTAATCACATCAAAGGCGGTCTTAATCTGCCTATCTACAATCAAAGTCAAGCCTTCGACTTTTTCATCTAATCCTTCCTTACCGAAAGACTCGTTCAAAATAACCAACTTACTATCTGGCATAATATTTACCGTCCTTTACTAGCCAATATCGTTCATTTTCAGGAATTAACTCTTCAAAATTTTGACGATAAAATTAGCCTGATTTATTCGTGATCAATCATTGTTGAAATGCCTTTAAAGATAATATCAGATATGGCTTCTGGATAACCTTCATAACCATTTTTTTCCATCAAAATGTCAATCACACCTTTAATTTTTCCGTCCAGTATCACAGTAACTGCGGGGACTAATTCATCTGTTTCACCTTTTTTAAACATTTCTTGAATTACAGTCATCTTATCGTCATTCATTATTTTGTTCCCTCTATTCTCTGTATTTTCTTTATTCTATCCACTTTTTTGTTTTTGTCAAACACATTACTCCCAATGAAAACAACCGTCACCGCTGCATCAATTCCTGCCCAGATCCGCTCTTCATTGGAAAGCTGATCGCCGGTGATCATGGTGTGCCCCGTCACTGCAGAGTAAGTACTGTCGGCTGCCAGATAGGCACCGCCTGCATAGGTCGCATAGAGGGAAGCACCGCCAGTGACAGGTGCCAGCAAGACCCCGCCAATCATGGCTAGTCCAGCCGCAACTTTCAGGCCCGTATCAACATACTGAAGGCTCTCCTTATTCTCTTCGTAGTAGCGGCTGGCCTTGAGCTTCTGGTAATCCGGGAGCTGGCCTGGATACTGAGCAGCTACGATATCCTCCGCACTCTTGCCCTTCAGGGCCTTGATCTGCTCATCAGACAGCTGGTCTTTGTTGGCCAGCAGTTCCTTGGCCCTTTTCAGCCGCTCATCATAGACATCCTTGGCCGCCTTGATTGGACTGGCTTTGCCGTCCAGAATTTCAGCCAGAGTATAAGGTTTTTCTTCTGTGACATATCTATAAGTTTGACCATAGTCAGTTGAGTAGGCCCCGGCTACTTTTCGGGTTTCCTTTTTCTTGGTATATTTACTCTGATAAGGCTTTTCTGCCTCATTGACATTGTTCAGCGTGGTGAAGGCCTTATCCATCCCCTTGGTGAACTTACTGTCAATATTTTGCATGATATCCGAGTGAATCTTCTGGGCACTCGTCAGCATGCTCCTAATCCGGTTGATGGATTTATCAAAGATCCCGCTGTCCTTGGTCGTCCCTAAGGAAGCTTCGCCCTTCTGGACATAGAGAGACTCGACCCCCCTCCTCTTTGACCTTGTCCCCCACAGCCTTGATATCCTCCATGATCTCACTCATGGTACTGAGATAGCTGCCTTGGGTTGTCATATTATCAGGCGTATCCGTCGTAAAGTCGGGTTTGTTCTTTAGGAAAATAGCAGAACTCATGCCAAATCAGATAAGATTGTCAAAGTGTTAAGTAGGAGATTTTCCTTGTTCCATTATACCATAATAGAGAATTGTTTAAGGAACAAATAGGAAAACGAGGACTGATAAAACACACGAATTTTGTCTATTTTAGCATTTCGATAAGTTTAGAGTTCCCTCTTTCCTCAAACATCAAAAAGAGAAGAACAAAAGCAGTCTTCTCTTAATATTATCGGAAATTCTGGAGACACGGCCATGATTGACGCAAGGCTAAGAAGCCTGCAATCATTCAATCATTTGTAATTCCAGATAGTTTCTTTCGTTCTTTATGGGTCAGGATATCCGCATATCTGGTTGTAACAGGCAAACGGCTTTCTTTAGTGACAAATTCCAAAACAAACTTCTGACTTGTTTCTATATCAATCCAATTCCCGCATGAGATAAAAATCGGTTTGACATTCTGATGTGTTCGCAAGACCTGTCCATAAATCTCACCGTTTTTGACTATTTCTGTACAGGCTCCTTCGTAATTGTCAGGAAGTACAAATTCTGCTCCTTCAATATGGTAGTAATTTTTGGCAACTCCGATAGTTGGTTTCCCTAAGAAAAAGGAAGCATGGGTCGCGATTCCCATATGGCGCGGATGCAGATAACCATTTCCATCAAACATATATAACTCAGGTTTGATTTTCAATAGTTTAACTGCCTCCAAAATCAGAGGCAATTCCCTAAATGCAAGAAAACCTGGGAGATAGGGAACTGTAATTTCATCATGAAAACTAACCTCTTCAACAACTTGGAGATTTTCCCGGTCAATAACCACGAGGCAAGCAACGCCGTATTCCTTGTCATTCTCTGTCCAATAGGCCAAATCCACCCCTGCGACATAACGAATATCCGAGTCCTCAAAATGATTAGATAAGTCTATCTGATTTTTGAATTGATTCTGTGCTACTTCAAATTCATGTCTAAAGTCGATAAATCAACACCCCACTTTTTTGCTCTCTTAAAATCATCTTCGGTAGGCTCTGTTTTTTCTTCAATAATTTTACCAGTCTCATCATATTTTTTATAGAGAATTTCTCCTCCTGCAATACAATAAGAAATCGACTCAATATCGCCATTTTCAAAATATTCTTTTTGAATTCCTTCGGCTGCACCTCTGTCTTGATTATTAATACTTTTAATTTTTCCATTTAAATAAAAGTAGACGGCTAGACCATGCCTATATCCATTATCTATATATCCATAAAACTCTAATTGACCATCTGGATATAAATCATAAGCTAAACCAGTATAAGGAACCTCTTCTCCTGATTCATTTTCATAGACAATTTGTTCATAGTATTCTCCGCCCCAGTCTAGTTCATCTTCAAAACAAACACCGTCACGGAGAACATCTTCTTTTGTTAAAATTTTATCTTCTGTCATTTTCCAACCTCTGAAATCATATTGAAACCATCCAGCATATATTGACAATGTGGGCAACGTACAAACATTTCACCACCTGCATATGGCATTTTATTAATATAACTCTTACCTTTATCTGTATGGATGACATTAACCAATAAATCATCCATTGTAGCATTGGGATTAGCCTTCAAAGCCTCATTTACTGCATATACTTCTGCATGGGAGGCAAAGCCTTTTGTTTTTACATACGAATCAATCAAATTCTGACTTGCATTATTAAATCTTTCTTGTAACAATGGATGAAGATCACCTGGTTTTTTGCCGTCAAAGTTATTAATCGCGCTATAGTATTTCCCAGTTGTTTTATCATAGACAGTAGCAAAAGCTGGTCCTAACTGTCTTTTGCTTTTTACAACCTCTTTCATCGCGTTGTACTGTTTCATCGTTTCACCACGCAAGTTAATACGTTGATTTAACTCCTCTGCAGATATTGTACCATATTTATTGCGTAAATATTCCAAGCGAGATGGTTCAGACATTTTTGTTGAACTTTGAGAATCCATTTTAGGCACTCCCACATCTCCAGTTCTGCTCGGAGTCGCAACATCCTTAACCCTCGGCACATCTACGTCTTTGACTCTCGCTCCGCCGACCACTCCGGCTGCGCTTTCTGCCGCTACCTGCTTGGCACTCGGAAGGTCTGGAACGGCTTTGGCACCGCTGATGCTTGGGGCGTCTATATCGGCTGCTCCTCTTCCGACAGTGATGTCAGGTGCAGCCTGACTGCGAAGGTTTAGGTTGCTTGTATCAACTTTCGGCACCCTGCCGGAACCGCCCGGCAAGTCCACATCCACAGATGGAGCCTTCCGGCCGCTGCCTGATGGGAGGTCTGTAGCTTATCAGGCGTATCCGTCGTAAAGTCGGGTTTGTTTGAACAATAGCAGAGCTGAACCCGTGCGTAGTCAGAATAAAATTGTCAATGTGCTAAACTGGAGATTTTGCTTATTCTATTATATCACAATAGAAAACGGCTAGAGCGAGGAATAGAAGAATGATTGCAAGAAAAACCACCTGAACATCAAGTCAGGTAGTAAACAAGAAATAGTAAGCGAAAGTGGTACAATGAGAGAAATTAATCCCCAAAACAATCATCAATAACTTTGGTGACATTGCCCATCAGGTTTGTCATATCACCCAGTTTATAGCCTAATGCATCAACTGCAGCACCTGATCCGAATCCTGCTAAATCACTCTTGAAATTAGTAAAACGAGTATTTAAAGAGCTGAGAACCGCACCGATAGCTTTCTGAGAACGAACAATTCCTTGTAAGTTTGTCGCACCATAGAAAGCATCCTCCATACCATTTCTGAATGGTTGATAGAAACCGCCTAACATGGACACTGCTAAGTTAATCGTCGTAATTGCCGTTGTTAAATCTAAATCTACTGAATCAATATCTGTAATTGCGGTTCGGATGGTACTTGCTATAGAAATTTGTTGTTCAACTGTTCCATAGAGTTGCTTCTTCTTTTTATCCTCAAATTTCACTTTGTAAAAAATTTGGGTAGGAAATTCATCTTTGACTGATTGAAGATTTGATTTTGCAGTAGTCATTACCGTATTGGTTTCTGTAATGGCAGCTCTCACGCTCGCCAAATAACCACTAAAGGCGGAAGACATTTGATTTGCCAATTCACTAGCTTTTACATCAATCTGATCATCAAAGGCACTGATAACATCGCGATCATCAAAAATGCCGCTTTCTTCCAAGTAAGTATTATAATCTTGAGAAACACTGGTATCAACAGTGGGAACAGAACTAAAATCAAGACTATCAATATTTCTAGCTAATCCATTATCCGTCTCTTCCAGCGCAGCCTTAATCATCCCAGCTACCGAAAAAGTATACTGAATACAGGAAATGATTGTCTGGATATTTTGCAATAAAACTTTTAGAATTTCATTTACCGCATCTGGAATTCCATCCGCAAAATGAGCTCGATTAGCCAATCCAGAGGTACTTTTCTCAATCATATTTTCAAAAGAATTGACTAATTCCTGACCTTTTGTTCCCATTTTTGTATACATAGCATCTTGAGGCCATAATTTACCATCAGATTTTCCACCTTCTGCAAGTTTGTGCAAATTAATATCCAGCACCAAACTCTCGTTTTTGGATTTCATGCTGGTTAAACTCGCTGTGATTGCACCATGGTTGAAAGGATTATCCTCAGCATCCAAGTAATCGTATAGGCCACTGGTACCGAACCAGTCAAATTTTCTGGAAAATTCTTGTGGATCGTAAGCATTCAGTGTATTAAAGGTCCCTGTAATGCTGCCATAATTACTATAAGCCGTATCAATTTTTTGCACAGCCTCAATGAGACTGATAGACTCCAAGTGCTGAACAACCGCATCTTTCAAATTATTACGGCGGTTGGAAAGACCATTCATGACATTTTCATTGGCTGCGATAGTCTGTTGGGCAAGTTTTTCCAGTTCCTGCGCTTGGGACAAACAGACCTTTAAATTGGCAACAAGAGCTGCCATAGAAGCCGTATCCAAGGCAATCTTTTGCGAACCACCTCGTTTGGGAATCAAGTCTCTGGTCGTCGTATTTTCAGGAGTAACCGCAAACTCCAAAGTCCCGTCTCCATCTAAATCTACTCCAAACATCTGAGCTAAAACCGTCTGTTTTGTATATAACAAAGCCTCTTCGCTGGTCCTGTACTTAGTCATATTGTGTTCGATTGGAACATCAATGGCAACAACCTTTTCTGGGTATACAGTATCTTTAGAGATACCTAAAAATTTCATTAGACCAGGTGTCGCTGCATCAAGTAAACTTTCACCAATATTCCCACTAAGCACCTGACCTCCAAAAGAAAGTTCGCCCTTTCCTTGTTCCCATGCAATATTGGTCAGAACATCTCTCGTAGAAGAGAAGGTAATGGATTGCCCATGGTAATTCTTTTGAAGCTTTGTTACTCTGGCAGCCTCAGCCTTGGCTGCTTCAACTTTCTCAGGAGAGGTCATTTTTAAGCGTTCAAAATAATCCCAATACTCCTTTAGTTCTTTATCACTTGGCAATTTTATTTTATAGTTCGGTCCATTAGCAAAATGCTTGATGCTTCTTTCAAATTCTTCATAATTTTTACTATTATAAATGATATCAAATAATCCAGAGCCACCTGAGGTAAGCATCTCCTGAGCCGTCTGGCCATTGACAGACTGAGGCGCTCCCTGATAGCCATAGTTATAAATGACTTGCTTTTCCAGCGCCACCCTGCCAGCCAGGAACTCCCCATAGGAATGTCCAGTGGTCATCGTAATGCTATTCCCTTTAGCTTCGACTCTCTCATAAAAATCAACAGCGGGTTTGCTCATCTCTTTCAAATAGAGGGAATCATTCAGACCAATAGCCATATCTGTAATAATATCTTTAGTCCCATCAGCATCATAGTTTGTACCGGCATAGGCAATATAGGTCTCTTTCGTGTCATCGTCGTAAACCGCAATGGCTGCGACTCCTGTCTTTTCATCGTACATGGAGTCCACGATTTCTAAAGTACCACCGTAACCTGCCTCGCTCAACTCTTTGTTTACGTTTTCCAGTGGAGGAAGACCTGCTGCATAGTCATTCTCGTATGTGTATACAAAATCTGAGATATCGGCGGATATCTCTACCCGTCGATTGCTTTCTTGGATGGCATCCATACATTACTCTCCTTTATTTAAATATATTGAACTTGATATATAAACTATTTTATCTTTTGATTTTAAAGTGATTGAAAAATTATACTCATTATAATGAGCATAGCCCAAAATAACTGAAAGCTTTGTATCAGATGGCATTTCATACTTTTTCTTTAATTTTTTAAATAAATCCGATTGATTTTCAGGCTTATAGATAAGCTGACTAAGTTCTGTTTCCGCACTCTTACGGGTTTGTTGGATATCTAAAGACTCAAAATATTCTGGCTTTAAAACCATGTTTAGAATATCTTCATCAAACTGAGGAGTAAGCTCCTCCTCATAAGTTATTTGTTGATTAGAATATGTAATAGGAACTTTTTGTTTTTCTCCCCCTTTTTCTATCTCATACGTTCCCACGATTGGAGACTGTTCGGTATCTAAATTAATCCTATATACTTCATCAAGTTCTCTAGGTGTAGAGGCGAACCCCACATAACTATAATAAGATTTTATACCCGTAAAATCCTTCTTCTCCTGATTCAAAAAGTTCACGATGGGATTAAAAGTCCCCTCAAAATCATACTGTTCTCTGGTGCGGTTTTTAGGAACGGTATGATCGTCCAGCCGCCAGCCGTTCATTGCTGCTACAGTCATAAGTGCTATTCCTCCTAGTATCGCAAATAATATATATTTTGTTGTTTTTTTCATGTGGAAAACCTTTCCTTGTTTCTCAATGCCAACCAATCAGAACCGTCAAGTACCGAAGAGAAGAAAGCTATTGCTCTTCTCCACAGTCCTGCAGGGAAGTACCAAAAATCACACTTAACGCATCAACACCTTGATTTGATGGACAGTGTTTTCCTGAATAAAGTAATGAACCTGAGGTCCCAATAAGGGCTCTCTTGTCGGCTTATTCCCCGAAGCCAGTATCGTCTGATCGTTCAGCCGCATGCTGATGAGACCTTGTTTAAATCCTTTGGCAAGCCGCAATGGCGTCTCTATACTCCGGGAAAGGGTAGGGGTCGCCATGACAATAGAGGCATAACCTCCAGATAAACCTTGTTCAAAGATGAACGTCAGTCTTCTTTGCGACTCTGGATTTATTTTTTCGACCAGTTCCACTGCATTATAGACGACGACCGTTGCCATATGGTTTGTCAGTCCTTGCTTCAAGTTATACTTAAGCTTTGATTCAAGAACAGCCAATAGTTTCTCCACTTCCGGTATCTGATTCTCAAAGGCAACACCTGCTCCTGCTTCTACAATAGAAGAAGCAGAGGGGGGAGCCAGCACAATAACGCTTTGTTTCCCTCTGGCGATATGCTGGGTCAGAGTTGTCATTTGTTCTGCCTGCTCAGTCAAATAAAGAAGATTACCCTTGGAGAGATCCCAAATAACCGGCTTGACTGTTTCCATATCTAAGCCCAGAGGCACCAGACCGCCTTCATAAACCGCCTGAATACTTGGACGATTGTAAAAGTTTTCATTCGTCAGTTCTTCCGGCACCATTGGGATGGCCTGCGGTGTCTCACCGGTCCAAGCTTCTTGGAGAGAAGCGACTTCCTGACGCAGGTTGTTGAGGACTTGTGCATCATTGGCACCCGCTACTGGTAAAGCCAGCTGGATAACATCAACCTCGTCGCGCTTCATGAGTGCCCGGCCCTTGATGTCTTCCATGGTCGCCGCAAGCGGGGTAGAGCCCACGATAGAGCGGACTTCGCCCACATCATTCTGCGGCAGGGTCAGCTGGTGCTTGAAGTTGGCATAGAACTGCGCCCGCAGGTTGGACTGACGGCCCGCTGTCACGAGGAGGTGCACACCGATGCTGAGACCTTCACGGGAGATCCGCACCAAGAGCTTAAAGAGCTCCAATTCATAGGCCTCCTCCTTCATGGACTCATAGCTGTCCAGCAGGATAACGATAGCCGGCTCTTCCTTGCCGCTGGCCTGACGGTAGAGCTCTAGTGTACCAACACCGTAGTCGGACAAAAGCTTCTTCCGCCGGCTGAGCTCCCGCTCCATGATGCGGACAAACTTGGCAATCTTCTCCGTCTGATCCAATAACATGGTATCCGCCACATGAGGCAGGTTGCTTAGCGGCGCCAGCCCATTGGTCCCAAAGTCCATCAGGTAGAGCGTGACATCTTTGGGACTGAACTTGCGAGCCAAGTCCATGGCCGCACTCTGCAGGAAGGTCGTCTTCCCGGTACCGGGACTGCCGTAAAGCAGGATATGCCCATCCTTGGACAGGCTGACCGAGACTGCCTCCTGCTTCTGGGCCTGCGGAATGTCCGCCATTCCCAGAAGGACAGAGACCGGCTTCTTTTGCGCCCAGGCTTCCTGCGGCTGGTTAGGTTCCAGCTCCTGCAGGGTCATCCGCTCATTAAGTGGCGGCAGCCATGGCTGCGGCACGGGGGCAATCTGCTGGCTCTCTGTCAGTAGTTGGATCTGGCTGACAATAGCCTCCAGCTCGGTCGGTACTTCCTTGATGTCCTCGGCCAGA
>NZ_KQ969394.1:83051-90282 GCF_001578865.1 Streptococcus sp. DD11
CCCGCATGGATTGGGCCCCGTCCAGATTGGTAATGGTTCCTAGGAGATGGGGCAGGTTCTTGAAGAGATTGGCCATGCCTCCGCCCTTGTAGTCGATGAGCAGAAAGGCTACATCGTACGGGTGGAAGTTGACGGCGAGAGACAGGATATAGGACTGGATGGTCTCCGACTTCCCGGATCCGGTCGTTCCTGCGATGAGGCCGTGCGGGCCATGGGCCTTCTCATGCAGGTTGAGGTAGACCAGGTCTTCCTTGCCCCTGAGGCCGATGGGCACCGCCAAGCTCTTATAAGGCGCATTCTGCTGCCACTTTTGCAAGACTTGCAAATCCGAGAAGGTCTCAGCCCCATACATCTCCATAAAGGTGACCGTATCTGGAATGGAGCTTTTCAGATTCTGCAGGTGGTGGAGCGGCGCCAAGGTCCGGGCAATCCGCTCCTTGTCATAGCCCTCTGGGAAATGATCTAAGCGAAAGTCGGTTTCTTTCAGTTTTCTTTCTTCCATGACCAGCTGACCGGTATTGCGGTCCTTAATCTGGATGACCGTCTTCACATTTCCAGAAACGGCACTCAGACTGCTTTCTACAAAGATTAGCGAACAGCCCAGGTCTGTTGGATTTTCCGCAAAGAACTCCATAATGACATGGTCCAAAATCAGCTTCTTCTCGGTGACCAGAATGACATAGTGGGGCTGAAAAACAGTACTTTCCTGCCTGCCGGCCTCCTCCAGTTTGGCCTTTCTCAGTTTTAGGATTTGGTTGAGGCTGTTTAAGACTTGGTCTCTTGTCCGTTGATTGTAGATGAAGCCCCGTACATTGAGCTCCTGAAGTTTAGCATGAGGCAGCCAGCGCAGCCAGTCCCACTGATCGCGCTCCCCCTCCGGCATGATAGTGATAAACTGTACATCATGATAAGAGTGAAAAGTTGCCAGCTGCAGGAGCAAGAGCTGGAGCTGCTCCAGAACTAAACTGCGCGGTCCAATATAGGCTACAGGTACCCGGCTGAGATTAGCCGCAATCGGCATATCAGAGATTTTCCTGTGCTGGGTATAGAGGCCATAACCCTCCTCTTCCAAGGCATCCTTCTTGCCGCTCCGCTCCTCCTGCCCATAGCTCAGCTGATAGGAGGTCGGCACCTGCCCCAGACCCAGACGGTAGCTCAGAAAATCCGGATCCAAAGCCGTCTTCTCATAAATCCTCCGACTGTAGCTGTCCACCAGCTCTGTCAGTTCCAGAATATTAGGAAAGTGGTAGTGCAGCCCTTCCTTTTGTTGGCGCTCCAGTCCGTTCAGCTCCATAGCCTTATCTCTCAGATAGAGCCGGTAGAGGTCTACCCGATCTTTCTTTTCCTGCTTGAATTTCTTACGGTTTTTAAAGAAAGTCCGAATAGAGAAAATCACACTGGCCCCAGACATGGCCACGGTCGCAAGGATATAGATCCCCCGTGGCTGCAGCAGGGTAATCAAAACCGTCACCCCGATCATGAGCAGCGGCGGCACAATCAGCCGCAGCAGCTCATCGCTGGGCTTGGTTGGCTCCTTGCCCGGGGGGTTGATCCGAATCTTGTCCTCCGCTCCCTCATACATCAGCCGCGGCGACTGGTGATAATCCGGATAATCCTCGTAAAAGCTGTAGCGAGACGACCCTCTCAGAGTCAGACAGCAATCAGCCGTGACGGGACCATAGAGCCAGACTTCATCTGGATAAATCTTGATAGTGACAGCATCGAAGCTCAGCTCATCACCAAAGCTTAAAGTCAGCTCGTCCTCTTTTTCTAAGCTATTATTTCGATAGAAGCTCCCTTTCATTCGATTCAAGAGCCAGCTTCCTGAGACCTTTTGCAAAAGCAACTCCGGCCCTTCTGTCACAATAAGGGTTGAGCCCTTTGAGAATCCAATGCGGATTTCCCTCTGATCCAAGAGTTCATAGATCTGAGCCTCTCTTTCCCGCAAGTAGAAAGTCAGCTCTTCTAAAGTCAGGCCATCCTTCAAAAGACCGGTCTCTTCACCCAGTTGATAAAAGACTTTGCCGTCTTTCAGCTGCAGCTTAAGAGGAGTCTCCTGATGGGCAAGATACAGCTGAGCCTTCTCAGTCGCTCCGATCAGGACAGACTTATCCGCTGCCAACTTAACCTCATAGCGCAGGCCGTAGGTGTAGATGATCACTTCTTTCATAAATTTTGAGGTACTCCCTTTCTATCTCACTCAAGACACAGCAGCATTTGCTTTTTACTAGTATATCATTTTCGCCAGTATTTGGAAACTCTATCCCAGAGAGACAGGCGAAGTTTTTATAGCTCCCAATTTCTGCTCAAAAGCCCTTGTCTATCCAATAAGGCTTCAAAATTTCACCGTCTGATGAATAACCAACTTCATTCGGGGAAAAGTGGGGGCAAACACACAAAAAGGCCTATCCAATAGGATAAACCTTCATTTCATAACGTTTTGCAGCCCGATTAAGCTTTGCCTTCTGATCCGAAGACGTCAATGCGTTCTTCCACAGATGCTTGGATAGCTTTGACACCGTCAGCCAAGAATTTACGTGGGTCGAAGAGTTTCTTCTTGTCGTATTCTGCTTCGTTTGCTTCGTAGTCACGCGCAAATTTACGTGTTGCGTTCGCAAACGCGATTTGGCACTCAGTGTTTACGTTGACTTTCGCCACACCAAGCTTGATTGCTGCTTGGATTTGATCATCAGGAATACCTGAACCACCGTGCAATACGATTGGGAAGCCAGGAAGAGCTTCTGTCAGTTTCTTCAGGTGGTCAAGGTCAAGACCTTCCCAGTTTGCTGGGTATGGTCCGTGGATGTTTCCGATACCTGCTGCCAAGAAGTCAATGCCGGTTTCAACCATTGCTTTTGCGTCTTCGATTGGAGCCAATTCACCTTTACCGATAATCCCGTCTTCTTCACCGCCGATAGTACCAACTTCAGCTTCGACTGAAATTCCTTTAGCGTGTGCTTTTTCAACGACTTCCTTAGCCAATTTAAGGTTTTCTTCTACTGGAAGGTGTGAGCCGTCAAACATGATAGAAGTGTAGCCAACTTCGATACACTCAAGGGCATCTTCATAGTGACCGTGGTCCAAGTGAATCGCAACTGGTACAGTGATTCCCATTGACTCAACCAAGTTTGCAATCAGGTTGCGGGCAACCTTGTAACCACCCATGTATTTTGCTGCACCCATAGAAGTTTGGATAAGCACTGGAGCTTTTTTAGCTTCTGCTGCACGCAGGATAGCTTGCGTCCACTCAAGGTTGTTTGTGTTGAATCCACCAACTGCGTAACCATTGTCACGAGCTGCTTGGACAAATTTTTCTGCTGAAACGATTGCCATTCTTATCAGGCCTCCTCTTATTTTTTGTGGCTGAACCACTTACATTGTTTATTTTATCACTTTTTCACTAAAATTGCTAGTTTTTCCTGAAATTTTAGGGAATCATAGATAAAGCTTTGCTTTTTGCACCCTGCTGCAGAAAAATAAAAAGCCGACCGAAGCCAGCTTGCTTGATGCGGAGAGAGGGACTTGAACCCTCACGACCTAAAGCGGTCACAGGATCCTTAGTCCTGCGCGTCTGCCAATTCCGCCATCCCCGCGATTGAGTACTTTACTAGTATAACAGGCGGACTGGAGCTTGTCAAGAAAATTTTTGACTTTATTTCAAAAAATCAGCAGCTGAGCCAAAGGCCGGTTAGAGGCGGTTAGGCAGAATGAAAAATCAGAAAGACTAAAGGGCAAACGTCTATTCAAGAATTATTAGGATTCCGGCCTTGCTATAAATACCGCTATAGTCTGATCGGGCTCGTATTTTTCAAAGTCCAGACTGTAGCTCCGGCGAAGCTCTCCTGCATCCTCTGCCTGCCAGATTTTCTGCCAGACATGAAGCACGGCTTGGGGATCATCCTTATCCGCCTCAAAGACCTGATAGACCTGCTCCGATGTGTCAAAGTCATAGCTTTCCTCGTCCGTCGGACGGCAGATGGACAGGCTGTAGTCCCCCTTGTAATCACTGGCATAGTCATGATAGACCGCATAGACTGGCTCTCCTTCCGCAAAAGCCTCTGCCACTGCTGCCTCCTGCTCTCTCCAAAGTCTTTGGATTTTCTCTAAGCAAGCAGCATCTTGAACGTTATTCGTCCGAATGCTGGCCAAAATTTTCAAAAACATTTTGCTTCCTCCTTCTGTTGTTCACTTTATCATTTCTACAAAAAAGCCGCTTCATCTGAAAAGCCGGACTAGCCTTCCTGACTCTTTTCCACTGCCGCTGTGACAAAGGCGGTATAGAGGCCTTCCGGACGGTTGGGACGGCTGGACAGTTCCGGGTGGTACTGGCAGGCCACGAAGAATGTATTTTCCGGAATTTCCACAATTTCCACCAGGCGGTTGTCCGGCGACACTCCGGAAAAGACAAAGCCGGCATCCTCAAACTGCTGACGGAAGACATTGTTAAACTCATAGCGGTGGCGGTGGCGGCGCTGCACCACTTCCTGATGGTCATAGGCTGCTGCTGCCTTAGAGCCACGCTTGAGCTTGGAGGGATAGAGGCCCAGCCGCAGGGTGCCGCCCATATCCTCCACATCAATCTGGTCGCGCATCAGGTCGATAACCGGATGCTGGGTAGCAGGATTGAGCTCAGAAGAGTTAGCATCGCTCAAGCCTAAGACATGGCGGGCAAACTCGACACAGGTCAGCTGCATGCCCAGACAGACCCCCAGCATAGGCACATCATTTTCCCGAGCATAGCGAATGGTCTGAATCTTGCCCTCGGTCCCCCGCTGGCCAAAACCGCCGGGCACGATGATTCCGTCCGCATCTCCCAAGAGCTGAGCTGCATTTTCAGCGGTCACATCATTGGCATTGACCCAGTTGAGCTGGATTTCTGCATCATTGGCATAACCCGAATGCTTGAGGGCTTCAACTACGGAAATGTAGGCATCTGGCAGTTCGACATACTTGCCGACCAGGCTGATTCTGACCTGTTTTTTCAGATGCATCACCTTATCCACCATGGCTGACCAGTCGGCCATGTCTGCCTCCGGCACATCCAGCTTCAGGTGGTCGCAGACGATTTGGTCCATCTTCTGCGCCTGCAGGTTGAGCGGAATCTGGTAGAGATGCTCCACGTCCAGCGACTCAATAACGGCTTCCGGCGCCACATCGCAGAACTGGGCCAGTTTGTTTTTAATGCTCTGACCGGCTGGCTGCTCCGTCCGAATCACCAGCATATTGGGCTGGATGCCCAGCCCGCGCAGTTCTTTGACGGAATGCTGGGTTGGTTTGGTTTTCATCTCGCCTGCTGCTTTGAGATAAGGCAGGAGAGTCGTGTGGATATACATGACATTGTCCGCTCCGACATCCGCCTTCATCTGGCGCAGAGCTTCCAGAAAGGGCAGGGATTCAATATCGCCGACCGTGCCGCCCACCTCGGTGATGATGACATCAGAGTCTGTTGTCGTTGCTGCCCGCTTGATTTTTTCCTTGAGAGCGTCGGTAATATGGGGAATAACCTGCACCGTTGCCCCCAGATACTCGCCCTTCCTCTCCTTGCGCAGGACCTCGCTGTAGATCTTCCCAGTGGTGACATTGGAGTATTTATTGAGATTGATGTCAATGAAACGCTCATAGTGGCCCAGATCCAGATCCGTTTCCGCTCCGTCATCTGTGACATAGACTTCTCCATGCTGGTAGGGGCTCATGGTCCCTGGGTCAATGTTGATATAAGGGTCAAACTTCTGAATGGTGACCTTGAGTCCGCGATTTTTCAAAAGCCGGCCCAGACTGGCCGCCACAATCCCTTTCCCGATAGAGGAAACCACACCGCCGGTGACAAAAATATATTTGGTTGACATCATTTCTCCTTTTGCGTGATGATAAGTGATACTCAAAAAGTATGGACGCTCTACGAGTCCTCAGAACCGGTAAAACGACAGATGGGGAAGGCTGTTTTTTGGAAACTCTTATAAAAAAGAAAATAGCTCCCTAAGATTAGGAAGCTTCCGACCTCAAAAAGAGGTGCCCGAACAATATGATACCGTAAAACAAGTTTTTTGTCAAATGGGACTATTTTTTGTTTGTTTTCATTGGTTTTCATTTATTTTCATCTATAGAGATGACCGCTGTCTCAAATTCCAAATTTGGCATACATTCTGACAAATCCTGATGGATTCGCTCTAGTGCCTCTAAGCGCATTGCCACCGAAGTATGGGCATTTCCCTGAATGATGAAAATGGCATTCTTGGTCTCCTCATCAAACTTATAATACTCGCTGTCTCGAACATCCAGCCAAGCTAAAATCCCTTTCTCATCACGGTAGACATAGTCCGTCTTGGCCACGTGCTTCTCCTTGGAAAGAATCGGCAGAAAGACATCTTCTCTCTGGCTCACGGTAAACTCTATCTGCTCCCCAATCTTGTCAAAATCATGGCCCCCAATGGCCAGCAGAGAATGCAAGGCTTCGACATTATAAATATCGATGATGCTATTGATCTGAGGAAGCGAACCTCGGTGTTGGATATTGCGGATCAGAGCCGGCACGGTCGGAGGATTTTTCTTAACACTGCGGCCCACGCGCTGCAATAAATCTGTATAACCTTGAATAACCGGAGACTGGAAAACCTCGTCCAAATCACAATGCAAGGCCCAAGCTTCCCTCTCTTTTTTCTTTTTCAAAAATGAATCCGATAAAGCTGCATTCGGGTCGACATTTTTAGCAATTCCAAGCACAACGCTTGTAATCCCAAGCTCTTCGATACTTTTATCCATCACAAACTTCATTGCAAGAACCTCCGTGATTCCTATCCCTGACCATATTATAGCATCTTTGACATTTTCAGACTAACTTTTATGAGAAAAGCAAAAAGAAACAAGGAATCTTATTTCTTTTTATTCTTCTTCGCTTTCCGTGTCTTCATCCGAAAACTCGTCGTCTTCTTCGTTGATGTCCACATCCTCATCTAAATCATCCGGAGCGATTTCATTGATTTCCGCATCGTACGCTTCGACTTCGCTCTTCTCATCATCTGGATTGTCCTCATCATAGGAAAGAGCTGGATCTGCTTCGTAAGAATCTTCGTCTTCTGGATCGTCATCACTGTAATCAATCGCATCATCATCGCCGTCCATAAAGGCATTGACCCGTTTTTTCTTGCGTTTCTTAGGCGCATCGTCTTCATCGGTTTCTTCCAGTGCGATGATTTCTTCATCTACTTCATCAATGGCATACCAAGAACGCAGG
>NZ_KQ969394.1:90302-97153 GCF_001578865.1 Streptococcus sp. DD11
CAGGGCCTCCCTGATTTCGCTGTTTGACTTTTCTAAGTAGTTTTGAATCTCATTGACAAGGTCGCTGAAATACATTTCATGATCGCGGCCGCGGGCCTCTAAGATAGCACGCGCTACTTCAATCATAGAAAGTTCACTTTTTTCCTGTCCAGCAAATACTTCTAATTCCAAAGTCGATCTCCTTTAAGATAGTAAAGGCCTTAGCCCTCTTGCAATTTTCGCTACTTTCTATTGTACGATAATTTTTTGCTTTCGTCAAAATATTTTCATTCTTTGTATGACAGCACGACAGCCAAAAAGCCAATAGTCTGAACTATGGCTTTTGCAGGCTTTATTTCACTTTTGCAGTGCTGGTAATCACTTCGACAGCTTTCTTAATGGCAATATCGTGTTTGAGCATATCTGCTGAAAGCAGCTGGCGCACGCGCTCTGCTTCCATCTTGTAGTCTGCTGCCAGCGAAGTGATTTCAGCTTCAATTTCTTCTTCGCTTGCTTCAAAACCTTCTGCCTTGGCAACTGCTTCAACCACTAAGTTAGTCTTGGTGCGGGATTCAGCATCTGCTTCATACTGCTTGTGCAGGTCTTCTTGGCTGGTGCCGGTGATTTGGAAGTACATCTCAGGCGAGATTCCTTGGCGCTGCATATTGCCCAGGAATTCATTAACCGAACGGTGCACTTCTTCGTGAATCATCTCTTGCGGCAGTTCTACGATTTCTGCATTGGCCACAGCCTGATCGATTGCCGCTGCTTCCACTGCATCGTTATAAGCTGCTTCTTTGGATTCAGCCAATTCCTTGCGGTACTTTTCTTTGAGCTCGTCCAGCGTTTCCACTTCTTCGTCAATGTCTTTTGCCAGTTCATCATCCAATTCTGGCACTTCTTTTTCTTTGACTTCGTGAATCGTTGTGACAAACTTAGCTTCCTTACCAGCCAAGTCTTCTGCTTGATAGTCTTCCGGGAAGGTCACGACGACATCAACGGTTTCACCGGCACTATGCCCGACCAGCTGCTCTTCAAAACCAGGGATAAACTGGCCGCTGCCCAGTCCCAGAGAGAAGTTGTCGCCCTTGCCGCCGTCAAATTCAACGCCGTCAACAGAACCGACAAAATCAATCACAACTGTATCGCCGTCCGCAGCAGGCCCTTCCTTGAGCACCAGCTCAGCCAGATTGCTGCGCTCGCGCTCCACGCGCTCGTCAACTTCAGCGTCTGTCACTTCCTTAGTCGCCTCAACTGTCACTTCCAAATCTTTATAAGCGCCCAGTTTCACTTCTGGTTTTGTAACAACTTCTGCAGTAATGGTCCAGTCTTGGCCTTTTTCCATGGATTTCACATCAAACTGCGGCTGAGCAACTACTTCAATACCCGCCTGACTGACAGCAGCCTCATAAGCTTCCGGCAGCAGAGCGTTCAATGCGTCTTGATACAAGGCTTCTTCACCAAAACGTTGGTTGAAGATAGCACGCGGAAGATGTCCCTTACGGAAACCTGGTACAGCAATATCCTTCTTAACTGAGTTAAATACGCGGTCCAAAGCAGGCTTGATTTGCTCCTGACTGATGGTAAAAGTCAGCACTCCGCGGTTTGTTTCTTTATTTTCAAATGATGCAGACATTCTGTCATTTCTCCTTAAAATTTATTGAATACAATCCATTATAGCATAATTACGCTTTTTTTCAAAATTATATAATAAATTTTTTTCTAAGAAAAAACCGGTGTTCTCAAATGAGAAGACCGGTTTTTCAAAGCGCTCAAAGAAGTGCTTTGAAGCTGCAGACAGAGCTTTTGGCAGGGAGAGTCGGCAATACTGAAGATTACAGCCAAGACAAGCAAAACTTGTATGAGCCCTCATCTCCTGCCGCGCCCTTTTATTTCTGGCCTCAGGCTGTTTCTATTTGTTTGCTCCCTGACCTCCCATAGTCTCTCAGACTGTTGGAGGCACCGACATGCGAGGTAACATAGAAAGGGTATAAAGAACGAGTTGGCCTTAATCTTTCCATATGGAAGTCTCATCCATAAAACTGTTTGTCTTTTGCAGCAGCTGGCTAAAGACCGCATATTTAAAGTTTCTCGTTATTTGTTCATCAAGCCTGTTCTTAGCCAAATCTTTTTGCACGGCTTCTGCAAAACCTGTCTTCAGCTCCTCATAGCTGCTGTAAACCTTGCCGTTGATGGTTACTGGCTTAATACCGCTGGCTTTTGTTTTATCCACTACTTTTTTAAAGTAAGCTTTCTTAAAGGCTTCCATCGTTTCAAATTCTCCGCCAGAAATCTGCTTGATGATAAAGTTGTCACTCAAACCGGCAACCCCTTGCTCATTGGCTGTCTTGCGGTATTTATTGGAAGCATAGCCGATAAAGCCTTTCTCATAGCCATAATAACCCCAGATTCTAAAGGTGTTATGCTTAAACATCAGCGCTCCCGGCGCCCCGGTGCTGTTCTGACCGCCGCCGTAGATGCCGGTCATATAGTCGATAGCGATATAACTGGAATCAAAATCAGTCGGATTGTAGACTTTGTTGCCTACCGCTCGGTTAGAAAGCAGCCCTTGATCCACCAAGTCATCTACAGAGGAAACAGCCATCGTCTGCTTTTCATCTGCTGTCAAATCTCGGACTAGATCGTGCTGTGCTCTATCACTCACTGCTTTCGGCTCTACTTTTTTAAACCATTTGGCTGCAGCTTCATTTCCTTTGGAAACGACGGCTTCCCCTTCCAGATAATCCAACAGCATGAGCGTGTCATTGTAAGCTTTCATATAATGATCAATATCATCGCGGTTTTTGAAAAGGCTTGGCGAGCTGTTGTAGATGAGGCTGCCATCATTTGGACGATCAAAGGCCATATTGAGCCCCAGTGCACCCCAGCCAGGCTGACCCGGAACAGGAGACTGAAGCATACCCTGTGCATAACCTTCCGGTCCAATGCCGTCGCGTCTGCCATAACCGCCCAGATAGATTGCTCCATCATTGACGTGAGTAAGCTCGTGTGTAAAGACAGATACACCGTAGTCTGTCAATAGGTCAAAAGCTTCGAAGTTCACACGGATTGAACCAGCAGCATGCGCACCGTAGCCATTAGATTTATACCAACCTCCGGCTCTGCCGCCAACAAGGTTAAAGAATTCGCGAGATGGCGCATAAGGATTGCCCTTATTATCATTTCCGTTGACATCAATCCAGCCACGGCCTTCCACTTGGAAGCCGTCCCATACAGCGGTCACGTTGTCCTTAACCATTTTGGACTTCATATCACTGGACAGGAGTTTGTACCAGGTATCGACATGGTTGCGGTGAAGGGTCGCTACTTCCTTGATGCTCTCATCAAACTTCTCGTCAGTCCATGACCGGCGTTTATCGCGATTGACAAAGGTCATTGTGCTATAGTTTGAAAGGATCGCCAAGCGAGTGTTCTTGAGAGTCAGCAGCGGCAATATATAGTTGCTGAAGTATTCCGAACTGAGATTGTCAAAGACTCGGTATTTTGCATCCTTAATCTCCTCTATCAGAGAAGGACGTTCCTCAAACTGCACAAAGCCTCTGGTCGCATCCTTAAACCAAGAATCCATATTTTCAAAATCAGTAAACAGGCGGCGGTTGTAATCTAAATAAGCAAGCAAATCTCTGCCCTTTGTTTCTGTCTTCAACTGACGGGCAAACATATTGACATTGTCTGCGCCCTTGAGCTGAGACTCAGTAGATTGGCCGATGTTTATAATCCTATCCAGCAGATCTGCCTTTTCTCCATAGAAATCTGGCTTAAAGAGGACCAGCTCTTTAAGATTATAGTCTCCAAATTTTAGATCGTAGTAACGGTTTAGGTAGGTCAAACCGAGCATGATAGCTGTTTTATTGCCTTCAATTTTAGCCTTGACAGCTTGATCTGCTGCCGGATTATCAGAATGGACAGCCGTCCATTCATTGGCAAGCATTTTTCGTACAATGTCCTGCAAATTCTCTTTGACTTCAGCCAGCGATTCATCCAAGAAGAGGCGTTTCACTTTGTTTTCCTTGTCATTATCTTTTGCAAGACCGACAGACTGATAAACTGCATCGCTATACAAGTCAAAATCCTTCAGACTGTCTGCCAATTGGCTTACCAGATCTTCCTTGACAGCAGCTGAGTGGTTCGGTGTATAAACTGTTCCAAGCTCCACAATATCAAATTCTGGAATCTTAGTAGCTGCAAAGTCTTTCTGAGCCTGCAGATGATAGATGATTTTGCTGCCATCGTCAAAGTGAACTAGAATTTTATCGGCTTCTATTCCTTGGGTTACGAACTGGCTGCCATTTAGCGCCTGAACGGACAAAACTTTCTTGGTCAGGAGGTCGCCTGCCAAACCGGCATTTGCCAGTTTATTGGCTTCGTGAATCAGAAACTCCTGATTGTAGAAAGGCATGAAGCGCTCTAAATTTTGATAGAGTTTTTCATATGCTGCATTGTAGCCGGCTTTATCATGATAAGCACTTGTTTTCAAGACAGAAGCATTTAACTTCTCAGAAGTTACCCCGTCATCGCTCTTCTGCTCTAAAGCCGTAATCTTATAACTTTTTACTTTCTGATCTGCTTCCGTTTCTGTCAGGCGGCGGAATTTAGCATCTTTCCCGGCCTTGGTTCCAGAACTGTGGCCCGTTACACCAAAGAGGTTTTGCAGTTTAGTTCCCATATATGGGTAATCCACTTCGGAGTCAGATCCAAAGAGTTCCTTCCCATTGAGAATCTGAGCATAGCTGACGCTGTCATCAACCGTTCCGTAAGGCCAGATAGAGGAAGCAATGCCGGCAGCGTTTTTAGCAGCTGCATCTTCCAGACTGCCTTTGGCAACTGACTGGGTCAGCCGGCCCCAATTTCCCCAGCCTGCTCCTGAATTATTTGTGAAGTTCTGAGCGACCAGCATGCTGGCGTTTTTAGCTCCTTTCACCCAGATATCTGCTTCAGCATAGGCACGCTTGACCAAGGACATAGAGTTGCTTCCTGCGATACCTCCGGTAACAGAGTTTCCACCCTTGGATTTAATCTGACCCTTAAAGGAGACATTTTCAATCCGAGACTGATTTTCTAAATTATTGACTAAGCCAGCAACATGGTCTCTCCCTTCAAGATAGCCCTGAACATTGACGTTTTCAATGACACCTTTATCCTTCAGGCGAGCAGCTATTGCTGCCACTGTATCTCCGGCAGCTGTATCTGGATAAACGATATTTACCCGCTTGAAGTCTATATCCTTGACCGTTCCGCCTTTAATCGTCTCAAACAGCGGATGAGCCAAATCTAAAATAGCATGGCGTTCGCCATTTTGGCCGCCAATCAGCTGCCCAGTGAATTCACCAGAAATGTAGGCCTTGCTGGCAGCCGGCTTGTCAATCAGTTTAGCACTGATGCTGCGTCCTAAAATGAAGGTTCCTGACGGATTGTTTCTGATTCCCTCCAGCAAATCTTGGAAATCATAATAAATGTTTCCGTCGTGCGGTTTAGCTTTTTCCAGATAAAAATCAAAGCTGTTTTGAAGACCCTTCTCAGTCCTTTGCAGCAAATCCGGCAGTTGGGCCTGAATCTTGAAAACAGGCTGGTTGTCAACGATGATTTCCTCAATTGAGGTGACCGGCAGTACTGTATCTTTAAACTGCTCAGAAGAGAACTGCAGGTAATAGTGGTCCAGACTCGCTGGTTTTTCAGTCAGAGTCGGCATGACTTTTGTCTGACCGTTCTCTACTTTCATCAAGTCCACATTGGAGATGGATTTGAGCTCAACTTTCTTCAAATCCAGTTCCAGAGGAACCTCTCCTAAACTGGTTTCTGCTGTCCCTTGGCTGCTTGTATAGGTCAAGACCGTTTCCAGTGTATAAGGTGTGTAGTATTCCAAATGTTTGACAGCAGCCTGCAGGTCTTCTACTTCTACCTCTTCAACAACTGATCCAGAACGCTTAATCCGCACTCGGGCGCCAACAAAGGAATTGCTTGGGTCCGTTAGACTGTAACTGAGCTTGGCTGAGCGGGAAAGGGCATCAAGAACAGGCTGATTGAGCGTCAGGCTTGGCTGAACAAGCTGGCTGCCCTTGCGAATCAGGCGGTTGGCAGCTGCTTCCAGTACTTTTTCTGTTACTTCAGGCGCTTGATTGGTTTTAACCCCTTTATAGGTCTGATAAACCTTGGTAATTTCCTTACGGCCTGGCCTGCCCGCTTCAATGACTTCAGTGCCTAAGGGTAGATTTGGATCGATGATTTCAAGATCTGTGAAAGGAATTTCTTCTTCCGTAACCTCAGTCACAGTCCCCTGAAGCGGCTTCGTCCCTCTTACTATCACCGTGTTAACAGCCGGTGTCACGGTTTCTGTAATCTGGGGTTCGGAAATCCTCTGTCCGTTCACTGCTTGGTAGCTGGTCACAATTTGCTTCTGCCCCGGAATGCCGGCAGTCTTGGTCTCTTCTTCATCGACATACTTGCTGTCGTCGGTCTCATAGACGACTTCCGGCTCAATCGTTTCCAGCTGTACCTCGGTGTGCAGGCTGGGCAGTTCCTGCTGCACAGCCGATTCGCCGGCAACTCCGCCGGCAAAATCAGGCTGAACAGGCGCCGTCGCTGCATCGTCGCCTGCGGTTCCGACTGCTTCTGTGTAGACAGGATTTTCCTCCTGAACGGCCGGCTCCCCATTGACGCCGCCGCTGTACTCTGGAAGGGCAGGCTCGACAAGCGATGGGCCAACTGCACTCTCTGACTGCGGTACGACCGGATCTGTGTAGGCTGGATTTTCCTCCTGAACAGCCGGCTCCCCATTGACGCCGCCGCTGTACTCTGGAAGGGCAGGTTCAACAAGCGATGGGCCAACTGCGCTCTCTGACTGCGGTACGACC
>NZ_KQ969394.1:97650-104445 GCF_001578865.1 Streptococcus sp. DD11
TGCGGACTCGGAACAGCAGGCACAGCCGGATCTGGCTGCATCGGCTGGCTCGCAGCAATAGGAGCTGACGAGACTGGGGCTGTCCCCTGCGAATCCGGACTAACGGTCTCTGCGGCCGGATGTTCTGCCGCTTTCTGCGCTGGCTGCGGTGCCGGAGCCGCTGGCCGCTCTGAATCCCTCAGAGCCTGCAAATCGTCGGCTGTAAAGTAGCCCAGATAATCATAGCCTTCAATCTGGCGAACCCCCTTCTGCAGATTTTCAGCTGTCGCTGCAGCAGCGCTGTGATTGTGCAGATTGAGCTCTTTATTTTCCAAAGCCAGCGCGTGGACAGGCAGAAAGATGCTCTGACCCAGCAGCCCCAGCAAAAGCAGGCCTTGCATGGCTTTTTTATTTTTCTTTGAAAAGACAGCGACTGCCAGCAGAGCCGCACCTCCCAGTGCCTCCAAGGCAAAGAGGCCGGTCTGGCCGGTCAAGGGCAGACTGGAAGGCTGCTTGCGGTAAATCAGGTAATAATGCTGATTGTTTTTTACTTCCTCCGGCAGACCCTGCCTAATCAGACGCTTTTCCTGAAGCGTCAGCTCATTTTCAGCAATGTACTGATAATGGACCGGTACAGAAGCGCTGAGACTGACCTCTTCCTGCGCCGCAACTTTTTGGGCCGGCAGAAAGGCAGCAAAAAGGAGGGCACCAATCATAACCGGTCCCACTCCTACAGACAGTTTGCGGACTGAATACTTTTCAACCCGCTCATTCTCACTCCTAAAACTCTTCATCCTAAACTTTTTCCTTTTATCCCTTTCTTATTTTATCTTCCAGATAGGCAGCTCTGACTCCGCCAATCAATTTAGGGCGGCTGGCCAAGGCGGTGACATGGGCAGCTCCCACTGCCTTCAGAGTCGGCCTGACAGGTATCTGGACATGCTTGACGTGCATGCCAATCGCTGTATCGCCAATATCCAGCCCCGCCTGAGCACAGATAAACTCCACCTCCACGGGGTCCTGCATATACTCAAAAGCCGCCAGCTGGCCGCTGCCGCCGGCGTGCAGGGTCGGCAGAACATTGACAATTTCCAGCGCTTTCCTTTCAGCCAGTTCCCTTTCAACGACCAAGGCCCGATTAAGGTGTTCACACCCCTGAACAGCCAGAAAAATCCCTCTTTCCTGCAATCTATCCAGCAGTGTCCTGACAATCACCTGCCCAACCTCCAAACTGGAATTCCGTCCGATATGACCTCCTAACACTTCACTGGACGAGAGTCCCAAAACAAAGATATCGCCGGGCGACAGCGCTGATTTTTCCAGCACATCCAGCAGGATGGCTTCCGTTTGGCTTTTAATCTCCTGTAAATCCATCAGGTCTCCTTCTATCGCTTAGAACACCGGAGAAAGTATTGACCTTTCTTTTCTGCTGGGACTGCAAAACAAGATAATTGTACCACAGAATCCTTAGATTTAAAAGCAGATTGCTCCGATTTCTTTCAAAAAAATGCAAATTGTCCAAAAACATTGGCAGCGCTTCCTTTTTCGCACTGCCAGGCAAAGCTCAAGCTTTCGCGCTCAGCAGCATACCGCTCCGTCTCACAGCTGTTTGGGAAACAGCCTGTATAAAAGGAGGCCGACAGCCAGCCCGAAAGCATTTTGCAGAAAATTGGGCAGCAGGTCCGGCAGAGCCGCTCCGACACCAAACATGAAGACAGAGGCCAGAGCATAGCCGCCAACCATAGAGACCGTCGCAAGCAGCAGCCCCAGATAGCGATAAGGAGCTTTGAAGCCGGCAAAGCAGCCCTGAGCGCCGTGAATCAGCAGACTGTAAAGCATCCACTGAGGATAGCCGCTGATCAAATCAACCAGAAAAGCAGACAACGCTCCGACCAGCGCCCCCTCTTTTTTCCCAAAATAAAAGGCTGTAAAGAAAATCCCCGCATCCAAAAGCGTCAGAAAGCCAGTCGGTGTCGGAATTTTCAGGAAGCTGCCCAGCACTGCGGACAGGGCTGTCAGCATAGACAGCAGGATCAGTTTTTTGACAGGATTATGTTTCATACTGCAGTACCCCATATTGGTCAGATTGCTCAATCGCCCGGTAAACGAACTGCTTAGACAGCTTCACGGCTCCCAGGACCGACTCGCCCAGCAGCAGCTGACTGGCAATGCTGGAAGCAAATGTACAGCCTGCGCCAGTGTTATTGCTGGCAAGCACCGGCGACTCCAGCAGCTCAAAGTTCCGGCCGTCATAGTAGAGGTCAAGCGCCCGCTCCTTGTCAAAACGATTGCCGCCCTTAATGACCACATGTTTGGCTCCCAGCTCATATAAGGCCTGAGCCGCAGCTTTCATATCATCTAAGGTCTGGATGCTTTTTTGGGTCAATAGCTGAGCTTCTGCCAGATTGGGTGTAATGATGGTGACATAGGGGAAGAACTTCAGCAATTCCTCTCTTACAGCACTGACCTCTGAATCATGATGTTCCTTGCAGACCAGAACCGGATCCAGCACTACCAGCAGATCCGCCCGTTTTTTGACAAAGTCCAGAGCCTGCCCGGCTATCTCCAGATTGGGCAGCAGGCCCAGTTTGATAGCCGAAAAAGGGACATCCTTGAGACTGGCCAGCTGCTGAGCAAAGACCGGCCCATCCACCGGAATGACCTCAAAGCCCTGCTCGGTCACCGCCGTCAGACAGGTCACCGCCACAAAGCCGTGCAGGCCATTGACCGTATAAGTAGCCAGATCGGCATGAAGGCCGCCGCCGCTGAAAATATCGTTGCCCGACAGGGACAAGATCAGTCTATTCTTCATAATGAATCTCCTTGAGATAAAGTCCATTGGGCGCCGCCGTCGGCCCCGCCAGATGGCGGTCCTTTTCTGTCAAAATCCGCTCCAGCTGCTCCGGCGGCATACGCTTGTTTCCAATCTTGAGAAGTGTCCCGACCATATTGCGAATCTGCTTATAGAGAAAGCCATTGCCTGAAAAAGTGAAAACCAAAAAATTGCGGTCGGAATCAAATACCAAACTGGCCTCTGTAATGGTGCGGACCTTGTCCGCCACGCTGGTACCCGAAGCTGTAAAGCCGGTGAAATCATGGGTCCCTTCCAGCCACTTGATGGTCTCCTGCATCAGGCTAATATCCAAAGGGTAAGGGTAGTGGGTTGCATAATGCCGCATCATAGGGTTCTTCGGCCGGCCAATATCTACCAGAAACTCATAGGTCTTGCTGTGCTTATTATAGCGAGAGTGAAAGTCCTCGGTCACTCGCTCCACGCGGATAAAATCAATGTCCTCCGGCGTCTGGGTATCCAGCGCAAAGCGCAGCTTTTCCTCATCCCGCTCCTCCGGCAGATCAAAATGAATCACCTGCCCCAGGGCATGGACTCCGCTGTCGGTCCGTCCCGCCCCGTGAACCACGACAGACTGGCCTTTATTGATCCGAGTCAGAGTCTTTTCAATCTCTTCCTGAACGCTCCTAGCATGGGGCTGGCGCTGAAATCCGGCAAAACCATGCCCGTCGTAGGAAATAGTAGCTTTGTAACGTGTCATGATTTTATTCTAGCAGGAAAAAAGGCCGGCCGCAAGGCAGAAAAACCGCTACTGTCTGGGGACAGTTCAAAGCTAAGTAAAAACGATAAATTCCCTGACTCCAAATCCGAAAAATGCTATAATAAAAGCAGATAAACTGATTATTATAGAAAGACTTGTCGGCTGCAAGCTCCAAGAGCCTGACAGATGATAGAAAGGAGACGTCTATGAACAAGAGGACACTGAACCAAGAAGAAATCTCCCAAGAATACGGAATAATTGCCCGGAGCATCGCTCCCATCGGCCTTATGATGGCTGTCTTTAACACGGCCTATTCGCTCTGGTTTGGCTTTGCCTGGGGAATTGCCGGCTGGATAATCTTTGCCTTAACAGCCATTTGCAACATTTATATCCTTTGCAGCAGTCTGAGTAATATTCGCCATGCCAGGCAGTTCGAGGCTCATGAAACGGAGGACAGCAGGCGCATCGGCAGACAAATGGGCATCCTGTCTGGAATCAGCTACAGCAGCATCTGGATTCTGGCTATCATCCTGCCTTTTTTCCATGGAGAGAAATATATCTTCCCCATGCTAACCATGATTATCGGCCTGCATTTTATCCCTCAGGCCAAGATTATGAATCGGAAAATCGACTACCTGACAGCTCCTTTCCCCATTGTTTCTGCCGGAATCGCCTTTTACTTGGCATTTTCGACAGAGACAGACTGGCTGTCTCTCGCTGCCCTTGCAGCTGTCGGCGGAGCCATTGCCACCCTTATCTACGGATTTTATATGCTGGATGCTTATCAGAAAGCCGCTGCCCAGTATCAGGTTCCTTATCCGTGAAATGATTCTTGCTAGGAGGCCCAATATGGAAAAGGACAGTTCTTACCAACTCAACCAGCAAGGTTTTCTCTATAAGGCTGCTGCCATTATCATCGAGCAAGGGACAGTTGCCTTTATGACCAATCCAGACGAGGATTACTACTATCCTCTGGGCGGAGCTGTACAACTAGGTGAAAGCTCAGAAGCTGCTGTCAAACACGAAGTACTCGAAGAAACTGGACAGGCCTACAAAATTGACCGCCTACTCTTTGTTCATGAAAATTTTTTCAAACCAGATAGCGGATAATTGGCAGGATTGAACTGCCATGAGATTTCTATCTACTATCTGATGGCATCCAAAGGGCAACAGTTCCCCAGCTTTTCGGACGATGAGGCAGTCGAGTGGATAGCAATTGATAAAATTCGGAACTGCCCTGCCTTTCCTAACTTTTTACCAGATGTATTGGGGAAGATGGAGCAAGGTATACAACATATCGTCACAAGGACAAATTAAAAGAGCAGCGCTAAACTGCTCTTTTCTTATTGTTTTTAAATTACAAATCATCCAAGGCATCTTTCATCTTATCAAAGAAGCCTTTTTTCTTAGGATTTACACTGATATTGCCAGCTGCCGCAAAGTCCTTGAGAGCTGCTTTTTGTTTGTCATTGAGGCCGGTCGGCGTTACGACATTGACCGTGACAAACTGATCGCCCATGCTGCCGCCTCGCAGATTTGGCGCTCCTTTCCCGCGCAGGCGGAAACGTTTGCCGGTCTGGGTGCCTTCTGGAATATTGAGCTCCACATCGCCGTGAACTGTCGGAACTTCTACACTGTCGCCCAAAGCTGCCTGAACGAAGTTGAGGTTGAGCTTATAGTAGATGGTGGCACCATCACGCTCAAACTTGTCGCTCGGATCTACCTGGACAACGACATAGAGATCGCCGTAAGGACCGCCGTTAAAGCCGGCCTCCCCCTGACCGGACAGCCGAACCTGCTGACCGGTTTCAACACCGGCCGGGATTTTGACAGTAACGCTGTGGGCGCGTTTTTCATGACCGGTTCCATGACAGGTTTCGCATGGACTTTTAATTTCTTTTCCGCGGCCGTGACAGACATCACAGGTTACCTGACGGCGCATCATGCCAAGCGGCGTCTGGGTATCCACATTGATGACACCAGCACCATGACAGCGGCCGCAGGTGACAGGGCTGGTGCCCGGCTTAGCTCCTGAACCAGCACAGGTATGGCAAGTCGCTTCGCGGTTATACTTGATTTCCTTTTCAGCGCCAAAGACAGCCTCTTCAAAGCGGAGATTGACCCGATACTGCAAGTCATCTCCCTGACGAGGAGCATTGGGATTGCGGCTGGCGCCGCCGCCAAAGAAGCTGGAGAAGATGTCTTCAAAACCGCCAAAGCCAGCGCCATCAAAGCCACCGAAACCGCCTGCTCCGCCGCCAAAGCCGCCGTTAGCTCCGGCCGCTCCGTATTGGTCGTAGGCTGCCCGTTTTTGCTCGTCGCTCAGGGTCTCATAGGCCTCCTGGACTTCCTTGTATTTATCTTCCGCTCCCGGTTCCTTATTGATGTCCGGGTGGTATTGTTTTGATAATTTCCGATAGGCTTTCTTAATCTCGTCCTGCGACGCATTTTTAGAAACACCTAGACGGTCGTAATATTCTGTGTTGTTCATATAAGATACCAAGACCGTAAAATTCGACTGGAAAATAGGAAATCTGACGACGGAGCGATGCTCCTAGGAAGATTTGTCTTTTTCCCGAGAATTTAGGTCGGGTTCAATTCCTTTCTAAAATTAATTGGAGATATGAAAGGACCGTAGCCCGTGTTCGATTATGCGAACACGCTTGTTCCTTTCTTTAAATTTGCGGAAAGAAGCGAGAATTTAGCTTGATTCCTTCCAATTATATTAGGACAAGTTCCTTAAGTGGCAGGGTCGTCATGAAACGGCTAGCCGTTTCATGACTAAATTTTGAACCTAAAGTTTCAAAATTTCCCTGTCAGATAACAAGGTTTGTTATCTGACTTTTGCCACAGCGGACTTGTCCTTTTATATAACCTTGGTTCAGATCTTTCTTAGCTCTTTACCGAAAAACAGAGGCTGGGCTGCAACCTCTGGATTTCTTATTACGTATTTTCTAAAAAATAGAATAACCTTTGTTTATCAATACTCTTCATTCTCTTCTTTCTACTATCAAGATACAAAAGCTCTATTACGAATAATGCCGTCAAAGCCGCTGCAATCAAGAATGCACCAATTACATTATCTACCCCTGTAGTAATAGCAGCAAGATAAACAGCAACAGAAGGAAAGAATATTGAAAAAACTATATTAGTCAGCAAATCTAAGTTTGCTTGGCGAATTCTTTCTTCAGAGAAAATTATCTCTTTATACTCGTCTAACAAATTAGGTGGAATATTTTTAATAAAATTCTTTGCTTCCTCCAAA
>NZ_KQ969394.1:104523-142405 GCF_001578865.1 Streptococcus sp. DD11
AACACACGCATCTTACTTCTCAGTAAACTCTCCGTCTACGACGTCATCGCCATTGTTGGCATCTGATGCGCCTGTGTTTTCAGCGCCTTGAGCTCCCGCTTGGGCCTGTTGAGCTGCGGCTGCTTGTTCGTAGAGCTTGACGGCCAGGGCTTGGGCTTTTTCGTTGAGGGTTTCGAGTTTGCTCTTCATATCGTCCAGATTGTTAGCTTCTTGGGCCTTCTTGAGGTCGTCCAGGGCAGCCTGAGCGGCATCGCGTTCTGTATCGAAGCCTTTGCCTTCAGTTTCCTTGATGGTCTTTTCAGTTGCAAAGATGGCTTGGTCTACTTCGTTGCGCAGGTCTACTTCTTCCTTGCGCTTCTTATCTGCTTCAGCGTTGGCTTCTGCATCCTTCATCATGCGGTCGATTTCTTCATCAGTCAGACCGCTGTTGGATTGGATGACAATGTGCTGTTCTTTTTGCGTACCCAGATCTTTGGCCTTAACAGATACGATACCGTTCTTGTCAATATCAAAGGTTACTTCGATTTGAGGGATACCGCGAGGGGCAGCTGGAATGTCAGTCAGCTGGAAGCGTCCCAGCGTTTTGTTATCCGCTGCCATTGGGCGTTCCCCTTGAAGGACATGGATGTCAACAGCCGGCTGGTTGTCTGCCGCAGTTGAGAAGACCTGTGATTTAGAGGTTGGGATTGTTGTGTTGCGGTCAATCAGCTTGGTAAATACACCGCCCATGGTTTCGATACCAAGTGACAATGGGGTTACGTCCAGCAGGACAACATCTTTGACATCACCAGTGATGACACCGCCCTGAATAGCTGCACCCATGGCCACTACTTCGTCAGGATTCACTGATTTGTTTGGTTCTTTACCAGTTTCAGCCTTGACCGCTTCGACAACAGCTGGGATACGAGTTGAACCGCCGACCAGGATGACTTCGTCAATTTCTGACAGGGAAAGTCCTGCGTCAGAAAGAGCACGGCGGACAGGTTCTTTGGTACGGTCTACCAAGTCACGGGTCAAATCGTCAAATTTGGCACGGGTCAGGGTCATTTCCAAGTGGAGCGGTCCAGCTTCGCCAGCTGTGATAAACGGCAGGCTGATTTGGGTTGAAGTCACACCTGAAAGATCCTTCTTCGCTTTCTCTGCTGCATCTTTCAAACGCTGCAGAGCCATCTTGTCGTTGGACAGGTCGATGCCGTTTTCTTTTTTGAACTCAGCTACCATATGGTCGATAATCTTTTGGTCAAAGTCGTCACCGCCCAGCTTATTGTCGCCGGCAGTTGCCAAGACATCAAAGACACCGTCGCCCAACTCAAGGATTGATACGTCAAAGGTACCGCCGCCCAAGTCAAAGACCAAGATTTTTTCTTCTTTATCTTGTTTGTCAAGACCGTAAGCAAGAGCTGCTGCAGTTGGTTCGTTGACGATCCGTTCTACTTCAAGTCCAGCGATTTTACCAGCGTCTTTTGTCGCCTGACGCTGCGCATCGTTAAAGTAAGCTGGAACAGTGATAACCGCTTTGCTTACTTTTTCACCCAGGTATTCTTCCGCATAGCCTTTCAGGTATTGCAGGATCATGGCTGAGATTTCCTGCGGGGTGTATTCTTTGCCGTTAGCAGAAACTTTTTCAGATGTTCCCATTTTTGATTTGATGGAAATAATGGTATCCGGGTTTGTTACTGCTTGACGCTTGGCTGCATCACCGACGATGATTTCGCCGTTTTTGAATGATACGACAGACGGAGTCGTGCGGTTTCCTTCTGGATTGGCAATGATTTTGCTTTCAGTCCCTTCCAGAACTGCAACTGCTGAGTTTGTTGTACCTAAGTCAATACCGATAATTTTGCTCATTATTTTTTCCTCTTTTTACTTTAATTTTCTTTTTGATACTCTTCTTTGGTTCGCTTCGCTCATTAAAAGCAAGCTGAACCAATGTTTTCTTATTTCATAGTTTACCGTCATTTCGGACAAGTTTCTTATTGTGCTGCGACACGAGAAGTCGAAATCGATTTTATTTCGACGGCGAGTTAGTAAGGAGGCTAGGCAAGTCGCCCCGGCGATTGCCGTTTTCTGGTGAGTTGCTTGAGCAACCAACAGAATCGCCTAGTTGAACACGCCCTAAGCTCTGGGTAAAAAAGATAGATTTCCTTGTGTTCATCGAACACTTCGTCAATCTCCTATTTTTACTGTGAGCTTTTTACGGGCTGTGTATCTTAATTGTACACCACCACCATAGCCGGCCTCAGGATACGGTCATGGAGTTTGTAGCCTTTTTGGAAGACCTGCGCGATAGTATCGGCGGGGTGCTCGTCGTCAGCTGGCTGGGTTTGAATAGCCATGTGATAGTTATGGTCAAAAGTCCCGTCAGCCTCGATTTCCTCAATTCCCTCTTCTTTAAGGGCATGAACCAGACTTTCCTGCACCATTTCCAGCCCCTTTTTGACATCATCTGTCAGACCTTCAACGGCCAGTGCCCGCTCCAGATTGTCCAACGAGGGCAAGATAGCTTTTGCTAAATCCTGACTGCGGTATTTTTGCAGCAGCTGGCGCTCCTCGCTGGCCCGGCGCTGGATATTCTGCATTTCTGCATGGGCCCGCAGGTATTTGTTTTCAAATTCATCTGCCCGCTCATTGGCCAGTTCCAGATCTGATTTTTCAGGACCTGCTGACTCAGGCTGTTCAGCCGTTTCGACAGCTTCCTCTTTTACTTCTACATCTTCTGGATGTTCTTCTTTTTTGTGTTTTGCCACAAGGCACCTCCTTTAGGAATGGTTGTTTCGTGCTGTTTTGGATCTTTACGCTCTCACATCTTAGTGCACTTCATAATGATTGCTGCTCAAATATCTATAGAAATCCGTTAGCTTCATCGTTAAAACCCGATTGACAACATTGAGCTGGCTGACTAGGTACTGATAGTCCAGATTGACCGGTCCGATGACCGCCAGAACCCCAAACCCCCGATAGGGGATGAGAAATTTACTGGAAATCAGGGTCAAGTCCGCCAGACTGCTTTCTCTGCTGTCCGCTACGCGCACGCTCTGCATCTGATCCTCAGCTAGGCTGTCGCGAATCTCAAAGGCGACTTTCTGCGGATCATCAAAGAACTGGTAGGCTGTCAGGTCAGAGAATTCCAGCAGCTGAACCTTGCCCGCCACAATCACATTTTCCTTGAAAATATCTCCGAAGATATGCTCAAAGAGCGGGATGACATTGTCCGTCGTCGTGAAATAACGCTGAATAATCTGCGGAATCTCCGTCCGAATCTTGTAGTGGATATCCAGCACTGTCTGTCCTAAAAACCGCTCCCGTATCAGGGCTTTGAGCCTGTCCAGGTCTTCTCTGAGGAAGTTGCGCGGAATCATAAACTGACTGCTGATGGTATTGGACTCATCCAGCGTAAAGACGGCCAGAGCCGTATGCTGGCTGAGCACCACGATGTCAAAAGCTGTCAGCCGCTGCCGGCTGGGCTCCACATCCAGAGCCACAACTGTACAGCCGCTAAGCTTGGACAGCAAATCTGCCGCCTGCTGAAGGATGTCCTCTAAATTGAAGAATTCATGGTCAAAAGCCTTAATCACTTCATAGAGCTCATTTTCAGCGAGCCGGTCAAAGGACAGGGAGTGCTTGACAAAGTACTGAAAACCAGCCACACTGGGCTTGCGCCCGCTGGAGGTATGGGCCTTTTCCAAGAGCCCCTGCTTTTCCAGAGCTGCCATGTCATTGCGAATGGTTGCACTGCTGGACTGAATAGACTGCTGCAAGGCCTTGGAGCCGACCGGTTCGTGCGTCTTGCTAAAGATGTCAATGATTAGATTTAAAATCTCATTCTGACGCTCTGTTACCACGACATCACCCCTTTCAGCACTAAGGTTTGAGATTTTGATTTCTGATTAGCACTCAAAACCTTCGAGTGCTAATTCATGATTCTATTATACACTCTTCTCAGACAAAGTCAAGATAAAAACTCAAAAAATTAGCACTCTTTTTGAAAGAGTGCTAAAAATCAGTCTGAAGACCTAGAGTTTTCACCAAGCTGTGCTGAAGCCGTACGGCGCAATGGAACAGACTCCACAGCCTTATTTTCCTGCCGCTTTGAGCATGGTCAGGTATTCTTCCAGCACCAGATTGTGCTGCTGCATGTACTGGGCATTTTCCACACCGACATAGCGGTAGTGCCAATTTTCAAAATCCACACCGGTCACATCGCTCTTTCCTTCCGGATAGCGCAGAACAAAGCCATACTGCGGCGCCAGTTCGGCAATCTTGGCTGCTAAGTCGTCCTGCTGGCCTTCAGGCACGCTCATGTCAATCGCGAGACCCGTCTGGTGCTCGCTCGCACCCGGCAGCTGAACTCTTTTCTGAACCAGAGCTTCTGCCTCTTCATGAGACAGACCATTGGCTTCCTCTGCAGCAATATTCTCATTATAGAGCTCTTCCTGCTCAGCCCGGCTGCGGTAGCCCGAAATCAAGGTCTCTTCCGGAGCAAGAGCCTGGGCGGCTGCCAGAAACTGCTGGGTATTTTCTGCAATACGGCTGTCCACCTGAATATCGCCAACCTGGGTCAAAGCCGGTGTCGTTTCCTCCTGCAGATGATCCCGGTTGACCAAAATCAGGTTCCAGTCGGAGCTGGAAACATCGGGCAGATCAGTCTGGGCCGTTTTTGAGCCAGAGCCGGACGAGCTTTTCTGACTGGAACTGCTGGAATTTCCCGGAAAAGGCACCTTAGCCAGCAAAGACTGCCACAGTTTCGGCTGGAAATAAAGAGCCGTTCCGCCGATTGCAGCAGCCAGCAGCAGCAAAGCCAAGAAAGTCCGCCAGAAAATCTTAGCCTTGGATCGTTTTTTCTTCTAATATGTTTCGCGCGATTCACTCTGTTCCTCCAATACTTTGGCACCAGCTTTGCGATAGGACAAATCACCGATGCCGTTCACTGTAAACACCCCATCCTCATAATCCACTACTGTCACACTGCCATTATCAAGACCGTGCGGCCTGGTTTTATTGATGAGATAGACAAAGGTCCCGATGGTCATGCCATGGCTGACAACAATCGCATTGCCGCCGCCGGCCGCTTCCATCTCCTCAGCAATGGCTGAAAAGCCCTCCCAGATACGGCCGCTGAGCTTTTCCCAATTTTCGGCCCAGCCGGCTGTATCCACTTCAACCAAGCCTTCGGCCAGCTCGGCATAGCTGAGCTGATGCACATGCTCAACATTGAAAACACGGGGCATGACGCCCATAAAAAGCTCACCGTCATAGGCACCGTCAAAGCTGCCAAAACACCACTCGCGGATGCGCTTGTCTGTCCGATAGGGGATCCGCCCGGTCAGGCCCAGCTCTTCTAAGATAATGCCCATGGTCTGAATGGTCCGGCCGGAATCGCTGGAATAGGCCCGGCTGAAGTCCAGTCCTGACTCCCGCAGGCCGATGCCCAACTCCCGAATGCCACGCTCGCCTTGGGCGGTCAGCGGTGTATCGGACCAGCCCTGAGCCCGGCCAATGGTGTTAAACATGGTCTTGCCGTGGCGGACCAGATATAATCTTGTTTTTGCCATTTGTTACCTCCGTAGTTCTTTTCATATTATACCATTTTCTGAAAAAAACCGCTCTGCTGGACTTTCCAGAAAAAAAGCGGGCTCTCTTGCAAGTCCCGCCTGAACTGATTATTTGCCTGCCTGATTCAGCAGTTTGGCTCCTGCTTGGCGGTAGGATAGATCTCCTACACTTTGAAGGCTGAAGCGGCCATTTTTGTATTCGACCACTGTCACGCTGCCGTTTTGGACTCCGGGATTCTCACTGACTGCTTGGTCAATCAGACCGGCAAAAGTGCCAATCGTCATGCTATGGCTGACCACCAGAGCATTGCCGCCGCCGGCTGCCTCTACTTCCTGCGCTATCGCTTCAAAACCTTCTAAAATCCGGCCGCTGAGCTTATCCCAGGGCTCAGCCCATCCGGCTGTGTCAACCTCCACCAGTCCATTGGCCAGATCCGGCAGGCTGAGCTTTCTGTAGTCATCTGTATCCAGCACGCGCGGAATGACTCCGTGAAAGAGCTCCCCGCCATAGGCGCCGTCAAAGCTGCCAAAACACCATTCGCGGATGCGCTTATCAAAACTATAAGGGATTTTGCCGGTCAGTCCCAGCTCCTCTAAGATAATGCCCATGGTCTGAATGGTTCGGCCGGAATCGCTGGAAAAGGCCCGGCTGAAGTCCAGTCCTGACTCCCGCAGGCCAATGCCCAGTTCCCGAATACCGCGCTCACCTTCAGCCGTCAGGGGAGTATCGGACCAGCCCTGAGCCCGGCCGATGGTGTTAAACATCGTTTTGCCGTGACGAATCACATAAAGTCTTGTTGTTGGCATCTCTTCTCCTTTATCATGTCAATCTTTCTTTTTCTGTCTGAGGCTCTTTTTATCTTCCATTCAACTGTCGGCAGCTTCAACAGCCTGAAGACTCTTGAAGGCTGCAGATAAACCAAACGAAAAGGCGGTATCACCCAAACATTTTCTCAATCGACTTGGCAGCGTAAGCAGTAGTCAGAATAGAAAGCCCTAGAACAAGCAGACCTGTAAACCAATAGTCGTCTGAAAGCTGGCCGCTCAAGGCGGCCCGATTGATGGCAGCAAAAGCTTCAGAGAGCGGCATCCTGTCTTGATAATAGATCTGAGCATATCGCAGTTGAAAAGCCAGCAAACTCATGGATGATGCCAGCACCAGACTGACAATGCCTCCAAAAAGGGACAGGCCTTTCCCCAGCAGCCGATAGCCGCTGACAGTCAGAAATCCTACCAAAACAGCAGTCAAGCTCATCAGCCGCTGCGAACCGGTCAAAAGAAAGACCACGGGAGCACCGGCAAGGCTGCCCAGAAGGGCACCGACAAAGCCCAAAAGGAAGTTTTCTCTTTGTCTTGGCCGCTGTGGGCGCGGAGCTTCTTTTCGTCTGGTCTCCTGAATGGCCAGCAGCTTCTCATAGCTGGTGGGCGTCAGAAAAAGCCATTTCCCGCCAACTTGATAGAGGGCAACTCTACCGGTTCGGCCGGTTTTTTCACAGGCACTGAGCAGACCTTCTTCTTCAAAATAATAGGTACAGTCCTCAATAGCCGCCTCCAAATGGTCACGCAGTTCCGTCAGATCCGGAGCAGGCAGAATCGCATAAGCCAAACAATAGCCAGCTCTTTCATAATCAATCAGCACATCCGAAAAGTCCGTCAGGGCCTCTAAAACCGCTGTATCTGCACGCCCTGCTTCAGTCCCAACCGAAAAGAAAATAGCAAACTGCCCCTGATCCGTGACAGGTTCCAGATAAAATGGAAACCCTCTCCTCTGACCGTAAATCAGACCGCTCTGCCCATCAAAGGACAGCCCTAAATCAAGGGCCAGCTCCTCTAATTCTTTTTTCTTCATCTCCTTATCTTCTCCTAAAAAATCCTAAGAAACCTTCATTGCAGCTCCTGCCCAAGCTATTCTAACTCCACACCGAACAGCCCGTCGCACAATATGCGGCGGTCCATCTGCAGGCTCACAAGCGCAAGAAAGCAACCGCAGCACTGCAGAAACAGGCTGCGCTCACCTTATCGCCACTCCCGACTGCAGGGAAAAGTTTGAAAGAGGCTGAGACAGGCTCCCATGATGGCTGCGCCCTCACCCACAGAGGGATGCATCTTTTGGAAGATACCCTATAAAAAGTCCTTCAGTCTCACTTTGTTGTGGTAAAAAACTCTTGACGCTCCTATCCTGCAAACAGCAATGTTCAAAAGTTAGGCCGCTTCTGGCTCAGTCTTTAGTATTTCTCTGCCACAGCGCTGATGGCCACCAAAAGCGCTATCACTGACACGAGCAGCATGGCAGCGCCATTGGCCCAATACTGGCCAGAAACCTGACCAGCCATAGCGGCATGGTTGACCATATCGAAGGCTTCAAATATGGTCCGCCCTTCCTGCCGCGAAAGGGTCTGTGCATTCTGCAGCTGAAAGGCCAGCAAGCTCATGGCTGGAGCCAAAAGCAGGCTGACTGCAGCCCCGAAAAGGGACAGACGCTTGGCAAATTTCTGATAGCCCTTGAGCGTCAGAACAGCGACAAGTATACCGGCCATGATGGCAGCAATCCCCGAAGCTGCCAGAATAAAGACCGACAGAGATCCCAGCAAACTGCCCAGAAAAGCTCCCGCAATCCCCAGCATGTAATGCTCCTTGGGCCGGCTGCGGCCTGCCTGGCTTCTGCTCTTAGCTGCTGTCAGTTCTTGATAAGTTGAGGGGAGGAGAAAAAGCAGTTCTCCTTTGACCTGATAGAGTCCCACATCCCCAGCAGAGCCCGACTTTTCACAGACATTGACCAGACCGCGCGCCTCAAAATAGCGGGTGCTGTCTTCGATAGCTTCCTGCAAAATACTGCGCAGCTGCTCGAAATCAGAACTGTTCAAAACCTGATAGGCCACACAGTGACCTGCCTGCTCATGGCGAAGCAGAACTTCTGAAACATCTGTCAAAGCAGCCAAAAGACTGCTGGGAGCAGGCCCCTCTGCTGAGCCAACTGAAAAGAAGATGGCAAACTGGTCATCGGCCATAATCGGCTCTGCATAAAAAGTAAAGCCTCTTCTTTTCCCGTAAATAATCTCTTGTTTCTCATCAAATGACAGTCCTAAGCCAAGGGCCAGGTCTGCTAACTCTTTCTTTTTCATAATCTTTATTATCTCCTAAAATAAAACAGGTAAATTTCTGCTCTCCCAGCCTTCCTCTCCTATCCCGACCGCTGTCAGGGAAAAGCCGAGCCGCAGCCGCCTGATTTCACAATCTCCTACTTTGGAAACCAGACATTTCATTTGCAAATATACAGTCTTTAATTTTTAAAACTGTGAATAGGGGCCGGAATCTGACCGCCGCGGGCAATAAAGTCGGCTGATGAAGCCTGATTGACTTTCATGACCGGAGCTGTGCCCAAGAGGCCGCCGAATTCGATCCTATCGCCTTCTTTGCCTTTGGGAATAATCCGAACGGCCGTCGTCTTCTGATTGATGACCCCGATAGCGGCTTCGTCCGCAATCATGGCCGCGATGGTCTCAGACGGTGTCGCTGCCGGAATGGCAATCATATCCAGACCCACTGAGCAGATAGCAGTCATGGCTTCCAGCTTTTCTAAGTTGAGCGAACCACTCTGCACCGCCGCAATCATGCCCTCATCCTCAGAAACCGGAATGAAGGCGCCGGACAGGCCGCCGACTTGATTGCAGGCCATGACACCGCCTTTTTTGACTTGGTCATTGAGCAAAGCCAAAGCCGCCGTTGTCCCATGCGTACCGACTGTTTCCAGACCCATTTCCTCCAACACACGGGCCACGGAATCACCGACCGCCGGAGTCGGCGCCAGACTCAGATCGACGATGCCGAACTTGACACCCAGCCGCTCGCTGGCCATCTGACCGACCAGCTGGCCGATACGAGTAATCTTAAAGGCTGTTTTCTTGACCGTCTCCGCCACCACATCAAAACTCTGGCCGCGGACCTTTTCCAAAGCCCGCTTGACGACACCGGGACCGGAAACACCGACATTGATGACCACATCGGCCTCGCCGACCCCGTGAAAGGCGCCTGCCATGAAGGGATTGTCTTCGACTGCATTGGCAAAGACAACCAGCTTGGCTGCGCCCATATCGGACAGCTCAGCTGTTTCCTTGATTACCCGGCCCATGTCACGGACCGCCGTCATATTGATACCGGTTTTGGTAGAGCCGATATTGACCGAGGAGCAGACCTTGTCCGTCTCCGCCAGAGCCCGGGGGATGGAGTTGATGAGGATTTCATCGCCCTTCTGGTAGCCCTTCTGGACCAAAGCCGAGAAACCGCCGATAAAGTCAACGCCGATTTCCTTGGCCGCTTTATCCAGCGCCTTGGCCAAGGGCAGATAGTCTGTCGCATCTGTCGCTGCGCCAATCAAGGCAATCGGGGTGACAGAGACCCGTTTATTGACAATGGGAATGCCCAGCTCAGCTGCAATCTCATCACCCACTGCCACCAGATTCCGAGCCTTGGTCGTGATTTTTTGGTAAATCTTCTCCGCTGCCCGATCAATATCTGTATCAATGCAGTCCAAGAGAGAGATGCCCATGGTGATGGTCCGAATATCAAAATTCTGCTCCTCAATCATGGCAATGGTTTCCGTAACTTGTCTAATATCCATCCTTCACCTCTTAGATATTGTACATGGCGTCAAAAATCGCTGCGCTTTGGATATTGATTTTGACATTGAGCGTTTGACCGAAAGCTTCAAACTCGCTGCGAAGCGCTGTAAAATCTTTCTTTTCGTCGCTGGATACCAAGGCCATCATGGTAAAATATTCCTCCAAAACAGTTTGTGAAATATCGTCAATATTGAGACCCAGCTCGGCGATTTTGGCAGAAACACCCGCTACAATTCCGGCCTTATCCTTGCCAACAACGGTAATAATTGCTTTCATGCTTGACTCCATTCATTTTTCATTTATCCCATTGTAGCATAAATCAGCTTATTTTGCATGTTATTTCAAAAAATATCATTGGAAATTCCAAGAGACGGCCGGCAGCAAGCAGGGGCGGCTGGTCCATTTGGTATGGAGAGGCCTTCTGCCGACAGCGCTGCCGCCCTCTCTTCCACGAAAGGCCACCATACAGAAAGGGCGGTGGGACAGACTCCCTCCCCCGGACTGTTTTGACACAAACTGCGTTTGTTTTATTCCCAACCTCTCACAGTCCCCCAGACTGTTGGGGCAAGGCGAGTTAACGACCTCATAAAAGATAAACGAAATGACGATACTAGACCGTTTGGCAGTTCTCAGTCTTCCTTTTTGCCGGTTTTTTTCAAACCGAGCGCCGTCAGGAGGCTGAGGCCGGCCGCTGCCAGCAGCCCGGCATTTTCTTTGCTTCCGGTGTCAGGGAGAGTCTCCTGAGATTTTTCTTCCCATTCTTTTTGCTGGCGTCTGAAGCTCATCGGATCTGCAAAGTTATCCTTGATTTCTTGAGCCGCCCGTTCTCTTTCATCCATATCCATGTCCTTATCTTCAATGTCTGGCTGAGTCACTGCGCCGCCGTCAACCGCACGGTCCGGCAGACCTGCATAGTCGCTGTCCTGCTCATTTGGCAGATAATTGAAGCGCAGGGCCTTGCTGTATTCCACCGTCGGGATAGTCAGGCGGACAGAATCATTTTTAAAAGTAATCTCATAGATGTCCGGGATATACACATTGGTCGGATCATAGGCATTTAAGGCCAAAACTAGTTTATGCCCTTTCTTGACCGTATAGACATTGGGCTGCAGGTAGACTGTGTAATCACGGAAGCGTCCGTCTGTCGGGTCAATGGAGCTGCGGGAGCTGGCTGAATCATAGCCGGCTTCCGGATTGGCCAGATTGATCCAGCCGCTGGCAATGATATTGTACTTCACATTGCGGGCCCCAAAGATGTATTCCGGAATACTGGTCAGATTGCTGCCCATCCAATAGCCCGCTTGACTGAGCTGATCCATGGCTAGGTTGGTATTTCTATTGCCATCCTGATCAAAGCTGTCAATCTCTGCCACTACCGGATAGTCTTCTTCTGAAACATCCATCAAAAAAGCATTTATTTGAAAATCTTTGCCGCTTCCCTTATTGAGCCGGGCTCTGAACCGAAGCGGAATATTGCCCTTGATTGTCACGTCTTCCTCCACATCGGCCGCATAAGCTGCTGTGATGTCCGAGGACTGTCTGCTGGCTGAGGAATCTCTGTCCCTCCAGCCTACAGGAGAGGCAATCAAGTCACTGCTGATGGTCACTTCTTCACGCTTAGAGTAGGCCTGACCATCCAGCTGGTGCGGAGCTTTCCAGCTTTCATACTCTGTCCACTTGGTCGGATCATAGTTATTCTGCACCTGAACCGTCGGGATAGTCTCCACTCCATTGTCCAGACCGTAGAGATAGTGGCTGTACCAGCGGTTTAGGAGGTCATCAAAAGGCCGGCCGTTGACATTGGTACCGAAGCGGGCAGTAGCCGGCTCCGTATGGTTGCCCTGATGAAGCAGAAGCTTGTAGGTCTGACCGCTCTTTTCCATCGCCTGCTGCATCAGCTCAAAATGCTTGGTCCTGACATTGTGGTCATTCAGCCCATGGACAATCAGGGCCGGAACCTTGATCTGTTCTGCATTTAAGGTATAATCCCGATTGGCCCAAAGATCACTGTAGTTGCTGCCGTCCTTGCGCTGCTCTTTGTTGAGCTCAGTGACAAAAGCAGCGTATCGTTCCTTAATCGTATCCCAGTCGTCTTGGTCCAAGACCCGGCCGGATACATAGACAGAGAGCCAGGACAGCAAATCGGCCGGTGCATAGCGAATAGAAGTCCCCTGGCTGTTATAGTAATCATACCAGGAAGCAATGCCGGCCGCCGGAACAATGGTCTTCAGCCCATCAACACCTGTCGTTCCCACACCGAAAGTAGTGGTTCCTGCCCAGGAAAGGCCGTTCATCGCCACATTGCCGTTGGACCAGTCGGCCTTGATCGCAATATTGCTGGTCTTGTCTGTGTAAGCTGTACGCTGGCCATTCAGCCATTCAATCACACTGCGGTAGGCCGCAATTTCCACATCCGAACCGGTGGTATTGAAGCCGTCAGAGCCCTTGGAGCCATTGCCCGAACTGGTCACAACAGCATAACCGCGCACCAGGTAGTAGTTGTACCAGTTCAGATTTTCATAATCGTAATGGGTCCGGCTTTCCGTACTTTCCAAAGGATTGATATAGTACCAGTCAGATGACCGGCTCTTCTTGGCCGCTTCAATCGTGGTCATACTTCCGACCGGCACCCGCTTGTCCGGCTGACTGTGCAGGTCATCCAGATTAAAGCTGCCGCCTTCCTGCAGACCGAAATCTTCCAGAACCTGCTTCTCCGTGGTCCCTGTCACATAAGGACTGGCCTCGTAGATTGTTGCTGCCTTGTAATCACCATTGACTGCCGCCTTTGGCACTTGGACGAAGGTCTTTATCAAATCACGCTTGCCGTCTCCGTCAGTATCATAGTCCGTCTCGACATAGACGATATAGCGGACAATGTCGCTGTCCTCATAGGAATAGCCCTCTGTCATAGCCCCGCTTGTAAAAGGAAAAATCGGCTGGGCCCGGCCGTTGAGAAAAAGCGGCTCTTTCTTTTCCGCCCGATAAGCATCATGGAGCCTTTGCGCGACAGTATACATAGACTGCAGATCCTGCACCTTGGCCGTCGGATCGGCAGCTTCGTCAATCATTCCCAGACTCTTGGCAAAGCTCAGATAGTCAGAAGGCGTCTGGCCGATTTGGCTGGGATGGAGAGCAGCCCACTTGAGCAGTTCTGTCACTGCATCCTGAACCGTCAGCTCCTGACCGCTGAGACTGCTGTCAGACAGCGGTCCGGTGTAAGCAGCCAAATCCGCTCCGGTAGCATGAAGCTGAGGCGCCGGGCTGACTCTTGCAGAAGGATCCGCAGAGGGACTTTCTGGCTGAGGCTCTGCGGGATGTTTCGCACTTTGGCTCCCCAGATCAGCTGCTGCTGCTTCAAAAACAGGCTGAGAGGCAGCCTGCTGCTCCGCAGCAGCCCTGCCCTGTCCTTCTGAGAAAGAGACTGAACCCACCTGACTATCAGACTGGGCCGCTCCTTCTTGCGCAGTTCCTTGAGCTGCCGTCTGAGCAGTTTCTGTCACTGTCAGCACCGCAGTATCCTGCTTCTCTTCACCGCTCTGCAGCTGCAGGCTGCTTGAGGTCTGGCTGGATGCCGACTGCATCTCATCAGCCAAGACCTGGTGAGCCAGCAAAGTCGGGGCCAACAAAAGACCCGGCAGAACGAGAGCAACGATTTTCTTCTTATCCATAAACATACTCCTTTGAAATTCCGTCTGCTATTACCGTCTTCCTTTATTATATTGCTAAAAAATTTTAATTTCAAGACCCCACACTGCTTGTTTATCTTACTTAACAAAACTGTAACATCATTGTATTCAAAAAATGAAAGACCGCTTTTCCTGCAGCTGCAGCAAGATTCTATATGCTTTTAGTAGTGAGGCGGTGGGACAGACTCCCAGCCTATCGCTTAACGTACAGGACGATAGGGCAGTGAGCTGCTCAAAGCACTGCTTGGAGGCTGCAGATGAAACTTCCGTGAGGAAGTATCAAAAACCTTCGGTGGAGGTTTTGAGGCAATGAATAGAGCTTCCGTGAGGAAGTATCAAAAGTAGGGCTATTTGACACAACTTCGTTTTTTTTATCGGTCAGCTCCAATCCCCCAGACTGTTAAAGCAAGCTGGCGCCGTTTGAAGAAATTTTCGAAGAATAGTAGGAAAAAGCACAAGGAGGAAGCCGCACTCCAAAGCTGCTTTGCTATTTTTGTCTGTTTTTCTAACTTTTTATTTGAAAGCGGTTTCTAATCTTGATATACTAATTATGAAAGATTCTATCACATAAAGGAGATTTTTCATATGAGAGATTCATATCAGAAACGTTTGTATCGTCAGGCGCTGAGTGTATCAGCTGCTGTGCTTTTGGCTGTCTTGGCTCAGGGCAAGGCTGCTGCTGACAGTCTGGACAGTTCAGAGCTTCCGCCGGCGGCTCCCGCTGTCCAAACCTTGACCGACGAGGCGAAGACTGACAGCTCAGACAAGACTGCTGACAGTCAGGCGGACAGCCCAGCTTCAGAAAGCAGCCAGAACCAGCCGAACTCCGAAAATGCTGCCAGTCCGGCAGCTCCGGAATCACGCGCAGCCACCGGTGAGCAAGGCCAGACCCAGCTGGCCGACAGCACTGTTTATCTGTCAGAAACCGCAGCTCTGGAGGAGAAGGTTCAAGGGCAGGCGGCTCAGGCTGGGAAGCTCAGCTGGACCTTGGACGGCAAAGCCCTGTCTGACTGGAAAACTTGGAATATGGACGACGGCAGCTTTACAGGCGAGTCCTTTATCACCATTGAAGAAACTGCTGACGGCAGCGACCTCAGGCTGGATCTGGCTTTTAAGGCGCTGTTCGGCGAGGATCTGAGCCTGCGCTCTCCCAACAATATCCGCCGAACCTACCGCAATTTTATCGGCAGTCATGAATTGGTCGGAAAAAGCGAAGATCTGAGTCTGACGATTCGCAAAAATATCATTCTGCGCCCTTATGAGGATTTCCACAGCCATGAGGAAATGCTGGCAGCTATTGAAAAGAGCCGCCAGGAGGCTAAGACCGACCGGCTGGTTGAGCTGGAAACGATTGGGACCAGCGCTCAGGGCCGCGACATCAAGCTGGGCATCATCAGCTCAGACCAAAAGAGCATTGATGACTATCTCAATACGACCAATCCGCAGGCACTGACCAAGCCGGCTGACATGCTGGCCGCCCTGAAAAGCGGCACTCTGGACTATAAACTGCCCGTCCTCATCAACAACACTCATGCTGACGAGCAGCCTGGCATCGATATTATCACCGGTCTTTTCAACGCCTTTGCCACCCAGGATTTAATCCGTTTCAAGACAAGCGATGCTGACGGCAGCGAAAAGGAAGTCACACTGAAGGTGCAGGACCTGCTGAAGAAATTCATTTTCCTTTTTGATTTTACCGAAAATCCAGACGGCGACGTGCTCAATACCCGTGCTCTGGCGAACGGCCTCGATCCCAACCGTGACACCGGTTATCAGAACAACCCGGAAACCCGCACCATTGCTGCCTTGATTAACAAATGGAATCCAATTGCCCTCTATGACATTCACGGCTTTGTCAAGGACTTCCTGATTGAGCCGGCCACCCCGCCGCATGACCCCAACTTCGAGTATGACCTTTTGGCTGATGTCATGCTGGAGAATGCCCACCATATGGGCCGGGCCGGTGTTGCCAATTCCAGCTATAACAAGTACATCATTCCCAAGCTGGACTGGGGCGACGGCTGGGACGACTCCTTCTCCGGCTATACAGCCGTCTATGCCATGTACCACGGTATTCTGGGCCATACGATTGAAATCCCTGAGAGCAACCAAGAGTCTTATAAGGCTGGTTACTATGCCGTCCTGGGCGGACTGGACTATCTGGCTCAACATCCTGACAAACTCATGGAAACCCGCCTCAACTTTTATCTGCGCGGGATCAATAAAACAGAAGATCCTCAGGCAGAAAAAGAACTGGTCGGACCTGACGGCCAAGTCATCGGCCGGCTGAAAAACGGGCAAAAAACTTTCTTCCCCGACTACTATGTCATCCCCATGAGTCTGGACAAGGACAATGACAGCCAAGAAGCCTTCAACATGATTGACTACTTCAAGCGCAACGGTGTTCTTATCCAAGAGCTGAAGGAAGACAGCGGCCCCTATAAAAAAGGTGATTTAGTAGTAGATATGGCCCAAGCCAAGCGCGGCTACGCCAATCACATTCTCTACAAGGGCTCCAATGAATCCGACTGGGCAGCCATGTATGCCGAGCTGGTAGTGAACTTCCCGGATATGAAAGGTTTTAAGGCTCAAGCGGTCTTTGAGGACAAGCTTTTCGAGGGCAAGCTCGGTGAAGTCACGGCGCTCAGAGCGACCCGGACCAGCCAGATCGACCCCAAAGCACCTTACTATGTCATTGCCAACACTTCCCAAAGTGCCGTTCAGGCGGTCAATCAGGCAATTAAGGAAGGCAAAAAGGTGTATCTGACCGAGGATGGCTATATCGTTGATACGCCAACTTTTACCAATCTCCTCTCCCAACATGCCATCTATGGAGATGCCCTTTATAAAATTCCGCAGGGTCAGGCTCTCAAAGCCTTGAAAGTCTACGCTCCCCCTCACCACTATTCTTGGGCCGGCGTTGACTCCCCCGCCCACACAGCACTGGCGCTGAAAAATATGGGCTTCGACATCGTAGACAGTCCAGAGGAAGCCGATGTCATTGTCCTTGAAAGCAATACATTCGACCAATCCCTGCTGGGCCGCAAACCAACGATTGTCGTCGGCGGCTCTGCTATGCAGCGGCTGGAAAAGCTGGGGCTGCTGGACGGTTTTGATGCTGAGCGCTTTAAGGGCGGCAGCGAATACGAGGGGCTGATGAAGGCTGTCATTGATGACCAAGATCCGCTGACCAGCGGTTATAAGAAGGATGGCCTCTTTTACTCCAACTCCGGCAACTGGATTGCTAAAATCCCGGCCAACTTCAGAACTCTGGCCAGCATTGCCGGCAGCGACTTCTATATCGCAGGCTGGTGGCCTGGCAATGAGCAGCTGGCCAATAAAGTGGTTGCTATCGCAGGGACTTATCAGGATCAGCCGCTCTTTGTCTACGCGGGCAATCCGACCAACCGTCTGCACCCGATTCATTTCTACCGCTGGATTTCCAATGCGGTCTTTGGCAGTCAGTTAGCTGAACTGACCGATTATCTGCCAGCCATTGAAGATCCTGGCAGCGTCACTCCTGCAACCTATCAGGGCCCAAGCCAGACTGTACTGGACTGGAAGCCGACAGCTTCAGCAGCACCTGCTCAGACCATACAGCTGACATACAGCAGCAATGCCCTGCCTCAAACCGGCAGCAAGGAAAACAGCAGCAGCTTCGCACTGGCCAGCTTCCTCATTGCAGGAGCAGCCGGACTTCTGCTGTGGAAGAAGAAGGAAAACTAGCACTCTTCCAATGCGGGAAGTGCCTCCTGAAATCTATAGGAGGCTCTTTTGGGTTTCCTGATAGTCTGTTATCTCCTTTTAGCAACTTGTTCGAAAACCGTATGTTGTGTCAGTCGCCTTAAGCAGCCGGCACACAAGCAAACAACTCCGTCTTTTCGTTTGCATCCTAGAAGCCGGGGCAAAAGTTAAGAGCGGGACAGCCACATTCTGCCACCTCAAAGCAAAAAGCAAGCTGTCACACCGGCAGCTTGCTTTTTACACTCTTCGAACATCAAAAGCACACTTCGTTCACTCGCTTTGCTTTACCCCCGTACTGCCTGCAGCTCCTTTCCTAGTCTGATTTTGATTTTCATTGTGTCTTACTTATTTTGATCCGCCCTGCTTTTCTCCCAGCAGACAGAAACGGCCCTTGGCATCCTGCTGATGCTCAATGTTTGTGAAGCCAGCCTGTTCTAAGCGAGCCGCCAACTCCTGACGGGAATAAATTTTCATGCCGGCAATTCGGGCTTCGTATTTTCTGCTTTTCTCGGAAGGGCTCAATTCACAAGCCAGCAGAAGACGGCCTCCCGGCTCTAAAACCCGCCAAATCTCTGCCAGACCGTTGGACAAATCCGGCCAAAAATAGACCGTTTCATAGGCCGTTACCAAATCAAAGCTCTCATCCTGGCAGGGAATTTTCTCAGCAGCCCCCTGCTGGAGCTGACAGCGCCGGCCAAAGTCACGGGTAACCTTTCGTGCCACTGTCAGACAGGCCTCAGAAGGGTCGATTCCTCTGGCCGAGGCTTGAGGAAATGTATCCATCAGCTCACGGAGGGAACCGCCTCCGCCGCAGCCGACATCCAGCATCTTAGTCGGCGTTCTCCGCCGAATCAAAGACAGACTCCAGACTACCAAAGCCAGATGCCCTCTGTTCATGCCCTTTGCCAAAAGCCGCCCCATAAACCCCTGAGGCTGACGAAACTGCTCCCATCTATTATTTGCCATTGGTTTTCTCCTTTACCATATCATTCCTACCTTTATTATAGCACAAAAAAGCAACCTGTCTCTACACCAAAAGGATCTGCATTCATGCCAGATCTTTACCAGATGAATGCAGATTCTAAAGACTATACTCAATGAAAATCATCAGCAAACGGGGGGGCAGAAATCAGCCTCGCTGTAGGCGGAGTTTCCGCAGGAAGGCGTCAAAAGCAGGACCATTTGACCAAAGCTGCACTTGCTTCATCAGCAGCCTTCCTGCCTCACCAGCTCGCTTCTGGGTTCGGGCTCAAAAGGCTCCCCGTATTGTTGGTTGGAACTGACAAAGTTTGAAGAATTGTTCGCAGAGGATTAGTCTTCTTTTTTGCTGCGGCTGCCGGCCAGCAGGCCGGTTCCTAAGAGGGCCAGACCGGCCATCGCCAGCAGCTGATCTTCCTGAGAGCCAGTGCTTGGCAGGGCTGCGTTAGGAGGGGTCTGAAGCTGCGGCTGCCTAATGTCTGCTTGACTGCCTCTCTCTGACTGAGCAAGGCGGCGGACTGGCTGCTCACTTGCCAGACTGCCGGCAGCAGCCGGCACCTTGCTGCCGACTTCGACGACTTCATCCACAGCCGGAAGCAGCACACTGTCCTCAACCACTCTGCGGCTGTCCCCCAGCACTTCGACAAGGATCCGACGCTGGCCGTTTTGGCCTGCTGTCACTACCCTGCGCCGGCCTTGCTCCAAATCCGGATTTTCACGTTCAAGACTCTTGAAAGGAATGTCCTCTGTCTGGATGTCCAAGTAAGGCTTTTCTTCTACCAAATCCTTGACCCCCTCATCTGGAGTGACCTGATGAGCCGGTTTCAGATTCAGGCCTGCAAGAGCAGCCTGCAAGCTTTGCACTGCCTTATCAACAGCCGCCTGCTCAGCAGCGGCGTCAGCCAAAATCTGCTTAGCCGCAGCAAGCGCCGCCTGATAGGCTTCAGCCGTTTCCTCTGTGTAAAGACTCGGATCAAAACCATCTGCACTGTCCACCGCCTGCTGCAGGGCTTCCTTATCAGCCGCAGGTGTCTGAAGATTGGTCACATAGAAGTTGCGGGCTTCCAAGCCGCCGTCCCAAAGTCCCAGCCCGACATAGGCGTCATTGTAGTAAGGGTCCACAGCATCGAAAGTATGCTTCAGATACTCCGTTCCGTCTACAAAAACGGTCACACTGTCCTTGCCTTTGATAAGTCTGACATGGTGGAATTGGCCGTCATTGAGATGCTTGCCCTCCATGCTGCCTTCTGCAATAGTCTCGCCCATAAAGCGGTAGAGCCGGATGGTATCATTGTCGCCAAACTGGATAGAGTAGGCATTGCGGGGATCCACATTTTCAGAAGCATAGAAGATATTGATCAGACCTTTTTGGTATTTGAGATCTACATCCAGAGCATAGTCAGAGAAAGGAATCTTCTGCTTGCCCATATAGTAATCATTGGCACTGGTATTCTGGTCATAGAGACTTTCGCCGTCCACATACCATTTGCCGGAAAGAGCTGTCAGGTCTGGAATATTGGTCTTGAAGTCATTGCGGGTAATGTTGATGGTAAAGACCTTGGACAGACTCGGATCTTGCTTAGAAGCCGCCGTTATCTTGACGGTTCCTCGCTGCAGGGCTCTTACCTGCAGTTTATTCCCCTCTTCCCTGACAGACACCAAATCTGGACTGTCCACGGTCCAGGTCACTTCCTGAGAAACAGCAGCCGGCATGACATAAGCTTTCAGATCCACTGTGTCACCGACATAGATATTGCTGACGACAGGAGAAGCCTGCACCAGGTCCAAGGCCTTGGTCGCAGCCAGCTTATCCTTCCAGATACTGGTCAGCGGATAGAGGGCAATGTCTGCCTGCGCTGCTCCGCCTTCTGCAAAGACACTGACGCCCAGACTGCTTGGTGCCGGGAAGATTTGGTTGGCACCTGCCACGGTATCGCCCTTGGCAAAGACCTCCACACTGGAGCGGTCTACATAGATATGCAGATCAATGCTGCCGTCCGCATTCTTCTTGACAGACTGGCTGTCCACCTGAGCAAATTTATTGCTGAGGATAATACCAGACTGACTGCGGTCAATGGACAGGGTTTCTGTTTCCAAATCATAGACAACCTTGGTCACTTCACCGTCACCGACCCGCAGATTGAAACCAACTTTCTTAGTCGTCTCGCCCGACCGGAAGGTGGATACAATCTCGTATTGGTCACCGGAAAAATCTTTGAGCAGGTCATTGCCCTCAGCGACTGCTGCATCTTTGAGAATGATGGCCCGATCTTCCTGCCGCAGGGACTTGTAGGCCTCAATAGGGGTTTGGGTCAGGCGGTAGCTGCCGTCCTCTTTGATCAGCCCCAGCTTTAGATGGAGATTAAAGGTTCCGTTGAATTTCTGCCCGACCGTATCAGCTACCAGATTGCAGTAGTCTTCCCAAGTATTCATCCAGTTGACTTCGATAAGCTCAGGCAGAGTCGGCTTGGCCTTGCTGCCAAAATCCTGCACATAGTAGGTCATGGCTGCATAGGAGTCCTTGCCGAAATTCATGGTCTGGTCGGCATTTTCAAAGTCAGCATCCGGCACAAAGGTCCACTTGCCTTCTACCTGCCGGAAATCCCCTACCTTGTAGGAGCGGCCGCCGCGGGACAGAACCCACTTGAGGCTGCCGTCATCAGCCAGCAAAGGATAGAGGTCCGGACACTCTGTATGGAGGTCGGCATAGGTTGACTCCACCTGCCAGTTAAGCAGATTGTCAGAAGAGTAAATCCTGAGCGGACCGCCGGCTATGACCATGAACCATTTATCCTCCCAGCGGAAAACTTTTGGATCGCGGAAGTCCCGAGACTGCAGCGGGTCATCACTCCAGTCAGCTGCAATCTGGTCTACCTTGGTCCAGGTCCTGCCTTCGTCCTTGCTGTAAGCCAGCTTGATGCGCTGGCCATTTCCGTCTGCAGTAATCAGCGCGACCAGACCGCCTTCATCATTGTCAAAAAGTCCGGAAGAATTGGTGCTGTCTGCCACGATGGTGCCGGAGAACATAGCCCCGTTGGCATCTGGGTAAAAGGCAACGGGCTGCTCCTCCCAGTGAATCAAATCCTTGCTGGTCACATGGGCCCAGTGCATCGGTCCCCATTTGGTATCATCATAAAACTGATAGAAGAAATGATAGACACCCTTGTAGTAGACCAGACCGTTGGGATCATTGGCCCAGCCATCCTTGACAGAGTAGTGGTACTGACCGCGGTAAAGCTCATTGTAATAGACTTCATCCTGCTGCCTGCGGTGGACATTGAGCCGATAGCTGACACTGACGTCCTGACCATCTGCATCGGTCACGGTGCTGGTGACAGTCAGATAGTTGGCGCCGACTGCCAGCGGGATATTTTTGAAATCACTGTAGCTATTGCCCGCTGCATCCGTCACCTGGACCTTGGCCTTGCTGTTCTTAGCTTGGATGGTTAGGTCTACCGTTTCTGCATCATACTTGACATACTGGATGGTAACAGGCGCAGTAAACTGACCTTTCTGCTCCACTGTCCCCCTTGCAGAGGACACCGTAATGTCCTCCAGTTCGGGATTGGTCTCAGGCGTGATTTCCTTGTAAAAGGTATTTTGGAAAAGAAGCTGACTATTCCAGTTGAGCAGGCCGAAGTAGCCTTCGGACAGATAGGTGTCCTGCCCCTTGTCGTCGCGCTGCAAGGTGTAATCGCCAGAGCTGGCAACCAGTACATCATTGACATAATAGGAAATCCAAGAGCCAATCGCCACAACCTTGAGCTGGTATTTATTGTCCGCTGTGGGCTCGATATGCTTTTCATTGATCAGCTGATCATCGCGGCCCTCCTGCCAGCGCCAGAATTTGACATTGTTGCTGCCGCCGTCAATGTTGACCGCATAGCTGCTCTTGTCATCTGGATTGTTATTGCCGCGGAAAATGAGCGCCGCTGCCCCTTCCTTGCTGAGGAAGGTCACATCCGTTGAGTAGACAAAGTCCTTGCCCCGACTCTGGGAGTACAGAAAGCTGTCCCCCTTGCCTCTGGCATCGCTGTAAAGGCCGTCACTGCGGACTTCCCAGGTTCCGTTTTGGTCTCCCTTGGCTTGGTCTAGATTGGTTTTGAAACCTTCCTGGCGGCTCCTGTCGGCAGCCCGATCAGCCGGAGCTGCACTCTCAGGCTGGACCCGATTGTCAGACACAGCCGATTTTTCTGAATCCGGCTGGACAGCAGGAGAAGCTTGCTCCTCATCCGCAGACTTTACGACAGGAGCTGTTGCTGCTGCATTTTCAGCTGCAGGGCTGGCTGCTTGGTCCGAAAGAGCTTCCGGCTTGCTTTCATGAGCCGGACTGACCGCTGGCTCACCAGCCGAACTCCCCGCAGCAGCGGTTTCGTCTGCAGCAGCTGCAACTCCCGCTTCAGCAGCGGCACTGTCCGCCTCAGCAGACTCTTTTGCAGCAAGTCCCAGCAAATCCTGATCAGCCGCTGGCTGGCTGACTTCTGTCACCTGGGCTCCTGCAGCTTGGCTGCCGACCTCATCCGCAGCGACCGGCCCCGCTTCCAGCATAAAAAGGCCAAAAGCCACTAAAGCACAGCCAAAAATCCAGCGCTTGCCGCTCTTTCTCATAAACCAATTTTTACATGTTTTTTCTTGGTAATCCTTCATTTTCACACCTCATGATCTAAAAAAATAAACACCTGAACTCCGCTGAATTTACCCTGACATAGCGCGCTCCTTTCCCGCTCTGCGCGGACTTTTTATCATTGAATGCAATCTTATCTGTCTTAAATATAGCAGATTATTGGAAACGTTTCACCTCACATTTGTCACAGAAACAAAATGACAGATGTCACATTTTTGAGAGCGCTTGCAAAAAAGGGTAAAAAAACCGAACGCGGGGTTCGGTCTTAAGATTTTAAAATTTATCCCTCCACATAAGTATGGAGCGGATAGGTTGGATATGCTGCTTCACGCGCCTTTTCGGAAGTGACATAGCCAGCCGGTGCATCCAGTACAGACGGGATGCGGTTGACAATGGTTCCACAGGTCAGGGCCACTGTGTCGGGCTTGCTGACAGAGAAGACCAGATCAGGCTGGCCGGTGATTTCCCAGTCGCACATATCCCCGTCGTCCTGACGGTAGACCTTGCCGATACACTCCACTTCCAGCTCGATGCCCTGATGGGTATGAATGGTCGTGACAGCCGACATACCGGTCACCTGACCAGCAGGAATGGTGCGGCCCAGCGTCTCTGAGTAAACATCCTCATCCAAGACATAAGGCACGCTCTTTTGGGAAATATCCTTGATGGTCCAGTTCATCTTGGAGCAAATGGCTTCTGCTGCATTCCACATATAGGACGGCAGACTCTCTGCCGAAGCGATTTCCCTGTCAAAACGCTCGATATCATAGCCCGCTCCATGAGCCTCTGCCAGAGCCAAACCGTAGTCCTCCACATTGTAGCTGGCCACCCCTTTGACTTTCTCAATCCGGTTCATGCCTGCCATAGCCAGACAAGGCAGGTTAATCCAGTAAATATCCTGCATACCAGATCCCATAATGGTTACCCCATGCTCCTTAGCCAGCTTGTCCAGACGATTGGTCTCAGAAGGCGAAGTCGTCCAAGGGTAGATAGCTTCCTCGCAGGTGGAAATGACATTGACCCCGTGCCGGATGGCTGTTTCAAAAAACCCATACATCTCTGGCATATAGGAAAAAATGGTCACGATAGCGATATCTGCATCGCAGCTGGCAAAAACCTGATCAGCATTGTCAGAAATGACCACGCCAGTCTTGTAGCCCAGGCCAGCGAAATCACCGACATCCTGGCCGACCAGCGCAGGATTGCTGTCAATGGCGCCGACAAGTTCCACCCCCTGGTCTGCCAAATAGCTGAACAGAACCCGGGACATCTTGCCGCAGCCGTACTGAACCGCACGAATCTTGCTGTTTCTCATTGTGTATCCTCCTTTGGTTAGCTGGGGCGAATTGAAAAATCCATTTTCATTCTAACTCAGCGTTTGTTATTTTCTTCACAAATATAGTATAATGTCTCTAGTAACTAGAGAGTCAATAGAGAGTTGAAAAAATGAAACCTATTTTGCGCATCGGAGAATTTTCCAAGATCAATCACATTTCCATCCAGACCCTGCGCTTTTATGACCAGATTGGCCTGCTGACACCCCACTGGATCGATCCGGACAGCAGCTACCGCTACTACCATATCAATCAGTCCTCCCTGGTCGATGCCATCCAGTACCTGCGGCAGCTGGATTTTTCACTGGAAGAAATCAAGGAAATCCTGTCAGACAAGGATAATTTTCACCTGCACCAGCTGATTGAGCAGCGTTACCAAAACCTGCTTCAGGAAAGAGATATCCTCAGCCAGCGGATTGAGGAACTAGAGCACTTCCGCTCCGGCGCCCTGCTCTACCAAGAAAAACAGCGCCAGCAGGATTTGGAAATACTGACCTTTCCCCAGCGAAAACTGCTGGTTTATGAGATTGACAACAATATCTACCAGATGTCCAGCGAGGAATATGAAGTCCACCTCCGCCGCTTCAAATCAGAAATCCTCAGCTACCATCCCTTTTTCAGCCATTTCAGCCGGGTCGGCTCCCTCATGAAGAAGTCCGATTTCCAGCAGAGCAACTGGCAGTCCAGCAAGCTTATCCTCTTTCAGCAGGAGGAAATCCCTCTGCCCAATATGAAAACCGCCACCCTGACCCAAGGAAGCTATGCCGTCAGCTACTGCCCCTCCTTTGAGGAAGAAATCCAGCAGCTCCCCCACTTCCGACAAGCCCTGGCCCAAGCCGGCTACCGTATTGCCGGCGACTACATCTGCGAAGTCATCCACGAACAGCCTCAGCTGGACCAAAACCAGCGGGATATGTTTATCCGCATGCAGGTTCGAGTGGAGGAAGGATAGAGCGGTTCCTGCAAACAGAAAAGCCCTCCGATTGGAAGGTTTTTCTCATCTTATAACTCTTTTAAAATCGTCTGCATCCAGTCTGATTTAGCCGGCAGAAGCCGAAGGACATAGACCTCCTGCCCGGCAATTTCGTAAAAGAGAATATAATCCTGAATCACTCGATACTTGATTGCCGTCTGCTGAGGTATACGAGCCGAAAGATTGGAACCGACTTTAGGAGACAGCTCCAGCTGCTTCACAAAATCAGCCAGGTCCTTTTTAAAAGCTGCAAGATTTTCTGGATAAACTCCTAGCCCTTGCTTATAAAACACTGCTTCCCGTGCATCTCTCAAAGCCTGAGCCGACACAGTAACACGGTAATTAGTCACTATCTTCCTCCAATAACTTTGCAAACTCTGACGCTGAATAAGTTTCTTCTGTCTTCAGAGAATGATAGCCCTTCTGCAATTCTTCCAGCAGCCTTACCGTAGCCTGAATATTCCGCCACTCATCAATGTCCACCACAGCATATTTGGCCATGCCATTTTTAGTCAGGATAACCTGCGAGCCCCGCTCAACGCTTTTAAGCGTCTGATTATAATTTCGCATATCCGAAACCGGCACCGTATTTTCCATCTGTTCCACCTCATACTTTAAGTAATATTTTACTTAAAATTATTGTATCATGAATGATGAAGCTGGTCAAATTAATCCGTCATCAATTAGTTTTTATTGCTATTTTGAAATCTTATGAAATAATGGACACAAATAAGAAAGCATAGGACAAGGGAAAAGTCCCAGCAGGGCATTGCTGAGACTTTTTTAGAGTAGCTGCGACTCCTAGTTCCGAGCTAGCAGCACTTACTTATCGTCTTTCTTATACAGTCATCCGAAAAATAGCGGAGTCACTTTTCCAACGTAATCGATGCGACGATATTAAATTAACCCCTAAATTTCAAATCATTAAAAACATCTTTTTTATAGCAAATTGTTTTATCATCTAAACAAGTATCTACTTTTACAAATTTAAATATTTCAGTTATTATAGTCACAATACCTTTATAGACATATTTAACTTTCTGATTATTATTTAAATTTCTTAGTGTAGTAGCTTGAAAATCAATATACCTTTCAAAGTCTAAATCTGAAGAATTCACAGTGAAATAACTTTGAACAATTGAGCCCTGATTATTAATCATTTTCTCTTGCTTTCTTAGATAATTGTAATTTAAATTATTATTAAAATCTAAAAAACTAAAATTTTCAATATTATCATTTATACTATCCAATAATTTTTGAGTGACTTCATGAATGCTATCCAAAGTAAAGGAAGCTGGCTCTATTCCCTCTTGAATTTCATAAAAGACTGATTGGAAGAATAATTCTGCACTTGTAGCTTCCAATGTTCTTTCTATTGAAGCAAAATAGCTAAAAATTATTTTTTCTCTAATTCCTAATGTATTATAAAAAAATACTTGATCTAGCAGAGCATTGGAATTCTCAGCAACTGTATTGTAATCTCCCCAATTTTGATTAACAATCTCTTGACTGTAGGTACTATAACCTCCCCTAGGAATTAAGGCATTTCCATTTTTTTTCAAATATTTATAAACTTTGATTCCGCCATTAAGATAACCAAAAAGAATAGTTTCTCCAACCTGCGTTTTGGCCAAGATATAAAACGAAGTGTTTCGCTTTCTCGCAATACGACTCCCGGACTTTAAATTAGGATGTACTACAGTAGAATTTAAATTATCTGGTGAGTCATAGTATACAATATCTTCTAAATATAAATCATTTTCTCTCATTAACAGTTTGACACATTCACCTCCATTGAGGTTATCTTTTTCTACTATAAAAGTCGGACGATACTTATCTTTCCGAGCCTCAAGTTCATCTAATTTCGCTTCATTTAATTTGGCTTGTTCCCTTTTAAAATCTTCATCACGTTGCTTTTGCGCATTTTGAAAACTGTAGATTGTAAATGTAATACTAAGAACTGTAGCATAAAAAGACATATATTTTAGCACAATAAACAATATAGCCTGTGGTAAGTTTATCAAATTAACATTGAACCCCTTAGTAAAGATTCTAAATAATCCTTCAATTAAGATGGGAAAAATAAAATTAAAAATATAAAATACCTTCTAAAATATTTTTTTATATGAATTTGAATCTTTTCCTGTTTCATTACATTAAGTTTGGGAGTTTTTAAGCGTTCTAAAAATTTCATTATTAACCTCATAAAAATGAATATTAGTTATAATAGTGTAAACTATTTAAATATACAACTCTAAAATGCAATAAGAGAGGCATCAATTTTTGCAACTAAAGTTGGAATAATTATTTGCTAATATCCACGGCTTGACAAGCCTCTACAAAAAGAACACCCCAAAAGGTGCTCTTTGTAAGTATAGTAATTCTTGCGAATTAACGTTTACTGAATTGTGAAGCTTTACGAGCTTTCTTAAGACCTGGTTTCTTCCGCTCTACCATACGGGCATCACGGGTCAGGAGGCCTGCGCGCTTGAGTGAGTCGCGGAAGTCTGGGTCTACTTGGAGCAGGGCACGGGCGATACCGTGACGGATAGCTCCTGATTGACCGCCGTAGCCGCCGCCGTTAACGTTTACGAAAACGTCGTATTGGCCTGCAGTTGAAGTCACTGCGAAAGGCTGGTTGATAACCAGACGGAGGTCAGCGTGGGGGATGTACTCTTCTACATCTTTTTTGTTGACAGTGATTTTACCAGTTCCTGGAACAAGGCGAACGCGTGCAACAGCGTTTTTACGGCGTCCAGTACCTGCATATTGTGCTTGTGACATGGCTTATGTGTTCCTTTCCTTAGATAAGTCCTGAAATATCAAGAACTTCTGGCTGTTGGGCAGCGTGAGTATGCTCAGCGCCTACAAATACTTTCAGTTTCATGCCTTGAGCACGTCCGAGAGTGTTGTGCGGAAGCATTCCCTTGACAGACTTTTCAATCAGGCGGACAGCATTTTTAGAGCGCAGTTCACCAGCAGAGATTTGCTTCAGTCCGCCTGGATACATAGAGTGGGTGTAGTAAATCTTATCCGTTGCTTTTTTACCAGTCAGTTTTACTTTTTCAGCATTGATAACGATGACGAAATCGCCAGTATCAGTGTGAGGGGTAAAGGTTGGTTTGTTTTTTCCGCGAAGTACGCTTGCAACAACAGCAGAAAGGCGTCCAAGAGGGACATCCGTAGCATCCACTACATACCATTTGCGTTCAACTTCACCTGGCTTAGCCATGTAGGTTGTTTTGTTCATGATTTCTCCTATGAATATCGTTTTTGTTTACAGGGCGGATGTTCCGGTCCGCGAGTTATTTGAAAGGTTCCGGGGCCTTACAAATGGGGTAAACAATACCGCCTTCTATCATATCAAAAATAGGAGGCAAAAGCAATAGATTTGAAAGAAATATTTGCAAAATAGCGATTTCAAATCTTCTAATCCTGATTTTCTGCAGCGATGCTGAAAAGCCCCAGAGTGCCCGGCCCGGTGTGGGTCGAAATGACCGGCCCCAGCGGTACCAGGAGGACTTCGGTCACCTGATCAGAAGCCAGCAGCTGCTCTTTGAGATTTTCAGCCGTTTCTCTTTCACCGGCATAGGCGATAACGACCCGCGGATCCGCAATCCCATCCAGAGTCAGCCGGACTACCTCGGACTGGGCCTTCTTCTTGCCGCGGACCTTAGCGACAGAATCCAGTGTCCCATCTCCCTTGACGGCAATGATGGGCTTGATATTGACCAGACTGCCCATGAGGGCTGCAGTCTTGGAAATACGGCCGCCCCGCATGAGGTGGTTGAGATCATCCACCAGAAAGTAGGTTTTGACCTTGGGGACGAGACTCTGAATCAGATCCGCTGTTTCTGTCAGGCTCTTGCCAGCCGCTCTGGCTTCGGCCGCCTTCATGACCAAGAGGCCTTCCCCCATGGAAGCCGCCTTGGTATCAATGATGGTAATGACCGCATCCGGAAAATCCTCCAGAACCATGTCCCGAGCCATGACAGCGCTTTGGTAGGTACCCGATAGGGCCGAGGCAAAGGCCACATAGAGGACCGCCGTCCCCTCCTTGGCATAAGTGCGAAAGGCTTCTTCAAACTGGCCGACATTGATCTGACTGGTGGTCGGCTGACTGCCGGCTTCCATCTTGGCTAGAAGCTGGTCGCTGGTCAGCCTGTCTGGTCCGACCGTTTCATAGGTCCGGCCGTCCAGCTGAATGGTCAGGCCCAGAACCTCTATCCCCTGCTCCTGGGTCCAGTTTTCCGGCAGGTCTGCCGTTGAGTCTGTTAATATTTTAAAGGTCATGTTTTTCTTTCTCCATCATTTTTTGTAACGCCCGCAGGGACGGATTGTCCATGGGCCGCAGAGGCGGCTTGGCACTGCTGATCTGGTCGGATACCTGATTGAGATCCGACTTGGTATCGGCTACCCGCTTTTCCAGCTCTCTGGCGGATACTCTCAAAGCTCCCTGCGCAAAGACCGTCCACTGCTCATTAAGGTCGCTGGTAGCGACGGACACCTGATTGCGGGGGGCATTGAGCTCAGCGGCTAAACGTTCGATATAGTCGTCAGCCGTTTCTTCTTCCTCAGTGAAGACCACTGTCACCTGAAATGCTTCATAAGACTGACGAATCCCCGGCATGTACTGGGCATCAAAGACACAGATAATCTCCAGCCCTTCAAAGCTGGCATAGTTGCTGAGTTTGTCCAGCAGAATGGTGCGGGCCGCATCCAAATCGCCGCGGGCAAAGAGCTGGTGTGTCTCCTGCCAGAAGGCAATCATATTGTAGCCGTCAACTAAAAGGATTTTTCTTTTTAAGGGCATCTTATTTCAACCGATTCCGAAAGACTTCATACATGAGAATAGCGGCTGCCACACTGGCATTGAGGCTTTGGACATGGCCATTCATGGGAATGGTCAGCATCTCATCGACCTGCTTTTTGATATTGCTGGAAATCCCCTTGCCTTCATTGCCGATGATGAGAGCCAGCTTGCCGGCTGTATTCCACTTGTGGGCAGAGGTTCCCTCCATATCGGTGCCAAAGATCCAGAAGCCAGCCTCCTTGAGCTTATCCAAAGTCTGGCTGAGATTGGTCACGCGGGCGATGGGAATGTGCTCCACTGCCCCGGTCGAGGTCTTGGCTACGACTGGTGTCACACCGACCGCCCGGTGCTTGGGAATGATGACTCCAGCTACATTGGTCGCGTCAGCCGTCCGCAAGATAGAGCCCAGATTGTGCGGGTCAGTCAGCCCGTCCAAGATAAGCAGCAGGGGATTGTCTTCCTGCTCTGCTCTTTGCAAAATAGCTGCCAAATCTGTATAGGCAAACTCCGCTACTCGCAGGACAAAGCCCTGATGGACCGCTCCGTCCGTCATCTCTTTCAAGGTTTTTTTAGGTGTCCAGGAAATAGATACCTTTTTTTCCGCTGCCAGATTCTTGATTGTATCGACCTTTTGGCCTCGCAGGTCATCCTGAATGTAGAGTTTATTTCCAGTGTTGGCGGCGAGTGCTTCTGTCACCGCATGCACACCGTAGACAATATCGTTTTTTTCCATAGGTCTAGTATAACACAAAGGTGCAAAAATAGCGGCAGGATTTACTCAGATGAGACAGAATTCTACCCGGATAAAAATAGACAAAGCAGCTAAATTCTGCAGCAAATCATGCTATAATAGAGGGAACTTTAAAAAAGAAATGTCCCAACTCATGTCTCTCCTCCAACGCACCATTAAACTGGCCCTGGCTACCTGTCTGGCTGCTTGGCTGGCTGATTTCTTAGGTCTGGCCTACTCAACCTCAGCCGGTATCATTGCCATCCTCAGTGTCTCCGATACCCGCCGCAGCACTCTGAAACTAGCTCGCAGCCGCTTTTTATCGACGGTTTTGGCCCTGACCATCGGCAGTCTGGCCTTTCACTTTCTGGGCTTCAACCTATGGGGCCTGGGAATCTATATCGCTATCTATGTGCCTCTGGCCTATCGGTGGGGCTGGGAAATCGGCATCACGCCCAGTACAGTGCTGGTCACCCATCTGCTCTTGGAGCGATCTACCTCCTGGGCTCTGCTGGGCAATGAGCTGGCTCTCTTTCTAATCGGAACGGGCTTTGCCCTCTTGGCCAATCTCTATATGCCCTCACGCCAGCGGGAAATTGACACCTATCATGAGCAGGTAGAAATTCAGCTGAAGAAAATCCTCCTGCGCTTCGAGTATTTCCTAACTGAGGGGGACGGCAGCAATGACGCGGCTCTCATCAAGGAGCTGGACAGCATGCTGCAGCAGGCCCTGCAGCTGGTCTATCTGGACCGCTCCAACCACCTCTTTCATCAGACCAACTACCATATCCACTATTTTGAAATGCGGCAGGCCCAGAACCGAATCCTGCGGGATATGGCCAGCAATATCAACACCTGTCATCTGGCAGCCAGCGAGAGCTTGATACTAGCGCAGCTTTTCTCCCAAACGGCCAAACAGCTGAGCCAGGAAAATCCCGCCTGCGATCTGCTGAACGAGATTGAAAGCTATCTGGCCCTCTTTCGCGAACGGCCGCTCCCCAAGACCCGTCAGGAATTTGAAACCCGGGCTATGCTCCTGCAGCTCCTGCGGAATCTGGAAACCTTTATTCAGATTAAGGTGGAATTTTATAGGAATTACAAAGAAGACTAGCTGCCTGAGAAGACAGCTAGTTTTCTTTACACACTTCTAAAATCTCTTCTTTACTTTTCTCTAAATGTTTCATTAAGTGAACAGAATCCAATTCATAGAGTAATTTTAAAACAAATTTCGCAATTTCCTTTTTTCTTCTTCTCCAAAAGGATCTACTTGCCCCTCAGAGGATTTCATTATCTCTTCAAAATGACTATTGGTATTAAAAGAAGACGATACATAGTATGTTTATAAAATTCAACATCTGAAGAAACTTTACTTAATACATCCTGATCTTTTGTTAAATCAGAAATACCCAACTTATAATTAAAGGTCGAATAATATAAATAGTTTTTGAGTGCCCTTAAAAACTTTGATGCAGACTCCTTGCTTTATTACTCCCCCTCCACATACCGAATGCACCAGTCAATCAGCTCTTCCAGTCGCTCGGTCTGCTCGGTCATGTGCAGGTAGCCCATGACCGCCTCAAAGCCGGTGGACATGCGGTAGGTGACGATGTCGGTATTCTTAGCCTTGGTGTGGCTGTTGGCATTGCGGCCGCGCTTGTAGAGTTCTTCTTCCTTGTCCGTCAGGAGGCCCTCTTCCAGCATGCGGGAGATGAGACCGGCCTGGGCTTTGGCCGAGACATACTTGGTCGCCTCCCGATGGAGCTGGTTGGGCTTGGTCAGGCCTTGGAAAATCAGGTGGCGGCGGATATACATAGAGTAGACCGCGTCACCTTCAAAGGCCAGGGCAATGCCGTTGATCAGGTTGACATCAGTCACGGGTCCACCTCACTCCGTCCTTGGTGTCCAAGAGTTTGATGCCCTGTTCTGCCAGCTGGTCCCGGATTTGATCAGCCCGGGCAAAGTCCTTGGCCGCACGCGCAGCCTGACGTTCCTCGATCAGCTGCTCAATATCCGCATCCAGCGCCTGCTCCACAAAGACAATCCCAAAAACTTCCAAAAGCTTGGCAAAGGCCGCCTTAACTTCAGTGGTGTAGTTACCAGAGTTGATCCACTTAGCCAGCTCAAAGACCACCGTGATGCCGTTTGCCGCATTGAAATCCTCGTCCATAGCTGCGGCAAATTTGTCCAGAAAAGCCTGCAGCTGGGCCTTATCTGCCTGGCCGGTAAAAGGCTGCTCGTAGGTGTTTTTCAGGTATTTAAGATTAGTCGCCGCATCATGAACCGCCTTCTCCGTAAAGTTAATAGGCTTGCGGTAATGCTGGGTAGCAAAGAAGAAGCGCAGCACCTGACCGTCAATAGTCTTGAGGGCATCGTGAACGGTGATGAAGTTGCCCAAAGACTTGGACATCTTAACATCGTCAATATTGACAAAGCCATTGTGCATCCAATAGTTGGCAAAAGTCTGACCAGTCTTGGCCTCTGACTGGGCGATTTCATTGGTATGGTGGGGGAATTCCAGATCGGCTCCGCCGCCGTGAATATCAATGGTGTCGCCCAGAATACTAGTGGACATGACCGAGCATTCAATATGCCAGCCCGGACGGCCTGCTCCCCAAGGGCTGTCCCAGGAAATCTCGCCCGGCTTGGCTGCCTTCCAAAGGGCAAAGTCCACTGGATTTTCCTTGCGGGCTGTCTCCTCATCTGTCCGCCCGGAAGCACCTAACTCCAAGTCTGCCAAGGTTTTGTTGGCTAGTTTGGCATAATTGTGAGATTTTTCCACACGGAAGTAGACATCGCCCTCTGACTCATAGGCGTAGCCCTTGGCCACCAAAGTCTGCACAAAGTCAATGATAGCTTCCATAAAGTCAATCACTCGCGGATGCTGAATAGCCGGCTTAACACCTAGCTGCTCAACGTCAGCACGAAAAGCTGCGATATACTTGTCAGCCACTTCTTTGGGAGTGATGCCTTCTTCCTTGGCTCGATGGATAATCTTATCATCTACATCTGTAAAATTGGAAATATAATTGACCTCAAATCCCCGATACTCAAAATAGCGACGAACCGTGTCAAAAGCTACTGTTGAGCGGGCATTGCCGACATGGATATAGTTATAAACCGTGGGCCCGCAGACATACATGCGAACCTTGCCCTCCTCAATGGGCACAAATTCACGTAGGCTGCGGGTCATGGTGTCGTAAATTTTAATCATGCGGTCCACTCCCTTCTCTATTTCTGACTTTTTCGGCTGAAAACCAGCTCTGCAAAAGGACCAAATTGTCTGAGGCTATCCAGTTGGTAAAAGCGCTGCCCTTCCTCTTGGGTAAAGAGGGGAACCCCCTTTCCTAGGATAAGGGGCGCAATCTGAATAATGAGGTGGTCGAAAAGATCCGCATCCAAGAGCGGTCCTACCAAGGAATTACCACCAATCACAAAGACATTTTTGCCTTTGTCAATCTGGTGAACAAAGTCCACCACATCCCCAGCTACTGGCTGGTAATTGCTGACAGGCAGGTGCCTATCATGCGTAAAGACATAGTTTTCCGTAGCTTGATAAAAACTTTCTACATCTTGCAAATCTTGGATTTCCTCAAAGGTCCGCTTGCCCATGATGGTGATATCCATTTGCCTGTAAAAGTCATCATAGCCTGTATCCTCTACAGAACCAAGCTGATGCAGCCAGTCTATCCTGTGCTGGCTGTCTGCCAAGTAGCCATCCATGGTGATACAGCCGTAAAAATATACTGCCATTCTTGTAGTTACCTTTCTAGTTCCTTTGCTATTGTCAAAGCGATAGTGAAAAAAGTCATGTCATCAGCTATCCGCTCTGCATGGCGGGCATCCCAGGTTCGGTTATGATGATCCACATAGTCAGCCGTATAGAAGAACTGATAGACCTTGGTCTTACGAAACTGGCTCCAGGCCATAATCGCCGAAGCCTCCATGTCCACCACTTGGGCTCCAGCAGCCAAGCGACGCTTGACCTTATCCGGCGTCTCCCGGTAAAAGGCATCCGTGGTCCAGGACTTGGTCCGGATATGCTCAATACCATGCTTATCAAAGATGGCTTCCATCTTGGCCAGCAAGACTTCATCATAGGCAATCTCCGGACTGGCCGGAGCATAGTGGTAACTGGTCCCTTCATCCCGCAGGGCAGCAGTCGGCAGGATAATCCTGTCCGCCACAATCCCCCGGTCCAAGACACCGCAGGAACCCAGTACAATAAAGTTTTTGAAGCCTCTGGCTGCCAATTCTTCCAACTGCCCGACTGTCATGGGTGCCCCGATGAGCGCCAGCATGACTGCCACTTCAATATCTCCTTGCTGATAAATATACCAAGAATGCAGGCCATTGAGGCTCTTGAGATGGCCGCCTGGCCGGACCGCATCCGACTCCAGCAAGCGCTCAATGATCTGACCATTAAAGGACAGGATGATGGTGTCGCAAATCTGTCCAGGCTCCAGTATCTGTTTATCCGTCGGCTCAATGACCCCAGGCACGTTTTCAAATTCTTCCAGAAGCATAAACCGTCCCTTTCTTATGAGCCCAGCAAATCCCGCTTCATCTTCTCAATGCGGCGCAGCTTGGTCTCATCTTTTTTGGCCTCACTGATATAGCGAGCCCATTCTCGCTGGTGGCTAAGCGGGAGTTTGATAAAGCGCTCCTTGGCAGGACTGTCCAAGCGGTCTTTCAGTTCAAGGACTGCCTGGTTCAAAATAGCGTCTGATAAATCTGACACAGTCGTCTCCTCCTGTCATAATTTTCACTTCAATAACTTGGCCAACAAAGCCTGACAGCTTTTCTACAGCCCCGATGAATGATGGCTGGCCTCGCGGGCCTGCTCCAGCTTGTCCAGATAGTATTCCCGCTTTTCCTCTTCTTCGTGGATAGCCGGCTCGTCCTTCTGACCGTGAACCCGGACGATTTTGGCCGGAATCCCGACCACCGTTACATCAGCTGGTACATCCGCTACGACAACCGCTCCGGCCCCGACCTTGGCTTTCTCGCCGATTTCAATCGGACCGATCACCTGCGAATGGGCAGAAATCAAAGCTCCCCGGCGAACCGTCGGATGGCGTTTGCCGGTGTCCTTGCCGGTTCCTCCCAGCGTCACACCGTGGTAGAGCATGGCTCCTTTTTCGACAATGGCTGTTTCGCCGATGACCAGGCCGCTGCCATGGTCGATAAAGACACCGGACTCAATCTGAGCACCAGGATGAATCTCAATCTGGGTCCAAAAGCGCCAGAACTGGCTGTTCATCCGTGCCAGAAGCTTAAAGCCGTGCTTCCACAAAAAGTGGGAAATCCGATGGGCTGCTAAGGCCTTAACCCCCGGATAGGTGAGGACAACCTCCAGCGAAGTACGAGCTGCTGGATCATTTTCTTTTACTATATCAATGGTTTCTTTCCACCAACCCATCTTCTTCTCCTTTATGATTTTAAAAACAAGGGATTTGTCCGAACGCCTGCCAAAGGTCTTTTTCTTGCAGACGGACAGTCTATCCCTCTTTTTCCATTATCCTTCCGGCTTTTCTGCCTTTGTTTCCTGCTGCTCCTTATGAGCCTTAGGATGGTGAGGCTTGTCATGGTGCTTTCTTGGCTTATCAGACTTTGGCGGACGGGGCAGCAGCACCTTCATAGAAGCATCTACCCGGCCCTTGGCATCAATCTTGATTACCTTAACATCCACTTCATCACCGATTTGCACCAGATCTTCTACATTGTTGGTGCGGGTCCAGGCCATTTCTGAAATGTGGACCAGCGCATCGGTCTTGTCAAAGAGATTGACAAAGGCACCGAACTTCTCAATGCGGACTACCTTGGCATGATAAACCTCATCTACCTTAGCCTCACGGACCAGAGCTGCGATGATTTCCTTGGCCCGATTGATGGCATCCTGATCGCTAGAGTAAATGGCTACATTGCCTTCGTCGTCAATATCAATCTTAACGCCGGTTTCAGCGATGATCTTGTCAATGGTCTCACCGCCCTTGCCGATGACAATCTTAATCTTGTCCACATCGATCTTAATAGTATCAATTTTCGGAGCGGTCGGAGCCAGTTCAGGCCGCGGAGCTGGAATGGTCGCTTCAATCAAATCCAGAATTTCAAAACGGGCTTTCTTGGCCTGAGCCAGCGCTTCTGTCAGGATTTCCGCTGTGATTCCCGCTATCTTAATATCCATCTGCAGGGCTGTAATCCCCTCACGGGTTCCCGCCACCTTGAAGTCCATATCGCCAAAGTGGTCTTCCAGACCCTGGATGTCGGTCAGAACCGTGTAATTGCTGCCGTCTGAGATCAGTCCCATAGCAATTCCGGCAACCGGTGCCTTGATGGGCACACCGCCGGCCATCAGTGCCAGCGTGCCTGCACAGATTGATGCCTGAGAGGACGAACCGTTTGACTCCAGTACTTCTGCTACCAGCCGGATGGCATAAGGGAAGTCCTCCAGGCTCGGCAGGACCTGCTCCAAAGCCCGCTCACCCAAGGCACCGTGCCCGATTTCCCGGCGGCCGGGCGCTCCATAGCGGCCCGTCTCACCGACTGAATACTGCGGAAAATTGTAGTGGTGCATGAAGCGTTTCTTGTATTCCGGATCCAGCCCATCTACAATCTGGGTCTCGCCCATCGGTGCCAAGGTCAGGACAGACAGAGCCTGAGTTTGCCCGCGGGTAAAGAGACCGGATCCGTGCACGCGGGGCAGGTAGTCTACTTCCGCATCCAGCGGCCGGATTTCATCTACCTTACGGCCATCCGGACGGACCTTGTCTTCTGTAATCAAGCGGCGGACTTCCGCATGCTCCATCCGCTCCAGAATCTCCGCCACATC